>JAUMUD010000013.1 GCA_030530875.1 Corynebacterium sp.
TTGATTCCGCAGGACCCGCGCTTCACAACATATGAATGAAGCAAGGGTCCTGTTTTAATGTGTGCCACATTAAAACAGGACCCTAATAATTAGTGCGAAGTGTCTGGCACTGGGAGGGGTGGAAGGATGCGGTAATAGATCATGAGGTTGATGGCATTGCCGGCAAGGAAGGCAAGCAGGGCGCCGAAGGGGGCGGCGAAGAGGAGATTGCCGAGAATGGAGCGGGCGCTTAATTCCAAAACCCTGCCATCAGACATGCCAGTATAGGTCCAGATGCGGAACTGGATTGGCGCATTAATGGCATGGGCCGCAGAGGACTGCTGAGCAGCCACGATACCAGTGGAAAGAGTTGCTGCCGCAGTAGCAGTAATTAGGAGCTTTTTGATTTTCATCGGTTCATCACCGCCAGGTTAGCCGCACGGATGGATTGGATAATACCAAGGTCAACTAGCACGTTATACATCACAAATGGGGATAGCACCCAGATGAGGAAATTAGGAATAAAAACTATATTATAAAGGCTGGTGCCAATGGCCCCCGCATCAGAGCTTCGTGCGGAAGCTTGTGGGGCGAGCTTCATTGAATCAGGCGCAATGGCAGGGGTAGAGGCAAAGACCAGGCTAAGGCCAAGTAATGCAGAGCCATAGCGCAGGGCGCGTGCTTTGGCTTTCATCGTGGGTCCTTTCGTGGCGGTGATTAGTGGATAAAGCTCGGGATTTCTTCCTCGCGGAGGCGCTGAACCAGGCCATAATCAGCCAAAGTATTATAGGACAGAGAAATGATGAGTCCCAGTACAGCCCCACGAATGGCCAAGGTAGCAGCCGTGAGTAGATAGGGAATGACAAGAACAATGCCAGTGCCAATGGCACCCAGAACAACAGCCGGGGCAGCAAGGGCAGAGATTGGTTCAGCCTGAGCCCGCGGGGAGGAAACACTAAGTACACCGGCAGCAAGGGCGAGGCTCATTGTGGCGGCGAGGAATTTCTTTTTCATCGTGCCTCCTACGCATCCCTAATTGAGCGATAAAGGCCACCATCGACCATGATGTTATACATGAACAGGGCCATTATGAGGTCCACAAGAATTCCACGAGGGGTCGAGGAACCTTCAGTGGCTAAGTCCCAGAGGTGTGCCCAGCCCAAGGTATCAATGAGGCTTGAACCGGTAGGCTTTTCCGAGCTACCAAAAACCGAGGAAAGATTAGCGGCAAAACTCTTTTCCGAGCTTGCTGCGTCATCAGCCACTGCGAAGGGTGAGTTCAGAAATCCGCAGGTCAACGAGCAGATGAGGTAAAAAGATGCGAATCTTTTGGCGTAGCGTGGAAGGGTTCCTTGACCTTTCATGAGGGACACTCCTTCCATAGCTAATGATGACTTAAGAATATCATATGCACCAACCCTTTTTCGGCTTAAAAGCCCATAAAAAATGCCCGCCGAAGCGGGCTGTGTTAAGCGAAGGAAAATCGGGGATTAGCTCGAACCGGGGAGAGCAGGAAGGGTAGGGATGATTGTGCGCAGGTAGTTATAGAGCGCAGAGCCAATAACAATATTGCCAGCGGAGCTCAGTGCCATGGGAACCAGGGTGAGGGTAAGAACAGAGGAGCCCACATTTTCACTGGAGGTCTGCACTTGGCTAGGGAGCGCATCAGCCTGGGACTGGGGTGCAGAAAGCCCAGCACACAGTAGGACTGCGGTCAAAACAGCCGTAGCAAAACGGAGAGCCTTAGGTTTTTGAATTTTTGCCATGTACCCATCATGGGCAATGCAGCTCCGCTAATGCCCAAGGGGGCATGGGAGAAAAATATTAGTTCCCTGGCCCGTTAAGAGGCACAGCTGGGCGCTTAATAAAATTGACCTCATAGAGCAGCTGATAAATCACAAAAAGTGCTGCGCCAAAAGCGGCACCTTTAAGCGCATAGGAAGGAATAGTAAGGAAAAACTGCTTTAAGAGACTCTGAGAAGAATACGCAAGGAAGCGCTCATTGGTGCAGTCCGTGGTGGGGTAGAGGCCACCGAGCCCAGCACTAATCATGCAGGGTGGATTTTCATAAGCATCCGCTGGTGCCGATGTCATTAATGTGGGTGCCAGCAGGGTCGTCGATAGGCTAAGAGCACAAAGCGTGCTAGTGAATTTTTTCATCGCAGCCCCGCATTCATAAAGCTAAGCGCAGGGTTCTGTGTCAAAAACTGCGCACCGGCCGGGCTTTGGACCCACCAGAAAAGCAGATTATAGGTACCCGCCAAGCCAAGATAAAAGGCAATATAATTAAAGAGCCAATCATAATCAAGGAATGGCGAATAGGAAGAAAGCAGCACAGGATTAACCGCATGGGCTTGAGGCGTGCTTAGAACCGTGGCGCCGAGGCCTAAGGAAATAGTGCTGATGAGGGCAAGGGTGCGGATGGATTTCCTGCGAAACCTAGGCTGAATGCGTGTTTTCATCCCGCGTGACTATCCCTTCAATTTCTATGCCCATGGCTGTGCAATACAGTGACTATCAAATTATAGCCTGTGAAAAATATGCGCGCGGGGGAGTTGATCAAATATGTGGGTAAATATCTATTGGGTAGTCTACAATGGGTGACAGTTGTTCATCATCCACAATATTTGGGAGTTTTCTCATGGGACAAAACACAGATTCAAAGAAATCTGTCGGTGTAGCAATCCTCGGTCTGGGCACAGTAGGTAGTGAGGTTCTCCGCCTGCTTAATGCTCACGCAAATGACTTTTACCACCGCATTGGGGGCACAATTGAGGTAAAGGGCGTGGCTGTGCACGATCTGAACAAGGAGCGCCCTGGGGTGGATCCCGCTTTGCTTACCGACGACGCTGAAGCGCTCATTAACCGTGATGATGTTGATATTGTGGTTGAAGTTATCGGTGGCATTGACTACCCACGCAAGCTGGTTTTGGCAGCCCTTAATGCCGGCAAGTCTGTGGTGACTGCCAATAAGGCCCTGGTGGCAGCGCATTCTGAGGAACTTGCCGCTGCCGCTGATGCTGCTGGCGTTGACCTTTATTATGAGGCTGCTGTGGCGGCTGCTATTCCTGTTCTTGGCCCACTGCGCCGCTCCCTGGCTGGTGACCAGGTCAAGAGTGTGCGTGGCATTGTTAATGGCACCACCAACTTCATTTTGGATGCTATGGACTCCACCGGCGCAAGCTATGATGAGATGCTCGCGGAGGCCACCCGCCTGGGCTATGCCGAGGCTGACCCAACCGCCGATGTTGAGGGCCATGATGCTGCCTCCAAGGCTGCAATTCTTGCATCCCTGGCCTTCCATACCCGCGTGAAGTACGATGATGTCTACTGCGAGGGCATTTCTAAGATCACGGCAGCTGATATTGAGGCCGCCAAGTCCGCTGGTTTCACCATTAAGCTTCTGGCTGTTTGTGAGCGCTTTATTGATGATGATGGCATTGAGAAAATCTCTGCCCGCGTTCACCCAACCCTGGTTCCACGCAAGCACCCACTGGCCAGTGTGGCCAAGTCCTTCAATGCCATCTTTGTTGATGCTGAGGCTGCTGGTAATTTGATGTTCTACGGCAATGGTGCTGGTGGTAACCCAACCGCTTCTGCTGTTTTGGGTGACCTGGTTGGTGCCGCCCGCAATAAGGTGCATGGTGGTCGTGCCCCTGGTGAATCCACCTATGCTGATTTCCCAATTGCGAAATTCGGTGATGTTCATACCCGCTACCACGTGGATATGGAAGTTGAAGACCGCATTGGTGTGCTGGCTGAGGTTGCTGATCTCTTTGCTGCTGATAATATTTCCCTTAGCACTGTGCGCCAGGAGGCCGGCAATAAGGAGCGCAATAGCGCACGCCTGATTGTGGTCACGCATAAGGCCAAGGAAGCAGCGCTTTCGGCAATAACTGCGAAGCTCGCTAAACTTGAATCTGTTAAGGCTGTTAACAGCGTAATCCGTTTGGAAGGTGAATAAAGAATGCAACATTGGCCAGGTTTGATTGAGGCTTATCGTGAGTGGATGCCATTTAATGATGACATTCGTGTTATTACCCTCAATGAGGGTGGCACCCCACTGATTCGTGCCAATGCACTGAGCGAACTCACCGGCTGCGATGTGTGGCTCAAGGTTGAGGGTGCAAACCCAACCGGTTCCTTCAAGGACCGTGGCATGACCGTTGCTGTCACCGACGCTGTTGCCCAGGGCAAGAAGGTGCTGATGTGCGCCTCCACCGGCAATACCTCCGCCTCCGCTGCTGCCTATGCTGCCCGTGCTGGCATCAAGTGCTGCGTGCTCATCCCTGAGGGCAAGATTGCCCAGGGTAAGCTCGCCCAGGCTGTGATGTACGGCGCTGAAATCATTCAGGTTCGTGGCAATTTCGACGACTGCCTTGAGCTCGTGCGCAAGACCACCGCTGAGTACCCTGAGATCGCTCTGGTGAACTCCGTGAACCCAATGCGTATTGAGGGTCAGAAGACCGCTTCCTTCGAAATCATCGACTGCCTCGGCGATGCCCCTGATATTCACGCACTCCCAGTGGGTAATGCTGGTAATATCACCGCCTACTGGAAGGGCTATAAGCAGTACAAGGAGGCCGGTAAGTCCACCAAGCTTCCACGGATGCTCGGCGTTCAGGCTGCCGGTGCCGCCCCACTGGTGAAGGGCGAGCCAGTCCTCAACCCTGAGACCATTGCTACCGCCATCCGCATTGGTAACCCTGCTTCTTGGACCACCGCCATTGAGGCCCGCGATGAATCCAATGGTGTCATCCGCGCTGCCACCGATGAGAAGATCCTCGAGGCCTACCGCTTCCTGACCTCCAAGGAAGGTGTCTTCGTTGAGCCTGCTTCCGCCGCTTCTGTGGCTGGCGTTATCGCCGCCCATGAGGAAGGCTGGATCGAGCCAGGCCAGCGCATTGTCTGCACCGTGACTGGCAATGGCCTTAAGGATCCAAATACCGCCCTTATCGGCATGCCTGAGCCAAAGCCAATTGATGTGGACCCACATGCTGTGGTAGTCGCCCTCGGCCTTAAGTAGGCAACCCTTTTAACATACGCAATAAGATCAAGGACTTGTATGTTTACTGAACTTCCTGTTGGCACCAAGGTCAGCGTTAAGGTTCCGGCCTCCTCCGCGAACCTCGGCCCTGGTTTTGATACCTTGGGCATTGCGCTGAGCCTCTATGACACCGTCGAGGTGGAAGTCATTGCCGATGGCATCGAGGTTGAGGTCTTCGGTGAGGGTGCGGAATATCTCCCACGCGATGGCCGCCACCTGGTTGTGCGCGCTATTCAGAGTGCCCTGCGTGAAGCTCAGGTGAAAGCCCCTGGTCTTCGCGTGGTCTGCCACAATAATATTCCGCAATCCCGCGGTCTTGGCTCCTCGGCGGCTGCTGCCGTGGCTGGCGTTGCTGCCGGCAATGGTCTTGCCGGTAGGCCACTGACCGATGCCCAAATGGTGCAGCTTTCCTCCGCCTTTGAGGGCCACCCGGATAATGCCGCCGCCTCGGTTCTTGGTCAGGGCATTGTGTCCTGGACTGAGACCTTCGTCGATGGTACGGAACCGCAGTATAAGGCCGTGCAAATCCCTGTGGATTCACACATTCGCGCCACCGCCCTCATTCCGGATTTCAAGGCCTCCACGGAAGCCGTTCGCCGCGTGCTTCCATCCGATGTCACCCATATTGACGCCCGATTCAATGTTTCCCGCGTTGCTGTGATGACTGTGGCCCTGCAAAAGCATCCTGAACTCCTCTGGGAGGGCACCCGCGACCGCCTCCACCAGCCATATCGCGCTGATGTTTTGCCGGTCACGGCCGAATGGGTGAACCGCCTGCGCAATAAGGGCTATGCCGCCTACCTCTCCGGTGCCGGCCCAACCGCCATGGTTTTGCACACTGAGGACATTGACCCACAAATCCTCGACCAGGCCCGCGAATCTGGCATTCGTGTTCTCGAGCTCCACATCGCTGATGGTGTGGAGATTGAGAATTAATCTAGATTACTGGCGCTAGCCACATAATCCCGAGTTTCAGCACATATCGCTGGACTCGGGATTTTCTTATATCCGCCCCTAGTGCCCATTGTTGCGCGGATTTTAATTCTTGCTTTTCGACAAAACCTATTGGCGCGCACAGTACCGACGCTGTCACGCTGGCACACTGTCACACTGTCGCACTGACTCATTCATCCAGGGAAATACGGATGACATTAAAATAGCCGTGGGCATCATTGGCACGCAGATCAATCTTGTCGAATTTACCCACGCTGGTTTTATCCACGCGTTTCACAAAGCTCCAGTATTCAGGAATCATCCACTGCGGGAAAATATCCTTCATACGTTTAGCAAGGATCAGTGCAAGGTCGGCGTCGCCCTCAAAACCTTCATTGAGGCGCACAACCGCCAGTGGGCGTTCACCCCAGGTCGGGTCAGGATGACCGATAACCGCGCATTCATAGACCTCTTCATTGGCCATAATGAGATTTTCTAGGGGCACGGAATAAATCCACTCGCCACCACTGCGAATCACATCCCGAATGCGGTCCTCAACAGTCAAGAAGCCATCATGTGTAACAGAACCCACATCGCCAGTGGCGAACCAAATATCGCCCGTCTTTTCATCTTTAATAAAGGAGTCCTCAGCATATTCGAGGTCCTCACCATTAAAGGAATCAACCGAATCGGAGCGGTAATACTGCTTGGTGACCCATGGGCCGCGCACATAAATTTCACCATGATTACGGTCAGTACCAGTCACAATGCTGCCATCATTGACCACACGGTAATCAACAGAAGCAGGGAAGCGGCCCTGACTAATGCGATAATCCCAGCGCTGTTCACCATGAAGCCCAGCTGGTGGGCGTGCCACTGTGCCAACCGGGGACATCTCCGTCATGCCCCAACAATGAATCACATCCACACCAAAGGACTGCTCCCAGCGGCGAATAAGATTTGGTGGGGCAGGGGCGCCACCGGCAAAAATTTCACGCAAGCTCATGCGTGTCGGAGGATTGTTTTCATAGTGGGAATATAGTGAAGTCCACACACTTGGCATGCCAGCGGCCATCACTGGATGGGTAGAGGCAATGACCTCAGCAAGGACCTCAGGTGAATTTTCCTCAGCAATAAAAACCAGAGGGGCACCGCACATAAATGCAGCTAGAGGTACACCCCAGGATAAAACATGATAAATCGGCACCGTGGCCAGGAAGGTACTTCCCTGCGAAATTGCAAAAGAATCAGTGGTGCGCAAATACAGCGAATGAAGATAAAGAGAGCGGTGTGAAAAGAGCACACCCTTTGGTGCGCCAGCAGTACTGGTGGAATAACATAATGCAGCAGCTGTATTCTCATCAAGAGCTGGCCATTCATAGGTGGAAGGCTTGGAATCAAGCAGCTCTTCATAGCGATGAAGTTGCACGCGACTTGGGAAAAATCCGGAATGCAGGTACCCGGAAATAAAGACAATATCTTTGACACATGCACAGTGGCGCACAATACGGGCAAGGCGTGTGGCCAATCGTGGATCGGCGAAAATTACCTTGTCCTGGGCATGATTAATGATAAAAATAAGCTGCTCATCAGAAAGCTGAATATTGAGCGGATGAAAAACTGCACCCTTGCACGCAGAAGCGAAGAGAATTTCAAGATGCTCGGAGCAATTAAACATAAAAGTTGCTACGCGGGCATCGCCAGTCGCACCCAAATCTTCATCCAAAACATGGGCTAGGGCAGCAGTACGTGCACCAATTTCACGAAAACTCTGGCTTTCAATTTCTAAATTGAAACTCTCAGTCGATGAATCTGAACTGGTCTTTTCCTGCTTTTTGGCAGCTCTATTATCACTACGAGCGGTTTTAATGGTAGTCTCAGAGTTAACGGTGCGCCCGTATTCAAATATCCGCGCCACTGACAGCGGAATCTCCTGCATTGTGCTGTGCATGCTTTCTACTTTAGCGCGCAAAGCGGAGGTGCTCGATTTTCCCCCTTCTCATACCAAATCAAATTTTTTTTGTGGAAGGAAATCTGTGACAAACCCAGAAAACCTTAATTCCCTTCGTCTACCCGAGCTTCGCGAGATTGCAGCAGGCCTTGGTATCACCAAGATTTCTGCCCTCCGTAAAGGCCCACTGATTGAGCTCATTCAAGCAGCTCAGAATGGGGCGGGCTCTGATGCACCATCTTCTCGTTCTGATTCGACCACTAAGACCCGTCGTACTCGTTCCAATAGCCAGGCTTCTGAGGAGCCAGCTTCTAACGAGGATGAAGCACCACGCCGCAACCCACGTCCTCGTCGCCGTATGCTGCGCTCCACCACTGAGGAACTCGACCAGGTTGCACCAACCCTGACCGATGATCGCCCAAGCACCGTCACTGTCATCGGTGCAAGCAATGACTCCGCTGAGAATAACGAGTCTGCAAATGACCAAGTCAGCGATAATAATGATTCCGATAATGAGCAGGGTGAGCGCCGTTATCCTGAGTCCCGCTCCCAGGCACGCCGTCAGCGCCGCTACCGCCAGCGCCAGGCACTGCGTGAGCGCAATGAAGCTCAGAAGGCTGAGCGTGCCCGCGTAAATTCCGAGGACTCCGCTGAGGACCTCGAAGAGCGCCGTAATGATGATGAGCGCGCCGAGCGTCGTTCTAATCGTGCAGAACGCGATGAGCGTAATGAGCGCGCAGACCGTCGTTCCAATCGTGCAGAACGTGACGAGCGTTCTGAGCGTAATGAGCGCCGTAATAATCGCGAGGATCGTGAAGACCGTCGCAATAACCGCGCAGAACGCGATGAGCGCAATGAGCGCCGTAATAATCGCGAGGATCGCGAAGAGCGTCGCAATAACCGCGCAGAACGCGAAGAGCGTAATGAGCGTCGCAATAACCGTGAGGACCGCGCTGAGCGCGCAGAGCGCACTGAGAATGCCGAGCCACGCGTAGAAAGCCCGGAGGATTTCCAGGATATCGCCGGTATTCTCGACATTGTCGATAATGGCATTGCTTTTGTGCGTACCACTGGTTACCGCGAATCCAAGAATGACGTTTTTGTCTCCCAGCAGATGATTCGCCGTTTTGGCCTTCGTCGCGGTGACGCCATTCAGGGCCAGGTGCGTACCCGCCCAGAGCCAAGCAATAACCGCAATAATAACCGCCAGCGCCGCCACAATGCCCTTGTGCGCGTGACCTCGGTTAATGGTCTTGACCCAGAGACCGCACGTACTCGTCCAAAGTTCAGCTCCTTGACGCCGCTCTATCCTAACCAGCGTCTTCGTCTTGAGACTGAGGCCAAGGTACTCACCACCCGTGTGATTGACCTGGTTATGCCAATTGGTAAGGGTCAGCGTGCACTCATCGTATCCCCACCAAAGGCCGGTAAGACCACCATCTTGCAGGACATCGCTAATGCGATTACCACCAATAACCCTGAGTGCAAGCTCATGGTTGTCCTGGTTGATGAGCGCCCTGAAGAAGTTACCGATATGCAGCGCTCCGTCAAGGGCGAGGTCATTGATTCCACCTTCGACCGTCCACCAAGCGAGCACACCACTGTGGCAGAGCTCGCCATTGAGCGCGCAAAGCGCCTGGTTGAGCTCGGTCATGACGTGGTTGTCCTGCTGGACTCCATTACCCGTCTGGGCCGTGCATATAACAACTCCAGCCCAGGCTCCGGCCGTATTCTTTCCGGTGGCGTGGACTCCAATGCCCTCTACCCACCAAAGCGCTTCCTGGGTGCTGCTCGTAATATCGAGGATGGCGGTTCGCTCACCATCATCGCCACCGCCATGGTGGAGACCGGTTCCGCTGGTGATACCGTGATCTTCGAGGAATTCAAGGGTACCGGCAATGCGGAGCTCAAGCTCGACCGCCGCATCGCCGAGCGCCGTGTCTTCCCAGCAGTGGATATCAACCCATCCGGCACCCGTAAGGATGAACTGCTTCTTAACCCTGAAGAGGCTAAGATTGTTCACAAGCTGCGCCGTCTGCTTTCCGGCATGGAAAGCCAGGCCGCTATTGACCTCCTGGTCAAGCAGCTGAAGAAGACCAACAGCAATGGCGAATTCCTGATGCAGATCGCCAAGACTACCGCTATCGAGGAGGATTAATGGCAAGCCAGGTCTCCGCAGTAGACGATATTCTGGCTGAATACCAGGGCCTTGAAGCCCAGCTTGCAGACCCAGAGCTGCACAATGATGCAGCCAGGGCCCGCAAAGTAGGTAAGCGCTACTCTGAGCTTCAGCCCATTATCAAGGTCAATGATGAGCTCGTCGCCGCCCGCGATGATCTCGAGGCCGCCAAGGAAATGGCCTATGAGGATCATGACTTCCAGGAGGAAGTTGATCGTCTGGAAAAGCTCGTAGTTGAGCTCGAGGAAAAGCTCGCTGACCTGCTGGCCCCACGCGATCCTCATGACAGTGATGACATTGTCATGGAGATTAAGTCCGGTGCCGGCGGTGAAGAAGCAGCCCTCTTTGCTGGTGAACTCGCCCGCATGTATCAGCGCTATGCTGAGCGCCACGGCTTTGTCACCGAAATCCTCGACCTTAACGAGTCCGACCTGGGTGGCGTGAAGGATATGACCATGACCATCCGCTCCAAGCAGCCATCCCGCGATGGCGCTTGGTCGGTCTTCAAGTTCGAGGGTGGCGTGCACCGCGTGCAGCGTATCCCAGTAACTGAATCCAATGGTCGTATTCAGACTTCCGCCGCTGGTGTGCTGGTTTACCCAGAACCCGATGAGGTCGCCGAGGTCGAAATCGACGAGAAGGACCTGCGTATTGATGTCTACCGTTCCTCCGGTAAGGGCGGTCAGGGCGTTAATACCACCGACTCCGCTGTGCGTATTACCCACCTGCCAACCGGCATTGTGGTGACCTGTCAGAAGGAGCGCTCCCAGATTCAGAACAAGGCCCGCGCTATGCAGGTGCTGGCCGCCCGCCTCCAGCAGATGGCTGAGGAGCAGGCTGAAGCTGAGGCCGCTGAGGGTCGCGCCGCACAGATTCGCACCATCGACCGCTCGGAGCGAATCCGCACCTACAACTGGCCGGAAAACCGCATCACCGACCACCGCATTGGCTATAAGGCCAATAACCTGGACTCTGTCCTCAACGGTGAGCTCGATGACCTCTTTACCGCTTTGCAGGCTGCCGATCGTGCCGCTCGTCTCGAAAATAGCTAAAGCTGAAGCCATCCTTGCCGATGCAGGGGTGGCTTCTCCTTTATTTGACGCCCAAACCATCGCCGCGCATATCCTCGGCATTGACCGCATGAGCCTGCGCTTCGCTGATGATTTCAGCCCTGAACAGCAGTTGCTTTTCGACGACTACGTTCAGCGCCGTGCGGCTCGTGAGCCCCTCCAGCACATTCTTGGTACCGCTCCTTTCGGTCCGCTGGACCTCAAGGTTGGCCCCGGTGTCTTCATCCCGCGCCCAGAAACCGAGCAGCTCGCCGACTGGGCGGCTACCACGGCTTTGGAAATCGCCAGGTCAAAGGCTGGTCGAGTTAAAATTGTGGACTTCTGCACCGGCTCGGGTGCCATTGCGTGTTATATCGCGAATGTGCTGAACGAGCATCGCGTGCCAGCAGAAATCTATGCTGTGGAGCTTTCGCCGGCTGCCATTGAGTACGCTAAGGCCAATGTCTCAATGGTTGAAAAATTGGCTCGGGAGAATTTTGGGTTTGGGTATGGAAATGGTCCTGCTGAACCCTCGGCAAAAGTGGTAATTTTACACGGAAGTGTAGATGACCTTGGCCTATTGGAGGCCAATGGGGTGGAAGCGCATAGTCTTGATTTGATTGTGTCTAACCCGCCTTATGTGCCGGAGGGCAGTGCGGTCGATGAGGAAACTACCCATGATCCCCATAATGCGGTCTTTGGTGGAGATACCGGCATGGACCTGATGCCTGCGCTATTTTCCCAGGCCAGACGCTATGGCAGGTTAAATTCTCCGATTCGTATTGAGCATGATGATACGACAGGGCCATTGATGCTTGCTTTGGCAGCCGAGTCCGGGATTGGTTCCGGCCAGATTATTTCGGATTGGGCGGGCAAACCGCGTTTCTTTGACGGTGTGGTTAGTTCTCCTGATTAGTCCGGGAACCGTGAGTATAATGGACGAGTGACCTTGGCCGGTCAGACTAAAATAGCCGCAGAATCTATAAGACTAAACCGAGGTGTTTGCGTTGAGTCGCATCTTTGATTGTAGTGATCCAGAAAGCCGTGAACTTGGCCTTCAGACCGCCCAGAATGCGGTCGCAGGTGGCCGTTTGATTGTCATGCCGACTGATACGGTTTATGGCATTGGCTGTGATGCCTTCAATAATGATGCGGTCGCACGCCTTCTTGCCGCCAAGCACCGTGGCCCAGATATGCCAGTGGCTGTGCTTGTTGGCTCCTGGGACACCATCACCGGTTTGGTTGCTGAATACCCAGCCGCCGCACGCACCCTTGTTGAGGCCTTCTGGCCGGGTGCACTCTCCTTGATTATCCGCCAGGCCCCAAGCCTGCCATGGAATCTGGGTGATACCCGCGGCACTGTGATGCTTCGCATGCCACTGCACCCAGTGGCAATAGAGCTTCTGCGCAAGACCGGCCCAATGGCAGTATCCTCCGCAAATATCTCCGGTATGCCTTCGGCTACGACTGCCCAAGCAGCTGAGTCCATGCTGGGCGATACTGTGAACTGCTATCTTGATGCTGGTGAATCCACCATCGGCGTTCCATCGACCATTGTGGATCTCTCCGGTGATTTTCCAAAGATCCTGCGTGAAGGTTCCATTACTGCAGAGCAAATCGCCGAGGCTCTTGGCTGTACCCCAGAAAGCCTTCGTTAATGGGTGTACCTCTCCGTGAGTTAGGCATGGTAGTGCTCACGGCCTGTGTGGTGACATATCTCGCCACCGGCCTTGTGCGCTACCTCTTTATGCGTTATGGCCATATGGCCGCTATCCGTGAGCGCGATGTGCACACTGTGCCAAAGCCACGTCTTGGCGGTGCCGCAATGATGCTTGGCTTCCTTGCCGCCGTCTTGGTGGCGGGGCAGTTGCCAGCGCTCACCCGTGGCTTTAAGCCCGTGACCCCGGAAATGTCCGCAGTTGTGTGGGCAGCGGTGGTCATTGTGATTGTGGGTGTCATTGACGATATATTCGAACTTGATGCCCTAACCAAACTCATCGGCCAATTAGTGGGCGCCGTGCTCATGAGTATTTTGGGTCTGACCTGGACCCTGTTGTATTTCCCGATTAGCGGTGGCACCACGGTCATTCTTGACCAATTCCAGTCAACAGTCTTGACTACCATCTTCACAGTCACCCTCATTAATGCCATTAACTTCGTCGACGGCCTTGATGGTTTGGCCGCTGGCCTTGGCATGATTGGTGGCCTGTCCATTCTGATCTTCTCCCTGGCTATTCTTCATGACCAGGGTGGTACGGTCTCCGCATACCCACCGGCAATTATTGCGGCCGCCCTTGTTGGTCTCTGCGCAGGCTTCCTGCCTCATAACTTTGAGCCCTCCCGCATTTTCATGGGTGACTCAGGCTCCATGCTCATTGGTCTGCTGTTGGCTGCGGCTTCCACCTCTGCCTCCGGCAAGATCAATATGAGCCTCTATGGCACCGCTGACTTCATTGCGGTTATGAGCCCATTCCTCGTGGTTCTGGCAGCACTCAGTGTGCCACTGCTGGACCTTGTGATGGCAGTCTTTAGGCGCCTTGCTCGTGGCCAAAGTCCATTTGCCGCTGACAAGATGCACCTCCACCACAGGCTGTTGCGCCTGGGACACACCCACCGCCGCGTGGTCCTGGTCCTTTATGCCTGGGTTGGTGCTGTTTCCTTCGGTACTGTGGCCTTTACAGTCTTCCCAGCCACCTGGGCGCTTTGTGGCATGATAACCGCCATTATTTGCGCAGTCCTGCTTACTATCTATCCAATTCGTCGAGATAGGAAGCATGCACGCCTTGCTGCCACAGCAGCAGGGGAATATACACCTCGTCACCGCAGGTAAATATTGTCATTGCTTCTATAGTCAAAAATGCCGCTGCTTTAGCAGTGGCATTTTCTGTGTGGTGCGGAGCACAGGGGTGGGGAAATCACGTACTATGGCTACATACGCGGGTGCACGCACAGATCGTGACCGCAGTCTCTTTTATTCCAATTATCTCAATTCCCAATTCCGGATAGGAAAGAAAATATGGAATCCAACCAATCCAATAACCCAGAGTCGAATAAGCCATCCAACTCGGGCGCTTCGGGGACCACTAATGCCGCCCAGGATGCTTTCCCAGTTCAGAGCGGGCGCACTCCGCAGCAGAAGTTCCGCGCGGCGATGATTTGGTCCCTGGTGGGCCTTGGAATTGTCGCAGTGATTATGTTGGTGCTGTGGACGCTGGTGCTTGGCATGGCAGGCTTCGTGGCCGCTGTGATCGGCGTCGCCTTTGGTGGAGGATTCGTCCTCATTACTCTCATTAGTTTTGTAGCTACGATGAAAAAACCTGCCAATCTTATGGCAGCAGTGGTACTAGGTAGTTGGTTGCTCAAAATGCTCATTGCGATCATTGTTTGTGCAGCTCTTCGCCATGCAAGCTTCCTTAATGGCAAGGCTTTTGCCATCACGGTTATCTGTGCATTGCTTGTCACAATCCCCGCTGAGGTTAAAGCTACCCTCTAATGGGGGTATTTTTTTAGGCTCACAGAGTGCCGGTTTTTGTGACCCAGGGAACTCAATTTTGTGGCATAGTAGACACTCATAGGGTAATGAAAACGAGCTGATAGGTGAGCACTACCCCCAAATGGGGGTATGTGCTTTAAATCATATATTTAGTATTTGTGCTGGTAGAGAGAATTTTGGCAATTTTCTGAAAGGGTTTGATCTGTAGTTTCGGGTCGCTGGGAACCTCTGAGGCCGTTTCTTCGTTAATATAGGCTTTGGGTTTATCCCCGGTGACCGCCTGTGATGATGTGCGACGGAGTTACACAGCGGTCCGGTTTAATTTCAGACGTCCATCGCACCACCTCTTGGGGTGGCTCGAACATGGGAGAGAACGCTGAGCGTTACAACACTAGCCTTAAAAGGGGAGTTTCATGCTCCTGACTTGGGCGAATTCTTCCCGGGGTATGTGACAACTGACGGCAAGATCCACAACCTGTGGTTGACGGGCTTTGCCAACGGCTGGTTCACTCTCGACCGTCTGATGTTGGTCCGTATTTTGATGGCAATTCTCGTGTGTGCATTCTTTATGGTCGCCATGCGGAGTCCTAAGCTGATTCCAAAGGGTGCCCAGAATGTAGCTGAATATGCACTTGACTTTGTCCGTATTAACATCGCTGAGGAAATTCTTGGCAAGAAGGAGGGGGCTCGTTTCCTTCCGCTGATCGCGACTATTTTCTTCCTCGTGCTCAGCATGAACCTGCCTTCCATTATTCCTTTCCTCAACATTTCTCCTAATGCTCGTATCGGTATGCCGCTGCTTCTGTCGCTGGTCGGTTATATCGCCTTTATTTATGCGGGTGCTAGGAAGTACGGGTTCTTCAAGTACATCAAATCCACAGTGGTTGTTCCGAACATTCCGGTCTTTCTTCATATTCTGACGATTCCGATCGAGTTCCTTTCAACCTTCATCCTTCGTCCTGTCACGCTGACTCTGCGTCTCATGGCGAATATGCTCTCTGGCCACATCATTTTGGCCCTGATGTTCTCTGCCACGAACTACTTCTTCTGGCAGCTGAACGGTTGGACCGTGCTGAGCCCAGTGACACTGCTTGCGGGTCTTGCCTTTACGTTCTTCGAGATGATTGTTATCTTCCTGCAGGCATATATCTTTGCCCTGCTGGTAGCGGTGTATCTCGAACTATCGCTACATGCGGATGAACACTAAGGTCAACTGAATACCCCTTAACCAATAATTTTTCTCATCCTTTAGAAAGGGAATGGAAACCCCACATGAACGACATCCTTCTTCTTGCAGCTGATGCAGCTTCTTCCGTCAAGGGTTATGGCGCCATTGGTTATGGCCTCGCAGCTATCGGCCCTGGTATTGGTATTGGTATCCTCGTTGGTAAGACCCTCGAGGGTATGGCTCGCCAGCCAGAGATGTCCGGTCAGCTCCGTACCACCATGTTCCTGGGTATCGCCTTCGTTGAGGCCCTCGCCCTCCTCGGTCTCGTGGCCGGCTTCCTGTTCTAATAACGAACGGACACTACTATGACGACATTGTATTTGGCAGCAGGAGAGAGCAATTTGCCCTTGCAGGGCGAATTTAATGCGCTGCTTCCTACGCCATACGACATGGTATGGTCCCTTGTTTGCTTTATCGTAGTTGTTATTGTCTTCTGGAAGTTCGTTCTTCCATTGTTCCGCAATGTTCTTGCAGAACGTGAAGACCGTATCAAGGGCGGCATCCAGCGCGCCGAGGCAGCTCAGGCTGAGGCCAATGAGGCCAAGCAGCGTTATGAGCAGCAGCTCGCTGAAGCCCATGGTGAAGGTAGCGTCATTCGCGAGAAGGCTCGTGAAGAGGCTAAGCGCTTCAAGGCAGATAAGGAAGCAGAAGCTCTCGCCGAGAGCAACCGAATTATTGAGGCTGGCGAAAAGCAGCTTGCCGCTCAGCGTGAGCAGGTAGTTGCCGAACTTCGTCGAGAAATGGGTCAGCATTCCATCGACCTGGCCGAGCGTCTTATCGGAGAGCAGCTCTCCGATGATGTTAAGCGTTCTGGCACCATCGATGCATTCCTGGACCAGCTCGACAAGGTTAAGCCGGCAGGAAAGTGAGCGACATGCACGCAGCGAGCCGCGAAGCACTAGAGGCATTGACCGCTGAGGTTTCCTTCAGCGATGTCGCTAGCGCCGCACAGACCGGTACCGAATTATTCGAAGTCGTCGAGGCCCTCGACGGCGACCGTGGCCTGCGCATTGCAGTGGCTGATCAAGCTGCGCCCGTCGAAAAGCGGATGGAACTGCTTAAGACCCTCTTTGCTAGCCGTGTTTCCGCAGCCACCCTGGCTGTCCTGGAAAAGGCAACCGCAAAGAACTGGTCCTATCCTCGTGAATACCGTGCAGGTCTCATCATCCTGGGTCGCCGCGCCATTCTTAGCGCAGCCCAGCTTGAGGGTCGCCTCCCACAGGTAGAGGAAGAGCTCTTCCGCCTTTCACGCCTCCTGTGCGATGAGCCACAACTGGTTTCATTGCTCAGCGACCGCAACGCCCCAGCACAGAAGAAGCGCGAGCTTTTTGCTAGCGTCCTCTATGGCAAGGTTACAAGCTTTACTGAGGCCCTTGCTCTGCAGGTGGTTGGTCGCCCAGAGAATAACGTGATTGATGATATCGAGGCACTGTCCAAGTTCGCAGCCGAGCTGCAGAACCGCGACATCGCCAAGGTACGCACCAGCGTTGCTCTGAATGAAGGACAGGAAAAGGCGCTGGCTGAGAAACTTGGCCAGATCTATGGTCGTGCAATGAGCATCCATGCTGAGGTTGATTCCAGCCTCCTTGGTGGCATGATCGTTCACGTTGGTGATGAAGTTATTGACGGCAGTATCTCTGGCATGCTTGCTAAGATGCGTGCTCGTCTGGCCTAAACCAGCCGGATAATTCGAGCGAATAATTCAGATAGTCCATTTATAAATTTATTGAGAGCAGGAAGAACATGGCGGAGTTGACGATCTCCTCCGACGAGATTCGTAGCGCGATCGCAAACTACACCTCGAGCTACTCGCCAGAGGCCTCCCGAGAGGAGGTTGGCGTTGTCATTTCTACAGCTGACGGCATTGCGCAGGTCGCAGGTATGCCATCAGTTATGGCAAACGAGCTGCTCGAGTTCCCAGGCGGCGTCATCGGCGTTGCTCAGAACCTTGATACCGACCACATCGGTGTTGTGGTTCTCGGTGCTTACGAGTCCCTGAAAGAGGGCGACGAAGTGAAGAGGACAGGCGACGTTCTGTCCATCCCAGTTGGCGATAACTTCCTTGGTCGCGTTATTAACCCACTGGGCCAGCCTATCGACGGCCAGGGCCCAATTGCCGCAGAAACTGACCGTGTCCTGGAACTCCAGGCACCAGGCGTTCTGCAGCGTCAGCCAGTTGGCGAGCCAATGCAGACTGGTATTAAGGCTATTGACGCCATGACCCCAATCGGTCGTGGTCAGCGTCAGTTGGTCATTGGTGACCGTAAGACCGGTAAGACCGCGGTCTGCTTGGACACCATTTTGAACCAGAAGGATAACTGGCTCTCTGGCGATCCTAAGAAGCAGGTTCGTTGTATTTATGTGGCCATTGGCCAGAAGGGTTCCACTATCGCCGCAGTGCGTAAGACCCTTGAGGACAATGGTGCGTTGGAGTACACCACCATCGTGGCTGCTCCAGCTTCCGATTCCGCTGGCTTCAAGTGGCTGGCACCATTCGCTGGTGCTGCTCTTGGTCAGCACTGGATGTACGATGGCAAGCACGTTCTGATCATTTATGATGATCTGACCAAGCAGGCTGAGGCCTACCGTGCCATCTCCCTTCTGCTTCGTCGTCCACCAGGACGTGAGGCTTATCCAGGTGACGTCTTCTACCTCCACTCCCGTCTGCTTGAGCGTGCAGCTAAGCTTTCCGACGATCTGGGTGCAGGTTCCATGACGGCACTGCCAATCATTGAGACCAAGGCTAATGACGTCTCGGCCTTCATTCCTACCAACGTGATTTCTATTACCGATGGTCAGGTCTTCTTGGAGTCCGATCTCTTTAACCAGGGTGTTCGCCCAGCTATTAACGTGGGTGTTTCCGTTTCCCGTGTGGGTGGTGCCGCACAGACCAAGGGTATGAAGAAGGTTTCTGGTACCTTGCGTCTGGACCTCGCCGCTTACCGTGACCTCCAGGCCTTCGCCGCCTTCGCTTCTGACCTTGATGCTGCATCCAAGGCTCAGCTCGAGCGTGGTCAGCGTCTGGTTGAGCTGCTTAAGCAGGCCGAGAACCACCCAATGAAGGTTGAGGACCAGATGGTTTCCATCTACCTCGCTTCTCAGGGTGAATTTGACGCCGTTCCTGTGGCTGATATCCGTCGCTTTGAGGGTGAGCTTCACGCTTACCTCCACACCAATATCCCACAGGTTTATGAGCAGATCGCTGGCGGTCAGCCATTCTCCGAAGAGTCCCAGGCAACCCTGGTCGAGGCCACCAAGGCCTTCAAGGGCGAGTTCGTGACCTCTGATGGTACCCGAATCATCCGCGAGGAAGCCGTTGCTCCAATGGCTGAGTCCGAGGTGAAGAAGAACCAGATCACGGTTTCTCGCAAGACCAACAAGGACCAATAAGGACTAGGAATTAACCATGGCCAATCTTCGTGAATTACGTGACCGCATTAAGTCGGTTAATTCCACGATGAAGATCACCAAAGCCCAGGAGATGATCGCTACCTCGCGCATCACCCGAGCACAGGCTAAGGTTACTGCGTCGCTGCCATATGCCAAGGAGATCCATGATGTGATCGAACGCCTGGCATCCGCAACGACCCTTAACCACCCGATGCTCCGTGAGCGCGAAAATGGTAACCGTGCGGCCATCCTTGTGGTCTCCAGTGATCGCGGCATGGCTGGTGGTTATAACTACAATGTGTTCAAGAAGACTGCGGAACTCCGCAGCATGCTTGAAGAAAAAGGCTATGAGGTTGTCCTCTACGTAGCCGGCCAGAAGGGTATTTCTTATTACTCCTTCCGTGGTGAGAAGCTCGCCGGACAGTGGTCCGGTTTCTCCCAGGAGCCAGGCTATGAGCAGACACACCAGATGCGTCGCCACCTTATTGAGGCATTCGCCGCCGGTTCGGCTGGTACTGCAAAGTACCGCCCAGGTGTCAATGCTGAAGAGGGCAGTGACGTTCAAGGCTTCGATCAGCTACACGTTGTGTACACGGAGTTTGAGTCCATGTTGACTCAGACTGCTCGTGCCCACCAGCTTCTGCCCATCGAACCGATCATTAAGCTCGATGAGATGGAGCTAGGCGACGGCATCCTCGCAGAGTCCACTGACCCAGTTACGGCTCAGGTGGACTTCGAACCAGATGCTGAAACCTTGCTTGCGGCCCTTCTCCCACAGTATGTTTCCCGTGGCCTTTACGCCATGTTCCTGGAAGCAGCTGCGAGTGAATCCGCCTCGCGTCGCAACGCTATGAAGAGCGCTTCGGACAATGCTGAAACTCTTGTCCGTGACCTCTCCCGTGTTGCCAACCAGGCTCGTCAGGCACAGATTACTCAGGAAATCACCGAGATCGTCGGTGGCGCTAGTGCGCTATCCGAGAGCGGAGAAAGTGACTAAATATGACTAAGGATAACAGCGCCGGCCGCGTCGTGCGTATCATTGGTCCGGTTGTGGACGTGGAATTCCCACGTGGCGCTATTCCGAACCTGCTGAACGCACTGACAGTCGAGGTTAAGCTCGAGGCTGTTGCTAAGACTATTGTTCTTGAGGTTGCCCAGCACCTGGGCGATAACCTCGTTCGTGCTGTGTCCATGGCCCCAACCGATGGTTTGGTCCGTGGCGCAGAGGTAACCGATACTGGCAAGCCAATCTCCGTTCCTGTTGGCGATGTGGTTAAGGGCCACGTCTTCAATGGCCTCGGTGACTGCCTTGACCAGCCAGGTCTCGGCCGTGATGGCGAGCAGTGGGGCATCCACCGCGAGCCACCAGCCTTCGACCAGCTCGAGGGTAAGACCGAGATTCTTGAGACCGGTATTAAGGTCATCGACCTGCTGACCCCATATGTTAAGGGCGGTAAGATTGGTCTCTTCGGTGGTGCCGGTGTGGGTAAGACCGTTCTTATCCAGGAGATGATTACACGTATTGCACGTGAGTTCTCCGGTACCTCCGTATTCACCGGTGTTGGTGAGCGTACCCGTGAGGGTACGGACCTCTTCCTCGAAATGGAAGAAATGGGCGTGCTTCAGGATACGGCCCTCGTGTTCGGCCAGATGGACGAGCCACCGGGAGTCCGTATGCGCGTGGCCCTTGCAGGTCTGACCATGGCGGAATACTTCCGTGACGTTCAGCACCAGGACGTGCTGCTCTTCATCGATAATATCTTCCGCTTTACCCAGGCTGGTTCTGAGGTTTCGACCCTGCTGGGTCGTATGCCTTCCGCCGTGGGTTATCAGCCAACCCTGGCTGATGAGATGGGTGTTCTGCAGGAGCGCATTACCTCCACCAAGGGTAAGTCCATTACCTCTCTGCAGGCCGTTTACGTGCCTGCCGATGACTACACCGACCCAGCCCCAGCAACCACCTTCGCCCACCTGGATGCGACCACCGAGCTTGACCGTGGTATTGCCGCTAAGGGTATTTACCCAGCTGTGAACCCACTGACCTCGACCTCTCGTATCCTGGAGCCAGGTATTGTTGGTGAGCGCCACTATAACGTGGCACAGCGTGTGATTAACATCCTCCAGAAGAACAAGGAGCTTCAGGACATCATCGCCATCCTCGGTATGGACGAGCTCTCTGAAGAGGATAAGATCACCGTTGCACGTGCTCGTCGTATCGAGCGCTTCCTGGGTCAGAACTTCTTCGTTGCTGAGAAGTTCACCGGCCAGCCTGGTTCTTATGTTCCACTGGAGCACACCATCGAGGCCTTCGAGCGCATCTGCGATGGCGAATTTGACCACTATCCAGAGCAGGCCTTCAATGGCCTGGGTGGCCTTGACGATGTCGAGGCTGCTTATAAGAAGCTGACTGGTAAGTAATATGGCTGAGCTAAATGTTGAACTGGTAGCCGTCGAGCGTATGCTCTGGGAAGGCAAGGCCACCATCCTCACTGCCCAGACCACTGAAGGTGAGATTGGCGTCCTTCCGGGCCATGAGCCCATGCTCGGCCAGCTCGTGGGTCACGGTATTGTGACCATCCGTCCGGTCGATGGTGAGAAGCTCACCGCCGCTGTGACGGGTGGCTTCCTCTCCGTCTCCCGTGAAAAGGTGACTGTTCTTGCCGATACCGCCGTGTGGGCCAATGAGGTCGACAAGGCACAGGCTGAGGCCAACCTCAAGTCCGATGACCCTGAGGTTGTCTCCGCTGCCCGTGGCCAGCTTGCCGCACTTGCTCGTGCGCAGGAAGCTTAAGCCAAGCAGCGAACAAAGCCAATGGCCAATGGTCAAAGACCAAAGGTTAAAAGGCTAAAAACAGTTTAGGTTAAAAGGAGTTCTTCGGAACTCCTTTTTTCATGCCCGCCTTAAGCGCATTAAGTTCATTGCGCGCAAAAACGTGCAAGTTGGCGCATGTTTTTAGCTCACGTTTTGAATTTTGTCTACTAGATAATTTCGTGTAAAATTCCCAAAAAAGGAGACCGGCCTAGATCCCCTCGGGAGTTCACGCATGATGATTCTAGTGGTAATTATCTGCCTTATTCTGGCAGTGCTTATTCTTCTGGGTGCATGGCGATTTTTTGTTATTCGCCGTGCCGGAACTCCCGTGCGCATTAGGCACCTTCCCAAGCCGGATTTTCGTGGTTGGCGCCACGGCGTGATGATTTATCGCGGGGATGAAATCCACTTTTATCAAGTCCGCTCCCTTTCCCCATTCCCGGATCGCTGCTTTCTCCGCAATAAGGTGAGCCATGAAGGCCGTCGTACTGCAACTCCTGAAGAAATCGCCCGTATTGGCGATGGACTAGCCATTATCACCGTCCATCAATCTGGCCAGGAATTTGAATTCGCACTCGATAACCAGGCCGAACTCGCATTTACCGCCTGGATTGAATCCGCACCATCTGATCAGCTCCGCCGCACTGTGCGCCGCTTTATGGAGCGATACTAAAAAGACTTAGCAATACTAAAAAGACCCAAAGAAACAACAAAGTTCCAAAGCTGTTAGTATATGCCTTATGCGCTTGGTACTAGCTCGTTGTTCAGTAGATTATATTGGCCGCTTGGATGCACATCTGCCCATGGCAGATCGCCTGCTCATGATTAAGGCCGATGGCTCAATTTCTATTCATGCTGATGACCGCGCGTATAAGCCACTCAACTGGATGACCCCACCTTGCACCATCACTGAGGATGAGGGCCTGTGGGTAGTTGAGAATAAAAAGGGGGAGCAGCTTCGCATCACCATTGATGAGATCTACTCGGAAACCGCCCGCGATCTGGGGGAGGACCCTGGTCTGATCAAGGATGGCGTGGAAGCGCACTTGCAGGAACTTCTCGCCGAACATATTGAAACCCTCGGCGAAGGCTACACCCTCATCAGGCGTGAGTATCCGACACCAATTGGCCCTGTCGATATTCTCTGCACCGATGAAAAGGGCGAAACTGTGGCCGTGGAAATTAAGCGCCGCGGTGGCATTGATGGTGTGGAACAGCTCACCAGGTATGTGGAACTTCTTAACCGCGACTCTGTTCTTGCCCCCGTTCATGGCGTCTTCGCCGCCCAGGAAATTAAGCACCAGGCTCGCGTCCTCGCTGAGGACCGTGGCTTGCGCTGCGTGACCCTCGATTATGATGCCCTGCGCGGCATTGAATCCGATGAGCTGACCCTTTTCTAAAATGGCTAAGCGTAAGAATAAGTGGTCCAAGCCCCATCGCCCACTCACGATGGGCATTCATGGTGGCGCCCGCACGGAAGAAGGCCCTTCTTGGGACTTCGGCCGCCCCTACCAAGTACATAATATCCCCGCCGCCCAAGCCCGCAAGCACTATATTTGCCCCGGCTGCAATAGTGATATCTTCCCCGGCGAAAGCCACATTGTCGCCTGGGCCGACCCTGAATTCCGCCGCCATTGGCATAACCGCTGCTGGGATAGGCGTTAAGCGAAAAACAAACCAAAAGACATAGACACAAAAATTCCACATAAACCCAGTTCCACTTCCTAGGTTAGGACCCCTCATGCTTATTGCTTTCTCTGTTGCGCCGACTAATACCAATAATTCCGATGCTGATATGGCTGATGTGGTGAGTGAGGCCATTCGCGTTGTGCGCGAATCGGGCCTTCCTCATGAGACCAATGCCATGTTTACCCTGATTGAAGGGGAGTGGGATGAGGTGATGGCTGTGGTGAAGAAGGCCACGGATGCTGTTCTTGCCCATAGCCCACGCGCAAGTCTTGTTATTAAGGCCGATATTCGTCCCGGACGGACGAATATGATCACTGATAAAGTGGAATCTGTTAATCGCATCCTAGGTCAGGCATAGGAAGGACACCATGGTTTTTGATCTCTCCACCCTCGCTCAGAAGAATGAGGGCAATGGCGATGAAAATACAATTTTTGTAAACCACGAGAATATCGAAGCAGAGGTTCTGCACAAGAGCCGCGAACTGCCAGTAGTCATTCTTGTTGGTAGTGCACGTTCCGCAGCCAGTGAAGGTCTGCGCAAGGACCTAGGTACTCTTGCTGGTCAGGCCAATAATACCTGGCGTTTTGCCTATATTGATGCCGATAAATTTGGCGATATTGCACAGATGCTTGGTGTGCAAGCACTGCCAACAGTTGTCGCTCTGTACCAGGCCCGCCCAGTGGCAAGCTTCCAGGGTGGCCAGTCCATGGAGAATCTCCAGCGCTGGACCGCAGCCCTTGTAGCCAAGACCACCGGCGGTGCTGAAGGTGAAGCCGAGCCAGAGCCAGTAGCCGACCCACGCTTCAACCCAGCCCTTGAGGCCATGGAACGCGGTGACTTTGATGCTGCCATTGCTGTTTATGATGAGATCCTGGCCAAGGAACCAGCCAATAAGGAAGCCAAGGCCGGTCGCGATAATGCCGTCTTCCTTGGTCGCCTAAATGCCCAGGCCCAGGCGGGTACTGATCCACTTGCAGCCCTGCAGGCTAATCCGGAAGATATTCCAACCATTCTGGCTGCTGCTGATGCTTTGGTTGCCTCCGGCGCACCAGAAGCTGCTTTTGACCTTCTCATTCAGCACATTAAGAAGACTGAGGCCAAGGACCGTCTCCTTGAGCTCTTTGCGCTCTTTGATGCTTCCGATCCACGCGTGATGGCAGCCCGCCAAAAGATGGCGAGTGCTCTGTTTTAGAGCGTGTGATCAGGCAATCGATGAATAGATGAATTATCCTGTAGTCATGACTAATCGGGTTATTGACTTTGCCGGTGTATCCTTTATTCGTGGTGGCCGCACCATCATTGGCCCAGTGGACTGGGTAGTTAATGAAGGTGAGCGGTGGATTGTCTTCGGCCCGAATGGGGCTGGCAAGACCACCCTTTTTAGAATTGCAAGCACTAATGAATGGCCTTCTGAGGGCGAAGTTAGTGTTCTTGGTGGCAAGTTTGGCAAGACCAATCTTGCTGATCTTCGCTCCCTTATCGGCATGAGCTCCGCTGCTTTGGCGGAGCGAATCCCTGGGGCTGAAACAGTTAATGACCTCGTGCTCTCCGCCGGCTATGCCATTCTTGGTCGCTGGCGTGAGCAATATGATGAGGCCGATATTGCCCGGCGCGATTTGATGCTGCGTAATACGGGTATTACCCATCTTGCTGAGCGTACCTGGGGTACCTTGAGTGAGGGCGAGAAGAAGCGTGTTCTTATTGCCCGTGCTTTGATGGCTGATCCTGAGCTTTTGCTTCTTGATGAGCCTGCTGCTGGTCTTGACCTTGGTGCTCGTGAGGATTTGGTGGCCTATCTTTCCCGTTTGGCTAGGAATCCGCAGTCCCCAACGATGGTGATGGTTACTCACCATGTGGAGGATATTCCTCAGGGCTTTACTCATGCTTTGATTCTTGGCATGGGTACTGTTGTTGCCCAGGGTCCGTTGGAAGAAACTCTTACTGCTGAGAATCTCTCACAGGCCTTTAATCAGCCTATCGCTGTTGAGCGAATTGATGGCCGTTTCTTTGCTCATCGTGCCCAGTAGGGCATAAGAAGCACTACTCGTAGCTTATAAAATCTTCATCAAATTAAGCTATTTGATCTCAATCGAAGTTCGAGTATAATTCTTCTTGTCCAAAATCACGCGCCCACCTTCGTAACCCGGAGGTGGGTTTTGGACTATTCGGCACTATACTGGTTGCTATGCTAAGCCCCGACGAAGTGCACTACCTCGCCAGCAATATTGACCATATCCGCGATATTCGCGCGGGCATGGATTCACTGGGTGATCGCCTTGCGGTGATGGGGCAGCTCAATAAAGAATTTGGTGATTATGCCAGGGCAGTAGCGGAGCTCTTTTATGCCTGGGAATCCGCTACTGGTAAATTCCCTAATCCACAAAGCTTGATTCTTTGCACGGACTCTGCCCAGCAGGCCACCCCATGGCCTGTGGCCTACTATCGTGCGTGCCGTATCGCTGAACTTGCTAAAACCAAAAATATCTCAGTGGTTACGGATGTGACCTGTTCTGTGGGTACTGAGTTGCTCGCCTTGCAAGAAGTCATCGAATCCGATGCTTCCGGGGTAGATGTTGAGTCTCTTAATCTGATTGGTTCCGACCTTGATATGGGCCGTGCGGCTATGGCGCGGGCCAATGGGGTTGATTATGTGCTGCGGGCTGATGCGCTGGCACCGGCAGTGTTAGGACCACGCATTGTGATTGCCGATCCTGCTCGTCGTAGTGGTGGGCGGCGTATTGTGCGACCTGAGGATTTGATGCCACCACTGCCTGATGTGGTGGATACTTATGCGGGACAGCCACTTGCCATTAAGTGTGCACCGGGTATTGATTATTCCGAGTGGCAGGGCCTGGTGAGTGTTGTCAGTCTTGATGGCGGTGTGAAGGAAGCATGCCTGTATAGCCAGGAATTTCTTTCTTGTGAGCAATTGCAGGTGCGCGAGGCCGTGGTCATTAAGGACGGTGTGGTGCATGAGCAGATTACAAGCATGGAACCGGATTTTGATGCACCGGAGAAAAATGGTGTCCTCGGCCGCTATATTGTGGAGCCCGATGGGGCAGTGATTCGCGCCGGGCTGGTGGGGCATTGGGCCGCACGCCATGGGCTGTGGTTTTTGGATCCGCATATTGCTTTCCTGACAGGAGATTCCATTCCCGCAGGTCATTCCGGGTGGGAGGTAAAATCATGCGTGCCGCTCAAGAAGCTTAAGGCCGCCGTGCGTGAGGCCGGTTTTGATTCGGTGGAGATTTTGGTGCGTGGTGTGAACCAGGACCCGGATGTATTGCGTAAGAAGTTGGGCTTGGGCAAAAAGAAATCTAAAAATCCTCGTCCCGGTGCGATTATCCTTGCACGCATTGGGAATAATGCCCAGGCCTACTTGTGTGGGCCGCGTGAATTTGTGGAAAAGTAGACAGGGGACTAGACAGATTAGTTCATATAAGTTACGGTATGATAAGACCTAGCGTTAAATGAACTATTCCCAATAAAGAAAGGTGAACACCCCATGCCCACTATTGTGGCTTTGGTTAAGCATGTTCCCGATACCTGGTCGGTAAAGACCCTCGATGAGAATAACCGCCTTCACCGTGAGGGTGCCGATGAGATCATCGATGAAATTAGCTCGTATGCTGTGGAACAGGCACTCCGTATTAAAGAAGCTGACCCAAGCTACAAGGTGGTAGCACTCGCCATGGGTCCTGAGCGTGCTGATGAGGCACTGCGTAAGGCCATCGCTATGGGTGCTGATGAGGCAGTGCTGCTCACTGATGAAGCACTTGTTGGTTCTGATGCACTGGCCACCGCATGGGCACTGAATAATGCCATTAACACCATTGAGGATGTGCAGCTGGTTATTGCCGGTAATGCTTCCTCCGATGGTGCTACTGGTCTGGTCCCAGGCATTATTGCTGAATACCGTCAGGTGCCAGCCCTGACTCAGCTCTCCGAGCTTTCTATTTCCGACGGCACCATTCGCGGTACCCGCGTGGTCCCTGAGGGCACCTATGGTCTTGAGGCACCACTTCCTGCCATTGCCACTGTGAGCGATAAGGCTGATAACCCACGCTTCCCAGCATTCAAGGGCATTATGGCCGCCAAGAAGGCAGAGATTAAGCACCTCAGCATTGCTGAAATTGGTGTTGCCCCAGAGCAGGTTGGTGCTGCTCATGCCGCTACTGTTGTTAATTCCGCAACTCCTCGTCCCGAGCGCACTACTGGTGAGATTGTTCGTGGCGCACAGGCTGTTCCACGCCTGGTCGAGTTCCTCAAAGAGAAGAATTTCATCTAAGAAGGGGATAGATAATGGTTTATGTACTTGCTGATTCCTCCGCAGAACTCACCTCTGAGCTCATTACCGCAGCCCGCCCACTTGGCCCAGTGACCGCTGTCGTCATTGGTGAAAACTCCGCCAACTTCGCTGAACTCGGTGCTGAGCGCGTGGTTCGTGTCGCTGTTGCTGACCGCATTATTTTCCCAGCTGTCGACGCCCTGGTAGCACTGGCTGCCAATGAGCCAGCCCCAATTGTTGTGGCCGCTGGCCCAACCGGCAATGAGATTGCAGGCCGCGTGGCTGTTCGCCTGAGCGCCGGTGTTCTCACCGATGTGGTCGCCATTAATGCTGATGGCACCGCAACCCAGTCCATCTTCGGTGACACCATTACTGTTAGCTCCGCTGCCGGTGGTGCAACTCCTGTTTACACTGTGCGTCCTGGTGCCGTGACCCCTGAGCCACAGGCCGCTGCCGGTGAGGAACTCACCATCGGAGCTGCCGCACCAAGCGCCCTCGAGCCAACTGTCACCAGCTTCACCCCAGCCACCCCATCCAAGCGCCCAGAGCTTTCCACCGCTAAGGTCGTTGTGGCCGGTGGCCGTGGTGTTGGTGGACGTGAAGGTTTCGATGAACTGGTCGAGCCACTGGCCGATGCCCTCGGTGCCGCTGTTGGTGTGACCCGTGACGTGGTCGATGAAGGCCACTATGACGGCAAGTACCAGGTCGGTCAGACCGGTGTCACTGTTAGCCCAGACCTCTACATCGCCCTTGGTATTTCTGGTGCTATCCAGCACAAGTCCGGTATGCAGACCTCCAATACCATTGTGGCCATCAATACCGATGAAGATGCCCCAATTTTTGAAATTGCGGACCTCGGTGTGGTTGCCGATGTTCATGAGGTCGTCCCAGCCCTGCTTGAGGCTATCAAGGAATCCTAAAATTCCTCATGTATTGTGATTACGCGGCCACCTCCCCAATCCGGCAGGTGGCCATTGATACATGGGCAGAAAATGCCCACTACCTTAACCCCGCCGGCCAATATAAGCTCGGCCGAGATGCCCGCCGCGTACTCGAAACCGCCCGCGAGGAAATCGCAGCCCTGCTTGGGGCAGAGCCCATTGAGGTGATTTTCACCGCCTCCGGCACAGAGGCCGATAATATGGCCCTTCTTGGCATGAGCACAGGAGATAGCAGCAGCCATATTATTGCTTCCCCTATTGAGCACCCCGCTATTCGTGAGAGCCTCGCGCACCGGGCTAGCCAGGGTACGCAGCTAAGCTACCTTGATGTGGACTCCACTGGCATTGTGTCCGTGGATAATCCCGTGCTCGATACCCAGGCTTCAGTGGCCACCATGATGTGGGCCAATAATGAGACCGGCGCCATCCAGCCAGTCCAGGAATTTGTGGCACGTGCACAGGCAGCCGGCACTCCTACCCATATTGATGCGGTGCAGGTAGTCGGCCATTTGCCGATCAATTTCTCCGAGCTTGGGGCCACAACCCTTGCAGCAAGTGCCCATAAATTTGGTGGTCCGCGCGGTGTGGGCTTCCTGCTGGCCAAGCGCACCGCACCACTGCATGCGGTTCTTTTTGGTGGCGGCCAGGAGCGCCGCCTGCGCCCAGGCACGGTGGATGTGGCTGGTGCAGCAGCTACTGCAGCAGCACTGACTGAGGCCTATGCCAATCACGAGGCTGAGAATGCACATATCCGCACCCTTCGAAATACCCTGCGTGAGAGAATTCAAAAGAGCATTCCTAATGTCATTATCCACACACCAGAGGGTGATGATTCAAGCCTGCCTGGCCACCTTTATGTCTCCTTTATCGGTGCTGAGGGCGATAGTCTCATTATGCTTCTTGATGCCGCCGGCATTGCTTGTTCCACAGGTTCGGCCTGCTCAAGTGGTGTAAACCGTGCCAGTGAAGTGCTTCTTGCCCAGGGTGTGAGTGAGAAGGACGCCCGCTCCGCGCTGCGCTTTAGCCTTGGCCGTAATAACACCACCGAAGAAGTGGAGAACCTGCTTAACCTTCTTCCGGATATTGTGGAACGTGCCCGCCTTGCCGGAATGGCGTAAACTGTACGAATTACGAGTGAGGGAAACCTCAAAGTTTAATTCTCACCCAGATTTATCGCGGAGGTATGATGCGTGTTCTTGCTGCCATGAGTGGTGGCGTTGATTCGGCAGTAGCAGCAGCCAGGCTGGTCAAAGCCGGCCATGAGGTTGTAGGCGTACACCTAGCACTGAGCCAAGATGCTCAGGTGGTGCGCGCTTCTTCCCGTGGTTGCTGCTCCTTGGAGGACTCTGCTGATGCACGACGCGTCTGCGATAAGCTCGGCATTCCCTTCTATGTGTGGGATTTTTCCGATCGCTTCAAGGCTGATGTCATTGATGACTTCATCCATTCTTATGAGATTGGTGAGACCCCAAATCCCTGCCTGCGCTGCAATGAGAAAATCAAATTCGAGGCTCTCCTTGAGCGTGGTGTAGCCCTGGGCTTTGATGCCGTAGCCACCGGCCACTATGCCACCATCACCGAAGATGGCTATCTGCGCCGTGGCATTGACCCAAATAAGGATCAGTCCTATGTCCTTGGAGTGCTAAGCGCCAAAGACCTCTCCCGCTGCATCTTCCCATGCGGCGATACCCCAAAGCCACAAATCCGTGAAGAGGCTGCAGCCATGGGCTTTTCCGTGGCATCCAAGCCGGACTCCTATGACATCTGCTTCATTCCTGATGGCAATACCCAGGCCTTCCTGGGCAAGCACATTGGTCTTCGACCAGGCATGATTGTGGACCAGGAGGGTCATAAGCTCAAGGAGCATGAGGGCACCTATGAGTTCACCATTGGTCAGCGCAAGGGCCTCGATATTCGCGTTCCTGCGGCTGATGGCAAGCCACGCTATGTCACCAAGATTGACGCCAAAACCAATACCGTGACCGTCGGCCCAAAGGCAGCACTGAGCATTGGCACCATCTATGCCGATCGCCTCAAGTACCTGCACCCAGCAATGGAGCAGCTGGCTAAGGCCCCATTGCACTGCCAGGTCCAGGTACGCGCCCATGGTGGTCTTGCAGATTGCACTGCAGAGATTCGCCCGAACCCCGAGGACCCAGAGAACCCAACCCTGGTTCTGGAGCTCGATGCACCCCTTCGTGGTGTTGCCCCTGGTCAGGCAGCCGTGCTCTATCTTCCTGATCCCGAGGGCGATATTGTTCTGGGTAGCGGAACCATTGCTGACACGAAATCGGTAGAGTATAATTAATTCATGATTATCAGCACAACAAATCACGTCGACGGCTATCAGGTCGTTGAATATATGCGCGTTATTAGCGGCGAGACTATTTTTGGTATGAATGCCTGGCGTGATCTGGGCGCATCCATTCGCAATATTATCGGTGGTCGTGCCGAGGGCTGGGAACAGGAAGTTGCTAGTGCCCGCGAAACCGCTCTTAGTGAGCTCTTTGAGCGCGGCCAGCAGCTTGGCGCCGATGCTGTTATCGGTGTGAAGCTCGACTTCACCGCCATGGGCACCGATAATGGCATGGTCATGGTGACCGCCACCGGCACGGCAGTTCGCCTCGCACCAAGCATCTAAACCATCGCGGTTTCTGCCTATAATTCAAGGCTTTTAAGAAAAAATGCGGTACAGAATAATTCTGTACCGCATTTTTGGATTAGAGGCGCTCAGCGATTGGCCATTGGCGGGTGACCGTTGCAGCCCGCTCAGGGTGTTCACGCTGGAAATATTCAATCAAGGAACGCTGGGCCGCATCATAGCCCACCGCCTGGAATTCCATCAGTTCCGCTTCATCCATAGCCACCAAATCAGGGTAAGCATTGGCCTGGAACCACGCAATGCGGGCAGCTGCCAAAGAATCGGCAGTGGAATTATGAGCATTATCCAAAGTAATTCCGTAGTGCTCACACAGGGTAGTGAGCTTACGGCCACCACGACGACGAGGCTCCTTAATACGGTCAATCACCAATGGGTCAAAGACTAGGCCTTCCACGCGGAAACTTGGGTCCAGAGCATGGAGCACCGTGAGATCATAGGCAGCATTATAAACAATCAAGGTCTGGCCATTAGCCCAACCAGCACGGATGCGCTCGATAGTTTCTTTGAGCACCTCATCATGGGGGCGACCATTGGCCTGAGCATATTCAGTGCTAATGCCGTGAACATCAGCAGCCTCCTGGGGGATAGGCACCCCAGGGTTCGCCAGAGCATTCCACGTATCAACATTGGAATTATGAATGCTAACCAAAGAAGAGGTCACAATCCTGGCTTTATAAGGATCGACACCGGTTGTTTCCAAATCGAAGGACAGCATTGAGGCGGAATTGAAATTGCTCATGAGTTTCATTTTAGAGGATACCGCCGGCCAACTTTGCCCTAAAATAGATTGAGTGAATGACTACGAGGCACGCCATACGCAATTAGCAGCACAGATTCGCCATCACCGCGAGCTTTATTACGCGGGTAATCCAAGCATTCCGGATGCTGATTTTGATAAGCTCTTCCGCGAATTGCTCGAGCTGGAATCTGAGCACCCTGAACTGGTCACCCCGGATAGCCCAAGCCAGCAGGTGGGCGCGCCCGTCCAATCCTCCTTTGCTGAGGTTGCACACCTTGAGCGCCAGCTAAGTCTCGATAATGTCTTTAGCATTGAAGAACTCACCGAGTGGTTGCACAAGACCCCAGCTGATAGCTACCTTACCGAGCTAAAGATTGATGGTCTTTCTATCGCTTTGGTCTACGAAAATGGCATTTTGACCCGTGCAGCCACCCGAGGTGATGGTGTTCACGGCGAAGATATTACCGAAAATGCCAAGGTCATTAGTGATATTCCAAACCGCCTCACCCCTAGTGAGAAATTCCCAATCCCTGCAGTGGTAGAGGTGCGCGGCGAGGTCTTCCTGAGTAAGGAAAACTTCCCACTGGTTAATCAGCTGCGTATTGCTGAGCAGGAGCGCGCCAATGCCGACCGTATTGCCAGGGGCAATGAGCCAAAGGAGATTAAGCCCTTTGCTAATGCCCGCAATGCTGCCGCTGGTTCCTTGCGCCTCAAGGACGTGGAAGAAGTGCGTCGCCGTAATCTCTCCATGATCTGCCATGGCATGGGACATTCCGAAGGCTTCAATCCACAATCTCAGTGGGAGGTCTACCAAGCCTTCGATGCCTGGGGTCTTCGTACCTCTCACTACACCAAGCAGGTCCATAGCATTAAGGAAGTCATCGACCAGGTTAACTACTGGGGCGAGCACCGCCATGATGTAATCCACGATGTGGATGGCCTTGTGATCAAGGTGGATAACTGGGCAGAACACGCCACTTTGGGCGAAACCAGCCGTGCCCCACGCTGGGCCATTGCCTATAAGTACCCACCAGAAGAGGTCATGACCAAGTTGCTTGGCATTGATGTGGGTGTTGGTCGCACTGGTCGTGTCACCCCATATGCACAGCTCGAAAAAGTTGCTGTGGCCGGTACTTTTGTGGAATCTGCAACCCTGCATAACCCAAGTGAGGTTAAGCGCAAGGGTGTGAAGATTGGCGATACCGTCATTATCCGCAAGGCAGCCGAGATCATTCCTGAGGTTCTTGGCCCTGTGCTCGAAGCCCGCACTGGGGAAGAAGTGGAATGGCAATTCCCAGAAACCTGCCCATCCTGCGGTGCAAAACTCGCCCCTGCCAAGGAAACTGATGCCGACTGGCGCTGCCCAAATACCCGCAGCTGCCCAGCCCAGCTCATTGCCCGCCTGGAATATATTGGTTCCCGCAGGATTCTCGACATTGAGGCCCTTGGTACCACTGTTGCATCAGCTCTCATTGATCGTGGAATTCTCACCGATGAGTCCACTCTCTTTGACCTCACTGCCCGCGATATCATCACCATTCGCCAGTTCTACCGCCAGGAAAAGCTCTATCCAAGTGATATTGAAGCAACCGGCATTAGGGTAGAGCACGTTGAGGAACTGCCCTATGGGGTTCTTACCCACCCAGAAACCGGCCAGCCACTGCGTGAATCGGAGCTTGCCGAGCTTCTCAAGAATGCGAAGAGTGCCCTTGAGAATGAGCAGGATGAGGCTGAGGATAATGCGCTCTTTAGCATTAGCCAGGTAAAAGAAAAGCGCCTTGACTTCCTCATCCTTGGTAAGCAAGGCGAGAAATTCCTTGAGAATACTGAGGCTGCCAAGCATAAGGACTGGTGGCGCATTATTGCGGCCCTTGGTATTCGCCATGTTGGCCCAGTGGTTGCCCGCAAGATTGCTGCTAGCTGCCCAAGCATGGAACAGCTTCAGAATTCTTCCGTTGAAGAACTAGCAGAGATCGACAGTGTCAGCACCGTCATCGCCGATGCCATCCGCGACTGGTTCACCGTGGATTGGCACCAAAATATTGTCGTTACGTGGACCAAGGCTGGCGTGCGCATGAGCATTCCAGTCGAGGAACAAAACTCCAGCCCGACTGAGCCACAGACCCTCGAGGGCTTGATTATTGTGGCCACCGGTAAGCTGGAAAACTTCACCCGTGACTCGGTCAAGGAAGCCATCGAAGCCCGCGGCGGTACCGCTTCCGGCAGTGTCTCTAAGAAGACAAACTACGTGGTTGCCGGTGAAAAGGCAGGCTCCAAGGCCAAGAAGGCAGCAGATCTTGGTGTCCCAGTCCTCAACGAGGAACAGTTCCAAGCACTGCTTGCTGGTGGTCCCGCCGCCATCGAAGGCGCTTAGGCAAATACACCTGAAGGAGGTCGCCATAGGGCGGCCTCCTTCAGCATTTTAAAGAAAACTCAAAATACGAGAGCTAGGTCTAGTGGGGCAGCACAGCCATGGCTGCCGCACCAATACCACCAAGAATCAGCAAAATAATTGCAATAATTCCCAGTGTTCCAAGACCCTTGGATGGGGCCGCAGTATTATCGCTGGCCTTAGGCGTAGAAGCATTGTCGCCCTGCTTTTGTGTTGAGTTCTGGCCTTGGGACTGGGACTCCGAACCAGAACCCGCTGCGCCAGAATTACCTGTATTGCCTGAATTACCGGAATTGCCCGTATTACCAGTGTCAGTGTTCGCGCCGGGCTGGTCCTTGTGCTGGTCAGGGTCGTAGTCCTTATACACAGTGGAGGCTTCGGCTTCTCGCTTGCCCTGGTTATCTGGCCAAGAACGGAAATCCGGATATGCGCTTACGGCATTGGCAAACATGTCCTTGGCAGATTGCAGGGCATGAGTATCCCACTTGCTCACATCCGGATTAGCCACATCAGTGCCACAGAACATCTTTCGCGCGCTCACCAGGCTACGGGTATTCCACGCAGCGACATTGGGATCAGCCGAATCAGCATCAACAAACATGCTGTCCATATTGGTCACCTTGGAGGTGTCCCACTTGCTCACATCAGGGTTGGCATTAGCGGCGCTATTGAACATGCCACTCATGTTGGTGACATTGCTCGTATCCCAGGTGCTGACATCCGGGTTGCCCTTAATCCCGAAGAGGAGATTGCTCATATTCTTCACGGCACTGGTATTGAGCAGCTCTGTTCCACGAATATCACCCTTGTATGGGAGGAAGAAGGACCTGACTGTGCCATTAATGAATTCCTCCATGGTGTGGTACTCGAGGAAGAGATTGGAAGAATCCTCTGGAAGAGACAGGCCAGGACCGAAGGTGATAGAGGTGGCACTCGGATCGGAGGTGCTGTTGAGCTTCAGGATAAGTTCACGGAACTTCTGATTATCAATGGTGCCGGTGCCAGAAAGCACATAATTGCGCCCATCGGTGCTGGTTGCAGTCACACTACCTTGGGCCTCACCCAGGTCAATACTTTGACTATCGGCTGCCGCCACCGGAAGCAATTCGGAGAAGAGAGGGGTAGTAGTGCTCAGTGGTAGCACCACGCTAAGACTGCACGCAATAAGAGAAATACGAGATTTTGATCCAGCCGCGGGCAATACTCCCTTGATCTTTGAGGTCCGTTTTTGATTACCCCAAAGGTAGCATATTTGATTATTGCCCATTAATTGACGCCGTGCAACAAGTTGCATCACATTGTGATTTGTCGAGTTCACATGGTTTGTGTAGCATTAGCCTTAATATCGAAACTGTGGCCATAAAGCTTCGGTTGGATATTAATTGTCCCATTTTGAATAGCTTTAACCTTATTTAAAGGAGGTGATATTTGAAGATGTTCGCTTCAGTAATCGAGATTCTGCGGTACCGCAGTTTAAAGCATTATCTGATCACGCGAGGCTATGCAAGTCTCATCATCACAGTGTTCTTGCTGCCGTATAACACCGAGAGCTTTACCGCTGGTAGGGCTGGTTGGTTTTGGCTAGTTGAGCACTGGTGGTATGTGCTTGGATGTGCAGCTACGACCTTAGCCTTAATGGCGATAGTCGAATGGGTTGCCAGAAGGCTTCTTTTTCGCTAGTGCCGTAGCTAATGGAGTAAATGAAAGGAAGTGAATAAGAGCCGTGAGCTTTTATTCAAAACAAGGGCCTCGTCCGCTTTTGCGGACGAGGCTTTAAGTGTTTTGTGGCCAGATTTATCTAGCGCGTGATCATCGCGCCAATGATGGTGCCGAGGTTGCCGAGATGCTGAACCTCAGAGGCGAGCAGGTCTGGGCCACCAGGGCGGCCGACCACAAGCACGAGATTGGTATTGGCGATAGGGGCAATGGCAAGAGCGGCATCCAGCAGAGCCCAGGATTCAGGAATCCAGCTTTCGCGCTCAGGATCAAGGACGCGAGCCTTCTCCGGACGCTCAATAATAGGGCTTTCGCCATTATCTTCAGGAGCTGAATCCGAAGCAGCAATGCGCTTCGAGGAGTCGTCGGAAAGCTCAAGAGCGATGGCCCAACCACTGGTCATGGTGCGTGGGACGTGATCCACCAGCTCCTTCATTGCGCGTGCGCGACTGCCACGGGCATTAGCAACTCGACTAAGCATGGCGATTTGCTCGCGTCTATCCACCGTGCCGGAGAATGGGCGAATGGAATCAACCTCGACGCCATTAACCTGCTGAGCAGCGGTAATAAGAGTATCCGGCAAAATGGAGCTCGGAATATTGACCACTATATCGTCCATGGCGGTGTTATCAGGGAAAACCTCAATAACATCAACGGACTGTATATTGGCATCTACTGTGCCGAAAGCATCAGCGAGGCGACCTAAACTACCAGGGGTATCGGGTAGGAGTACGCGAATGAGATAGGACATGGACTGCCTTCCTATACTTCTAAATATTTTTAATACTAATTTGCATATATAATTGCACACTCTATAGTACAGCAGGTATAGGGCCTGTGGGGAGAGGGAAGCGGTACTTTTTTAGGCCGTGCAGGAATGGGGCGTGTCCTGTACAATTAATAAGTTAGATTGCAAACTGAATCCGACAACATAACGAAGGATTAATCCCCGTGTCTGAGATTTCTCGTGACGAGGTTGCGCACCTCGCTAAGCTTGCGCGTTTGGCATTGAGCGAAGAAGAGCTCGACCAATTTGCTACCCAGATTGATAGCATTGTGGCCAGCGTGAGTGCTGTGTCTAAGGTCGCAGCTGAGGGTGTTGTACCTATGTCGCACCCACATTCCATTACTACTAGGATGCGCCCTGATGTTGAGGAGAAGACCTTGACTCAGCAGCAGGCCCTGGACCAGGCTCCTGCCAAGAAGGATGACCGCTTCCAGGTCCCACAGATTCTCGGGGAGGAGAGCAATTAATGAGCGATAATAAGTACCTCGTTGGTAATGGTGGCAGCGAACTGACCGCCATGACCGCTGCTGACCTGGCTTCTAAGATTCACTCCGGTGAGGTCTCCAGCCAGGAAGTTACCCAGGCTCACCTTGACCGTATTGCTGAGGTTGATGGCGATATTCATGCCTTCCTGCATGTTGGTGCCGATGAGGCTCTGGCTGCTGCTAAGGCTGTGGATGAGTCCCTGGCTAAGGGTGAGGCTCCTGCTTCTGCTCTGGCTGGTGTTCCACTGGCTCTGAAGGACGTCTTTGTTACCACTGATGCTCCTACCACCTGTGCCTCCAAGATTCTTGAAGGCTATGTGGCTCCTTATGATGCCACTGTGACCAAGCGCATCCGTGAGGCTGGTATCCCAATTCTGGGTAAGACCAATATGGATGAGTTTGCTATGGGTTCCTCCACTGAGAACTCTGCCTATGGTCCAACCCATAACCCATGGGATCTTGAGCGCACCCCTGGTGGCTCCGGCGGCGGTTCCTCTGCTGCTCTTGCCTCTGGTGAGGCCCCACTGGCTATTGGTACTGATACCGGTGGTTCCATCCGTCAGCCAGCATCCCTGACCAATACCGTTGGTGTGAAGCCAACCTACGGCACTGTTTCTCGTTATGGTCTGGTTGCCTGCGCTTCCTCCCTGGACCAGGGTGGCCCAACGGCTCGTACCGTTCTGGATACCGCACTGCTGCACGAGGTTATCGCTGGCTATGACCGCTTTGACGCCACCAGCGTGAACCGCCCAGTTGCCCCAGTAGTTGAGGCTGCTAAGGCCGGCGCTAATGGGGATCTTAAGGGTGTGAAGGTCGGTGTGGTTAAGCAGTTTGACCGCGATGGCTACCAGCCTGGCGTTCTGGAGAATTTCCACAAGTCTGTGGAGACCTTGACTGCCCAGGGTGCTGAAATTGTTGAGGTTGACTGCCCTCACTTCGACGATGCTCTGGCTGCTTATTACCTCATTCTTCCATGTGAGGTTTCCTCTAACCTCGCCCGCTTTGACGGTATGCGTTATGGTCTGCGCGTTGGCGACGACGGCCACCACTCCGCCGAAGAGGTTATGGCTATGACCCGTGCCGCTGGCTTCGGCCCTGAGGTTAAGCGTCGTATCATCCTTGGTACCTACGCTCTGTCCGTGGGTTACTATGACGCCTACTACCTTCAGGCTCAGCGTGTTCGCACCCTGATTGCTGAGGACTTTAAGAAGGCCTATGAGCAGGTTGATGTCCTTGTTGGCCCAACCACTCCTACCACCGCCTTCAAGCTCGGCGAGAAGGTCTCTGACCCACTGGCCATGTACAACTTCGACCTCTGCACCCTGCCACTGAACCTCGCTGGTGTCTGCGGCATGTCCGTGCCTGCCGGCCTGGCTTCTGATACCAACCTCCCAGTTGGCCTGCAGATCATGGCTCCTGCCTTTGAGGATGACCGCCTCTACCGCGTGGGCGCTGCTTTCGAGACTGCGCAGAAGTAAGAGCTTGGTTGCTGGGCTGGGCTGCCCGTCAGGGTAGCCGGGCTGCTGGCTTGAGCGTTTCGACGGGAAACTTCCGGATTATCCGGGGTTTCCCGTTTTCTTTTAGTGGCCTAAGACTGCACTTTGCTTGTGCATAATATGTTTCGATAATGTATAACGAATAATCGTGGAAAAGTTATAGGATTTGCGTTTATGGCCTGGTCAGGGGCTATGAGTTCTTTTATAAATGGCCCCCTCTGGGTATAATGCGTTTTACGCTAGAGATCTTTCCCGGTCAAAACTATGGATTCATGGGTACGTATAAAATTACGCAAAAACCGTAACTATATCGGGGTGTGATAGGGGTCGTCGCAAAGCAAAAAGATGCTGGTGCGTTCTATTCGCAGGCGATGCCATCGCCATCGCGGTCAAGTGCGCGACGATAACCCGGCGAGCCCTCATAGATCGGTGCCGCACCAGCCGCACGCGCCTCCGCGCAGCTGGCGAAGTAAACGCGGCTTGGGGCAGGAGCGGGTGCCGGAGCCGGAGCCGGTGCTGGCGCAGGGGCAGGGGCTGGTTGCTCTACGGGTGCAGGCTGTTCCGCTGGTGCTGGTGCAGGCTGCTCTACAGGTGCGGGTTGTTCCACTGGTGCGGATACGGGATGCTCGGCTGGTTGCTCGGCGGGAAGCTCAGCTGGCGGTGGTGGCAGGAGGGGTGCTGGTTCCTCGGAGCTGCTTGCTTCGGTGCTTGTTGGCTCCGTTGTTGTTGGCTCAGTGCTGCTGCTGGTCTCTTCGCTGGTGCTGGTAGTGGTCGATGTGGAGCTCGAGGTCGAGGTGGAAGTTTCCGGGGTAGTGGTTGGTGTAGGGGAGAAGTCGAGCTGGGAGGCGAGGTTGATGTCGTCGATACGCGACTGAAGGAAGCTGCCGGCCTTGGCATGAAGTATGCCCAGAGCAGCGACGAGTAGAAGGACAATGAGAAGAATGAAAATCAGCGCACCGCGCTTTGCTTTACCCACGACTATTCCTCACATGTAGCAGAACTGCGACTATAGGACAATAGTATAGAGGGCAGATGAGTGCATTAAAAAACCACCGCACAGAGGCGGTGGTGGAAGAACTAGTAAGTCTTAGTTCTTGTCGTTGACGAAATAGGCAGCAACTGCGGCGAGACCAGCGGTAATAAGAACCGAAGGAATCTTGCCCAACTTGTTGTCCAGGATGTGTGCGCCGAAGGAGGCAGCAATATAACCGGCAAGAAGGCCAGCAGCCTTGACTGGGCCGGACTTCTTGAGCCAGCACCATGCGCTATAGCCGCCGATAATGCCAACAATGGAACCGCCGACTGGACGAACACCAGTCTGCTCAGCAACAACCCAGCTGCTGATGAGGCCAGTAGCCACAATTGGGGCAGTGGTGACCTGCTTTGGGTCCTTCAGATTTTGCTTCTTATTTGAAGACATAAGATCTCCTCGATGTATTAGCGGCGGTCGTTAAGGAAGTGGGCTGCCAGGGTAGTAAAGGTTGCACAGGAAAGAACTGCTGGCCATGCACCAATTTTCTTGGATAGGGCACGGGAGCCATTTACGGATCCTGCATAAGCGCCCAAAAGAAGAAGGGCGCGGATGGGGCCGGACTTCTTCAACCAGCTAAGAAGGCTCAGGCCACCAAGGGCACAAAGATGAAATCCACCAATGGAACGAATACCGGTTTCACGGCCCAGCAGCCAACCACCGATAATACCGGTGGCCACCAGCGGGGCAGTGGAACGCTCAGCTTCTGGTACAAAATCACTCATACTTCAACTGTACTCTTTGATTACCTTTTGGGCAGCGAAACTCGGTAATGCTACACCCATCTTTTTCATGCATAGTACTTAAACAGCACTTATGGCGAAATGGGTTTTATCTCACAGAAGCAACTTGCTAAGCTGAGGAAGTCCAGAAACAGGTCCAAAGGAATGTGGTGAAAGACCACAACTGACGCGCAGCGGTATTGGGCGCGGAAACCTCCTCTCCACAATGTGGAACCACTGGCGCATGCTGGGAAGGTCGGGGGTGGAGCCCTAAGTCCGAAGACTTTGCCTGTTGCAGTATGTTAGCGCCTTCGCGTTCTAGGGTGCTCTAACAGAGGAGACACCCATATCCACGTCCATATCCAAACCCACAACACGGCGCAGACATATGCATGGCAGACATATGTCTGTCTGTATCATCCTATGCCTCATTGGCATCGCCATTTCCTTCGTATTTTCCCTCGGTATTGGCAGCGTCCACTATTCCTGGCAACAAGTACTCGATGCCCTAAGGACTAATAGCGGGGATGAAAATCCCATCCACACCATCATCTGGCAACTGCGTACCCCGCGTGCCATTGAGGCGCTGATTATTGGTGCTGGTCTTGCCATTGCCGGTGTGGATATTCAAGCACTGGTGCGTAACCCTCTTGCCGAACCATACTTGCTTGGTATTGCCGCCGGTGCCAGCGTGGGTGCCACGGCTGTGCTCGTATTCGGTGTCTTTAGCGGCCTCTATGCGCTGTGCTTTGGCTCGCTCATCGGCGCCATTATTGCAAGCATCACCGTTTATGCCATTGCCCGCATGCATGGGGATCTTGATCCACTGCGCCTCATTCTTAGCGGCGTTGTTCTTTCAGCCGCCTTTTCCGCCATTGCCAGCTTCCTTGTTTTCCGTGGTCCCGATGCCAGGGCCGCTGAATCTGTGATGTTCTGGATGCTTGGCTCGGTCGCCGGTGCCTCCTGGGCCAAAATCCCCATTGCACTTTTTATTGCCCTTGGTGCCCTCATCATTCTCTTTATTCTTGGCCCGAAAATGGATGCCATTGCCAGCGGCGATGACACTGCCTATTCCCTTGGTGTGGACCCGCACCGCATGCGCATTGTGCTCTTTATCATCCAAGCAGTTCTGGTTGGCACCATGGTTGCCATTGCCGGTGGCATTGGATTTGTGGGTCTGGTCATTCCGCACCTTGCCCGCCACATTGTCGGCGGTGTCCACCGTCGTCTGCTTCCCGTGGCTGCCGTTATGGGCGCACTCTTCCTGCTCTGGGTGGATATCATTGCCCGCATTGCCGCACCACCCCAGGAAATCCCACTCGGTGTGGTCACCGGCATCATCGGCGCACCACTCTTCCTCCTCCTCATGGGGCGCAGGAGGAATGGCTAATGCCACAAGCATCAAAGGAGAAAAGGCAGGAACAAGACACAAAGCAGCAAGTACGTTCGGATCTGAAGTCACTATCGCTAAGCACCACGGGGCTTAATATCCTGCATCCTTCCGGTAAAGGTGTGATTCTGCACGACCTGAATTTCACAATCCCGGCCGGGTCGCTCACCATGCTCATTGGCACCAATGGCATTGGTAAAACAACCCTGCTGCGTGCGCTGGCAGGATTGGATAAATCCACGGGCCGCATCAGTTATGGCACCACGGAATTATCCACGATTAGTGTGCGTGAGCAGGCCCGTTACCGTGCCTATATTGGTCAGGAAGAAAGTATCGCGCCGGGTTTCAGTGTCTATGAGAGTATCGGCCTGGCCAGGATTCCATTCCCACGGGATAAGGCCAAAGATGACAAACTCATCAATCATGCGATCAAGGCCTTGGAACTTGATGACTTGGCCCATCGCCCATTGGGCAGTCTTTCCGGCGGGCAAAAGCGTCGTGCACTCATTGCCCGAGCACTTGCGCAGGATGTACCCCTCATTATTCTTGATGAGCCACTTAATCACCTGGACATTCACCATCAAATCCATCTGGTCAACACCTTGCGTGCCACTGGCCGCACTGTCATTATGAGCGTCCACGATTTGGACCTTGCCTACCAGTGCGCCGACCACATCATGCTCATTGACGAGGACGGTCTGCACTTTGGCAGCCCCGAGGAAATTGCCACCGCACCGCGCCTAAGCAGTGCCTTTGGTGTGTCCCTTAATCGTGCCCGCACCTTCCCCGAGGAACACCTCATTATCAGCTACCCCACGCAGCACAAGGCATAGAGCAAAACACCAACCACGAAAATCGAAAAACGCCAAATAGGAAAACACCACAAAGAAGGAGAAGCAAATGAATAACAGGAATTTCAAGCTCACGAGCCTGGTGCTCTGTCTGCCACTGGCACTGGTCCTGGGTGCCTGCGGGGCAAATACACCTAATGATTCATCTACGAAAGCAGATTCGGTTCCAAATGGTGCAGTCACCATCACCAATTGTGGTGAGCAGGTGCACTATGGCAGCACGTCGCGGCTCTTTGTGAATGACTCCAACTTGATTGCGGATGTGTTGGCCCTGGGTGGTGAATCCAAGGTCGTGGCCGCAACGAAGACAAATCATGATGGGGAACTGCTGCGCCAGAAATTCGGCGATGCGGCAGTGGAGGCGCTACCAGTGATTGCGGAGGAGACCCCATCATTGGAGAGCATTATTGCGCAGAAGCCGGATATTTTCGTGGCCGGCTGGAGCTATGGCCTGAGTGAATCAAAGAATATCACCCCGGAAAGCCTGAGCCAGCAGGGGATTGGCACCTATATCCTTAGTGAATCCTGCCGCCAACAGGGAAGCAATGCCCGCGGCACTGTGGACCCATGGGAGGCCGTACGTGAAGATATTAGAAATCTTGGGGACATTATTGGTGACAAGGACAAAGAATCCAAAGTCCTAACGGACTTTGATAGTCGGTTGAGTGCACTTCAATCCAAGCCACAAGCCGAGAAGAAACCAGTAGGCTTCATCTTCGATTCCTCCTCGGATACAGTCTTTACCTCCGGTAATAAGGGTGGCCCTGCGGCAGTAGTAACTGCGGCGGGTTCCGATTTGGCCACCGCCAGCATTGATGACACCTGGGTATCCGTCCCATGGGAGCAAATCACTGCTTCCGCCCCGGATTATTTCATCTTTGTGGATTATCCTGGCCAAAGCGTGGAGGATAAAGTCGCTGCCCTTGAATCCAACCCTGCCACCGAGGACCTTCCAGCGGTGAAGAACCACCGATATATCAAGCTGCGCTATTCCATGCTCACCAGCAGCGTGCTCAATATTGATGCCGCAGAGAATGTGCGTGAAGCACTTGAAAGCTGGAACCTGGTGCCACAGACCGGCATCACCCCGGCGCTGAACTTCGCTTGGCAGGTGTAGTGAGCCTATAACCCTTAAATAAGAGAGGGTAGGCGAAGAGAAAAAGAGGAGCAGTTCATCTGAACTGCTCCTCTACGTAGGCGCTGCTGCGGGGAAGTCACCAGCGCCAATCCCTGGCATTCTCCCCTAGTGAGGGCGAATGGCCAAAGAAGCCACTACGAGAATGGCTGCCGCTAGCCATGCAAGGAGCATGTATACGCCTAGATCCATGCAATAGGGTAGAAGCACACAACCAAGGGCCGTGCACAAAAACCCGAAGGCTAGTGGCCGAAGGTAACGCTCATGATTATTCATGATCCTCACCTACTTCCTTTATCGGCTATAGGGCTACGAGAGTTACATGAAAAGTGATACCTTTTTGAGCACCCATATCTGGGAGTCCAAAAAAGTGAACTTACATCACTTTCCATATAACTGCTCGTGTAGTTACAATGTAACGGATTTTCTTGGGATAACAAAGGTGAAAAGGCCGAAAATCCGAAATGTTCTTCAATTGTTATCCATTGGTGATGAAAAGTTATTTTCTATGGTGAAAGAACTCACATATCTTGTGCTTTTCATCGGAATAAGCCACTAAATTCGGTAGAATATCCGGGTGACTAAAACTGAAGATAAAGCTAAAACACAAAAAAGCCTTGCTCATGCCTGGCGCGCGATGGGTGCGCTATGCCTGGGCTTCTTTATGATTCTTTTGGATTCCACCATCGTGTCGGTGGCTACTCCTGATTTGGTTAAAAATCTTAATACCACATTGAACTCCGTTGTGTGGGTGACCAGTATTTATTTGCTCACCTACGCGGTGCCACTTTTGGTTACTGGTCGTATGGGTGACCGCTTTGGTCAGCGCACCATGTACCAAGCTGGCATGGTGGTCTTTACTTTGTCTTCCTTGGCCTGCGCCTTGGCGCCAAATATTGGTCTGCTTATTGTCGCCCGTGCCATTCAGGGTCTTGGTGCGTCCTTGCTTACCCCGCAGACCATGAGTGTGATTAACCGTCTCTTCCCACCACATGCCCGTGGTGCCGCGATGGGCCTGTGGGGTTCGGTGGCTGGTTTGGCCTCCTTGACCGGCCCTATTCTTGGTGGCTTCCTTGTTACTGCCGTGGGTTGGCGCTGGATCTTCCTTATTAATGTCCCAATTGGTGTTATTGCTTTGATCCTCGTGGCTATGTGGGTGCCTAAGTTTGAGAATGTCTCCCGCAAGCTTGATATGCTCAGCGTCCTTGTATCCGTGGTTTCCGTCTTCCTCCTGGTCTTCGGCATCCAGCAGGGTGAGAGCCATGAGTGGGTCTGGTGGATCTGGGTCATGATTGTGGTTGGTATCCTCGGTCTGGTTCTCTTCGTCCGCCTGCAGCGTGGCAAGGAAGAGGCCCTTATGCCACTGGATCTCTTCAAGAACCGCAACTTCACCTTAGGCTCCTTCTCCATGGTCACCATGGGCTTTGCCATTGCTGCTATGCCGCTGGTTCTGATGCTTTATCTCCAGAGCGGCATGCACCTTAGCGCTGAACACGCTGCCTACCTCACCATTCCTCAGGCTGTTGCCTCCGGTGTGCTTTCCCCAATGGTGGGCCGTATGGCGGACCGTACCCACCCACGTCTGCTCTCCACCATCGGTTTTGCTGGTATCAGCATCTCCGTGGTTATCCTGCTGCTCATTATGGTTAGCGGTGTTCACTACCTGTGGATTCTTATCCCGAACTTCCTCATTGGTGTCTCTAGTGCCTTCATCTGGTCGCCTAACTCCGCTACCTCCATGCGCACTGTCCCAATGAACCGCCTTGGTGCAGCTTCCGGTGTCTACAACACCTTCCGTCAGTTTGGTTCCGTGATTGGTGCCGCTATCATCAGCGTCGCCATGCAGATCAGCCTCAACCATTGGGCCTTCGGCAAGGCCATGGGCTACTCCCTCATTGTGGTTGTTGTTGCCCTGGTTGCCGGCCTTATCCTGGTTTCCGGCTTCCGCCCAGTCAAGCGTGAGGATATTCATTAATCAGCCTCAGGCGCCGCGCAACTAGTAAAAATTGCGAGTCATTGAGTTATTCACCGATGGCTCGCATTTTCTTTATTCTTCATTTCGCCTGTGAATTCCAAGAGTGTTTTCTGCCGATAAAAACCACCAGATTGAGCCGATTCACCTCACCTGGCTTAAAGTGAAAAATGTCACTAAATTGCATAGCTGTCGTATTTCTGGCAAAGAATCTATGCAATTTTCGTAGTCATTACGTTTCACAGGGTCGTGTCTAATGGGTGTAGAAAATAAAAAAATCTGCTTTTCTCGAACCTGTCCAAACAAGCACACGACGGGAAAATGTGGGAATGGCTATTATGGAAGTCATGCGAATTGCGACACTAACCTCCGGCGGCGACTGCCCAGGCCTTAATGCTGTTATCCGCGGTATTGTTCGTACCGCTAGCCATCTTGGTTCCACTGTTGTGGGTTATCAGGACGGTTGGGTAGGTCTGATGGAAGACCGCCGTATTCAACTTTATGATGATGAACATATTGACCGTATCCTGCTGCGCGGCGGTACCATCCTCGGTACCGGTCGTCTGCACCCGGATAAGTTCAAGGCTGGCATCGACCAGATTAAGGCCAACCTCGAGAAGGCCGGCATTGACGCCCTGATTCCAATCGGTGGTGAAGGTACCCTCAAGGGTGCTAAGTGGCTTTCCGATAATGGTATCCCAGTTGTTGGTGTGCCAAAGACCATTGATAATGACGTGAACGGCACCGACTACACCTTCGGTTTTGATACTGCTGTTTCCGTTGCTACCGATGCTATTGACCGTCTTCACACCACCGCTGAATCTCACAACCGTGTGATGATCGTTGAGGTTATGGGCCGCCACGTTGGTTGGATTGCCCTGCACGCCGGTATGGCCGGTGGCGCACATTATATTGTTGTCCCAGAAGAGCCTTTCGATATGGATGATATCTGCAAGGCCATGGAGCGTCGCTTCCAGATGGGCGAGAAGTACGGCATTATCGTCGTTGCTGAGGGTGCTCTTCCTAAGCCAGGTTCCCTGGACTTCCAGGAGGGTGGCGTTGACCAGTTCGGTCACCAGACCTTCAATGGTATCGGCCAGGTTATCGGCGATGAGATTAAGAAGCGTCTCGGTCACGATGTTCGCACCACCGTTCTTGGTCACATCCAGCGTGGTGGTACCCCAACCGCTTATGACCGCGTTCTTGCTACCCGTTACGGTGTCCACGCTGCTCGTGCTTGCCACGCTGGCGAGTTCGACAAGATGGTTGCTCTCCACGGTGAGCACATCGACCTTATTCCACTGGAAGAGGGCATTGGTACCCTCAAGACTGTACCAGCAGGTCGCATTAAGACTGCTCGTGCACTCTTCGGCTAATCTCTTTTAGCTTTTAGACGGCTCAGTCCTGGCATGCCTGGACTTGGCCGTCTTTCTACGTTATGGCAGACCGACAGTAATTTAACTAGAATAAGACCTATGCAATTTGAGGATGTTCTGACTAAGTACGAGCCCGTGATGGGCCTCGAAGTCCACGTGGAGCTCGCTACCGAAACCAAGATGTTTTCTGCTAGCTCCGCTCACTTTGGCGCCGAGCCTAATACCCATGTTGACCCAGTGAGCCTTGGTCTCCCAGGTGCTCTGCCAGTGGTTAATGAGAAGGGTGTTGAGTGGGCCATTAAGATTGGCCTCGCCCTCAACTGCAAGATTGCGGAATCCTCCCGCTTTGCTCGTAAGAACTACTTCTATCCTGACCAGCCAAAGAACTACCAGATCTCCCAGTACGATGAGCCAATCGCCTATGATGGCTACCTTGATGTGGTCCTGGATGATGGCACTGAATGGCGTGTGGAAATTGAGCGCGCCCACATGGAGGAAGATACCTCCAAGCTCACCCACATCGGTGGTGAGGATGGTCGTATCCATGGTGCTACCAGCTCCCTGGTTGACTGCAACCGTGCAGGCATCCCTCTGATTGAGATTGTGACCAAGCCAATTATTGGTGCTGGCGAGCGTGCCCCGGAGGTTGCTCGTGCCTATGTTGGTGCTCTTCGTGAACTGGTGAAGGCCCTTGGTGTTTCCGATGCTCGTATGGATCAGGGTTCCATGCGTGTGGACTCCAATGTCTCCCTGCGCCCAATTGGTCAGGAGAAGTTCGGTACTCGTACTGAGACCAAGAATATTAACTCCCTGAAGTCTGTGGAGCAGGCTGTGCGCTACGAGATGGAGCGTCAGGCTGATGTTCTTGAGGCCGGCGAAGAGGTCTTCCAGGAGACCCGCCACTATCAGGAGATTGACGGCACCACCGCTAAGGGTCGTCCAAAGGAGACCGCTGAGGACTACCGTTACTTCAACGACCCTGACCTCCCACCAGTTATCGCCCCACGCGAATGGGTGGAAGAAATCCGCGCAACCCTCCCTGAGCTTCCTTGGGTCCGCAAGGCTCGCATTCAGGAAGAGTGGAAGCTCTCCGATGCTGAAATGCGTGACCTGGTCAACGCTGGCGCCCTTGAGCTCTGCATCCAGACCGTTGAGGCTGGCACCACTCCTGATGAGGCTCGCTCCTGGTGGGTTTCCTACCTCACTCAGAAGGCCAATGCTCAGGAAGTAGCCCTTGAGGATCTACCAATCACCCCTGAGCAGGTTGCTCACGTGGTTTCCCTTATCAAGGAAGGCAAGCTCACCAATAAGCTCGCCCGTCAGGCTGTTGACGGCGTCCTTGCCGGCGAAGGCGATGTGGATGAGGTCATCAAGGCCCGTGGCCTTGAGGTTGTCCGCGATGACGGCGCTATTGAAAAGGCCGTGGATGAGGCTCTTGCTGCCAACCCTGATATTGTCGAAAAGATTAAGGGTGGCAATATGAAGGCCGGCGGTGCCATTGTCGGTGCTGTCATGAAGGCCACCAAGGGCAAGGCTGACCCAGCCCTGGTCAATAAGCTCATTGCTGAGAAGTGCAAGTAATCAAGTAGTTCGAGCACACACCTAAAATGAGGAAGTCAGATCATTATGGTCTGGCTTCCTTTTTGTTTAGTATTCCTGTTTATTGCGCCTTCACTATACTGAACACTAATGTGTAATCACTACGACGCAGTTGTCGATCCCAATATCATCGCGAGTTTCATTCCGTTTCTGGATAATGACTCCATCGAGCATCTCATGCACACCCTGCACAAGCATGCGCGTGAGAGCACACGTGGTGAAAGTTACATGGAGCCACAGCGCAGGACTATCTGGCCAGGGCAGCCAGCACCGATTATTCGCAGGAGTACCAAGGCAGATGAGTCGAGAAAATATGAGGTTGAGGCCGCGCGCTTTGGGTTGATTCCGCATTGGTTGAAGCGCGAGGAAATTGCGGGATTTAAGGGCTCGACCTTTAATGCGCGCACCGAGACCATTGCCACTAAGCCGAGTTTCCGTGATGCTTTTAGGAAGAGTCAGTTCTGCATTGTGCCGGCACACCGCTTTTATGAGCCGGATTGGCGTAGTGGTAAATCGGTGGATACAGCAATTTATCGCAAGGATGATATGCCGCTTGGTATCGCGGGTTTGTGGTCCCAGGATCAGGCGGGGCAGTTGAGCTTTAGTATGCTCACCATCAATGCGGAAACACATCCGATTATGAAGAACTTCCACCGCCCGGAGAAAGAAAAGCGCAGCATCATTATCCTCCCACCGGCCTATTATGAAGCCTGGCTTAGTGTTGATGCCGCGCATGCGCATGAGTTCTTCGCGGAATTTCCACCAGAACTATTTCAGGCCACCCCAGCTACGGGGTGGCCCGATACGGATACTATTCCGCTTATTTCTTGAACTGCTTGCTAAAAGCCGAAGTGAAATCACCCACGACCTACTGAAGGAACAAAATCCGGGACACTATTCAATAGCATCCCGGACATACCGAGCACCAACAACATATTTGAAAATCTCAACGGGCGTATTCGAAAAATGCTAGGCGCGCATAAAGGAATAACCCTCGAGATACAGTTACAACATATCTGCTGGTGGGATTCAATCCTACCAAATAACAGACCTTTGTTGTTGGTGTATTACTGCGGTTCGGCGAGTTCGTCCAGCGGTTCGGCGAGTTCGTCCAGCAGTTCGGTGAGGTAGGAGTTGCGGTGGGTGCTGGAGGTGATGAGCAGATAGTCGCGGGCACGGGAGGTGGCCACGTACATCAGTGAGCGCTCAGCGCGGGCCATATCGGGGTCGTCCATATTGATGGCTGGTGGGATATAGCCGGCATCCATGATGATGACATGGCTAAATTCCAAGCCCTTGGCATTATGCATGGTGATGACCGGAATGGTGTTTTCATCAGGCACATCACTTGGATCCTTGACAGGGGCCACGGCAATGCCATGCTTGGCCAGATTGCGGCTGATGAGTTCCAGGCGTTCTTTGGTGCGGATGAGGATGGCGATGCTGAGGGATTCAGGGGTGCTGGCATTGGCGCGGGCCTCCTGAATGAACTTCGCAACCAGGTTGGCCTCATCGGCGGTGGACTTGCATTGGCGGACAATCGGCATTGGGCCGGTGCGCAGGGACTCACAGTCAGTGACACTTTCCGCTTCACCGGTGGAGCCAAAGAATGTGGCATTGCCCAGCATCATATTGGCCAATTCGAGGTTTTCCGCAGTGGTGCGGTAGTTCACCGTAAGACGGCGGGAGCGGCGGCCGGCGGTTTCAATACCCAGATGGGAGAGGGTAATTGGGCGGCGATAAATGCGCTGATGGCCATCCTCAGAGATGAAGATATCATTCGGGCCGACGGGGACCATCTTGCGGATGAGCTTCCAGTGGCCAACATGGAAATCCTGAGCCTCATCGATAATGATGTGGTCGATAAGCCGCTTGGTGCCACTAATTCGGCCGGTGGCAATGAGGCTATCAATGAGTTCAGAAGCAAAGATGGCGCGTGCCTCCCAGCCAAGTTTGCCACTTTGGGCAAGGTGGATACGGAAGCCATTAAAGACCTTCCAGAGTTCCAGGCGTTCCTTGCGGCTAAGGCGCTTGCCACGGCCACGACGAGGGGCACGCAGGTAGTCGATCTTTTCCTTCACATCATTCTGTAGGAGCACATAGACCCATTCATCGCGCAGGAAGTGCGGATCAAGCAGATCATTGGGAAGCTCAGGGGCATATTTGTGCACCATGTCCTTGAGCAGTGCGCGCTCCTCACTGTCATTGATGGCGCTTGGGCGATCTGTGGCATCCACCCCAGTCAGGGCATTCCAGGCCTCACGGTAGTTTTGGGCAGAGCCTAGGTTCAGGACCTTGGTGACCAGATCATCAATATTGGTGACCAGCACGCCATCATCGCCAAGTTTTTCCGTGGTGTAGGTAGGGGAGTTTTCATCCAAGGAGCGCAGCATCTTTTTCAGGGATGCGGCAAGGGAGCGAGTGAAGGTAGTAAGCACAATGCGCTTATAGGTGGGCTCATTGGAATTAAGGCCATAGTGGAGGTTGCGGGTGCGGTGAACGGCCACCACGGTCTTACCAGTACCGGCACCACCAAAGACGCGGGCGGAGCCGCTGAAGTAATTTGTGGCCACGCGCTTTTGGGTATTGTGCAGGTAGACGCGCCACTGGTTGAAGTCGCGGGATTCAAGGGCGCGCTTCAAATCATCCTCATCCGCAGCAATAACAAAGTCATTGGCAAAGATTGGGTTGCTCAGAGCCTTGGAGATAATCTCATCGCGGGAGGCATTGGGATCAGGAGCGGTGAACTCGAGTTCCTCACGGATCTGCTTGATGCTGCGGCTAACAGCCAGGGCAAAGTAGCAATAGCTTTGCCAGTGTGGCAGTGGTCGGATGTACTCGTGGAGCTGGTGGACAGTCTGGGTGGCAAGGACCTTTTCCGAGACACGAATAGGCAGACCCAGATCTTCGAGCAGACTTTCCGGAGTATGGCCATTGAGGCGAATAGTCATACCAGAATGAGAGCGCAGGATTTTCTTGCGCATCTCCGGTGAGATGAGGTCATCACGATCTGCTGGTAGTTCTTCGTTGTCCTCATCGTGTTGGGTTGGTTCTTCTTCGGTGGTCTTAGTTGGCTGTGCCGGCTGGTTGCTCAGCAGGGAAACAGCATCCTCATCGGTCTCGCGGACAATATCAAAGGAGCCATTGCTGCCATTGATCACGAGCTTGGACACATGAGCAAGCTCGACAAGTTCATCCTTATTGCCAAGGCGGATACCCAGGAACTTGTCGATAGCACCATCACTACGGCGCTCCACCCAAGCAAGAATGTACTGCTCGCCACTGACACCGGGCAGGGAATCAGCACTCGGGAGACGATAAACTTCAAAGTTCTTCTCCCTGGTTGGGCCAATATCGAGCGGGGCTGGTGGCGTACCTTGGAGGATATCCCGGAAGATACAACTACCAGCGGCCTTGGCTGAGTTAGAAACAATCAAGTTCATGGTGTGGAGCCTTTACTTATTATGTGTCTACATTGCTTGATGCTTGGCTGCTTGCTACTGTTTGGCCTTCGTGAGCAGGTCAACGAGCTTGTCGCGCAGCTCCGGGCTGGCGGCATCATCCGTTGGGCTGGTGAGAATGGTCCAGCCTTCCTGGTTGAAGGCTTCGAGCAGGGCATCGGTGATGACACTATTGTCCTTGGTGCAGACAGCAATCTTCTCATCGAGCCAGACCATATCAATCGGGGTTTCATCCTGAGCAGTCAGGGATTCACCAAGACGCGGCAGCGGAAGCTGGTGCTTGATGACCTCCTGGGCAAGGGAACGCTCAAGGTCAGAGGCACACTCAGAAAGAAGCTCACGGGCACGGGCATCAATGACCACAGGTGGCTCCGGGGTTGTGGTAGCCAGGGCCAGAATGATTTTCTGTGAGATATCCTGGTCAAGCTTCTCATCATCAGGGTTGACAAGGACAGTCCAACCAAGCTCATTAAGCTTCTTCAGATAATCCGGGTCATAGGCCGGGCTAAAGGCCGTAATCCAGGCAAGCTTATAGGCAGGCCAGGCAGCCTCAATGGTATTGTCCTCAAGTTCGAAGCCCCACTCGAATTGTGGAAGACCAGTCTTCACACAATGAGCCCAGAGCTCCTTTTCGACATCAAGCACGGCCTCATTGAAAAGACGCAGCCAGGAATCATCACAGGTGATTTCCTCGCCATCAACCACAGGATATGGGGAAGTCTCCAGTGGGCTGACATCCGGGGTCTGATCGTCCACGAACTGCTCATGGAGATGTTGCTCATTTTGTGGCTCCTGGGAAACCAACTCAGCAACAGTGGCCGGATTAGCATCCTCAGCAGCAACGGCAGTGAGCAGAATCGGGGCACCAACCAAGGCACGAAGATTAAGCACATTGGACCAACTGAGCCAGGTTTGCCAATCAGCGAGGAAAGACTGGATTTCCTGGAAGTTGTTTTGTGCGTTTTCGCTTTGTGCGTT
>JAUMUD010000066.1 GCA_030530875.1 Corynebacterium sp.
TGACGTGGCAGAAGGTACGAACATCGCACTCAGCGGCAAGGGCGAGGCAGTCCTTGGCATAGATGCGGGTTGGTTCGAGGAGTTCCTCACCGAGGGTGCGACCGAGCTCGTCGAGATGCTCATCGAGAGCCAGGCCGGCCTTTTCCAAAAGAACATAGCGCGCAAGGCTATAGCCATTGGAGTGAAGACCAGAGGACTTCATGCCAATGAGCACATCGCCATTGCGGACACGGTCAGGGCCGAGGACCTCATCGGCCTCAACAACACCAACAGCGGTGGCGGAAACATCGTAGTGGTGTGGTTCCATTACGCCAGGGTGCTCAGCGGTTTCGCCACCGAGCAGGGCGCAACCAGCCTGGACGCAGCCCTCAGCAATGCCCTCAACAATCTGGGCAACATGCTCAGGAACGACCTTGCCAATAGCAATATAGTCCTGGAGGAAGAGTGGCTCAGCACCACAAACAACCAAGTCATCCACGCACATGGCCACAAGGTCAATACCAATAGTGTTGTGCTTATTCATGGCCTGGGCAATAATCAGCTTGGTGCCAACCCCATCGGAACCGGCAGCCAGAAGAGGCTGCTTATAGTTACCAAGGGCAAAGAGACCGGCAAAGCCACCTAGGCCGCCGCGAACCTCAGGGCGGGTTGCGCGCTTAGCATGGGGAGCAAAAAGCTCAACAGCCTTATCGCCAGCTTCAATATCCACACCAGCAGCGGCATAGGAGATTTTCTCGTCGCTCATTCAAAATCCTTTAAAAAATGGGAGGGGTTATATCAAATTCTAGTCGCTCAGGTGCTGCATTTCGCGAACCAGGTCAGCATTCGGATTGCCCTTAGGCAGGCCAATTGGGTACACACCATCAAAGCAGGCACAGCACAGCTCATTGCGTGGCTGGTTGGTTGCTTCAACCATGGCATCCACCGACACATAGCCCAAACTATCGGCACCAATGGCGGTGCAGACAGATTCAGTGAGTGAATCATCGCCCACACAGTTGGCCAGGAGCTCACCAGGGGAGGCAAAGTCAATACCGTAGAAGCATGGCCACTTCACTGGTGGGGAGGCAATACGCACATGGACCTCGGCGGCACCGGCCTCACGCAGCATACGAATCAAGGCACGCTGGGTATTGCCACGCACAATGGAGTCATCCACCACAACCAGGCGCTTATCCTTAATGACCTCACGCAGTGGGTTGAGCTTAAGGCGAATACCCAACTGGCGGATGGTCTGGGATGGCTGGATGAAGGTACGGCCCACATAGCCATTCTTAACCAGGCCCTGGCCATAAGGGATGCCGGAACCCTGGGCATAGCCAACAGCGGCTGGGGTGCCGGATTCAGGAACGGGGATAACAAGGTCCGCATCGGCCGGGAATTCCTGGGCCAAACGGCGACCAATTTCAAGCCTTACAGCATTGACGCTGCGGCCACGGATGACTGCATCCGGGCGGGCCTGATAAACATATTCGAAGACACAACCCTTGTGGTCAGTCTCAGCAAATTTCTTAACCTGGACGCCGGCGGCGTCGATAGTAGCAAATTCGCCCGGTTCGATATCACGGACGAAGCTGGCGCCCACAATATCCAGGGCGGCCGTTTCGGAGGCAACAACCCAACCACGGTCAAGGCGACCAAGGGCCAGTGGGCGAATGCCCTGCGGGTCACGGGCGGTATAGAGCTTCTTACCATCAGTGAAGGTCAAGCTAAACGCGCCCTTGAGGCGTGGAAGCACCTCCATGCAGGCATCCTCCAGGGTGGCACCATCGGCCACCTTGTGGGCAAGAAGACCACAGAGCACATCGGAATCGGAAGGCTTACGCTCCGGATCCACAATGCCTAGTTCCGTGGCTTCCTCAAGAAGCTCAAGATAGTTAATGAGATTTCCATTATGCGCCAGGGCAAGATCCGTGCCATCCGGCGTGGTGCGGAACATTGGCTGCGAATTTTCCCATGTCACGCCGCCCGCTGTTGAATAGCGGGTATGCCCAATCGCAATATCGCCCTTGAGTGCGTCCAGTGACTGTTCATCAAAGACCTGGGACACCAAGCCCAAATCCTTGAAGACAACAACCTGTTCGCCATCACCTACGGCAATACCCGCAGCCTCTTGGCCGCGGTGCTGAAGTGCATACAGTCCATAATATGTGAGCTTAGACACATCCTCGCCGGGAGCCCAGACGCCAAAGACGCCGCACTCATCGCGTGGTGGCTGCTCACCATAATCATCCAGGTTATAAGCCACGCCCCTAGATTACCCGGTTTGGGCTAGTTTTCATAGTTACCTGTACTTAAGTTTAAAAAGTAGGCACATATGTGGCCATGTTTTTGTGCCGATATCCCTTAAGTTTGGTTGCCCCGAACGTAGATAATTGGCATCCAGCGGCTAATCTCATGGGCGCGGGTGCCGGAAATAGTGACCTTGGGTGTGTTTTCCAAATCCTCCAGGGTGCACAGCCCCGTGGCCAATTGGAGCCACTGGCGCACAGGCATTTCCACAATATTGGGTGGGGTGCCACGGCGGTGACTCAGACCATCCACGCACTGCACGGCAACAAAAGGTGGCACGCGTACTTCCACAGCCTTGCCCGGCGCGATGCTGGCCAGGATGCGCGCACTTTCCTTGGTGGCTGCTGCCAGCACTGCCCTGCCCGGCTGCGGGGCATTCGAATCCTTGAGCCACGCCAGGATTGAATCATCAAGAATCATAGGGCTAATCATAGTCAAGGCCCCGGGTGGGGTGCACAGAAACGTTGATGTGTACTACGCTTTAGAGTATGCCTAACCCTAGTGTGACTTTGCGATTCATGGCGGCCCCAACCGATGTTATTTTGGCGGGCTCCCAAGGTGTCAGCGGTGGCCGTGTTCTGGAGTGGATCGATAAGGCAGCCTATGCCTGTGCGGTCGGCTGGGCCGGTACCTACTGTGTGACTGCCTATGTGGGCCATATTCATTTCCAGCGCCCAATCCCTACTGGCCATATTGTTGAGGTACGTTCCCGTATTGCTATGACGGGTAGTTCCTCCATGCATATTGTTAATGAGGTTTTGTCCGCCGATCCGCGTGAGGGTAAGTTCACCCGCGCCTGCGACTGCCTGGTTATCTTTGTGGCCATGGATCCTGAGACCCGTAAGCCAACCCCTGTTCCTTCCTTTGAGCCGCGCACGGAGGAGGAGAAGACCACCTATGAGGCTGCTGAGTCCCGCATTGCCCTGCGTAAGGCCATTGAGGCTGAAATGGCCAAGCAGACCTATGATGGCCCTTCGGATGCCCCACGCCTGGTGACTCGCTTCCTGGCTAAGCCGACCGATGTGAACTGGGGCGGTAAGGTCCATGGTGGTACCGCCATGGAGTGGATTGATGAGGCCGCCACCGCCTGCACCATGCAGTGGTCGGGCATTCACACTGTGGCTGTCTATGCCGGCGGTATCCGATTCTATAAGCCAATTCAGATTGGTGATCTCATTGAGGTTGATG
>JAUMUD010000014.1 GCA_030530875.1 Corynebacterium sp.
CCGATCCTGTCAATGTAGTTGTCAAGGAAAAGCCAGCTGCTCCTGTTCAGAAGGACAATGACAAGACCCCAGCAGCTTCCGTTGCTGGTAAGTCCGAGGGTGCACTGACTGTTAAGAATCCATCCGCCGGTGCTGTTTATACTGTCACCGACTCCAATAACAATGTTGTTGGTTCTAACCTGACCGCTAATAATGACGGTGTTCTCCTCAAGGAGGATGGCACCCCACTGACCCTGAACCCAGGCACCTACAGTGTTGTTGCCCAGGTCCCAGGCGATGATTCTTCCAAGACCTCCGCTGGTTCCTTCACCGTCAAGGAGAAGGCTGCCACCCCTGAGGCAACTAACCCAACCCTGGCTGATAATGGTCAGAGCAACGGTCAGATTGCTACCCCTGGCCTTACTGCAGGTACTGCGGTTGAGTACAAGGGCAAGAATGATACTGACTATAAGAAGGCTAAGGTTGACGACAAGGGTGTGCTTGTTGACACCGAGTCCGGTGCGCCTATCCCGCTTGCACCTGGTGACTACCAGGTTCGCATCCCAGCCAATGGTGATGTTCTAGCCTCTGACCCAGCTGATGTTCGCGTTCTTGAGAAGCCAGCTGCTCCAGCCGGTTCTGCAACTCCTTCCAAGAAGGACACTGCTGAGGGTGTTATTACCCTCAGCAACAAGAATGATGATGCGACCTATACGGTCAAGGGCCCAGGTACTGACACCACCACTGTCACCCTCAAGACCAATGACAAGGGTGAATTGGTTGACCCAGCAACTGGCCAGCCACATGTCTTCACGCCAGGTGACTATACTGTCACGGCTACTGTTGGCAGCGGTGATAATGCTGCAACCTCTCCAGCTACCACTATCACCGTGGCTGAAAAGCCTGCTGCACCAACGGTGACTACCACGCTGTCCAATAATGGCGCGAATGATGGTTCCATCACTGTGACGAATCCAAATACCGACTCCGGTGTGAAGTATCAGATTCGTAAAAAGGGTGAGAGCGAGTGGACTGATACCACTCTTGGTGAGAATAACAAGCTCACTGAAAATGGGGGTACGAATTTTGCCCCTGGTGAGTACGAGGTTCGTGTAGTTAAGACCCCGACCGGTGGCACCGAGGTTGCTTCTGATATCACCCCTGTCACTGTTTATGAGGCACCAGCTGCCCCAATTCAGGATCTGAATAACTATGCTAACCCAGCACAGACCGGTGTTGAGGTTGGTGCTGACGGTCAGATTTCCTCTGATGATAAGCTCGGCGTTCTGACTGTCACCAACCCAGACAAGAATGCTACCTACACTGTTAAGAACAATGCTGGTACAACTGTTGCTACCGGCAAGGTCAATGACAAGGGCGAGCTCGTCGATAACAATGGCAATCTGCTCAAGTTCGAGCACGGTAACTACACCGTAACCGCCACCGTTACTGACCCAACCAACCCTCAGAGCACGGCTACTTCCGATGCGGGCAACTTCACTGTTACTGCTAAGGCAAAGAAGCCACAGGGCTCCGCTAATGCAGCATCCAATGGTCAGTCCAATGGTTCTGTGAATGTGGACCTCGCCAATGGCACTACCGTTGAGTATCAGCTCAATGGTGGTACCTGGACCAAGGGTACTGTCAAGGACGGCAAGCTTGCTGGTTCAGATGGCACTGTTCTGGATAGCCTCGCACCTAAGACTCAGGTGAGGGTCCGTATCCCAGCCGATGATACTAATCAGCTCCTTGCTTCTGACCCACTCGAGGTCACCATCAATGAGATCCCAGCCGCACCAGCGGGTGCAGGCACCAAGTCCCATGTTGGTGAGAAGGAAGGCGAGATTACTCTCAGCAAGCTGCCATACTCGGTTATCAATAACCCAGATACCCGCATTGTTGTGACTGGTCCAAGCACCAGCACCGGTACTCCTGAGACCAAGGAATACAAGGTCAACACTGATGGTTCCCTCGTTGATGACCAGGGCAATACTCCTACCTTTGCCCCAGGTACCTACTCCGTTTCCATCAAGAATGGTGATGGTACTTCCACGTCAACCTCGATCAATGTGACCCCAATTGCTAAGGCACCTGAGGCCAATGGTGTGGACACCACCACGACCAATGGCACGGATGGCCACATCAATACGCCACAGCTGCCAAAGGGCACCGAGGTTGAGTACAGGCCTTCCGGTTCGGATGATAACTCCTACAAGAAGGCCAAGGTTGGCGATAATGGCCAGCTGGTTGATGATAATGGTGCAGCTATTGCTGTTCCTTCCGGCAACTACCAGGTCCGCGTAGTTAGCGGTACCGATAATGGTCTCGCTGTTGAGCCATCTGACCCAACTGAGGTAGAGGTCTTCGACCCAGCCCCACGTGGTCTTGATAGCAATGTTGCTTCCGGCGCTGACCAGAAGGACGGTAAGATCACCGGCCTGGATGCCAATACCACCTACCAGTACCGTCCAAAGGGCAGCACTGAGTGGATTGATGTTCCTGCCGGCACCAGCATTGATGGCCTGGCCCCAGGCACCTATGAGGTTCGTACCAATAATGGCACTGGTACCTCCCGTGTGACCGAACTGACTGTGGCCACCGCTGAGACCCCAGCCGCACCGGCAAATCTCAATGGTGTTGCAGTGACCAAGGCCAATGCCAATGACGGTAAGATTACCGGCCTGGATGGCAATACTTCCTATGAGTATCGCAAGAAGGGCAGCACCGAATGGACCACCGTGCCAGCAGGTGCCACCACCGTCGAAAATCTTGCCCCTGGTGACTATGAGGTCCGCGTAGCTGCCAAGGATGGTAACCCAGCATCCGCAGCAAGCACCGTGACTGTGAATGATGCCGCAACCCCAGAGGGCCCACTGGACCTCGGCGGTCAGAATGCATCCACCGAGACCACCAATGACGGTAAGATTACCGGCCTTGATGCAAGCCGTACTTACGAGTACCGCAAGCAGGGCAGCACGGAGTGGATTTCCGTTCCTGCTGGTTCCACCAGCATCAACGACCTGCTCCCAGGCACCTATGAGGTTCGCTTTGCCGCCAGCGAGGGCACCCCAGCTTCCGCAGCGGTCACCGTCGAGGTTGGCTATGGTGAGGGCAATGGCAAGAAGCCATTCGTACTCTCCTCCGGTAGCTCCTCCATCCCATGGTGGGTCTATGCAGGTGCCGCAGGTATCGGCGTGGCAGGCCTCTTCGCCGCAGCCACCGCTTGTACCGACCAGATGGGTATTGTCTCCTATCAGCTCCCAGGTCAGCGACCAACCTCCTATAACCTGAATAAGCGCGATAATGACAATATTGCTCCTCATCTGCGCCGCTGCGATGAGCACGCTGTGAACTTCGGTCTTGGTCGCCCACTGTGCACCGATGACCAGGGTATTGCTTCCTACAAGCTTGCTGGTCGACGCCACGAGCACCTCGGCCTGAGCGAGGAAGACAACCGTCAGGTTGCCCCAACCCTGCGCCGTTGTGATGTCAATGAGACTGATACCGCAGGCCCAGGCGGTACATTCTGCACCGATGCAAATGGTATTGCTTCCCGCCAGCTCCCAGGCCAGCGCCCAGAATCCCTGGGTCTGACCGACCAGGAGAATAAGAATATTGCTCCACGTCTTGGCCGTTGTGTTGAGTAGTAGCGAGTAATTCTGGAAAATTCTCCAATTACGTAGATGCCGCCCTTCGGGGCGGCTTCTTTTTTGCGGTAACATAGTTTCTGTGACCGAAAACAATACGCAGATTGCAAATGTACTCGCCAGCCGTTATGCCTCCGGCGAGCTCTCTAAGATTTGGACTCCCGAGCATAAGATCATCATGGAACGCCAGCTTTGGATTGCCGTGATGAAAGCCCAGCGTGACCTTGGTGTGGACATCCCTGAAGAGGCCATTGCTGCCTATGAGGCTGTAATTGACCAGGTGGACCTCGAATCCATCGCCGCCCGTGAGCGCGTCACCCGCCACGATGTAAAGGCCCGCATTGAGGAATTCAACGCCCTTGCCGGTTATGAGCATATCCACAAGGGTATGACCAGCCGCGACCTTACCGAGAATGTGGAGCAGCTCCAGATTTATTCCTCCCTGGAACTCATGCGTGATAAGGCTGTGGCCACCCTCTCCGCCATTGGCCGCAGGGCAGCGCAGTACCAGACCCTGGTCATGGCCGGCCGCTCCCATAATGTGGCCGCCCAGGCAACCACCCTGGGTAAGCGCTTTGCCAGCGCCGCTGATGAGATTCTTGTCGCCCTGGAGCGCACTGAGCAGCTTCTTGCCCGCTACCCATTGCGCGGCATCAAGGGGCCAATGGGTACTGCCCAGGACATGCTGGACCTGATGGATGGCGATGAGGCCAAGCTTGCGGAGCTTGAATCCCGCGTGGCCGCCCATCTTGGTTTTGCCCGCGTCTTTGATTCTGTGGGCCAGGTCTACCCACGCTCCCTGGACTTTGATGTGGTCTCCGCACTGGTGCAGCTTGGTGCCGGTATGTCTAGCCTTGCCACCACCATTCGCTTGATGGCGGGTAATGAGATTGTCACCGAGGGCTTCAAGCCCGGCCAGGTGGGCTCCTCCGCCATGCCGCATAAGATGAATGCACGCTCCTGTGAGCGCGTTGGTGGCCTTCAAATCATTCTGCGTGGTTATCTGACCATGGTGGCTGATCTCTCCGGCCAGCAGTGGAATGAGGGCGATGTGTTCTGCTCGGTGGTGCGTCGAGTAGCTCTGCCAGATGCCTTCTTTGCCCTGGACGGCATGTATGAGACCTTCCTCACCGTGCTCAAGGAATTCGGTGCCTTCCCAGCCATGATTGACCGTGAGCTCGAGCGCTACCTGCCATTCCTGGCCACCACCCGCATCCTCATGGCTGCTGTACGCGCCGGTGTGGGCCGTGAAACCGCCCATGAAATCATCAAGGAAAATGCCGTGGCCGTGGCCCTCAATATGCGCGAAAATGGCGGTGAGCAGGACCTCATTGACCGACTTGCCGCCGATGAGCGCCTCCCAATGAGCAAGACGGAACTGGAAGCAGTGCTGGCGGACCGACATGTCTTTATTGGCGATGCCCCAAGCCAGGTCAGCCGTGTGCTTGACCGCATTTCTGATGTGGTGGCCAAGCACCCAGCCGCCGCCAATTACACCCCTGGTGAGATTCTTTAATCCTAGCCCCCTGGCCGTAGGATTCAAGCCACTTTAAGGCCGGGGTGGTAATCTATTCTCCTGCTATATTTTACAAATTAACTCAGGCAGGGAAAGGAACCCAAGAGCCACATGCATGATATTTTGCAGCGTTTAGTTACGGATATTGGTCAGACCTCCATTACTAATTTGAGCGCGCGAATAGTGCTTGTGGCTCTGATTATTTTCTGCGTGCTTTTTGCCGCCAAGGCCATTGTGCACCACCACCTGCGCCACTGGGTGATTCTTACTTTTGCCCTCTCCATTGTGGTGGGCTTCCTCTCCTGGGCGATTCTGGAAGTCTGGTGGGTGCCTTTTACCGACCATATGCCATTCTGGCTCTACTGCTGGATTGCCGCCATGGCCTTTGTGATTTTCTCCGCCGTGGTGCAAAAGGGCCGCAGGATTCTGCTTTCCATTGTGGCCCTGGTGGGTGTGGTCACCATGCTGGGTTCGCTGAATTTTCTCTATAACCAGTACCCGGATTTTGATGCCCTGGCCAATGAGAATGTGGATGGCTATATGACCTTCAAGGACTTTAGCCGCATGACCGAGGCCCCGACCAATTCCAGCGGCCAGCAGGTCGGCCAGGTATTTGAAATGCCTATTGGCTCGCAGAAGAGTGACTTCTCCCACCGCCATGCGCTGGTCTACGTGCCTCCGGCATATTTCTCCCATCCTGACTTCGGCTTCCCCGTTTTTGTCATGATGCACGGTAACCCCGGCGGGCCGACTATGTGGTTCGGTGGTGGCACCATTGATAAGACCATGGATAGCTTCGCTGCGGCGCATAATGGCTTTGCCCCAATTATCGTGGCCATTGATGCCACTGGTTCCATGCTGGCCAATCCAATCTGCATGGATACCCGCAAGGGTAAGACCATGACCTATATTGCCGAGGATGTGCCGGATAGCATTAAGTCCACACTCCACGTGGATAGCGACCAGTCCCACTGGGTTATCGGTGGCCTTTCCTATGGCGGCACCTGCTCGCTCCAGGTGGCCACCAACCACCCGGAGGCCTATGGCACTTTCCTGGACCTCTCCGGGCAGATTGAGCCCACCATCGGCAACCACAAGCAGACGGTGCGCACCTTCTTCAATGGGAATGATGATGCCTTCCGCGCCCAGAACCCCCAGGACCTCCTTGAGGCCGCCGCCGGCACCGATAAGTACAAGGGCATCGCCGGGCGTTTTGTGGCGGGCTCTTCCGATAAGGACTCGGTGAGCGCGCTGACCACGCTCAATGATCTCGCCCAAAAAGCCGGCATGGATACCGAGCTTCAAATCGTCAGCGGCGCCCATGATTGGAATACATGGCGCGCCGGCTTTAATGATAATCTTGAGTTTTTGATCGACCGCACCCAGTTGCTGCAGAAAATAGGTGAAACCAAGTGACAACCGAGGACCAAACCCACGGCTCCCGGCTCAGCCAGCTCAGCCTTGGCCTCTACCACAGGGCCGCCACCACGTGGTTCAGCATCGCCAATATTTACCGCAAGGCCCCGGCAAGCATGTGCACCATCACCATTATGTGGTTCCTTTATTGGACCTTCCGTAATGATATGAAGGCCCTGCGCCACTTTTTCGCCATTGACCTCGCCCAACCCGGCGATTACTGGCACCTCTTTTCCTCCGGCCTTACCGCCAATAGCCTCAGCGCCTGCGTGCTCTCCACCGTTTTGCTGGCCACTATCGGTGTGCTCACTGAACGCGCCATTGGCACCACCCGCTTTGTGGGCGCCGCGGTTATCTTCCAATTAATCGGCACCTTGATTGGCATTGGCGCCGTCAATATCGCCGGCGCTTTTAGCAATGTCTGGGAAGCCCAACTGCGCCACCAGCCCCTGCTGAGCCCCACCGGCTGGCTTTTCGGCGTCACCGCCGCCGGCACCGCCGCCATGCCAATTCTCTGGCGCCGCCGCGTGCGCGTCTTTATCCTCGCCATCGCCATTACGCTTTTCCTTTATTCGGGCTCCATTACGGACTTCCCACGCCTCTGCGCCACCATTCTTGGCTTGCTCATCGGCCAGTGGGCCGTCATCCGCAATGCCAAGCGCGGCCGTATCTCCCGCCGTGAAAGCCGCGTGCTGGTCGCCACTGCGGTCTTTGCTGTGACCGTGGGTCCCTTCGTCGGCTCGCTGAACCACTCGGCCGCCGGTCCGCTTAGTCGTCTGGCGGAAATGGTGTGGACCCCTAAGGATTTTGCACGCATGCACCAGGCGCTCTGCGCCATAGATTCCCACGGGCCGCTGTGTGACCATGGGCCGGTAGCCCTGGTGGTTTATCATGTGGTGTGGGGTGTGAGCAGCCAGCTCTTCCCCCTGTGCATGCTGGTGATTTCTTGGGGTTTGGTCCGTGGTCGCCGCCTGGCCTGGGTGCTGGCCCTGGGTGCCTCCGTGGCAGCACTGGGCCTCATTATCTACTCCTTTGTCAATGATCCTGAGGTCAACGCGGATAATTTCCGTCTGGTGGGCCTGGTTGGGGTTTGCCTGCCTTGGCTTGCTGTAATTATCCTGCTCATCTGGCGTTATTGGCTTTTCGACGTCCGCCTGCCTCGTGCCCTTCTTCTGCGTAAGTTCCTAGTTCTTGCCGGGTGGTTTGCATTCTGCTCCCTTATTTGGGCTGCCTTGGGTGTGCCTGCCCATCTGGGGGCGGGGCATTGGCTGGCAAGTTTCCTGCCCCCAGTGCTGGGTGCCAATATTTATTCGGAGCAGATGCAGTATAGCCACCTGGCCTGGGCGGCCTATCTGTGGCCAAGCCTGATTTTCTGGTTGGGTACTGCAGTGATTCTGTATGTGGCAGTCACTATTAACCCGCGCCTCTGTGAACGGGAGCAGCAGGAGCGGGCCCGCCAGATGCTCATGAAGGGTACCGGTGATCACCTGGCCTGGATGACACTCTGGGAGGATAATTCCTATTGGTTTGATCCGGAAGGCCGTGGCTATGTGGCCTATAGGATCCATAATGGTGTGGCAGTAACCGTGGGTGCTCCGGTAATTTCGGCGCTGCCTCAGCTACAAGACCTCGCGCCAATCCCGGATAATCTCCTGACGGAAGAAGACCTAGAGAAACTCCCTGAAGAAGCGGCCATTAAGAAGAATGCCGCCTTGCGGGAGCGTGCCCTAGCGGAGCGTGAAGAGAAGCTCGCCGCTGCCCATAGTGAGCGCCTTGAAGCTCTTGCCCGTGGATTCGAGGAACTCTGCCAGCAACAGGGCTGGCATGTGGCCTGGTACTCCATTAATAGGGAGTTCTCCAAGGCCCTTGAGTCCCGCGGCTGGAAGTCTCTCCAGGTTGCGGAGGAATCCATGGTTCCTGTGGCCACCAAGGAAGATATTGCCTTCAAGGGTAAGAAATTCCAGGATGTTCGCACCGCCAAGAACCGTGCTGGCAAGGAAGGTATCCACTCCGAGTGGACCACATGGGCTGAGGCCAGCTCCATTGTCCGTGAGCGCATTGTGGCCCTCTCTGAGGATTGGGTGGCCGATAAGTCCCTGCCTGAAATGGGCTTTACCCTTGGTGGCATTGATGAACTCAAGGCTCCTGAGGTCAAACTCATGCTGGCTCTCGATGATAATGACCACGTCCATGGTGTGACCTCCTGGCTTCCTGTTTATGAAGACGGCGAAGCCGTCGGTCTCATCCTTGACTTCATGCGCCGTGATGCCGAGGGCTTCAAGCCAGTGGTGGAGTATCTCATTGCGGAGGCCATTGAAAAGGCCCATGCTGAGGGCTACCAGTGGGTAAGTCTCTCCGGTGCGCCACTGGCGCATACCAGCACCAATGAGGAGGATGACTCTATCCTCACCACCGTTTTGGATAAGGTCGGTGCTGCCCTCGAACCCCTCTATGGCTTTAGGTCCCTTGCCTTTTTCAAGGCAAAATTCCAGCCACGCCATGAACCATGGGTGCTCTGCTACATGGACGAACTTGCCCTGCCAAGTATCGGTATGGCCATCTCCAAGTCCTATGTGCCAAATATGAGCCCAGGCCAATTTGTGCACGTTGCACGTCAGCTTGCAAATAGGTAATGCAAAGAAGGTAGACTTATCTTATGCGCCCAGAACTCTCTAGCTATAAGCATATTTCTGCTGGTAAGGTCCGCGAGATCTATGAGGTGGATGACCAGCACCTTCTCATGGTTGTTAGTGACCGTATTTCGGCCTATGACTACATTCTGGATTCCTTGATTCCGGATAAGGGGCGAATCCTCACTGCCATGAGCATGTTCTTCTTTGAGAATATTGACTTCCCTAATCACCTTGCGGGTCCGATCGATGACCCACGCATCCCTGAGGAGGTCCTGGGCAGGGCACTGATCTGCAAGAAGCTGGACATGGTGCCTTTTGAGTGCGTGGCCCGTGGCTATCTCACCGGCTCTGGCCTCGTGGAATACAAGGAAAGCCAGTCTGTCTGCGGCATTCCACTGCCAGAGGGTCTTACTGAGGCCTCCAAGCTCCCTGAGCCAATCTTCACCCCAGCCACCAAGGCTGAATTCGGCGAGCATGATGAAAATGTGAGCTTTGAGTATGTCGTCGAAAAGCTTGGTGAGAAGCGCGCTGCTGAACTGCGCGATGCCACCATCAAGATTTATAGTGAGGCCGCTGCCATGGCTGAAAAGCACGGTGTTATCCTCGCTGATACCAAGTTTGAGTTTGGCCTCGATGAAGAAGGTAACCTCATCCTCGCCGATGAGGTTCTCACCCCGGACTCCTCCCGCTACTGGCCAGCCGATGGCTATGAGGAGGGCAAGGTGCAGCCAAGTTTTGATAAGCAGTACCTGCGCAACTGGCTCACCAGCCCAAAGTCTGGTTGGGACAAGGCTTCGGGCGCACAGCCACCAGCCCTTCCTGGCAGCGTGGTTGAGGCTACCCGTGAGCGTTATATTGAAGCCTATGAGCGAATCTCGGGGAAGAAGTTCTCCGAGTGGATTGGAGAACCAGCTTAATGGAAGCACCTAAGGCCGCGAAGAAACCTATCACCCGCCTCCACCACGGCATTGAATATGTCGATGACTATGAATGGATGCGCGATAAAGAAAACCCTGAGGTTATCTCCTACCTTGAGGCTGAAAATGCCTATACGGATCAGGAAACAGCTGGGTTAAAGCCGCTAGAGGATAAGATTTATTCCGAAATTCTCGGTCGTATCAAGCAGACCGATATGAGCGTGCCTTCGCGGTCCCACGGCTACTGGTACTTCTCCCGCATCAGCGAGGGCGATAATTACGGTCGCTACTGCCGTGTGCCTGTGGCAAGCCAAGATAACCAGAACGCAGACTCTGTGGACTCCTGGCTTCCACCAAAGATTGAGCCCGATCAGGTCCTTCCTAATGAGGAAGTCGTCATCGATGTAGAGAAGCTCTCCAAGGGTCATGAGTTTTTCAATGTCGGTGGCATTCATATCAAGCAGACCACCGATAATGTCCTCTACGGTGTGGACATTACTGGTTCTGAGCGCTACTCCCTCCGTGTCTTCAATCTGAAGACAGGGGAGTACTATCCGGAGGTTATTGAGAATACCCATGGCTCCGGCTACTGGCTCTCCGAGGAATACTTCGTTTATGAGCGCTCCGATGAAGCCTGGCGTCCATGCCAGCTCTGGCGCCATAAGCTCGGCACCCCAGTTGAAGAAGACGTGCTCATCTATGAGGAACCCGATGAGCGCTTCTGGGTCGGCTGTGGCCTGACCCTGGACACCCGTTACCTCGTAGTCACCAGTGCATCCAAGACCACCTCGGAGCAGTGGTACCTGGATACCAAGGCTGATCCAACCGGTGAACTCAAGCTCATCCGTGCCCGCGAAGAGGGTGTGGAATACGCTGTTGAGTTTGCTGAGGTGGATGATCAGGTCCATGCCCTGGTGATTCACAATAAGAACCACATCAATGCTGAACTCGGCGAAACTACCCTCACCGAGGACACCTTCCCATTGGACTTTGGTGCTCTCAATGTGATGATCCCACCATCCGATGACATGCGTGTGGAAGGCGTGGATGCCTATAAGAACTTCATCCTTGCTGCCTATCGCCGTGAGGGTATCGGCCGCGCTGCCGTAATGAAGATTAACCCTGGCTTCGGCGAATTTGTGGAACTTAAATGGGATGAGGAACTCGTCTCCTGCGGCGTCTCTGGCGCTGGCCAGTGGGATAGCCCAGTTATCCGCGTGAGCTATAGCTCCTTCCTGACGCCTTCCGTGCTCTATCAAGTGGATGTCACCAAGGATGTCAATGACCCTTCGGCTCGCATAGTTCTGCGCGAATCGGAAATCCTCGGCGGCTATGACCCGAAGGACTATGTGGCTTATCGTGAGTGGATTACCGCCACGGATGGTACTCGTATCCCGGTTTCCATCGTCCACCGGGCCGATCTTGATACCTCGAAGCCAAACCCAATGTTCCTCTATGGCTATGGCTCTTATGAGACCTGCATTGATCCTGGCACGAGTGTCTCTCGCCTCTCCCTTCTGGACCGTGGCATTATCTTCGTTATTGCCCACATCCGTGGTGGCGGCGAAATGGGTCGCCTCTGGTATGAGGAAGGTCGTCTGGATAAGAAGAAGAATACCTTCACCGACTTCATCGATGTGGCCCGTGGCCTCGTGGCTAAGGGCATGACCACCCCTGAGCAAATCTGCGCCTGCGGTGGCTCCGCCGGTGGCCTTCTGATGGGTGCCGTGGCCAATATGGCTCCGGATCTCTTCAAGGCCATCCTTGCTGAGGTCCCATTCGTGGATGCCCTGACCTCCATCCTTATGCCGGAACTCCCACTGACCGTTATTGAGTGGGATGAGTGGGGCGATCCACTGCACAATAAGGACATCTATGAGTACATGGCTTCCTACACCCCTTATGAGAATATCGCCCCGGTAATGTACCCGGATATCCTCATTACCTCCTCCATCAATGACACTCGCGTGCTCTATGTGGAACCAACCAAGTGGGTGGCTAAGCTCCGTGATACCGCTCAGGGCAAGTTCCTGCTGCGCATGTACATGAATGCTGGCCACGGTGGTGCCTCCGGCCGCTATGACTCCTTCCGTCAGACGGCCTTCGCCTACGCCTGGGTGGTCAACGAAATCACCGGCAAGACTGAATAGCACCAGCCACTATGCCCCTCTTAGCAATAGGAGGGGCTTTTGCATGTCGAGACTAAAACCGACAAAGTCAAAGTACCCAATACCGGTCCGCCTATATGCCGAACTTGTCCAAGCAAGCTCTAGCAAGAGAAACTTAGAAGTGTTACTATTGTGACTTGAGTAAACTTGTGAGAATGTAGTGAATTTGCTATATTAAGCACAGTTTTCAAAATCATCGTTCGGAAGAAAGAGTTTATTATGATGATTCGTGGTCGCGCCCTGATTGCTAGCCTGATGATTGGCTCTGCGGCTCTCACCGGTGTTGTTGCTGCTCCTGCTGCACATGCTGATGCTATTTATGCTCCAGTGGTAAATAGCGCTACCCGCAGCTATGCCGATTTTAATGATGAGGCCCAGAAGACTCTGGATGCCTTCAACAAGCTCTATGATTCCCTGAGCGATGCAAATATGAAGTCCAAGCGCCCAAGCATGGATAACATCATCACCGGCATCATGGGTACGAATGTTGGTGCTGCTGGTGGGACCATCACCTTCTACCCTACTGTTAGCGATGGTGCTCGCAAGGGTGGTGTGGTCGATGTCTACTCCGAACTGAGTGCGGAAGTGCTGAAGACGATCAACAATGCCAATGGCAACCTCGAATCGACCATCAATTCCGCATCCAGTGTTCTTGGCTTCCAGAAGGCTGCTCTGCAGTCCATGCCTATGATTACCTACTACCTCTTCCAGCCATTCACCAGTGGTGAGAAGCCAAATGCTACCCAGGCTCCACTGGTGATGGATGTTTATAATGCCGCTATGGCTCTGCGCGCCAAGGCCATCAACTTTGAGGTCGCCGATAGTGTTCACTTCGACCGTGGTACCTGGACCATCAACGAGGCTCAGGCTAAGGAAGCCGGCTTTGACCTCAACGCTGACAAGACTCAGGTTAGCTACGATCCTGCTAAGCAGGGTGGTGTGATTGGTGCCGTGGGCAAGGTCAACGGCTTCTTCGATGGTCTGAAGAACTTCGTGACCTCCTCCGCACTTTCCAGCTAATGTGGGAAGAATGCACTAAGGGCAATAGCCCGAAAAATCAAAAGAGCGCTTCGGCGCTCTTTTTTTTGTTTTTTTATATCCCAATCTGGCCACTACCACCCAGTTCGTTAGCAGACTTGAAATTGACTTTTTTTTTTCTAGGATTTTTTTAGCTGGCAAACTCATGTGAGTCTATCAGCTGTTCTTCATAATTACTGACGATTGGAGCAACCCCATGGCTTCTAAAAAGCTCGCCGCAGTCCTCTGCGCGGTCTCCCTCCTCGGTGCTGGTATCGCTGCACCTTCCGCTAATGCTGTTACCGGCTCTATCTCCACTAAGAATGGACAAAAATACTGTGTTTTTGGTCTGACAAGCGCGGAGAAGGACTCTTTGTCCAAGGCTGGTTTTGATTTTGGCACCACCCTTGGCGATTTCATGTATCGCGTGTCTCCGGAACTTAAAGCCGGTGGAGAGGCAAAGCGCCAGGAAACAGTTAAGCTTGCGCAAGACTGGATGGCTGTTATGATCAATGCCACTATGAGCAGCGATGGCATATCCATTAGCGGTGATTCCGAGTCACCAACTTGGGATACTGTGATTGCAAAACTGAAGGCTCAGGGCGTTTATTCCGATACCTCAAAGTATGATGCTCTTCGTCAGCGTGCGGTCGATATGGGCGTAACTGATGCTGCCTACGCTATCACCATCGATCTGTTCCTGGATATGAATTTCGATGCAAGTGTCACCAAAGCTAGTGTCATCGACGCTATCGACCGTAATGTCGTAGTTTCAACGGCGGAGTTCTTTAAGAATTTCTACGGCGTAATTCGCGACGGGTTAGCATCGTGCATCAATAGCTCAAGTCTTACTGACAAGGAAAAGACTCAGCTCAACAAGGATCTCAGCGAGATGGACGAGTATATTGCAGGTCTCGGACCTGATCGTCCAAAGAAGGCCACTGGTTTCTTCGGTAGCTCCTTCTCTTCCTAGTCTTTACAGACTCTTCATTCGGACGGGCTTCGGCCCGTCCTTTTTGCATTCTTGTTGCGTGTAGTGAGCTGTCGTTTCGATAGCAGACTTGCAATTGGCTTTTTTTTTTCTAGGATTTTTGTTGTCTGGCAGAATCCTGTGTTTTACATCAGGTTTTGTTAGCTGGAGTTATCGCGATTCGTCTGTTTGTGGCATGTTGACGAGAAGCCAGGCAGGCGATGAACGAGGTGTAGTTAGCCTCAACGGAAGGAAAATTGTGAAGAAGCTTTTGAGCAGCCTTGCTGCGAGTGTGTTGCTTGGAACTACGCTGGTTGCTGCGGACACTGGTGTTCCAGCGCAGGCGGATACCTCGGAACCAATTGTGTGTAGTCCTTCGGCCTCGTTGTTCACCGATGCTGATATTAAGGCCTTGCAGGACGCGGAAAATGACTATAACGTCAAGCTGGCTGACTATAAAAATTCCATCGGCATTCAAACTACTGTGAAGCCGGTAACGGGAACATCTGCTGATGGATTCAGTTGGACCTGGGGAGCACGGCAGTCAATCGAAGGTTACAGAAAAGGCACCAGGGGGTTTACGAATGAGAACCTCGATTCAAGCGAAAAGTATAACCCGGTAAAACCAATCACCAAGGAAGACGTCATTGAAAAGTATGGCTCGGAAGAAAAGGCTCGACTCGGCCATGCCCGAGCCAAGGAACTCAATGTAAATGTAGACTTCTTTGATTCCGTTTACGCGGCATTTGCAAAAAATGAAGCGGGTAGTTACGCCAGTGATAGCCCGGAGATTGGTGTCGATGAAGCTAAGTCCCGCCTTGAGAAAGCAAACCGTGAGCTTGTACAAAATTCGATTAATCTCGGCGCTAAGGTGGCGGGAATATCATGGAGTGCAACCTACGACTGCCTGCAGCGCACAGGCCGGAGCACTGAAATGTTCAAGCGCGGCATCGAACGGTATCAGGAATCGGGTTTCACAGCCAGCTATTCTGGCAGCAAAATCACCTTCGCTGTCGACATTTCCTATAAGGGTGACCCATACTTCGGTGACTCTGCTACCAGCGAAGAGAAGGACCAGCTGCGTAAGAACAGCTTCTTCGGTAGCTCCTTCTCCTCCTAATCTGTACTCGCAGATTCTTTCTGGCGTCCCTTCGGGGGCGCCTTTTTGCATAATGGGGGAATGGGTATTCATGAGTTTTCTGATATGACAGAGGTCGCGGCCCTTGAGGCTGTGATTGGGCGGCGGCGTGATGTGCGGGCGGAGTTTAGTGGGGAGAAGATTCCGCGGGCGGATTTGATGCGCATTTTGGCGGCGGGGCATAGGGCACCAAGCGTGGGGTACTCGCAGCCGTGGGACTTTATTGTTGTTGATGACTTTGAAGATTTGGAGGCCTTTGCCGCGCACGTGGGGGAGTGCAGGGAGGAGTTTGCTTCATGTTTGGATGCTTCGCGCCGGGAGGTCTTCAATCCGATCAAGATTGAGGGGATTCGTGAGGCGGGCACGGGTGTGGTTGTGACTTATTCGTCGAAACGCGGGGGACCGAGGGTGCTAGGGCGGCATACGCTGGATGTGATGGGCGAAATGTCGGTGGCGTGCGCCATTGAGAATATGTGGCTGATGGCGACCGCGATGGGCTACGGCATGGGGTGGGTTTCATTTTTTGAGGAAGAATTCCTGCGGGAATTCATCGGGGCGCCGGAGGATGTGCGGGTGCTGGCATGGCTGTGCATAGGGCCGGTGCGGGAGTTACAAGAGGTGCCTGACTTGGAGAGATTTGGCTGGCGAAAGGGCATGGACGTGGCAGATGTGGTGCACTGGGGGCGCTATTCGCATTAACCTGCGCCAACGGGTATATTTTTAGTTGTGCGCATGTATATACCATGCGAGTTGTGCCGTCCATAACAGTTAGGGAGCAAAAGTGGCTCGTTTTATTGTCAATGTGATGCCGAAGGCAGAGATTCTTGATCCGCAAGGTCAGGCGGTGCAGCGTGCGCTGGGCCGTATTGGGGTAGAGGGTGTCAAGGATGTTCGCCAGGGCAAGCGCTTTGAAATTGAGGCCGAGGATTCAGTGACCGAAGAGGATATTCGCAAGGTGGCCGAGAAGCTGCTTGCCAATACCGTCATTGAAGAATTCCGCATTGAGGTGCAGTAGTGAGCGCAAAGATTGGTGTAATCACTTTCCCAGGCACCTTGGATGATGTGGATGCAGCACGTGCCGCACGCATTGCCGGTGCTGAGGTTGTATCCCTGTGGCATGCGGATGCCGATATTAAGGGCGTGGATGCTGTTGTCGTCCCAGGTGGTTTTTCCTATGGTGACTACCTGCGCAGTGGTGCGATTTCCGCACTGGCGCCTGTGATGCAGACCGTGATTGAGCAGGCCCATAAGGGCATGCCAGTGCTTGGTATTTGTAATGGCTTCCAGATTCTGACCGAATCGGGCCTGCTGCCAGGCGCACTGACGCGTAATGAGGGTCTGCACTTCCATTGTGTCGATACTTATCTCGAGGTTGCTAATAACCAGACCACGTGGACCAATACTCTTGAGCAGGGTCAGAAGATTCTGATTCCAGCAAAGCACGGTGAAGGCCGCTTCCAGGCCTCCAAGGAGACCGTCGAAATGCTCGAGGGTGAGGGCCGCGTGGTTTTCCGTTATACGGATAACTTCAATGGCTCCATTAATGCCATTGCCGGTATCTGCTCTGAAAATGGCCGTGTGGTTGGTCTGATGCCACACCCTGAGCATGCCGTTGAGACCCTGACCGGCCCATCCCTTGATGGTCTGGAGCTATTCCTGTCCGCAGTCGGAAGCATTGGAGCATAATAAATGAGCTTTAACGATACGGTCGAGGCCGCCAAGGCCAACCCAGACCTGGCGCAGCCTTATGCTGAGCTGGGCCTGAAGGATGATGAGTATGCGCGCATCAAGGAGATTCTTGGCCGCCGCCCAACCGATGCGGAGTTGGCCATGTACTCCGTGATGTGGTCGGAGCACTGCTCCTATAAGTCCTCCAAGGTGCACCTGCGCTACTTCGGTGAAACCACCACCCCAGAGATGCAGTCCAAGATTCTTGCCGGTATCGGGGAGAACGCCGGTGTGGTTGATATCGGCGATGGCAATGCTGTGACCTTCCGCGTGGAGTCCCACAACCACCCATCCTATGTGGAGCCTCATCAGGGTGCGGCCACCGGTGTGGGCGGTATTGTGCGTGACATTATGGCCATGGGTGCCCGCCCAATTGCTGTGATGGACCAGCTGCGTTTCGGTCCGGCTGATGCGCCGGATACCCAGCGAGTGCTGCCAGGCGTGGTTGATGGTGTTGGCCACTATGGTAACTGCCTGGGCCTGCCAAATATTGGTGGCGAGACTGTCTTTGACCCATCCTATGCCGGCAACCCACTGGTTAACGCCCTGTGCGTGGGTACCTTGAAGTCCAAGGACCTGAAGCTTGCTTTCGCTTCCGGTTTGGGCAATAAGGTCATTCTTTTCGGTTCCCGCACCGGCCTGGATGGCATTGGTGGCGTGTCCGTGCTGGCCTCCGATACCTTCGAAGAGGGTGCTGAGCGCAAGCTTCCAGCCGTGCAGGTGGGCGACCCATTTGCTGAGAAGGTCCTCATCGAGTGCTGCCTGGACCTCTACCGTGCTGGTGTGGTTGTGGGCATCCAGGACCTGGGTGGCGCTGGTCTTTCCTGCGCTACCTCTGAGCTGGCTGCCGCTGGCGATGGTGGCATGAGTGTCAACCTTGACTATGTGCCACTGCGCGCCGAGAATATGACCGCCGCTGAGATTCTTTCCTCCGAGTCCCAGGAGCGCATGTGTGCTGTTGTGACCCCGGAGAATGTGGAGCGCTTCAAGGAAATTTGCGCCCACTGGGATGTTCCTTGCGCCGAGATTGGTGAGGTCACCGATGGCAAGCACCTGGTTATCACCCACCGCGGTGAGACTGTGGTTGATGCCCCAGCCCACACCATCGCACACCAGGGTCCTGTCTATGACCGCCCTTGGGAGCGCCCTGAGTGGCAGGACGCACTGCAGGAATATAAGCCAGTCGACCGCCCAGCTGATCTGCGCCAGGCCGTGCTCGATATGGTCTCCAGCCCAGCCCTGTGCTCCCGCGCATTCATCACCGAGCAGTATGACCGCTATGTTCGTGGCAATACTGTTCTTGCTCAGAATTCCGATGCCGGTGTTCTGCGTATCGACGAAGAAACTGGTCGCGGTGTTGCAATCTCCGCCGATGCCTCTGGTCGTTACACCAAGCTCGACCCACGTACCGGTGCTGAGCTTGCTCTCTCTGAGGCTTATCGCAATGTGGCTGTCACTGGTGCTGACCCAGTGGCTGTTACCAACTGCCTGAACTTCGGTTCCCCTGAGGATCCTGCTGTAATGTGGCAGTTCCGTGAGGCTGTTCATGGTCTGGCCGATGGCGCTAGGACCATGGGTATTCCAGTCTCCGGTGGCAATGTGTCCTTCTATAACCAGACTGGTACCGAGTCCATTCTCCCAACCCCAGTGGTTGGCGTTCTGGGTGTTATTCCTAATGTTGAGGACCGCATTGGCCACATCATTGAGGAAGGCCAGGATGTGCTGCTTCTGGGCGATACCCGTGAGGAATTCGGCGGTTCCATCTGGCAGGAGATCACCGGCGGTGGCCTCAATGGTCTGCCACCAAAGGCCGACCTGGATGCCGAAATTGCCTTGGGCAAGGTCTTTACCTCTCAGACCAATGGTGGCGCCAAGCTGGTTGAGGCTGCGCATGACCTTTCTGAGGGTGGTTTGAACCAGGCCCTGGCTGAGCTTGCAATCTACGCAAATATTGGCCTGAGCGTCGACCTCTCTGAGGTCCATGAGGATCTCTTCGCCGCGCTCTTCAGTGAGTCCGCCTCTCGTGCTGTGGTCACCGTGAAGCCGGAAAATACCGAAACCCTCATGGCCCTTGCCACTGAGCTCGGTGTTCCGGTTCGCCTGCTTGGCCGCACCGGTGGTAGCGACTACACCGTCGCCGATGGCTTTAGCATCCCAGTCGAAGAAATCGCCGAGGCATGGAAGGGCACCCTCCCACGCATCTTCGGCAATGCCGCTGGCGCTAACTCCGTTGTCTAAACCGAACAAGCGGAAACATACCTTAAGAGTCGACCTGCTGGTCGGCTCTTTTTTCAATTTCCGCCAAGCCAAGTAGGATAAGCGGTATGGCAAAACGCACCAATATCGCTGTGGGAGGCATCCTTATTTGCACCCTTGTTGCTGGACTCATGACCAGCCCCGCCGGGGCAGAGGACAGTGCAAGCACTGAAAGTACCCAGGCAACAAGTCAAGCAGCGGCAACTACCACCACTACCGACGCAGCGCCCACAACAACGGCCGCCACGACCACGACGGCCACGACTACCACCACAACGACTGTCGCTGTCACTACCACGCCAACTCCTACCTCCATTAATGAGGTGCCAACCAGTGACCCAGTAGCGCCAACCGCCCTTGCCGGCACCGGCTTCCACAGTGAAGCCCGTCTGGGACTTATCCCGCTGGCTATCTACACCATCTACAATATTGTCTGGGATTTGCTCCCGCTAAAATATTTCACAAACTTCCTGCGCATGACCACCTCCGATGCGCGCGGACTCTTTGATACCTGGACCACCGACTCCCAGCAGCAGTACTGTCAGGATGTGGCCGATGGTAAGTACACCCTCGAGGAACAAATCAACCAGGGCTATAGCCAGCATAATATCGGCCTTGATGGCTGCCGTGATGGCAAAGTCGCCGATGGTCGCAGCAGCAATCTGATTGATTGGTTTAAGGCCTGGGGGCGCTTCCTCTTTAAGTGGTAATCCACTAGGTGGTAATTACCTGAGAATTGGCATATCGCTCTTGATGCTTACGGCACCGTAGGTTATGCTTGATGGTAGAAGCCGGTGCGATGAGATGTTCATCCCACCGGTGGTACTTTTCGGTACTGAGCGTTTAAAATGGAGGAAATATGTCGACAAAGACACTGGTGAATGAAGAGGTATATCCGGTGAAGACTATTACCATCAAGCGTGAAGTCGCCGACCGCGGTGACCGCCCTAGTGCCAGGGGTTGGTTCCACTTTTTTGCCACGCTGCTCAACCTCGTTGCGGGCACCGTGCTGACCACCTATGCCTGGATTCATATTGATTGGTGGAAAGCCCTCGGCGTGACTATCTACTCGGTCGGTGTGGTCCTCCTCTTTGGTGTCTCCGCTGCCTATCACCGTGGCTACTGGAAATCCGCCAAGACTGTTCAATGGTGGCGTCGGGCTGACCATGCCACCATCGGTGTTTTTATTGCCGCCACGTATACGCCACTGTGCCTGATTGTTCTGCATGGTGCTGCTATTTGGTGGATGCTCGGCAGTGCTTGGGTCGGCGCCCTGGTTGCTGTATTCCTGGCCCTGGTGTGGATTGACCACCCACGCGCCATTGATGTGGTGGTCTACCTGGTTCTCGGCTGGCTGATTGTTCCTCTTATCCCTCAGCTCTGGCATAGCGCCGGTCCGGCTGTGGTCTGGCTCCTCTTTGCCGGTGGCCTTGTCTATTCCCTCGGTGCTCTGGTCTATGGCTTTAAGTGGCCTGGCCGTCATGCCCGCCACGTGGGCTATCATGAGTACTTCCATGCGGCCACCATTATCGCCGCTATTTGCCACATGGTTGCCATCTGGTTTGTTGTTGTTTAAGTATTTTTCCTGTGAGTTTAGAAAATTCACAGCGAAAATAAAGCAATACTGAAGCCTATATAGATTGAAGTGTGCTTAACTGGTAGTGATACTCGACTACAAAAAACGGAAGAGGTCCGCGTGAGCACACCCAGCCCAGCTGCCGGTAATGGCCATGCCTCCGTGCGACGTGATGATTCAAATGCGAATCACTGGCTTGGCCTAACCCTGCTTTTGGTAGCCTCCCTTCTGGTCTACTTCACGGGACTAAGCCGTAATACTTTCGCGGATTCCTATGTCAGTGCCGCCGTACAGGCCGGTGCGGATAACTGGAAGGCTTTCTTCTTTGGCTCGGTGGATATTGGTAATTCCACCACGCTCTCCTTTTTCCCCATTGGCCTTTGGCCAAGTATACTGCTCACCAAATTTGTGGGGCTGAGCAATACCTCCTTGCTCATCCCACAGGCCATCTTTGGCTTTCTCTCGGTGACCAGCATTTATTTTGCGGTCCATAATAGTCTCGACTCCCGCTACCGCCCACATACTGCTGCTCTCATTAGCTCCTGGGCATTTCTGCTCACCCCATTAGCCGTGCTGGCCTTCCGCTATAACTATCCGGATGCCATGATGGTGTTCTGCAGCATCCAAGTCCTTGCCCAGGCAGTTCGCGCTTTTAAGAAAAAGACCGCAATGTCCTATATCCTCCTTGGGCTACTCATCGGTCTGGGTATTCTTATCGGGCAGATGGAAATCATGCTCGTCGTACCGGGCCTCATCATCGCGTGGTTCTTTACTGACCGCCGCAATTGGCGTGCGGTACTCACCATTCCTGCCGCTATTCTAAGCTGCGGCTGGTATGTCCTTATTGTCGGCCTCTGGCCTAAGGACTCTCGCCCATGGCTCGGTGGTACGGATAACAACTCGGTGCTCTCCCAGCTTTTCTATACCAATGGCTGGACCCATCTGGTTAATTCCGACGGCGTGCACTATAGCTTCCGGGATGCCATCACCCACCCATTTAGCTATTTCCTCGGCGGCCAGATGTCGTGGTTCCTCCCACTGGCGCTTTTCCTCAGCGTGGCCAATATTGTGATTCACCGCCATAGTGAAGCCCGCCCAATGGTGATCACCTGGAGCGCAAGCTTTTATAGTGTACTCATCATTATGTGTCTCTCCAGCGGTAAATCGGATACCCTCTGCAATACCGTGCTCGTCCCGCTGGCTGCTGTGTGTACTGGTATCGGCATTGTTACCTGCATGTACCACTCACACCGTACACGCATCTATTTGGCTATCACTTTCATCCTCAGCCTTACCTGGGCCTTCATCCTCCTTGACCGCTCTTCAGAAAACTTCCAGGCCGCCCGCTATATCGTGGTTGTTGTCGGCTTCGCCGCTGTGGTGTTGCTCATTGGCTTTGATTACGCGCCGGGCTTCATGCACTACCGCCTATGGCGTGCTCTAATGGCAATCACCGGTTCTCTTGCATTCTTTGGCGGTCCCGCCATTTATACCCTGGACACCATCACCACCGCGCAGACTGGCTCCAGCCCAACAGCGGGTCCACGTCTTGGTGGTGCACTCCCGGCAACTGTCAAAGGCAATGGCAAATATGGGCCCGCGACTCAGGTGGTTCGCATTGGTTCCACGGGTAATCTCACCGTGGAAAATGTCTACGGTCTCCGTAATGTGGCTCTTAAATCCGCCGATTTTTCTGGTAACCAGATGATTCCACGTCTCTTTGCTAAAGATGAGGGGCACCGTTGGGTGGCCGCCATGGCCGGTGGTGTCTACTCGGCTAATCTGCAATTGGCCTGTGGCAAGTCAGTGCTGCCTATTGGTGGCTTTGTTGGTGATACTTCCAATATCACCCTTGACCAGTTCAAGGAACTTGTTGCCACTAACCAGATTCACTACTATCTGCTGCTCTCTGGTCCAAGCTTTAATAGTAATGGCTTTGCCACCCAATTTGATGACTGGGTTGAGGAAAACTTCTCTAGCTTCAAGCTTGAAGGTGTTCGTGTCTTTGACCTCACCGGCTCTAATCTTGATTTCGGCGTTACCGGTATGCGCCCATCAAATAAGCCTGATAGTAGTCCTGGTGATCCGGCACTTACTGATGCCCCTCCACCCGCCCCAAGCTCGGCTCCTAATAGGCCTGATAGCAAACCAAGCGGCACGCCTTCGGCCAAGCCAACCGGTGTAAAAAAGAATCTGCCACAAGACCTGACTGCCACCACGACAATCACCATCCATTCCAGCGACACTGCAGTAAGCAGCACACCGGAGCCAGTGAGCTAGTAGCAAAAGAGCATAGAGAAAAGACCCGCGTAGTAGAAGCTACGCGGGTCTACGTATTTCCGCCCGAAAGCCTTTAGAGCATCACATCAGGGACAACTGGTGGAATGAGTGGCAGTGGCTGGTACTCCGCACGGAGGCGGCGCAGCTTGGCCGCATGCTCAGCCAGGGAAATATCCTCAGGGGTCTTTGGCTCAAACTGGCGGGCATTATATGGGTTACCATCCACATCCACACCGATATAGGTGATGGTGGCATGAATAGCAGTTTCCAATTCGGGATTCTTTGGATCCCCCGCACGTACATGAACACTCATCTGCATGGAACGAGTATCAGTACGCATCATACGGGCATCGACCTCAATAAGATCACCAATCTGAATTGGCTTATAGAAGCGAATACCACCGGCATAGACAGCCACAGTCTGCACACCGGACCAACCCATGGTGCAGGCAGTCGCAGCCTCATCAATCCACTCCATAGCAGTACCACCATGGACCTTGCCTCCCCAGTTGACGTCGGTAGGCTTAGCAAGGAAGCGGGTGATGAGACGAGGTGCATCCGAAGGACCATCATAGGTCTGCTTGGACATCTCATCCTCAATGGCCTTGCGTAGGTCAATACGAGAAATAGCGGCCTTGCAGCTGATCTTTTCCTCTTCGGTGGTTGGCTCGAAATGAGGAACCTCGGTTGGCTTCTTGGTCTCTGGGTCCATGGCCACGAAAATCACGAGGCAGTCGCAGGCGCGGGTGAATTTACCCTCACGTGGATCAGCAGAAAGAACCTCGTTGATAATGTGCATGGAGGAACGACCGGTCATCACAATGCGGGAACGAACCTCCACAATATGGCCGGTAGGAATTGGGCGCTGGAAGTGAATATGGCCGACATAGGCAGTCACACAATAGGTGCCGGCCCAGCCGACGGCGCAGGCATAGGCGGCCTTGTCAATCCACTCAAGGACACGACCACCGCTCACACCCTGCGAACCGGCCAAAAGAATATCGGTCGGTGCCGCCATAAATCGCAGGGTCACTCGGGGGTTTGGATTTGCGTTAGGCATAATTATCATTGTAAGCCACGAAGAAGACTATCGATAACAGGCGAGAAGGGAATTATGGTAATCGACCCACAGACAGCAGCCTGGTTGCGGGATGAGCAAGCCCCAATGCCAGACAGGGCAGTGCTCTCCCGGTTGGTGAAGGAGAGTGCGCGCACTTTGGAGAAGATCGCGCCGGGCAAAAGCGTGGAGGTGCGCATCCCGCCTTTTGTTGCCGTTCAGTGTGTGGAGGGCCTGACCCATAGGCGTGGTACGCCACCGAATATTGTGGAGCTTCCTCCACGACAGTGGTTGCGCCTAGCGGCCGGGCTCATTCACTTGGATGAGCTTGAAAATACGCCAAAGGTCACTATTTCAGGAACAAGGGCCAAAGAAATTGCTCGGTGGATGCCACTGCTTCATCTGCCAGCTGAGGGATAGTTGGGGTTGCCCAACTATGAAAACTCGTGGAAAACAGGTATTCTAGGGACGTGACAATGAACCTGGATTCGAAATTGGATGATGGTTGTGAGCAGGGACCTCGTGAGGAGTGTGGCGTCTTTGGCCTCTGGGCTCCGGGCGAGGAAGTTTCCAAGCTGACCTATTACGGGCTCTACGCACTTCAACACCGTGGCCAGGAGGCTGCGGGCATCGCCGTGGGCGATGGCGAGCAGGTTGTTGTCTTCAAGGATCTGGGTCTCGTATCCCAGGTTTTTGATGAGCAAACCCTGGAAGCTTTGAAGGGTGATATTGCCATTGGCCATACCCGCTATTCCACTGCGGGCGGTGTGACATGGGAGAACTCCCAGCCAATGTTCCGTACCACCCCTGATGGTACGGACCTAGCCCTCGCACATAATGGCAATCTGATTAACTACCTTGAGCTTCTTGATGAAGCCGCCGCTTTGGGCATTGTTGACCCTGAGCGTAAGCCTTCCGATTCTGATGTACTCTGTGGTCTTCTGGCTCATAAGGTGGCCGATGGTGCTACCTTGAGCGATGCTTGCATGGAAGTACTTCCACGCCTTAAGGGTGCTTTTAGCCTGGTCTTCACCGATGGTAAGAAGCTTTATACCGCGCGTGACCCTTGGGGCATCCGCCCACTCTCCCTTGGTCGTCTTGACCGTGGTTGGGTTGTGGCCTCCGAAACTGCCGCCCTGGATATTGTGGGCGCCAGCTTCGTCCGTGATATTGAGCCTGGTGAATTTGCCACCATCGATGCTGCGGGCGTCCAGGTCAAGAAATTTGCTGAACCTGACCACAAGGGCTGCGTATTTGAATTTGTTTACCAGGCCCGTCCTGATGCTGTTATCCGTGGTCGTAGTGTCAATGCTGTGCGACTGGAAATTGGGCGTCGACTAGCTGAGGAATTCCCGGCCGATGCCGATTTGGTTATCCCAGTGCCGGAATCTGGTACCCCTGCTGCTGTTGGTTATGCGCAGGCCAGTGGCATCCCTTATGGCCAGGGCCTGGTGAAGAACTCCTATGTGGGCCGTACCTTCATTCAGCCATCCCAAACTATCCGCCAGCTGGGCATTAGGCTCAAGCTCAACCCACTGCGCGAGGTCATCAAGGATAAGCGCCTGGTTGTGGTGGATGATTCTATCGTGCGTGGTAATACTCAGCGCGCGCTGATTCGTATGCTGCGTGAGGCCGGTGCCGCTGAGGTTCATGTGCGCATTGCCTCCCCACCAGTCAAGTGGCCATGCTTCTATGGCATTGACTTCGCCTCCCCTGGTGAGCTACTGGCTAACTGTGTGGGCGATGATTCGCTGACCGAGTCTGTCTGTACTGCTATTGGTGCTGATAGTTTGGGTTATGTCTCCATTGATGCCATGGTTGAGGCCACACAGCAGCCGCGTTCGGAACTGTGTTGTGCCTGCTTTGATGGCAAGTACCCGATTGGTCTGCCGAAGGGTAATCCGAATGCCGACCTTGTTCGCGAAATGCAGCATCTAAGCGACTAGATGCCCAAAGAAACAGAAAAGAGCAAAATAATGAGCGATGAGAAAATCTCGTATGCCGCTGCTGGTGTGGACATTGAGGCCGGCGATAAGGCCGTAGAACTCTTCGGCCCTTTGGCTAAGCGTGCTACCCGCCCTGAGGTGCGCGGTGGTCTTGGTGGCTTTGCCGGTCTTTTTGCCCTCGGCAACTATAAGCAGCCACTTTTGGCTGCTGGTTCTGATGGTGTGGGCACCAAGCTCGCTGTGGCACAGGCCATGAATAAGCATGACACCATTGGTATCGACCTGGTCGCTATGTGCGTGGATGACCTGGTTGTCTGTGGTGCCGAGCCACTCTTCCTGCAGGACTATATTGCCATTGGCAAGGTTGTGCCTGAGCATGTGGCACAGATTGTCTCCGGTATTGCTGAGGGCTGCGTGCAGGCTGGTTGTGCACTGCTTGGCGGTGAGACCGCTGAGCACCCTGGTGTGATGGAACCACATCACTATGATGTCTCCGCCACCGCCGTTGGTGTTGTTGAGGCCGATGAGGTTCTTGGCCCTGACCGTGTGCGCAATGGCGATGTGGTTATTGGTATGAAGTCCTCTGGTCTTCACTCCAATGGCTATAGCCTTGCCCGCTATGTTCTTCTGGAAAAGGCCGGCCTTGCTCTGGATGAGCATGTTGAGGAACTCGGCCGTACCCTTGGTGAGGAACTGCTGGAACCAACCCGCATCTATGCCAAGGACTGCCTCGCCCTTGCTGCTGAGTGTGAAGTCCGCACCTTCTGCCATGTTACTGGTGGCGGCCTGGCTGGCAATCTGGCTCGCGTGATTCCTGCTGGTCTCACCGCTGAACTTTCCCGTGGTTCCTGGACCCCTGGCCCAATCTTCCGCTTCATCTCCTCTGTGGGTCAGGTTCCACAGGAAGAGATGGAAAAGACCTTCAATATGGGTGTGGGCATGGTTGCTGTGGTCTCCGCCGATGACCGCGACCGCGCCCTGGCTATGCTCACTGCACGTCACCTTGACCCATGGGTCCTTGGCACCGTGCGCACCTCTGAGGAAGGCGAAGCTCGCGTCATTCTCACCGGCCAGCATGAGGATGCCTAATTAAGCATAGGCACAAAGAATAAAAAAGTAGGAGCCCGAGTTCTTGTGAACTCGGGCTCCTACTTATCTGCCGGGTTTGGCTATTGCACGCAATTCCGTAGAAACCTCGTGGCTTTGCTTCTCTAGCTCCTCCATGAGGGCGGTGTCACCTTCTGCCACAGCATCCCAGTAAGCCACCTTGAGGTCCGCGTATTGGGCACGAAGCTTCAATATACGTGCCTGCTCTACGAGCTGGCGTTTGAAATTACGAAAGACGGCGCGCTGTGCACGAGCAGATTCCGCATCGCGATTATCTATGCGAGCAACATAGGCGCGCACATTTTCCAAACCCAAGCCCACTGCGGATAAGCAGGCGAGTTGCTCGAGGAGATGGAGATTCTCCTCGGTGAACAGCCTGCGGCCGCTGGAAGCTTCACGCTCAATGGCAGGGATGAGCTCGATGGATTCGTAGTAACGAATCGTACTAGCTGGCAGCCCCGTGAGCTGTGAGACTTCTGAAATTGTGTACTTGTGTTCTTGCACATGTTAAACCGTATTAGGTTAAAGCGCTTGAACTGCAAGTAGGCACAGAAAAGCCGGCAATTTATTAACTAGTTGCTGTGGACTTTAGCCATGAACTCCACGGTCTCTGGGGTCTGGTGAGAGAAGAAGAGGGAAGCGCCCTTATCCAGTGCAGCGATGGCTGCATGGTCGTCATCAGTGAGCTCAAAGTCAAAGATGTCGAAGTTCTCAGCCATGCGCTCCTTGTGGACACTCTTGGCCAGGGCAACAATGTCCTGTTCAATCAGCCAGCGGAGGATGACCTGGGCAACGGACTTGCCGTGGGCATCGCCGATCTTCTGCAGTACTGGGTTGGTGAAGATTCCATTACGACCCTCACCGAATGGTGCCCATGCCTCGTGGACAATGCCACGGGAGGTCAGTGCTGCGCCTTCCGCGCGGCGCTGGTGCAGTGGGTTGGTTTCAATCTGGTTGATCATCGGCATGAGGTCATTGAAGGTGCCAAGATCAACTGCACGGTCAGGGGAGAAGTTGGAGATACCAATGGCACGAAGCTTCTTCTCGGAGTACGCCTTCTCCAGTGCACGCCATGCATTATAGGTGTCATTGAATGGCTGGTGGAGGAGGAAGAGGTCAACGGTATCCAGGCCAAGCTTCTCCATGGAAGTGTCAATGGCGCGGGCAGCCTTCTCGCCATCATATTCACTCAACCACAGCTTGGTGGTAATGAAGATCTCTTCGCGCTTGAGGCCGCTGGCCTTAATAGCAGCGCCGACCTCAGCCTCATTGCCATAGATTGCCGCAGTGTCAATGTGGCGGTAGCCAATTTCGAAGGCCTCTTCCACGGCCCTCTGGGTCTGAGCTGGTGGAATCTGATAGACACCAAAGCCAAGTACTGGGATTTCGACGCCATTAGCAAGGGTGACATTCTTCATGAGAAAACTCTTTCCTATTGCTTTTGATTTTGGACTAGCAGGCGTAGACGCTCAACCAAGGAACGAATCTCACTATCGGTCGTCTTTGCTTCGGCTGTCTTGCCCTCTGCTAGGGACTGCCAGTAGGTAAGTTTCAGGTCCGCATATTTCCTGCGCAATTGAAGAATCTGCTCTTCATGCTCAAGACGCTGCTCATAGGCATGAAGAAGCTTCACCTGAAGGGCGGCACTATCGCGTGAGCCTTCGGTGAGATTTTCCATATAGCGGCGGATTTCCTCCAGGGTGAATCCCGCTGCATTGAGGCATGCGAGGCCATGTATATAGGCCATGTCCGCTTCAAGGAAATAGCGTCTTCCACTCGAGGGATAGCGGTGGGCCTGGGGGATTAGCCCGATGCTCTCGTAGTAGCGAATAGTGCTTGCCGGGAGGCCAGTATGGTGCGTGACCTGCGTGATTGAGTACCTAACTTCGTCCACAGCCTCATTCTACAAAGTTGCAGCGCTTGAAGTTCAAGTAACTTTAATTAATTTTTCCTAAGAATTTTCTTTCCCGACCGTAGGTTTCTATACAGCACAAAAACCGGGCTGGCACTCTTTGCCAGTCCGGTCAATGTCATCTGCGTCAGCAGACGGTGAAGCTATCCAGCAGTGAAACTACTTAGCTTCAGAGTCTTCCTCAGGATCGTAATCCGCCCAAGCGGCGTATTGATCCTGGTCGTCCTCCTCATGGTGATTCTTAGCTGCAAGCTCTCGCTGGAGCGAATCGAGATCCATGTTTGGGACGTTGTACTTAAGCTGACGTGCAACCTTGGCTTGTTTAGCCTTAGCGCGGCCGCGACCCATGGCCTGACCCCCTTGACGATTGGGATTTCTATACGAAAGTTAGTCTACCACATTACCCTTGAGGCGCTCAATGGCACGTTTTCCAGCAGGTGTAGACTCATCATTAACAAGATTATCGGTATCCACACTAAGCGCGGAGAGCCCCGCAGTTAGTGGTACCTCAAGGCTATTCCGCTTGATCAAGGCCAAAGCAATTGGCCCCAACTCATAGTGCTGAGCCACTGTACCCAGACGCCCAACTGTGCGCCGGCCCGAAGTAATAGGGGAGCCCGGCGCGGGCAGTTCGGGCGCGGAACCATCGAGATGAACCATGGCGAGTACGCGTGGGGAGCGTCCGAGGTTTTGGACTCGTGCGACTGTTTCTTGGCCGCGGTAGCAGCCCTTGTCAAGATTAACGACTGCCGCTTCATCGTGGCCGATGTAGTGGAAGACCTCATGGGGGATGGACTTATTGTCCAAATCAAGTCCAATGCTTGGCTCCAGCCAGGTTACGCGGCATGCGTCCCAGCCCAGAGTGCCGATGAGGTGATAGCCATCGTAGAGGCGCTGGGTGAGGTGATGGGCGAGCTCATTGGGCTGGAGGAATAGGTCCACGCGTGTTGGGCCATTCCAAGGGACAGTCTTATGATCGGCGGACATTGTTCCGCTATCATCCCGCTCAACGAGGGTGATGATGCTGTGGTCAGTGTCCTCTATATTGACATTGGTCCAGAAGCGCATCGCTTCGAGGTAAGTGCGCAGGTCACTCTCAATATCCACATGTAGTAGATAGCCATCCTCAATGGCCTGCCAGACAATAGTGTCAATAATATGGCCGGCTGCGTCCAGGTTTAGGGCGCGGCCAACAGTACCGACCGGTCCCGTAAATATTTGGGAGAAGAGACTGGTGAGGAAGCTGCTTGCATCGGGGCCAACTACTTTGATGACCTTCCGGTCTAAGCGGGGATGCATGAGCAGGGCATGCTTTTGCTCGCCGAGTGGATCCCCATAGTGGGCTATGCCCGCAACCTCTGGTGCATGAATTGCACCGTAGGGTTCGAGCAGTTTTGCTAGGTCATCGCGGACAGTCATAAATACCTCTTAACCAACAACGCGGCTGAGCTGCGCGGACATATATGGCTTGAGTTCGCCATTGATCTGGCGCTCATCAACCCAGCCGAGCATGCCATTTGGCATGAGGCCGTAGAGGCGCTTGCCTGGACCGAAACCTGCTGGACCGGTGGCGGTCACCATGGTGGAGGCGGACTCAACCTGCCATGCGCGCTCATTCATTGGCTCACCATAGAAGATTTCGACCAAGCCCTTGGAAGAGGTAGCGGTGACTTCAATCTCATCCTTCAGGGAGATACGCCAGAAACCAACCTCGCGGGTGACTTCACCATTGCGCTCCCCATTAGAATCCAATGGCCAGGTGAGGGATTCATAGGAAAGGTAATTGTGGCCGTTGTGGCTAAAGGTAAGCTGCTGACCGAAGTGGTGCTGGCCGAGCTCTGGGTCATCGGCTTCACCTTCACCGCGCCATACACCAACCAGTGGCAGCAGAGCCAGAAGGCCATCATGGAGATTTGGGCCCATGCGCAGATTAGCGGTATCACCCTCTACTGGCAGGTCCTCCCACTGTGGCATATTCTTGTGGGCAGTGCCCTTGGCGCGCTCTTCAGCTGCAGCAATAGCCTCATTGGCATTGAGCTTTTGTGGTTCAGCTTCTTGTGCATTGTTCTGAGGGTTATTGTCAGTCATCATTGTCTCCTTTAATCATCTAATTAATAAGTAACTTCAGCTTCCAACGTGAAGTATCCCAATCCAGCCTACTCTTTATTAAGCTGGTGATATGAACCTCACTGGAATTCTAAATTCTGACGAACGCCGTAGCGCTCTGTCCATTATTGAAAACGCACAGTCTCATGATGCTATTCCGCCGTTTTCTGAGCAGTTCCTGCTTGGCCTCGATGATGAGCGCCTGGGCCACCGCCATGTACTGGTTGATGGGGGTATTGCTGCCATTGCCCCAGGTGGGGATGTGGAATTAGTGGTAGATCCTGATGTTCGTGGGCAACACATCGGCTCTGATCTCGTGGAGGCTACCAAGGCTGCCGGCGGCACCAAGTTCTGGGCCCATGGCAACCTACCGGCCGCTAAAAATCTCGCAGCTAAAAACCAGATGAAGCTCACCCGTGAGCTATGGGTGATGGCCCGCCCGGTGAGTAGCCAACCTGCAGAACCTGCGGTATTCCCGGAGGGCATGCGCCTTCTGAACCTTCGCCAGTCTATTGAGGCCTTTGGTGAAGGCTGGACCATGGAGTCCTGGTTAAGAGTAAATAATGAAGCCTTCGACTGGCATCCTGAGCAAGGCCACTGGGATATGCCACGCCTGCGCCGGGCACTTGAAGCCGAGTGGGTAAAGCCTGAAGGTATCTTCCTTCTCTGGGAACAGAGCCAAGACCCCGATGAGAATATCACTGCACGACCAACCCTGCTCGGCTTTCATTGGACAAAGTTGGAGGATGGTGTGGGTGAAATCTACGTGGTTGGCCTGGCAAATGCTGCCCGCGGTAGGAAGCTTGGTGCACCACTAACTGAAGCCGGTATCCACTATATGGAAGCCATTCTTGGTAGCGGCCGCATCGACCTTTACGTGGAACACGATAATGCACCGGCAATTCGCCTATATGAAAAAGAGGGCTTCGCAGTACGCGAAACCCACTCCGTGTACGAGGCCTAATCAGCCCGTACCTTCCCTAAATTAGCCGCCGGAATTCTCAATATCGGCGCCGAATGGAACAGTGTCATCATTCGGATTATCAAGCCAGCCCTCCGGCAGAACAACCTTGCCAGGGGAGCCTTGGCGGCCACGTGGCCCCTCAGCATCATTAGCCATGGCAGTAGAGGAACGCAGGGGAGCGAGGACCTCATCGAGTTCCGCAAGACTAGAAACAGTCGCCAGCGCACGGCGAGCATCGCCACCCACTGGGAAGCCACGCAAATACCAACCCGCATGCTTACGTAGATCGCGGCAGCCCTTTTGCTCACCATCATGAGCAGCAAGCAGCTCAGCATGGCGGTAGATAATATCGGCAACTTCACCGAGCGTTGGTTCCCCCGGCATCTCCTTGCCATTAAGCAGAGCAGCGAGATTAGCGAATAGCCATGGGCGGCCAAGGCAACCACGGCCAATAACCACACCATCGCAGCCAGTCTCATTCATCATATTCACGGCATCCTGTGGGGCAAAAATATCGCCATTGCCCAAAACAGGAATGTTGTGGCCATGGTCATGCATATGCTCACGAAGAATGCGAATCTCATCCCAATGAGCATGGCCAGAATAACGCTCAGCTGCAGTACGAGCATGCAGAGCCACAGCGGCCGCACCATGCTCAGCAGCAATACGGCCCGCATCCAAATGGGTCTTATGATTAGCATCAATACCCACACGGAACTTTACCGTCACCGGAATATCCGTACCTGCCACACCACGAACAGCGGCATCCACGATATTGGCAAATAGCGGACGCTTGTAGGGGAGGGCAGAACCGCCACCGCGCCGGGTTACCTTAGGTACCGGGCAACCAAAGTTCATGTCGATATGGTCGGCGAGATTCTCTTCGGCAATCATGCGAGCAGCCTCATAGGTCCAATGAGGGTCGGTGGTATAAAGCTGAAGGGAACGAGGGTTCTCATCAGGAGCGAAGGTAATCATGTGGAGAGTCTTCTCATTACGCTCACACAGGGCCCTCGCCGTAATCATCTCACAGACATAAAGCCCGGAGACCGTCCCATTCTTCTCACGCTCAATAGCACGGCACAGGCTACGAAAAGCCACATTGGTTACGCCTGCCATTGGTGCCAATACTACGGGTGATGCACACTCAATATTGCCAATTTTCACCCCACAATAATACGCCATGACCATGGTAAACGCCAGAACTATCGCAAACGATGATGTTTTTGGTATGGTTATAACAAGTGTCCCATAACCACCGGAGGTATCCAATGGTTTCTCGTATCCCTGATCGCTATGCTTCTCTGGTAAAGACCGCTGAAGAGGCTGCCACCTTCGTCAATGATGGTGATTTGGTCGGCATGTCCGGCTTCACCGGTGCTGGTTACCCTAAGGTTTTGCCTACAGCTATTGCTGAGCGTGCCAAGGAAGCCCACCAGCGCGGCGATGAATTCAAGATTTCCCTGCTCACCGGCGCTTCCACCGCCCCTGAGTGCGATGGTGTTTTGGCTGAGGCGGATGCCCTGAAGTTCCGCAGCCCTTTCCAGTCCGACCCAATTCTTCGTAATAAGATCAATGATGGCTCCATTAATTACATGGACTACCACCTCTCCGAGCTGGGCATGTATGTTGAGCAGGGCTTCTTTGGCCCAATGGACGTAGCCGTCATTGAGGTCACCCGCATTACTGAGGATGGCCAGCTGGTTCCTAGCTCCTCGGTGGGCAATAACCTCGAATTCATGGATGCTGCCAAGCGCATCATCCTCGAAGTTAATGACTGGATGAGCCTTGACCTGGAGGGCATGCATGATATTTGGGCCCTTCCTAAGCTCCCTAACCGCATCCCAATTCCTATCCTCAAGGCTGAGGATCGCATCGGCACCCCATATATGCCGGTGGACTGGGATAAGGTTGTTGCCATTGTCCCAACGGATAACCCTGATCGCAACGCACCTTTCAAGCCTATCGACGATGGCTCCCGAAAGATCGCCGGGCACTTCCTCGACTTCCTCGAGGGTGAAGTCGCTGCTGGCCGCCTGACCTATGATGGCTATGTCATGCAGTCCGGCGTGGGCAATGTCCCTAATGCTGTGATGAATGGCCTTCTTGATTCCAAGTTTGAAAATATCAAGGCCTACACCGAGGTTATTCAGGACGGTATGGTGGACCTCATCGATGCTGGCAAGATGACCGTTGCTTCCGCAACTTCTTTCTCCCTCTCCCCAGAGTATGCGGAGAAGATGAACGATGAGGCAGCGAAGTATCGCAATACCATCATCCTGCGACCACAGCAGATTTCCAATCATCCTGAGGTTATTCGCCGACTTGGTCTCATTGCCTCCAACGGCCTCATCGAGGCTGATATCTACGGCAATGTGAACTCCACCAATGTCATGGGTTCCCGCATGATGAATGGTGTCGGTGGCTCTGCGGACTTCACCCGTAATGGCTATATCTCCACCTTCATCACCCCAGCTGATGCTAAGGGTGGTCTGATTAGCGCGATTGTCCCATTCTGCGCCCATATTGACCACACCGAGCAGGACGTCAAGGTGATTATTACGGAATATGGCTATGCGGATCTTCGTGGCCTGTCCCCACGCCAGAAGGCGCCAAAGATTATTGCTCTCGCATCCCCTGAGTACCGCCCAGCACTCGAAGAGTACTACGAGCGTGCACTCAAGGTGGCAGAGACCAATAAGACCATGCAGGTTCCTCATGACCTTGCTACCGCCTTCGACTTCCACCGCCGCTTTATTGAGACTGGCTCCATGAAGCTCAGCTAGCTGGCCAAAAGCCGCATGTATGCCCAGTTTGTCAATAGTTGACGGACTGGGTATACTTATACCTTGCGTGTCTTGTGGACATGCACTTCTAAAAGTGGGCCTTTAGCTCAGTTGGTAGAGCTACGGACTTTTAATCCGCAGGTCGTGGGTTCGAGCCCCACAGGGCCCACCGCATGAGCTGCAGTGATTTGATGTCACTGCAGCTCATTTTTCGGTTCAGGCACCCCCTTGGTAATGATAAGCACGCTCCCAAGGTGCAAAATGAGAATTTTAAGTTTTTTCACAGAACTCTTACACCCTAGTTTGAGCCGACTTATCCTGCAAAAATGTGATTTTGGTTATATTCCTGTTATCGTGCCATATAAGGCTAAAATGTGAATATTTCAACCATGTAGATGTTAAAAATTTAATGTGCAACAACTGTTAAACATGGGTGACCTGCGATAATTTAGTCATTCGCTTTGTGTAATGATTGGGATTATTGTGTATATTGTGCATTGTATAAATGCAAAATTACATGCTAATAACCTTGGGGTAACCTATGATGACAATTTCTTTGCCATTCCTGAGAATTCCTTAGGCCAAATTAAGTTTAACTCGCAGCATCTTTAAGGTACTATCAAATCAGCATAAATATTGCTGGGCTTTGCCCAGACTACTTTTTCTGAATCTACTACTAAGGGTTTTGATATGTCGTATGGAAAGCGCTCGGTGCACCAGCTGCTGAGCACTATGCTGGTAAGCACCAGCCTTGCTGTTGGTGGCGTAGCTGTACCTGCTATTGCGCCATCCGCGTCCGCCTTGCTCGGTCAGGCATTTGCTGGCGTGCAGTCCGGTGGCGCTAATTCTGTCTTTACCTGGGACGCAGATAAAAGTGCTTGGGTTGCGCATGATGGTGGAACCTATAGCGAGGATATGAGCATTGCTCCAGGCGGTGCGTTCCCTGGACCGGGCGAGGAGACGGATCCTCGAACTGATACTCAAATTTGGAATAAGGCCACGGTTTCTCGTTCACTCAATCGTACTGTTGAAGCCGTGATTACCGATGCGTCAGGCACAAAGAAAAAGTATGCTAGTGCCGGCGATACAATTTCATGGACGATTTCTTATTTCTCAGAAAGACCTGGCAAGTCGGTACAGAATCTTTTGATTCCGATCCAGTTCGCTGACGGTACTACACCGGATGATGTCGCTATCCATGTTCAGGATGACGAAAGCTCGGTTGATTTTCCTGCAGGTGCGATTGCCTATTACAACCCTGCAGATACTTCCATCAATGCACCTGTAGCCCAGGCTTTTACTAATCCGTCGTTTACGTCGCCATTTGAATTCACTCCTAGTGGTACCACTTCGACAGCGATGATGGGCGACAATGTAGTTGCTGCCAATATGATTGGTGGAAGCACGCTTTCGCCGGAAATTACCAAGGGCGTGAACTACACAAATACACTCTGGATTAATACTGAGGACTATTTAGGTGGCAGTGTAAATCTTTCAATTGAAGTGACGTTCACTAGCAAGGTTGGCGCTGCTACCCAAGCTACGACCGTGCTCAAGGACGAGGACTACAAGGTGCTGTCTGCCAAGGGTACGATTTTCGGTGACCTGGTGCTGGATGGCAGTAATCGCAGTACCCTAGGTGCTGCAAGAAATGCGCTTAGTGCCCCAGTATCTGACACTAATCCAAACGTGTGGACTGATTATCGACAGGGCGCTTTCGCCACAGGCGGTTCTTCGTATAGTCCTTGGGCTCGTGCCACTGGCGATAATCCTATTATTGCAAACCAGGCAACTAACCTTAGTGTTATCAACAAGCTTGGTACTGTGGATGCATCCAAGTATGCCACTGGTATGACAGTCAACTTTGACGTCTATGCGGTTAATACCTCGAAATATGCTATGACTGCTGCTGATGCAGCGGCAAACCCTTCCAAGACCTACGTATCGGACATGAAGCAGCTCAAGGCGCTGGCCGAAACGGATAAGGATAATATCTTCAAGATTGAAAGCGCTGATGGTAATAATACCCAGAGCTTGACTAATGCCCCATACGGCGAGTGGTCTTATTTCGCATCCGCCAATAACATGGCGATCTTCCCAGCTACCTCTAGTGCCGGTACTAAGACGACGCTTATGGATACCATCGATGATAATCATCCGAATGCTATCCGTACGCTGACTATCGACAACTACCCAGTTCTTGGTGAATATAGCTCGCAGTTCAACCGTCTTTTCAGTGCAAAGTACCTGACTGATGCGCAGAAGCAGTACTACATCAACCTGCTCAATAATGCGACCACTATCGATGATGCCAAGAAGCTCACTGATAATGCCCTCGCTGTTGACCAATCCATGGGCGCTAACAACATTGATACCGCCAAGTATGAGGATGCCAATGGTGCTAGCCAGGATGCAGCAACTGTTACGGTAAGCGATGATGATAAGGCAGCAGCTAAGGCTGCGATTGATGTCATTCTGAAGGATGCTGGCACCACAAAGACTGCCGATGACTTCAAGAATGAAATTAGCAGCGCAACTACTGCTAAGCAGATTGCTCAGATCATCCGTAATGCCTTCAAGGAGCCACAGGTTGAGGCTGTTAATAACACCAAGAACCTGACTCCTGCACAGAAGCAGTACTACACTGAGTTGCTGGCCAAGGACAGCACTCGTGCAGATGCGGATAACCGCGTCAATGAGACTCAGGACTCCGGTTACGAGACTGTTTCCGCCAATACTGTGGCCAATGGTGCTGTTGCCGAGGATGTTCCGATGAAGGAGACCACTCCTGAGGCAGCACGCAATGCGGATACCACTACTGTGGCAAATGAGTACGATAAGTCCGCTGCTATTAGCGCCCTTAATAAGGAATTCGGCGATCTGTCGGATGTTCAGGAGCGTATTACCGGCGTCAATAACGCAACCACCCTTGGTCAGGTGGCAGAGCAGCTGAAGCTTGCCGCACAGACCAAGTTCAATGAGACCAAGAGTAGTTCTTATGATTCTATTCTTAAGCTCAACAACCTGACCCCAGCACAGCGTCGTAGCTACCTGGAGCAGCTTGGTAAGGCAAGCACTTCGGATGAAGTTTCGTCCCTGGTCAAGCACGCAACTGAGGTTAATGCGGGCATGGACCCATCCACGGGTTCCACTGCTTCGACCAATACCGATACCATCACCGATGCGGATATCACTGCAGCCAAGAACTATATTGAGCACCTTGGTCTTCCTGATACCAGCACTTACACCACTGGTCTGACCGCTGGTACTACCACCATCAGTGAGCTCATTAGCGCCGTCAATAAGGCACGCGAAGATGCGAAGACCGCTATTGAGAATAATGACACTCTTCGCGATGAGCAGAAGACTGTCTACAAGAATGCTGTGGACAAGGTCTCCGGTCCTGATGTTGACACCACCAATTTCCCTGATACTGTCAAGACCGCCATTGCCAATGACCCAACGGTTAACACCCCAGTGACCGATGCGTCCAGCGTCAATGACTCCATGAAGACCAATGAGTACTCTGCTAATACGGAGTCTGCTTCCCAGACCGATAAGGATGCTGGTACTTCCGCTATCCAGAAGCTCATTGATGACTATGCCGGCAACAATGAGACTTTGAAGACCGAGCTTCAGACCCGCCTGGACAACGCCAAGAGTGCTACCACCAAGGGCGATGTGGCCAAGGCAGTGGATGAGGCCATGGACAAGGTCCTGGAGGCCAAGAAGCAGGAGGCTGCTGATAAGATCATGAAGCTGGAGAACCTCACTCCAGCACAGAAGTACTCCTACATCAATAACATCAACAAGATCACTCTTGATCCTGTTAATGATAATGGTGTTGTCACTGCGCCTTCCCTTGAAGAGCAGATTGCTAAGGTGACCACGCAGACTGATGGTGCAACGCAGGTTAATAATGCCATGAGCAGCAACCCAACGGGTGATCCTTCTTCCCAGACCGCAACTGATGAGGATAAGGATGCGGCTACCAACTACATCAGCCACATTGGTCTGCTGAATAGCACCACTTTGACTGATCTCCTGAACCGCGTTACCAGCGCTGGTACCAAGGCAGACATCGCTAAGGTGATTAGCGATGCTAAGACCGAGGCAGCCAAGGAGCTTGATGACCGCGGTCCTAATGGCACTGATGATAACCTCAAGGGTTCCCTAACCCAGGCACAGGTGGATACCTACAAGTCCCAGATCAATAAGATCACCGGTACTGAGATTCCATCCAATGTCGAGCAGCCAACCCTGGTCAATGACATCATCAAGGGTGCAGCCAATGTCGGCACCGCACAGAAGGCTGATGATGCAAGCACATCCATTGAATCCGCAACCACTGTGGATAAGACTGCTGCTGATGCCGGTATTGATTCCCTGGCCAAGGAGGGCAATACTGACCCAATTCTGTCCAAGTACGGTCTGACCCCAGAGCAGGTCACCCAGTACAAGGGTGAGTACTCGGGTGATCACAGCACCCAGGGCACTGTTGGTAAGGCCGTGGCTGATGCCGAGAAGCAGATTCTTGAGAATGCAAAGACCGCGGCCCGTGAGGATCTGGCTAAGCTCACCTCCCTCACCCCAGCCCAGCGCATTGAGTATGCACACCGCATTGAGAATTCCACCACCCCTGAGCAGGTGGATGCCCTGCGCACCGGCTTCAATAATGTCGGCAATGAGATGGCTAATGGTTCTACTGATAGCACCACCCCAGCCACTGCTGATGATATTGCGGCAGCAAAGCGCTATATCACCGCAACGGGCGTCAGCAATGCTGATGAGCTGAATAACCAGCTCACGAGCGATGTGACCGTCGGTAAGCTTGTATCCCTGGTTGAGCAGGCCCGCAAGGGTGCCAAGGATGAGATTGCCAAGATGCAGGATGGCAACACCAATGGCTACCTGACCCCAGATCAGGTCACCGCCTACCAGAATGCTGTTGACAAGGCCACCGGTGTGGAGACCGACGGTACTTCCGGCGAGACCGGCACCGAGGTTGTCAATAATGTGGTTGGCAATGCAAGCCACATGAATACCGGCATGAAGGAGGACGACCCACGTACCTCCACCTACCATGCTGATAATGGCACCACCGCTGACCGTGAGGGTGCTAGGGAGACCCTGAATTCCCTCAAGGACTACCTGGACCCAGCCAATTACCAGACCCGTCTGGATAAGGTCAGCGATGCTTCCAAGACTCCTTCCCTTGGTGAGATTGCCAAGGAGCTCAAGGATGCTCAGAAGGAAGCCGAGGCCAATAAGCTCACCAAGGCCAAGGAAGACGCAAAGACTGCTATTAGCAATCTCAAGTACGTCACCCCTGAGCAGAAGCAGTCTTATCTCGACCAGGTCGACAAGGCTACCACCGTTGATGGTGTGAATGAGATTGTTGAGTCCTCCACCTCCGTGGATTCCACCATGGGTGGCACCCCAGATAAGAATGCTGGCAAGGACAAGGAGCCACAGGACACCACCGCTGCTACCACCGGTATTAGCGCAATGCCTGCCCTGACCCCAGATGACCTCAAGGAATTCAACGATGGTCGCGTCAACGGTACTGACAAGACCCGTGAGGATGTTGGTAAGACCGTTCTGGATGCCAAGGCCCGTGTTGTTCAGCGCGTTGAGGAGTACCTGGAGAATAATGCTCCTAACCTGACCACTGAGCAGCGTGAGAGCTACCTCGAGCAGATCAAGAAGGTCACCGACCCTAATGATCAGTACGAGACCGCTGTGTCCATCTGGAACTCCAGCCACAATATTGACACCTCCATGGGTGGCAATACCCCAGAGCAGAACCCATCTGGTACTGATGAGGACCGCGAGGCTGCCAATACTGCTATTGACTCCTTCAACTTCATCCCTGAGGATAAGCGCAATGAGTACAAGCAGCAGATTGCTTCCGCCCCTGACCAGAAGACCATTGGTGAGATTGTCAAGAAGGCCTTCGATGAGGATAAGACCAATGCCAAGGCTGAGATTGATAAGCTCACTAACCTGACCGAGGATCAGAAGACCGAGTACAAGAACAAGGTCGATGAGGCCAAGGGTGGCAAGGAAGTTAATGTTCCTTACCTCGAGGCCAATAAGGAAGACGCCAAGGCCAGCGTGGATAAGCTCAAGAACCTGACTGATGAGGAAAAGACCGAAAAGAAGCAGGAGATTGACAATGCCACCACGGTCACCGCAGTCACCACTGTGGTAACTGGTGCGGTCGCCACCAACAAGGAGCGTTTCGACGACGCCCTGAAGAAGGCACAGGAGACCCTGGATCGCGCGAAGGCTGAGTACGACAAGATTCGTTACACCAACGCAACCCCAGAGATCAAGAAGGCCTTTGAGGATCGCATTGCTGAGCTGACCAACCTGATTGGGTCCGCTAATGAGGTCAATGGTGTGGATACCGTCGCCGCCTCTGAGCTGACCACGGCTGATTCCAACACCACTGTCGCTCAGAATGCCCTCGACGGCACCGCCTCCGACACTGGCAGCAAGTTCAACTGGGTCCCAATCGCCCTTGGTGGCCTCGGCGTCATCGGCCTCGGTGGCCTGGCTTGGTTCCTGCTCGGCAACCACGACAACAACCAGCAGCAGGCCACTGCCGACGCTGCTAATGGTGCAGCTGCTGGCAATGGCGCCGCTAATGGTGCTAATGCTGGTGCCAATGGTGCCGCTAATGGTGCTAATGGTGTTGCCAACGGCGACGTCGCTGGCAACGCTCAGAATGGTGCTGCCGACGCCTCCGCTAACACTGCTGGCAATGGCGCAGCCAATGGCCAGCAGGCTCCTGTGGCCCGCGCTGTTGGCCGCCTGGCAAGCACCGGTGCTGCTGTGAGCGGTGTGGCCCTGCTGGCCGCAGTCCTGATTGCAGTGGGTGGCGTATTCGCCTTCCGTCGCCGCAAGAGCGAGGACTAATTAGCCCATAGGCAGCGACTAGTTTCTAGGAGCTTGTCGACGCCCCCTGAAAGACGCTTCGAGTTTTCTCGAGGCGTCTTTTTCTATGCCTGCATAATAAGTCTCGATCGATGGGTGTGTGCGCTTTTGGGCTGGGATCGTCGATAAGCTCTATGCGGAAGTGAACAACCTGTGGTTGTGGGAGCGTGCGAGAACCTCGGCTACGAAACCCCCGATGTCTATAGAAAAACCCCGATGGTTGACGTGCAACCACCGGGGCTAGCCTTCCGAATAAAGGGAACCTGCGATTAGAAGTAGAACATGCAGAGCAGGATGCCGATGACATTGGCCCAGATAATGAGCCAGGATGCTGGGCGGTACTTCTCCGGGACGTCAGGAAGGTTCAGTGGGGTCTCCATGATGCCGGAGGAACTGAGGAAGGAATTGGCCTCCGTGAACTTCTCTACGTCAGCCTTCCAGGCGCGCAGATGCTCGCGGTCGATGTGGCGGCAGTAAATGTACCAGAAGGCGCCCAGAAGCATGCTCAGCGTCGAAATGACGGCAAGGACGAGTCCAAGGCCACGCTCCTCGGTAAGCATGGCGAGGGCTGAGAAGGCCCAGCAGATGTCAAAAATGACGGCTAGCCATGGCCAGGCGCGCTGATGGGTGACCTTCCGTAAATCCTCCTTGGAGACCGGGAGGGGCTCCGCGCCGGCGGCGTAGATATTGGGGGCCGGTGGGGGAGTGGGGTTGAGATTTGGCCTAATGACCGGCTGGCGCGGCTGTTGGACAGGCACGTCGAATTGGAAGGACTGTTCTTCAGCGGTCTGTGGCCCTTCAAGCGGGCCCTGCTGCTGCGGGACACCATTGGTGTTGATATTGATATTCAGGTTGATGGAAGGCTTGTCGTCGCTCTTCTCATCATGAGATTTGTCGGAGCGTTCGTTCATAGTTATAAATCTACCAGTCGTTTGGGATATTAAAGTTTGCCACAGGAAAAACATGCCACGCGGTGCTACATGTTAACTATGTGCGACTAACCACTTGTCTAACTAAAGGGTGAAAAATGGGCTATTACCAGCAGGGAAAGAAAATGTTGCACTCCGGCTTCTTTTCCTGTATTGTTCATTAAGTGCTTAAAGCGCGGTGGAAACACAACGCTTAAGACATAGGCTCCCATCGTCTAGCGGCCTAGGACGCCGGCCTTTCACGCCGGTAACACGGGTTCAAATCCCGTTGGGAGTACCAGGTTTTAAAACCTGAGTGGCCCTGTGGCGCAGTTGGTTAGCGCGCCGCCCTGTCACGGCGGAGGTCGCGGGTTCAAGTCCCGTCAGGGTCGCGCCTTTTAGGTGCAATGAAAATTGTATCTCGAAGGTTGCATAATGATTTGCTTTGAGTTGAGTCATTATGTATACTAATAAAGTTGCTTATGCGACAGCCTATAAGGCCCTGTGGCGCAGTTGGTTAGCGCGCCGCCCTGTCACGGCGGAGGTCGCGGGTTCAAGTCCCGTCAGGGTCGCGTTGGCCAGATAGCTCAGTCGGTAGAGCATCCGCCTGAAAAGTGGAAGGTCGCCGGTTCGATCCCGGCTCTGGCCACAGATTGAAAGCCCCGGAGAAATCCGGGGCTTTTCGCGTATGTACTGACGCACCTTTGGGTTGAATTTCCCGAATTTTCTTCTTTGTGTCGGAAATGCCCCCTGAACTTTAGTTTCGCCGATGTGGTGACACTGTTGTTAGTGTGAAAAATGGGGCTATTTTGAGTTTAAAAAGTGGCTCTGACCTCTATCTTTTCTGTGTGGCGATCATAACGGTAAGTTGTGATGCCTGATTTTTGGTCTTCGTGGGGGCGATCGGGGGTAGTGAATCCTGCAACGTTTTCGCACGTAGCGGGATTTTTCTCAGGTTGCGGGGGTAGTGAAAAACGACTTTATTAGCGCTTCTTGACTCCATGTGTTTAGATTGAGACATGGAATTTCAAGTCAGAAGCCGAATGGACTGCGATGGCGGTCGCTTCGTTCTAATGGTTAATGGTGTTGAAGCCGGATACGCCCACTACGCCCTCGAGGACTTTCCCGAGGACCCGAAGAATAAGCGAAGGGTATTCGATCACACCATCATTCAAGAGCGATTCCGCAGCCAAGGTCTCGGTTCTCGGTTGATTGAAGAATCCGTAAAAGCTACTGAGGCAGCAGGTCACCCTTATAGGGCGACATGCTCCGCTGTAGAGGATTGGTTGACGAAGAACCGCTAAGGAACCTTCAGCCATGACTTTTCGAACCGTGGCTCTCTTAATAGCTGCTTGATAGGAGCGAATACCGAGCAGTTTAGAGCCACCTCGGGAAGCGGGCAATGGGGTCGGACCCCCACTTACACTTAGCCGTTCGTCTTCATTCGTCGACTGGTCGCACGGTCCTCCCGGTCACCTGCACACAATGAGCGTCCTATACGCCCGCCGGGTGGGCCTGGAGGTTAGATAGGAATTGATAGTCGGTCCTATCAAACCTCCAGGTCTAGTCCGTGTCTACCACGACGGTTAGACCTCTCAGTAGGTAGGCTGAGAGCTCCTCGGGGGTGGTAGCCCGAGGTTGAGTAGCACTATTCTCTTAATGGAGGTAGTGGACTCCTTTCTATGGTAGGGAAACACGCCTTAGGGTGTGTGGAGAGCCTTTTGTTTGGTGCGTGAGTCTGTTCTCCCGTGATGGATGCCACCATCAAACAAAAGGAAATGGTCCTCCTCGACACAATTCGGTTGGTCGAGGAGGACTTTTTTATGCTTAATGCCCCTGGAGCTACACGATGTAGTCCCAGGGGCATGCTTAGGCCGCTATTGTCGATCTGGTAATTTAGCGGTCCCTTAAGACCACTAAATGTGGTAGTAGTAATCCGGGTCGACGAGTTTGATGAACTCGGAGTCCTTGCGTGGACGGTTCTTGGCTGGAATACCCACGGCGATGTGATGCGGGGGCACATCCTTGGTTACTACGGCATTGGCGCCAATGGCGCTGCCTTCACCAATGGTGATGGGGCCAAGGACCTTGGCGCCCGCACCCACAGTGACATTGTCCTGAAGGGTAGGGTGGCGCTTGGTCTGAGTAAGCACCTGACCGCCCAGAGTCACACCGTGATAGAGCATGACGCCATCGCCAATTTCAGCGGTCTCACCAATGACCACGCCCATGCCGTGGTCGATAAAGAAGCGGCGCCCAATGGTGGCACCCGGATGGATTTCCACACCGGTGAGGAAGCGGGTGAACTGCGAGAGAATCCTGGCGGGTGCTTTGAGGTTCTTTTGCCACAACTTGTGGGCAATCCGATATGACCAGATGGCGTGAAGTCCAGAGTAGACAATTGCATTCTCCACGTCACCGCGGGCTGCAGGGTCATGATCACGGGCGTTAGCAAGATCTTCGCGGATTAGCGCGAGAAGTTCCTTCATGAGTGTTAAGCCTATCAAAGAAAGGCGGCCGTAAAAACGACCGCCTATGGTTTTTGGGCTCTACTTCTTAACCACGGATGTCATCGAAGAGAGCGGTGGACACATAGCGCTCACCATAATCGCAAGCAACGGTGACAATGGTCTTGCCCTTGTTCTCTGGGAGAGCAGCAAGCTTGAGAGCAGTAGCAATATTTGCGCCGGTGGAGATACCGCCGAGAATACCCTCAGCAGCAGCAAGCTTACGGGAACCCTCAATGGCCTCCTCATTTCCAACGGTGAGGACATCATCAAGAATCTTACGGTCCAGAACCTCAGGAATGAAGTTAGCGCCGATACCCTGAATCTTGTGTGGGCCAGCCTTGCCGGTGGTCAGCAGGGCAGAGGTCTCAGGCTCAACGCCGTAGACCTTAACATCTGGGTTGTGCTCCTTGAGCACGGTGCCCACGCCAGTAACAGTACCGCCGGTACCAAAGCCGGCAACGAAGATGTCAACCTTGCCGTCAGTATCCTCAAGGATCTCCTTGGCGGTAGTTGCACGGTGGATAGCTGGGTTAGCTGGATTAGCAAACTGGCGAGCCAGAATTGCATTGTCATTATTAGCGACAATCTCATTGGCCTTATCCACAGCGCCCTGCATACCAGCAGCACCAGGGGTAAGAACAATCTCGGCGCCATAAGCGCGCAGCATCACGCGGCGCTCGAGGCTCATGGTTTCAGGCATGGTCAGGATGACCTTGTAACCACGGGCTGCACCAACCATGGCCAGCGCAATACCGGTATTACCGGAGGTTGCCTCAACAATGGTGCCACCTGGCTTCAGGGTGCCATCAGCCTCAGCTGCATCAATAATGGCCTTACCAATACGGTCCTTCACGCTATTAGCAGGGTTGAAGAACTCGAGCTTGATAAGAACCTCAGCCTCGAGGCCTTCGGTGAGCTTGTTGACACGGACCAGTGGGGTATTACCGATGGTTTCAGTTACATTCTTGTAAATCATGTAGACCACTATAGCACATAAAATAGACCGCGCAATAGACTAACTAGTCTACTAGTGTAACCAACCTCTGATTCTATGTACTAACAGTTTTAAAAATTTTCCAAAACTCATTTGCTGTGATGAAGCTAGCACTCTCGTATTCATCGAGGACATAAAGATTTTTTCAAGAATTTTTGCGCGGGTGTAGTGGTGTGGGTTCTTTTACCCCCGGTTTATGACATATAATTTTGGAAAATGCAGTCCACGGAAAAGGAGAAGTACTTATGGACAACCAGCAAATCCGCGATGATGAAGATGCCATCCGTGCTGCGTTGACCGCCCTGAGGGGTACTAGTGGTATCCCGGTTACTTTGTATGCTTCTGTTCTCCCAGATCAGCGCCTGCAGGTGACCTCGTGGATTGGTCTTCGTACCCCCGCTCTGCAGAATCTGATTATTGATCAGGGCTGTGGCATTGGTGGTCGTGTGGTTACTACTCGGCAGGCAGTTGGCGTGACTGACTATTCCCGCGCAGATAATATCAGCCATGAGTATGACCGTCCGGTGGCTGACGAAGGAATTGTCTCCTTGGTAGGTGTGCCAATTATTGTGCGCCGTGATGTTCGCGGTGTCCTCTATGTTGGTGTGCACTCTGCCGTGCGACTTGGCGCCAAGGTCTTGGATGAAGTGCGTACGACCGCACGCATTCTTGAGCAGGATCTTGCTATTAATGAAGCCCTGCGCAAGGTTGAACCGGGCCGTAATGCTGTAGTTAGCAGTGACCCTAATGCCCTTAATGGGGCAGAGTGGGAGCAGGTTCGTTCCGCTCACTCGCGTCTTCGCATGCTCACTAATCACATCTCCGATCCAAAGATTGCCACAGAGGTTGAAGAGATCTGCGATCAAATGGTTGCCCCAGTACGGGTTCAGCAGACCACCAAACTGTCTGCCCGTGAGCTCGATGTTCTTGCCTGTGTGGCCCTCGGTCATACCAATGTTGAGGCCGCCGATGAGATGGGCATTGGTCCTGAAACTGTTAAGAGCTACCTGCGCTCGGTCATGCGTAAGCTCGGCGCTCATACTCGCTATGAGGCAGTGACCGCTGCACGCCGCATGGGTGCCCTCCCATGAAGGAGTCCTGAACCCGAAGAAGTTACCCAGCCTACCCGCGAGGATGGTCTCTTTGTCGACCCTAATGAGGCCTATGTCAATATCCCTCGTGAGGCCTATGACTTCATCCCAACTCCGGAGCCACCACGGCGCCTGCAATTTGATGATGAGTATGGTCACCATGAACCGACCGTGCCTTCACGCGCTATAGCCAAGGGGCCGCGTTCCAAGAATGTGGAGGGTGATGGCCCTAATGCTGCGCCACCCGCTGATGGTAAAGCTAATTGTGCTGCTAATACTCCTGGTCTATATGGCGGAAATCCAGAAGCTAAGGATGCCCCGATCTTTGATTCTGCTGCAGCCGCCGAGGCTGCAAGCACGGCGCGCCAGCAGCGCCCTGATCGCCGTAGCAGTTCCCGTGGTGGCCGCCCAACCAAGCAGCGTAGTTCCGGTCTGCTCAATGGCCGGGATAATGGTGTGACTGGTCGCCGCAATGCCGGCCGTAATAATTACGCCTTTGATGCCAATAGTGCCAACACCCATGGCGCAACCTATCCTCAGCCAGACCTGCAGGAACTGGTGAAGAAGATCAAAGAGCGCGAGCAGGGTAGTGCTAGGCGCTCAAGGACTACGCGCAAGAAGCCCAAAGAGCAAGAGTGACGAGGGAAGCTCTTCCCGCGTCACCTTCGGGTTTCTTTTCTAGTTAGTCTCAACCGAGGATTTTTAAAGAGTCTTTTTTAAGCGACCTCAGTCTTCAGAACTCTGCTCCGCGTCTTTGCGCTTATCGGCTGGTATCCACAGAATTTCGGCTTTACCGTTGTCATTAGCTTCACGGGCAAGGACGAAAAGCAGGTCGGAGATGCGGTTGAGGTACTGGCCAGCAAGGAGGAGATCTTTGAACTGCTCCTTTTCTTTACTTTCTTTCGTCTCTTTGTCTACCGCTTCTTCTTCCGCGCGTAGAGTTTCCACATAGGCCCAGAGTGCGCGTTCAGCGGCGCGGGCCGTGACGCGCGCTTGGTGCAGATGGGCGGCATCGGGGGTGCCGCCGGGCAGGATGAAGGAGGATAGTGGCGGGAGGGTGGATGAAAGGGCATCGATACGCTGCTCAAGATGAGTGATAGTGGCTGGATCGAGGGACTGTGGGGTGCCAGCGATGACGGAGCCGAGATCGAAAAGCTCCTGTTGAAGGCGGGTGAGCAGGGGAGTGCGGGTGGGCACTAAGCCGAGCGCGCAGTTGAGTTCTTCCACGGCGGCGTAGGCAGCCAGCTGTGGAGAAGTTTTGGAGATTTCTTGATTTCGGGCATTGCGGGTGCGGCCATGATCGCCGGTGCGGGTGTAGATGCGTGTGAGGTGAATAGCCATGATTCCACTCTAAGGCAATGGGTGGCTAGAATGGAGCAGGTGAAGGAAAAGTTTTTGGTCACTGGTGGTGCACGGCTTGTTGGATCCGTGCGTGTAAATGGTGCAAAGAATAGTGTCTTGAAGTTGATGGCGGCAGCGCTATTGGCGGAGGGCACGACTGTTTTGCGCAACTGCCCCGAAATTCTGGACGTCCCATATATGAAGGATGTTTTGGAAGGGCTGGGTTGTTCCGTGGACATCCAAGGTGAGGTTGTTGCCATTACCACACCAGCAAAAGACCAGCTTAAGAGCGACGCGGACTTTGATGCGGTGCGTCAGTTCCGCGCCTCGGTCTGTGTGCTTGGTCCTTTGACCGCCCGTTGCGGCCGTGCCAAGGTGGCTCTTCCTGGTGGTGATGCCATTGGTTCGCGCCCACTGGATATGCACCAGTCCGGTTTGGAAAAGCTCGGTGCGACCACCTCTATTTCCCATGGCTGTGTCATTGCAGAGGCTGAGCACCTCGTCGGCGCCAATATCAAGCTTGATTTCCCAAGCGTGGGCGCCACGGAAAATATTGTGACCGCCGCTGTCCTCGCGGAAGGCACCACTGTTTTGGATAATGCCGCCCGCGAACCAGAAATTGTGGACCTCTGCACCCTGCTCAATGAGATGGGCGCAAAAATTGAGGGCGCTGGTTCCAATACCATCACCATCACTGGTGTGGATTCCCTGCACCCGGCCGAGCATGAGGTCATCGGCGACCGTATCGTTGCTGGTACCTGGGCCTATGCAGCTGTCATGACTCGCGGCGATATCACCGTTGGTGGCATTAGCCCGCAGTGCCTCCACCTCCCACTGGCCAAATTGAAGAGCGCCGGTGCGGAAATTGAAACCTATGAAAATGGCTTCCGTGTTCGTATGGATGGCCGCCCAAAGGCCGTGGATTATCAGACCCTCCCATTCCCTGGCTTCCCTACAGACCTTCAGCCAATGTCCATTGGCCTGGCCACCGTTGCTCAGGGCATGAGTGTCATCACGGAAAATGTCTTCGAATCCCGCTTCCGCTTTGTCGATGAACTCCAACGCCTCGGCGCCGATACCTCCGTCGACGGCCACCATGTGGTGATCCGTGGCGTGGAACAGCTCAGCTCCACCAGTGTCTGGGCCAGTGACATCCGCGCCGGTGCCGGCCTGGTCCTTGCCGGTCTCTGTGCCGATGGTGTGACCGAAGTTCACGACATCTTCCACATCGACCGTGGCTACCCCAACTTTGTGGAGAACCTCAATCGCCTGGGCGCACATGTGGAGCGTGTCGAGGCCTAAAGGACACCACCGCCTGACGTATGGGGCTGTTACCTGCACTTTAGCTCTTTGATGAGACCTCAATGATGTACTGACACAGTACCTTCTTGGGGTCTTTTTCTGTATTTACCTGGAGAAACATGTAAATGTAAATAATGTAGTGACACTGGCAGTGGGCGGTTTTTGGCCGAAAAATAGCCCTTGACCTCCCAGTTTGTGTCGAATCGGCAATCCGTGTAAGTTTAATCAAGTCGCCGAGAGCGACGGGGAAAGTTTCAAAGCGGGTT
>JAUMUD010000015.1 GCA_030530875.1 Corynebacterium sp.
TTCGCTTTGTGCAGTGTTCTTGCGTGCGTTGCCGTTTTGCACTTCACGCAGCTCAATCTCAATCGGGGCTATGAGGGGGTCTTGGTGCTGCTGGTCGAGCAGCATGCGCAGGGTGGCGAATGGGGTGGTGAGGGTACGAGTGAGCGCTGGTGGGTTTTGCACGAGGCGGCGGCGGTAGCCGAGGGGGAGAAACTTGGCGGCAGTCGTCCATGGGCGCAGGGACTTCTCATAGAGGTCCTCAGAGCCGAGGCTGGTCATAATCTTGATTAGCAGGCTCATCGGGTTGCTCAGGAGACGCTCAATATGAGGCTCAGTGGTGTGCGTATCTCGAGCGTAGTTGCGCACATCCATGACGTCCTTCACATTCATGGTGCGGTGAGGATCATTGCGGAACCAGGTGCTGCGATCGCCATGACGCTCATAATCGGCCAACATATCGCTGGTAATAGCCCAAATCATGCCATACTCATCAGGCTGATTATCAATATGCGCACGCAGATTACGGCGGCGGCTCACATCATCATTAATGCGCCAGGAATCCATCGGATTATCCTTGGTTCCACGAAGAGCATGCCAGACCTTCGAATCGCAATAAATATAGAAGGCCACAGACTTGCCATTGGCATCAGTTTCACTGCGCAGCACAAAATCAGGCTGGGTGAAATCACCCACGCGGACCTCACGTTCAAGGGTCCAGGTGCGCTTACGGCCCTTCAAGCGAATAGCCCACTTGCTGGTCCGAGCATTCTCATATTCATCCACACGGGCACCCTGATTAGCCATCGCCTTAAAGAACTGCTCAGCAAAACGCTCCTCAAGCTTGGAAATAGCATGGTCACGGCTAAAGTCCGGACGATAATCCGCAATATCCTCAGCATCAAGCTCAGCATAGGTATTTGCAATATCAGCCTGTGCCTCGACCAGATCCTGATAGGTCGCCTGACGGGCATTAAGGCGAGCAATCTGCTCCGGGGTATAGAGCAGTTCCTCAATAATCTTCAAAGCCACAGCCCGGCGGGTATAGCGCAGATCCCTGCTGGTAGTAAAAGGCTGCAGGCAATTCACACAGCAGGACTGATCAGCGGTCTGAGGCGTGGTACCACACTCACAGGTGGAGAGAATATCACGGGCACTAATAAGAATATTCTTCAGCGAATTCGCATCCACCAGACTTTCCAAGAACCCCGTGCCACCACGAACAGTGTCATAAAGCAACAGAGCCTTTTCCGTCTTATTATCCTGCGAGAGCTCCTCCTCAGCAGAGAACTTAATCTTCGCACGGGAACGAATAGGAATTTCCATAATATCGGTATGCTCAAGAGCACCACCGATCACCTTCGAAAAACCAAGACGCAAAGCAGCAATCAAAGAAGGAATGGCATACTTCGAAGAAATACGGCGCACACGCGGAGGCAAATAGAACAAAATACCCTGCGTATCATAATCGCGAGACAAAGCCAGACGCACATTATGCTTCTGATCATGAGAATAGCGGTGCTTACAATACGCACGGTGATCGCTAGGCATATTAGCCCCGGCAGCCACATCCTCCTTACCGCAATAAGAACACAGCGTAAAGAGAGAAGGCTGACGCAGCTGACCATTATAAGAAACCTCCTTGGCCCCACTATTCGGGTGCCCAAGGTTCAAATGCCTCACAGTCAACTTCGGCACAAACTGCACCTCAAAGCCGGTGGCAGTCTCAAGGGGAGCCTGCATCTCATTCACCGGCGGCAGCGCACAACTCGTATGAATGGTGTAATAGGATTCGCGCCGGGCATCCTCAGAGGAATCAATGAGGTCACGCTCATAGCGCACCACACTAGAGACCGTGCGCAGGTCAATAAAGTCCAGCTCACGTTCACGGGCATTAAAGGCAATGGCACCACAGGATGGGCACTGCTCCGGGCTATTTTCGGTGCGAATTTCCGAATAGGAGCAATTGGAGCACAGAAGCAGGGTCTGAATTGGATTATTCTTATCCCGCAAATCCACAGCATCAATATTCAGGCGCAGTGACCTGGCATAATAATGGGAACCAGGGGCAAGCTCACTCAGCACCCGGTCATTATTCACCTTCACTGGCTCCAGCTTCACTGGCATAAATCCAGAATTATCCTCCGTGCGGCGGAAGCCCGAGGACTCCACCGTCACCGAATGGTCATGCAGGCTGTAATTTGGCAGCAGCCCCAGGTCACTAAAGACAATGGCCCAATATTTCTGACCCGAGGATCGCGCAATTTGTGCAGCCTTGACCAGGGACACAGCCTCAATATAGGCCTCCTCAGCCCAGACCTGCTGCTCCTCATGATTCTGCTGCAGCTTCACCGTGCGCGCAGCATCCGAGGCCTCATGCTCCATATTCTTCAGGTCGATTTGCTTATTCTTCCAGGCCAGGGTAGCCGCGCGCAGCACAGACATATAGTCCCAGGACAGGACCTTCTCTGCCACATTTTGCTTAACTTCCAGGCCCAGGCTATCAATAAACTCGGTGAAAATCCGCTTCATCACACCTGGATTCTGCAGCTCATAGGCACGCAGGCAATCATGCAGGCCCCTGTGGCCCGCAAAAAAGTCATTGGCAGAAACACCCAGCGGTCGCTCATCCATCAGTGGCATGACATGGTCCAGTACCGCAGCAAAGGCTTGGCGACGAATAAGATTAGGCGCATTCAAATAGATGGTCGGTGGCTGAATGGCGCCAGCAATAGTATCAAGCGGATTTTCCAGGGCCTGCAGGTTCTGCGCGGAACCACGCAGAACTGCCACCACAAGGCTATTGCCGGTAATACGCCCGGCACGACCAGCACGCTGAATATAGGAGGCCGTCGTGCGTGGTAGGGAGGAAAGCATGACCATGGAGAGATCACCAATATCAATACCCATTTCCAAGGTTGGGGTAGCTACCAGCACATTAGGTGCGCATGGGTACTTATCCTTGGCGCTATGTGTGGCCCCACGGAAGCTATTTTCCATCTGATGGCGGGTAGTCGTATCCACCACGGAGCTATGTTCACGGGCAATAATGCGCGTGCGGCGGCTGGTCTCATAGAAATTGGAGTAGAAATTATTCTCCACAGGATGGACTTCCAGGTGGCCTTCGCAGGTGCGGTTAAAGCATGGAGCACCCTCCATTTCGCGCGCAGCCCTACCCGTAATTGGCAGAGTCTGCTTACACAGGCCACAGCTCAAAATGCCACAGTTATCCAGCTCCGCAGCAGGATACACACCCAGACGATCCAACGGAATGGAGAAGGTACGAAGAGCATTCTCATTTGGCTCCTCCTTTGGCTTCTTCTTGCCATTCTTATCCTTGTCCTTCTTCGTCAGGTCGCGGATAATTGGCACAGAATCCACAAGCCCTCGGGATTCCAGGGCCTTAAAGAAGCTCAAAATCACATCCCCGGCATTCTCCCTGGCAATACCAATGGCCCTATTGGTCCAATGGGCATACCAGCCTTCCTTAGCAGTGAGGCTATCCAGGTAATAGCGGGTGCGGGCACTATTTGGCTTGGCCGGCCCAGAAACAGGGTAGCTAGGCGCACGACCGCGACCAAACATGCGCATCTTAATATCATTGCGGTATGCGGTGCGGTTCAGGCGCCAGTCACTACAGGATTCCTGACGGTACTGATTCAACCATGGGTGGCTAATACCACCGCGAATACGCACACGCTCAAGCAAACCACGAGCCCAGAGCAAATAATCGCGATCAGTGAGATTTTTAATTTCTTTAAGCGGAATTATTCCATCGGCCGTGTCGACGGCCTCTTTAGCAGTCTGGATCAATAGATCCGTCTCATATTTGAGGCGCAGGTCGGCCACGCCAGTAAGCATGAGGGTACGGCCAATACCGGAACGGCGGCTAAATTCCAGCATTACATCAAATTCGAGGCGGTCACGCAGCAGCTTTTCCACATGCGACTTCTGTTCCGCATTGAAGATATAAGGAATAATACCATCGGCCCCAGGGCTTGGGCAGTCCTGATAGAGCGGCTCCAGTTCCGTATCCATCATCAAATCTGGTGGCAGCAGGGCAAAGCGCTCCTGCTTGGTATTAGCCGCCTTGATAATATCATCGGCAATATCCTTGCAGGTGGTCTTGCCATTATGCAGCGCATTGGTAATAGCGGTTCGGAATCCAAAGTTATAGCTTCGATCTTCCACATAGCCCGCACGGTGGGCCGCATCCTGAATGGAGTCGGCAAAAATGAGGGTTTTCTTTTCATTCCCGCCCACATTGCCCATACCAAAGAGCGTGGTTACAGCAACAGAAAGCAGGGTAGTAACAGCCGAGCCCATGGCGCGGATAGTGTCCTCACTACCGCAGGATGGGCAGTAATTATTCCAGGCCCGCTTCTTTTCCCAATCGGAGGTGGCCGTGCGGTCAATGAGATTAACGGCCTTGACCCCAATCCAGGAACCAGCTGTTGCCGGGTCCTCCTCCAGCACGCGCTTATATTCCCCGGCAGAGTAGATTTTTTGCTGGGAAGGGTCCAGCCAATAAAACTGGGTGGCCTCACCGGAGCGGTCACGGGCAGTGTTAGTCTCGTACTGGCTTTCCTCACCCGGATAAGCGCTAATTACAGGCAGTACTGCCACGGCTTCCTCGCGCACGGAAGCACGGCGCAGAATCTGAGGGTCGGCAATATAGGTGCGCTCATCACTATCACCCTTGCCGATATACCAGCCGCTCCTACCGCAGTGGCGACAATAAATAGCGGGCAGCCAGGAGGTACTCTCAGCAAAAGCAGTATCGGTGCCCAGATTCCAGCGGAATTTCGCACTATGGCTAAGCTTACGGTCCACGCGGTTAAGCTCACGCACCCACAGGTGAATATTGACATCCGGAATACGGGTGGTTGGGTGGAATTCCTCACCGGCACGCAGATTCTGCTTCTTTTTCTTGTCATTATTCGCAATGCGTGCACGCAAGGAAGAAGCCCAGGCAAGCAGGTATTCCATGAACTTAGTGGCCACGGAGCTCTCAAGGCCCTGGCCCACATAGGTGGTGGTGAGTTCAGCAAAATCCACAAATTTATCTGCCAGGGCATAAAGGCGACAGAGCCACGGATTTTCACGCACAGACTGGGCGATATGCTCATCATCCACGCGCGCAAAACCGCAGTGCTCAGACATTACCTCATGGAGGCGCTCATCAAAATCCACCCCATTCATATCCTCATCGGCAAGGTCCTGAACCACGCTAGAAACCACTTCCACAAAGCTCTTGCCATTGGTCTTCCAGGAGCCAAGCACCTCTTGGGTAGCAAAATTCTGCATGCCTAGAACTCGGTTCCAGTCACGCAGGTTCTCACGGGTCTCACCCACAATATCGGACTCGGAGAATTTCACCCCAAAAAGGGTAGAGAGGTATTTGACCAGCTCTTCGCTATTATCCTCACCCATGGTTGCGGAGGTAGCCACCGGAACCACACCGCAGAGCGCGTCATTGCGGCGCTCAAGATTCCACCCCTGCTGCTCACGGATATGGCGGATTCGCATACCAAGGCGGCGAAGCAACATGGTCACATCAGTACCCTGCGCGCCATCATAAGTATGCGCCTCATCAAGCACCAAGTACGCAAGATTCTTGGCAATGCTCTCCCAGAGGGAAAGCTCCCCATTGGCAGTCACCGCATCAGCATGGCGGTGGAGCATAATATCGAGCATCTTGTAGTTGGTGAGGATAATATCCGGCTTGTATTTACGGATATCCTCACGCTTACGGATCACCACTGGGCCAGGAATGGAACCCAGGTCCTCACTATCCTCATCCTCAATATTGAAGGGATTATCGCCGATATAGAGACCAACGCGCAGGTCTTTGAGCTCCTCATTGTCCCGAATCAAAGATTCGAGACGCTTGGTTTGGTCATTGGCCAAGGCATTCATTGGATACAAAATAATGGCCTTGGGGCCAAGCTTATTCTTTGCGCGCTCACGCACACAGTGATCCAAAATTGGGTAGAGATAGGCCTCGGTCTTACCAGAACCGGTACCAGTCACAATTGCCGTTGGGCTAGGCTGTTGGGTACGACCACGACGGTCCGCGGTACGAAGCCTACGGAAAGCCTCATCCTGGTGGACATATGGTACAAAGCCTGATGGTAGCCACTGAAGCACATGCGCATCTTCCTCATCGACCTTTTTAAAAGGCATGGCAGTGCGCACAAAGGGCCCACGGAAGAGACTGTGCTGGGCGCCAGTCTCATGATCGAGGGTCTGCAGGAAGCGCTTAAATTCCTGCTTTGCATCATTATCTTCCAACCCCATGGTGGTCGTGAGATATTCAGCAATACCCTCGTTTACAGAAAAACTACCATTAATCGGCAATAGTGAGCTCATGTGCTATATCCTACCAGGCGATAGGGACAGAAACAGGGCTCATTATTGCCGGTAAAACGCTAAGCGAAACTTGGGTAGATTAGCGCTGCTTTTCAGTTCTTAGGAACAACCATGAGAATTGGGCGCTCATACTTATTCTTCGGATCGAACTTCGTGGTCATGCGCTCCTCATACTTCTTGCGCTCGGTCGCATCCTTCACGCGCTCGCGGCGGTGAGACTGGTTGAAGCGCTGAATAGCGGCAGTTTGCACATCGGTGAACTTATTCTTGATCATCTGCATAATGTCATTCATCTGCTCCACAGCAGGGCGGATGAGTGACTGCAGTTCCTTAATGTCCTCATCGCTGAATTCGCGCAGGTTATTAGCTGCACGGGTGTCGCAAAGATCAGTATGATCGCGCAGCCAACGCGTGATATCAGACTCCGGAAGGTAGGAGAAGAAGAGCTGACCATCAGCGGTTTTGCCCTCATACTTGGCGGTATAAATGGCGCGCGTAATGGTCTGGCCATAAGGGTTAGAGAGCGTAGCCAGCAGAATGATGGTTGGGCTTTCCACATCACCATGGATAATTGGAATTTCCTTGCCACCCATGGTGGTAAGAGCACGGTCCGCAGCCCAGGCAGTCACCGGGTGCAAAGGGCCAAGATAGTGGATGCGTGGCCAGTTAGCCTTGACCTCACTATCCAGGGCACTCTGAATGGATTCATTGCCGGTTTCACGGTTATCAGTGAGCCTGATTTCATCAAGAATATGCAGGTCCTTGACATAGTCCTTTGGCAACACACGGAAGCGCTGCTGCAGGTCAGGGGAAGGGTTGAGACGAACCACATGCTCAGCGGCATTCTGAGCCCAGCCCACACCATCATTATCCAGTGGCTTTTCTGGGTGATCCTGGAAGGCCTCCAAAAGTGCATCCTGTAGATACTCCACCTCAGTGGCATAAATGGAGCTAAAGGCATCCTCTTCGCTATTTGCGGACTCGCTCGCAGCCTGCGTATCTGGGGCATCGAAGTTTAGCAGGTCAAGGGTATTGAGCGCCGCCATGCTGCTATCCTCACTGTCCTCAGGAGCATTGCTATTTTCAATGATCTGGCGGAATGGGGCAGCAGTGCGTGCAAGGGCTTCTTCCACCTCAGGCACGACCTCTTCGAAGGTCTTTTGGCCGCTAAGGGCATCACGGATCGAGGCTTCCTCAGCCTTGACATCGTACTTGCCCATGAGCACAGCAACATCGCCACCGAGTTGCTCGCGCACCGTATACTCGCGCTCCATGAGCTTTTCGAAAATATGCAGATCACCTGGGCTATCGGCCGCATTGGTATCGAGAAGCAGGGTAGCGATAACTGGACTATGGTGCTGACCATAGCGGTCAATACGGCCATTACGCTGCTGGATACGAATCAGGGACCATGGAATATCCCAGTGAATCAGGTGGTGGCACTGCTGGTGGAGGTTCACACCCTCACTGGCCACATCGCCAGTGACCAGCACACGTAGGTCATCTTCCTTGCGCTTAAAGGACTCAATGATAGCCATCTGGGTGGCATCATCATCCTTACCATTCATGGTGGTGATCTGTGAGGCCTTGAGCTTCAAAGTCTTGGCAATATTCTCCTTGAGCCAGCTAAGGGTATCTACACGCTCAGAGAAAATCACCACGCGCTCATCGCTCTTTGGCCCAATGCCAATTTCTTTGAGATAGGAAATGAGCTTTTGGAACTTAGCAGAATTTGAGGTGTTGACCTTGGAATTTAGCTCCTCAAGGCGCAGGAGAGCCACAATTTCCGGATCAGTTTCCGGCAGGTGCTTTTCTTTGCGCAGCAGGTTCAGACGGTTATTAATGGTCACATCCAAAGCTGCAGGTGAGGAGAGGAAAGCCTTGAGCAGCACCCATGGGAAGAGATGATTATGGCCACGGGCCTCATTCTTCGCTGATGGTGGCATAACATCTTTGCCGGTCCAGGTATTGCGCAGCTCACGAGCCACCGCGGCCTCCTCCGCGCTCGGTTCAACCAGCATATTGACTGGTTCAGCGCGCTCAGCCCACTGGTCAGCCACATGGTCGCGCACCTCAGGGGAATAGCGGTGACGGCGAATAACGAGCTTTTTGACAAATTCCTTAATTGGAATGCCGTGTTCATCCACAGCTGCAGGGTCCAACAAACGCAGCATCTCACCAAAGGCCTTCTGGTTGCCATTATGAGGCGTAGCAGAGGCAAAAATCAGTGCATCGGTGCGGGTGGAGAGCATGCGCACAAGCTGGTTGTTCTGGGTTTCGCGGTTCACCACATTATGGGCCTCATCCACAACCACAGCATCCCAGTTCACCTTCTCCAGGTAGGTGCGGTACTTAGGCTGCTTCAGGGTATCCAAGGACACAATGGCGCGATTGTAATAAGTGAAGGGATTACGGGTAGCCGGAAGTTCCTGACGGATGCGCTGGATAGCAATGGAATCAAGACGGACAAAAGGAATAGCGAAGCGGTTCCACATTTCCTTCTGCATCTGCTCAAGGACGCTTGGTGGGGTGACAATCAAAATACGGTCACCGCGACCACGCTTAATCAGCTCAGCAAGAATCAGACCAATCTCAATGGTCTTACCCAGACCCACAGCATCAGCAATGAGCAGACGAGGCTGGTAGTTATCGGCAGAGAGAATCTGGCTTACAGCCTTGCGCTGGTAATCGAGGGGATCCACAAGCATGCTATTGGCCACGACAAGCTCATGGGACTCCAAAGGTACTGGAGTCTGGCGCAGAGTGGTTTCCATCCACAGGCGGGACTTGCGGAAATTTGGGGAGGTATCGGGGCTGAGAGTGACATTCTTCGGATCAATAATCTTGATTTTGTCGAAGCAGTCGAAGAAGATAGCTTCCTCATCACGCACATATTCGCTGATACCACGGACATGGATGCGCTGGGAGCCAGCAGCCACACTGGCATCTGTTACCAGCCAGTGCTCATCGCGCACCTCAACAATCATGCCAGGGGAGTATGTGGTCTCTACCTTGGCTTCTTCCTTGGTCTCTGCCATAGAAATCCCTTCAAAAATTACCAGCTGTGGATTTACTTCTTCAATATTACTGATTGATCAGCCCAGAAATGAGAAACGGGGCATCATCCTGGTGATGAAGCCCCGTCCGTGCTCAAAAAGTGCAGCTATGTGCCCAAATTTAGTTATTGGACTTATTGCTGTCAGCAGTAATGTCATCAGTGCTTGGAATCTTGACGTACTTGCCTCCGAGCTTGAAGATAGCATCGCGCAGCGCATCAATGTCGAAAGCACCAGACTTCGGAATAGCAGTGGCAAAGTCCATTGCTGGGCCCATATCGGAACGGGAGGAACCGATCATGAGAGCGCCGAGCCACCAGAATGGGTTAACCCAGAGAGCCCATGGGGTAGCAGAGGAGCCAAGATAAGAAGAACCTGAGGAGAGAATACCAGCCGTACCCATTGGGCCAATGGCCTTAACAACATCACCAGCACCTTGAATCTGACTTGGATCAATCTGGTCAGCCTTAGCAGGTGCGGTGGTCAATGCAATAGTGGAGCTGGCGGCAAGAACACCAGCGATGAACTTCTTCTTCAAAGACATGGAGGGCTCCTCCGGAAGTAGTGGAATAATAACGCCCTTAGCTTAACCAGGGTTTGTCGCACACGTCAATGGAAAAATTAGGGAAGCTTGATGAAAAATACAGAATTTATCGCCATTGGAACTGGGAATCTGCGCTGACTTGCAAAAATAGCAGCTGTGCTAATTTGGTCACACTCGGATGCCAGTGTAGGCCACGTGAGGCTGACAAAAAACGCTAGCCACAGTGTGAAATACCGTGGCTAGCGTCCCTAGGTATCTGATATCCGCCGTGGGATACCCAGATGCCCCAACAAAGAAAGGATAGCAACTATGCCTAATACATCCCGCCCGCATCAGTATATTCAGCGGGATTTAAATCATAGTGCTGGGATGACGGGGCAGTATGTACTGTTATCCGCCAGGTCGCTTTCACCCGTGCGACCTTGATTAGAAGAGTAGCAAGCGGTCCGGACATTAATTCTTTTTTTGGGGCTATTAGTGCAGGTAGCAAGGTGTATTGGGTGTTAACTATGTTGCGGGGCTAGTGGTGTGTGTGGCTTGGGTGGTAGAGATTGTTAGCTAGCCACTTGGGTCTGACATAAAAAATGCTAGCCACAGCGTTAAGTGCTGTGGCTAGCGTCCATTGGTATCTGAAATCCGCCGGGGGATACCCAGATGCCCTAACATAGAAAAGTAGGTGCCAAATGTCCTATCCATCACGTCCGCATCTGTATGCTCAGCGGGATTGAACTTGTAGCTCCGGGATGACGGGGCAGTATGTACTACTATCCGCCAGGTCGCTTTCACCCGTGCGACCTTGATTAGAAGAGTAGCAAGCGGTCCGGACATTAATTCTTTATGAGGCTATTGCTGCAGGTAGCCAAGGGTATTGGGTGTTAACTATGTTATGGGGCTAGTGGGGCGTTTAGCGCGTGGTGGGGTGATTGAAAAGTGTGATGCGGTTTTGTTGGCTGTGATAGTGTGTCGCGCATTTGGGTGGGGTATGGTGCAATGCGCCAGTTTTCTGTTATTTTATGCGAGAGTATGAATCCCTAGTTTTGTAGGCGAAAGATCTCTAGGGTAAAACCACATATACCCATCTAAGTGATTTTCAGGAAAATTTTTATGTTCTGACCAGGTGCAACAGATAAAGCCTATTTGCAAAGTGGGATTCTTTAGTATTCATTATCGAATTATAAAATACAGAATTCGACCCGTGCGCAGGCCGCTCAAAACAGGCGACTCAACATAGGCCATTCAAAACAGGCCGCTCAAAATAGCAATCCGGCACCAGTAAACAAGGCAATCTAGCCCAAGCGCCACAAAATTACAAATATAAAGGGCCAACCCCTAAGGGCTGGCCCGACAAGAAAGGAGTCCTATCACGAACACAGAACTCATGGGATGGCTTGTTGGGGCGCCAGGTTGCTTTCACCCGTGCAACCTTAAGGACATTATACCAGGAAATGGCGTTAGCGCAATAGTTTTATTCCATCAGCCTAATTCCTGAGATTTTTACTTCTTCAGCAGGCGGTAAATGAGGTAACCAATTACGCCAAGACCAAGCACGCCACCGGCGATAATTGGGGCATTCTGCTGAGCCACGGTAGCCCAGCCATTGGCCTCATTGACCAGGCTAGAAGCAGGGTCGTTCTTAATCTGACCGGAGTATGGGGTAGCGGTCTTAGCAATACCGATGCTCAATGGATCAGGGGTCTTCTGCGCATTGCGGGAAGAATCCGTGGAGTAGAACCATGCACGCATATCCTGAGGCAGGAAGTTTACGAAATCAGCAGGCCAGGTGCCAGGATAATCCGGGGTGATGTCAATGGACCAGTAATTGCCATGGTCAACCACAGCGGAGTTAGCAAAAGTAGTCAGAGTTACGCGGGCAGGGCCATTAGCAGGACCATTACCCTTATCATCCACGTAGGTCACGTCAGCCACAATGGAGCCAGAGCCATTGGCGTTGCGGACGATGGTTGGCGAGCCCCAGTAAATCTTGATTGGGAGGAAAGAGTACATCTGGTACTCAACGCCACCAAGGAAGGAGACAGAGGCCTGGCCGGTAGCAGGGTCAAGGTAACCAAAGCCATTGTTGAGGTGCGTGGAGTTGGTCGCAGCATCATAAGTCGTGGCAGATTCATAGGTTGTCACAGACCAGTTACGCACATACTGGTTAAAGGACCAGCCCATGGAGGCATTTTCAAAATACACAGAGCCAGGATTGCCCTGATTATGCCAGTTATTCAGATTGTCCTGGGCGAGCATTGCAGTGGTGGTACCCGTACGTGCCTGTTCGCTGCCATTGATGAGCTTGGTGCTGGAACCAAAAGGCATATCATCAGCATGGGCAGGGGCAGTAGCAAGGCCAAAAATAAGGCTGGTGCTCATAAGACCAGCAATTAGACCGCGAGATACACGCATCATTGATAATTCTCTCTATCACTCGGAAGAAGTACATCCGCTACTCATAGGTAGTGGAACTAAGCCTTAGTTTACATCAACCGGGGGTAATTTTTGACAGCGCTTTCCACCCAGTTAAATCCTTATAAACCCCTTAAAATCCTGCCCTGACGTTGATTTTTACCCCGCGCCCATCCGCACCACAAAATCGCACCGGGGGTAGTCCACATGCAAAAGTTATGAAATGCGGCCTTTGTAGGGTAAAAATGATTTCAACCTTTTTCATTTCAATTCTTTGGAAGGGAGACCCCATGACCGGCCGAATTTTCACCATTTCCCTGGCATTTGTTGGTCTTATTGTTGGAGCGGGCTTCGCTTCCGGCGCAGAGGTCAAACAGTACTTCGTCGCCTTCGGATCACTTGGCATGCTGGGCGCCATTATTGCCGCCATCATCATGGGCATTATTGGCTTCGCCATTCTTGAACTCGGAAGCTACCTTCAAGCAGCCGAACACACCGTGGTCTTTAACCGCATCTCCTCCCCAATCACCGCGAAACTTCTCGATGCCGCCGTAGTCATCAACCTCTTCTGCGTGGGCTTTGTGATGTTCGCCGGAGCGGGCTCAAATCTCAAGCAACAATTTGGCCTCCCAACATGGGTTGGAGCGACACTCATGCTCATCCTCATCATCGGCGCTGGCATGTTTGATGTGGAGAAAGCCAGCCGCATTATTGGCGGCATCACCCCATTCCTCATCTTCTTCCTCGTGCTTACCGCGATCTACATTGCTTTCAAGGCCGATTGGAACTTCCCACACCTCGATGAATCCGCCGCCACCGTGGAGACAACCCTTCCAAACTGGATTGTGTCCTCCATTAACTACGTGGGCTTTAGCGTCATCGTGGTAGTCTCCATGGCAATCTGCATTGGCGGTACCATGCTCTGCCCAAAGGAGGCCGGCCGTGGTGGTCTTGCCGGTGGCCTGCTCTTTGGCACACTTCTCTTCATCAGCGCAATGACCATGTATCTATCCGTGGATACCGTGGGCAATGAAGAGCTCCCAATGCTCGCAGTCATCAACTCCCTGCACCCCGCTCTTGGCCTTGCGATGGCCGTCGTCATCTACGGCATGATCTTCAACACCGCCTTCGGTATGTTCTACCCACTGGGCAAGCGCATGAGTGCCAAGAAGCCGGAGCGCTTCCGCCTCTACTTCATTGGCATTACCCTTCTTGGCTTCGTGCTTAGCGCCGTAGGATTCAAGAACCTCATTGGTTGGGTCTACCCAGCACTGGGCTATGCCGGCCTCGTACTTGCCGTAGTGATTTGCTATGGCTGGGTGCGTCACCGCAAGCAGATCAATGAAACTGCTTCTTATCGAAGGGCCGTTGACGCACAGCAAAAAGACCACATCACGCTCGATACGCCGGTCTGGGTGCCGGATACCGTTCGTGATTAGTGGATGGATAGAAAGAGTGAAGGCGCCGTTTTCTGTAACGGCGCCTTTTTGTGCAAGGAGGCTTGTGGTTTTGCTTGAAGTGTGGCTGCTGAATGTTGCCTGGTGACTTTAGTGGGCTAGAAAAAGCAGGCGGAAGATGATGAAGAGCATGAAGCAACCAACGCCAATATTGAGGCCACGCCAGACCTTCGGGCTCTGCATTGGCTTGGAGAGAAGACGAGCACCAAAGCCAAGAGCAGGGAACCAGACCAAGGTGGCGCCAAGAGCGCCGAGGGCAAAGATCCACTGGGCAGCACCATTCTGTGCGGCAATGGAGCCGAACATGACCGTATCAATGATGGAGAGTGGGTTCAGCCATGTGAGAGCCAAAGCCGTAGTCGCAGCGGCAGCCGCAGTCATTGGAGCAGCCTTACGGGTGCGCTGCTGAACAGCTACAGCTGAATCGGCACTACGCCCAGTGGAAGTCGAAGAAACTTCAGGGTGAGATTCAATGTGGGAAGGAATATCTGTGCCGGGGGTATCCAAATCCATACCCTTCGCATGCACTGCATCCTTGAAGCAGGTATAAGCAAAGTAGAGAAGATAAATTGCGCCAAGCCACTTTAGAGTGGAGAGCAAGCCAGGAACATGGCTCACAACAGCGCTCACACCGGCAGTGCCGGCAACAACCAGGAACACATCACTAATCATGCAGACCGCAATAACTGGCAGCACATGAAGGCGACGGATGCCGGTCTTTAGAATAAAAATATTCTGCGGACCAATGGAGACCATGAGCGAAAGCCACAGCGTAAAACCGGAAATAGCAACATTCATGCCTTCAGTTTCGCCTACATTCCGATTAAAGTAAAATAAAGAAATCTTGATTTGCGTTAGAATAGCTTCATGAATCCTATTCACCTGCAGACACTATTAGCCGTATTCGATGAAGGTACCTTTGAAGGGGCCGCTGACCACCTAGGAATTACCCCATCAGCGGTAAGCCAAAGAATTAAAGCCCTAGAGCAAAAAGCTGGCCGAGTATTAGTCCGAAGGGGAGTGCCAGCCATCCCCACCGAAGCCGGTGAAGTATTAGCCCAATCCGCACGCCGCATGGCACTTTTGCAGGCAGAGACAGAGCAACAGCTCTCAAGCCACTTAGCCTCAATCCCACTGAGTATCGCGGTCAACGCCGACTCCCTTGCCACCTGGTTCCCAGAGGTAATGACAAAAGTCGCCAACCATGATGGCCTTACACTTCGCATGCGCATTGAAGATGAGTCCCAAACCCTCCATCTGCTACGAAGCGGTGACGTACTCGGGGCTATTACCCGTGACTCAACCCCAGTAACAGGCTGCATCGTGGAAAGCCTCGGCACCATGGACTATTACCCCTGCATCGCGCCGGGCTTGCTCGCACGCTATACCCTCGAGGATTTAACCCCACAGCAGAAGAAGCAGATGACTGTTGTCGAGCGCATTGACTGGTCACAAATTCCAGGTCTTCGCTTTGGTCGTAATGATGCCATCCAAGGCCGTGCCCTCGACCGCTACTGCCCAAAGTCTAAAGGCTTTGCGGCGCCAGTCAATGAGATTCCATCCTCCCAGGCCTTCCTTGATGCTGTGCGTGTTGGTCTTGGTTGGGGCATGCTTCCGGAGCAGCAAGCGGCCCCATTGTTGAAGGCTGGCACAGTGGTGCTCATTGATGATTATGTGGACAAGGTGGAGCTCTACTGGCAGCGCTGGCGTCTGGAGTCTCGTATCCTCGAGCAGCTCTCCGCCATTGTCATTGAAGCCGCCCATGCTGCGCTCACAACTGAATAATTCGTGAATAATTGGTGTGTAGTCGGGGCTAATTAGGCCCCCTACCGGCGCGCCAATCCCAAGTAAGCGCACTACATTCTAATCTTTTAAGCATGAATGACAACTCTTCACGCCCAGTAGACGATCTCGATGACGTTGATGTCCCAACCTATGGTGGGGATCCCAACCCAACGCAGCGTGCCTATGAGCGGGCGGGTCGCGTTGCGCCAACCGTAATTACTCCGGGTGGTTCAAGAAGCCAGCTGAGCCTGCTAAGGAAGCAGATGAGCCAAAGGCTGCTGCTCCAGAGCAGAAGCCAGTGGAGTCTGATGTCAAGGTAGCTCCTGCAGCATCCGAGGCTCCAGAAGCTACCGAGCCAGCAGCTGATGCTGCGCCAGCACCAAAGGTAGAAACCGCTGAGCCAAAGCTCGCCGATGAAGCCTTCGAGCTCGTTGATGCTCCAACTACTCAGTTTGGTGTGCCAGCTTCCACTCCTGGCCCAACCCCATCTGCCAAGGAAGAAGCACCTGAGGCTAAGGCTCCAGAGGTTTCCGCTTCTGATGATGCCATTCTGGATACTCCAATGATTCCTGACGATGATGCAGCAACCACGGTTATCCCAACCGTCTCTGGTGATGCACCTACCACCATCTTCCAGGACCCAATGCCACCAGTGGAGCACCCAACTGCACAGATTCCTGTAGTTCCAAATAATCCAGCTCCAGCACCTAACCCACAGGCTTATGGTGACTTTGCGCAGGGTTCCGTTCTTCCAGGTGCGCAGCCAGTGCAGCCAGAACAGCCACAGGGTCTGAGCTTTGAAACTCCACAGGAAGTTCCACCAGCACCAACCAATGTGACTCTGCCAGGTTCCGTTCCACAGCAGGTTGCCCCACCGGCCCCAACTATCGTTGAGGAACGCCGTGGCACCATGGACTTCGGTATCTTCCTGCTGCGCCTGATTGTGGGTGCACTCTTTACCGTTCACTCCCTGGCAGTGTTCTTCCACTTCGGTGGTTCCACCGGCATCAACGGTCTGCAGCAGCAGTTCGAGTTTGCTCACACCACCTTCATGCCAATGGTGCTTCCTTGCCTTGAGCTCATCGCTGGTGTCTTCCTCATCCTCGGTCTTGCAAGCCCAGTGGCCAGTGCCCTTGGTATTGTTGCTGCCGCAACGACCACCACGGTGGATTACATCAATCATGATTGGTCTTCCAATGAGGTGATTTTCTCCGCACTGTTGCTCGGCCTGGTTGTAGCCCTGCACTTCACCGGCCCAGGTCGCTGGAGCTTCGACTTCTCCCGTTCCTGGTCCAAGCGCCCACTGGCCAGTGTGTGGATTTTCTTCGTGATTGGCGTTATCGCCGCAGTTGCCCTCTGGGTAGCTCTCGTGGGTGTTAACCCACTGGCAGTCACTACCTAGCATTTAATATTCACACTCAAGCCCTGATTCGGTTCATTCTCCGAGTCAGGGCTTTTCTTTCGCGTTCTGTCATTATAATGACAGGAGTATTTCCCTTTTGCACTCTAGGAGCGAGGTCCGACCCCATGGCCATTTATGATTCGATTATCAATAATGACAACTTCGTGTCGGATTATTTCATGACTTCGGAGGACTCGAAGGGCACCTTCTACGGTGAGACCAAGAAGCGTATTGCGTACTGGAAGAAGGAACCAGGCGCTGAAATTCATAAGCGCTTGGCTAGTATGGTGACGCCATTCCTTACGGAATTTGCTCAATTCAATGACGAGGGGCATGACCAGAGTATCCTCTACACCCTGCTCCACAACTTCATGGGCTTCCCGGAGGATCGCGTTATTCAGCACGATCTTGCGACTGATGGTGATGCCTGCAAGGAATTCCTGCTCAAGGGCTATCTCGCTTCTGGCAACCACACTCTTTACCTCGATGCTACGGCAGTTGATGCCTATGAGGACATTGTTAATGCGAAGCCGTTGACTCCAGTTGTGGTTGATGGCAAGCCGCAGGAGTGGAATATTTCAAAGACTTTGAGTCAGGTGTTCGCTCTGGATACCCCACCTGAATATGCGGTGGTTATTGCCGGTCAGTGGCTGTTGTTTACATCTCGTGAGGCATGGCCTTATGGCCGCTACCTTGCTGTCAATATTCGCTGGGTGTGCGAGCAGAATGAAACCAAGACCGGCGGTCTTAATGACCTTGCAACCTGTATTTTTGTGATTGAGAATACGAGTAAGCACCTGGATGGTTCGTGCTGGTGGGATAGTGTTCTGGAAGCCGCTAAGGAACACACCGCCAAGGTGTCAGGTTCTCTTCGCCATGCAGTACGCGACTGCGTTCAGATTCTCGGCAATGACGTGCTCCAGCGCAGGACTGCTCAAGGCCTCGAGAATACAGACGAGATCGCCGAAGAGCTTACCCGCGAAGCACTTCGCTACATGTACCGCATCCTCTTCATCCTCTTCGCCGAAGCATCCCCTGAACTCGGCGTTCTACCAGTGGGCACGGATGAGTACGACATGGGATACGGCCTTACCCGTCTCACTAACCAGGTTCTTGAACGCCCGAATAACTACGCCGCTAACAACGGCACCTACCTCTACCAGTCCCTCGAAGTTCTCTTCGAGAATGTCAATGGTGGCTCGGATGTGTCCACCGAATTCGCCGAATACTATATGAGTTTTGCTGGTGTGGAAGCCGACATCTTCCTTCCGGAGAATACGAAGTATATTTCCGAGGTTGGACTCTCTAACTCAGCGCTGCAGAAGATTCTCAACAAGCTGCTGCTTACGCCTAAGCCTGGTGATAAATCAGCTCGTGGTAAGAAGTCTGGGCGAGGTACTGGTCGCACCTCCAAGTCGACTGAACGTGGCTTTATTTCGTATGCCTCACTCGGCGTTACCGAGCTTGGTCAAGTTTACGAGGGCTTGATGTCCTATAAGGGCTTTATCGCCGAAGAGTCGCTGTACGAAGTGGCTCCGGGTGGTGATAATTCGCAGGGCTCGTGGATGATTCCGTGCCGTATTGCTGATGCGGATGAGAAGCGCTACCCAAAGACTGACATTGTCGGCTCCATTGATCCAGAAACTGGCGAATTCATGCCAGTATATTACCCGCAGGGTAGTTTTGTTTATCGCCAGTCTTCGTATGATCGTGAGCGTTCGGCCTCTTTCTATACACCTGAGGTTCTCACGAGTTTTGTGGTTGACCAGGCCCTTGAAGTGCTCGAAGAACAAGGTGCCATCAGCAAGGCTGAAGACTATCTGCATCTGAGTGTTTGTGAGCCTGCTATGGGTTCCGGTGCCTTCGCGGTCCAGGCTGTTCGCAAGCTTGCCGACCGCTATCTCACTATGCGTGAAGAAGAGCTTCGTAAAGAACTGGGAAGCAAATACGAAGCACTCGATCCGGAAGACCGACCCGAGGAACTTCAGAAGGTCAAAGCCTATATTGCCCTGCGTAACGTCTACGGTGTGGACCTCAATAACACTGCTGTAGAGCTTGGTCAGATCGCTCTGTGGTTGGACGCGATGGTGAAGGGTCTTCGTGCCCCGTGGTTCGGACTTCACCTTCGTGCTGGCAACAGCCTGATTGGTGCCAGTCGAACTACCTTCAACGCCAAAGACCTTGCTAAAGACGCATCTAAAAAGAAGCCAGATTTCCGTTGGCTCGATACCCCAGCGGACAAATACGCTGCTAATGAAGATTTTGCAGGTAAGGTCTATAGCTTCCTGCTTCCTTCACCCACATGGGGCGCTGCAACTTCTAAGGTTGAGACTCATGTGAAGAAGCGATTTGGCGATGAAATTAAGAACCTCAATGCGTGGTCTAAATCTATCTCGAAGCCAGACTTACTCGCAGCCACTCCATTCGAAGTGAACCGCCAGTTCACAGTGAAGACTGCTACCGACTCCTCTAAGCACGTAGCCAGTGGCATTACGCGACTTGAATTCCTCGAGCAGCTTTCACTGCGCATTAACCAGTTGTGGGAGTTCGCTACCGTTCGTCTTCAGCTTGCAGAGAAGCAGATTGAGCGAGATTTCAACATCCGTGGTTATAAGCCTGATACTGTTGACCGTCAGGCCAATCGCCAAATGATCGAAGCCTCATTGGATGATGCTAACAGTGCGCTTCAGCGCTTGAAGCTTGTGATGGATGCCTGGTGTGCTCTGAAATTCTGGTCGATCATCACCCCACACGACAATAACGGCAACAAGATCGTCCCGCCCTCTTATGATGAATGGCTCCAAACCATTGACCTCATTGTGGGTGAGTATGTCCCCGAGACCCAGGGCAAGAATGGGCAAATCTCCTTCGGTACCATCACCACCTGGAATACTCTTGAAGAAGCCGAACGCGATAATGCAGCTTTCGCATTCGCTGGACGCGGACAGGATGTTGAGAAGATTGTTGCTGATACTCCGTGGCTTCAGGTTGTACGGAAGCTTGCTTCGGAGCAGAATTTCTTCCACTGGGAGCTCATGTTCGCCCAAGTCTTCGCTAATGGCGGCTTCGACCTCGTCATCGGAAATCCTCCTTGGGTACGCCCACAGACAGATGAGCAAGCAGCTCTGGCGGAGTTCGATCCATGGTGGGTCATTGCAAAGAAGAGCACACAAGCCGAACAGAATTCTGCCCGTGAAGAGGCACTAGCAAATCAAGACTTCCTACCTAGTTACGTTAACGCCTTGACAATCCCTGTCGTAACGTCAAAGATTCTCAATGATCCAACACTTTACCCAGAATTACTTGGTCAGAAGGCCGACCTTTATCGCGCATTTATGGTGCGTAGTTGGGATATAGTCAATTCTGCTACTGGTACTGCTGGTTTGATTCATCCTGAATCTCACTTCACTGAAGAAAAGGCCGCGCCCCTCCGCAAAGAGGCATACCACCGTCTACAGCGACATTTTCAGTTCATTAATGAGCTAAAGCTGTTTGATGTCCACAATCTTGTCACCTACGGCTGTCATATCTATTCAAGCTACGATATCGAGCCTAGATTCATCAACATGGTGTCACTGTACCATCCACTCACAGCAGTGGAGTCACTTCGAATTAAGACCTTCGATGGCAGCGTAGAGCTCCCAGGCACTAAGACATCCGATGGTAACTGGGATCTACGTCCTCACCCTGAGCGTAAGCAATTGGTGGGCGATGAAACACTCGCGCTTTGGTGTCGTGCTGTGGAGACCGAGGGCACTCCCATCGACGAAGCCCGCATGGTCTACGCCATCAACATCACCGCCACTAATATTCTTGCTAAACTCGCGGTTCAGCCAAAAATCAAGGAGCTAGGACTCCTGTATCACACAGGATGGAACGAAACTACAGATCGTAAAAAGGGCTATTTTGAGCACGGATATAACACGCCAATAACTTGGGATGAAGTCATTCTGCAAGGACCCCATATTGGTGTCGCAACCCCATGCATCAAGCAGCCTAACCCTACTCTCAAGAGCAACAAAGACTGGAGCGAGACAAACTTCCTGAATGTCACTAGCGATTTCGTGCCGGCTTGCGCTTATATACCGTCTCTTGAGTCCGGATATGAGGAATCATACAGGCACATCAAACTAGATAATGGCGACACCGTAAGCCACAAGGATTTTTATCGCATCGGTTGGCGAGAAATGGCTGCAAACACGGGCTTCCGTACGCTTTATCCAGCAATTTTGCCGCCGAGGGCAGCGCATGGGTTTACAATCATGTCTGCATTTCCACGTAGTCTCAGTTTGGCTGTGCTGCTCACGGCTGCAGGTTCAATGAGCTCGATTATCACAGACTATTACTTGAGATCTCTTGGTGGTGGACACCTACAAGGCGGGGTAGTCGACTCTTTGCCGCTAGCGTCTAATCAAAGTCTCGTGGTCTTGGCAGCTAAGCTCAACTGCATCACCGCGGTCTATGCTGACCTATATAAAGAAGCCAGTGGCGAGGAATGGACCTGGGATAGTCCGCTGCGCCATGAGCTTGATCGTCAAAAGGCTCTGGCTGAGATTGACGTGATTGTTGCTAAGGACTTTGGCTTGACTCTGGATGAGTTGATTTATCTTTACACCAAGCAGTTCCCGATCATGGCACGTTATGACAATGAGTGGATGTATGACGCCAATGGCGACCGCACTGAGGAAGATGGTGAGGTCTTTGACCGCGTCGCTTACTACAAGGAACTGTGGGCGACGAGGTAGTGATAGTGGAGCGTCAATAAGCAAAGAATGCAGGGGTTTTAACTATTGACAAGCTGCCATTTTTGGCCGTATCATTTAAGTAGTTAAAACATTTGTAGAGCTTCTCCTGAAACCAAGCACCCTCGGGTGGATCGATTAAGACCGGGGCAGTAGTACTGCTCCCCAAGCACCGTAAGGAGTCATCATGACGCAGCCATCTTTCCTCATTCGCATGCTTCCCTTTGTCGGGGCCTTTGGCGTCGCCATTAACCTCTCTGACTTTATCTCCCGTGGAAACCTCGGGGATATGGGCAGTATGTTGGTCATTATTTTCGGCCTCATCTTTAGCATCGGCACCGGTGTATGGCTGAGCGTTATTGATGCCTCGGCAAGGATGTGGAAGCAACTTGGGATCTTCGCCCTTGTCTTTATTGGACTAGGCATGGCGCTGCCAAGCCCATTTACCAGGTTCTTCCTTGCAGGCCTGTTTGCAGCCTTCCTGCTTGCGCGCTTTGTGCGTGACACCACTGTGGTGAGGTAGAAACCTACACAAAAGCCCCGGAAGATCCTAGGAACTAGGAGCAACCGGGGCTTTGGCGTCGCTAAGCTTTAGAGAGTTTAGCGACTTGTTTATGGCTAATCAACCTGGCGGACAGCACCCTTGTCGGCGCTGGTGGCCAGCTTGGCATAGGCGCGCAGGGCCTTGGAGACAGTGCGCTTGCGGTTGACTGGCTGCCATGGCTTTTCGCTGGCTTCCATTTCAGCGCGGCGGGCGGCGAGTTCTTCCTCGCTGACCTTGACCTCAAGGAGGCGCTCATGGACGTCGAGGACGATGATGTCACCGTCGCGGACCAGGCCAATGGTGCCACCGTGGGCAGCCTCAGGGGAGATGTGGCCAACGGAGAGGCCGGAGGAACCACCGGAGAAGCGGCCATCGGTGATAAGGGCGCACTTCTTGCCCAGGCCAGCGCCCTTAAGGAAGGCGGTTGGGTGGAGCATTTCCTGCATGCCAGGGCCGCCGGACGGACCCTCATAGCGCACGACGAGGACTTCGCCGGCCTGAATGGTGCCATTGAGGATGACGGAGACGGCTTCCTCCTGGCTTTCGACTACGCGGGCTGGGCCCTCAAAGTGCCAGAGGGATTCATCGATGCCGGCGGCCTTGATGATGGCGCCGTCGATAGCCAAATTGCCGCGCAGAACAGCAAGACCGCCGTCCTTGGTATATGCATGAGCGGTGTCACGAATGCAACCAGTGGTGGCATCCGTATCGAGGTTCTCCCAGCGGTTATCCTGCGAGAAGGGTTCGGTGGTGCGCTGACCACCTGGGGCGGCGTGGAAGAGCTCCTTGGCCTTATCACTGGCCTTGCCACCGCGAATATCCCATTCGTCCAGCCAATCTTGGAGATTATTGGAGTGGACGGAGTGGACATCGGTGTGCAGGAGACCAGCGCGGTTGAGTTCACCGAGCAGGGCTGGAATGCCACCGGCGCGGTGAACATCTTCCATGTGGAAGTTGGAGTTCGGGGCGACCTTGGAGAGGCATGGAACCTTGCGGGAGAGATCGTCAATGTCCTGCAGGTCAAAGTCGACCTCACCTTCCTGGGCAGCAGCAAGAATGTGCAGCACAGTATTGGTGGAACCACCCATGGCCATATCCAGGCTCATGGCATTTTCGAAGGCGTGCTGGTTGGCGATATTGCGTGGCAGCACGGACTCATCACCGTCGGTGTAATAGCGGCGGCAGAGATCCACGATGAGTTCGCCGGCCTGTTCAAAGAGGGCGCGGCGGGCCTTGTGGGTGGCCAGGGTGGAGCCATTACCAGGGAGGGAGAGGCCAAGGGCCTCAGTGAGGCAGTTCATGGAGTTCGCGGTGAACATACCGGAGCAGGAACCGCAGGTTGGGCAGGCGGACTGCTCAACGGTGGTCAGGCCCTTTTCATCCACATCCTCAGCGGCGGAGGCAGAGATGGCGGTAATGAGGTCAGTTGGGGCCTGGGCGACACCATTAACAACGACGGCCTTGCCGGCCTCCATTGGGCCACCGGAAACAAAGACAACTGGGATATTCAGGCGCAGGGCAGCGTTGAGCATACCTGGGGTGATCTTATCGCAGTTGGAAATGCAGACCAGGGCGTCAGCGGCATGGGCATTGACCATGTACTCCACGGAGTCAGCGATGATTTCGCGGCTTGGGAGGGAATACAGCATGCCATTATGGCCCATGGCAATACCGTCATCAACGGCGATGGTATTGAATTCCTTGGCCACACCGCCGGCCTTTTCCACGGCCTCGGCGACAATCTGGCCCACATTACGAAGGTGGACGTGGCCTGGGACGAACTGGGTGAAGGAATTGGCAATGGCGATAATTGGCTTGCCAAAATCGGATTCTTTCATGCCTGTGGCACGCCACAGGGCGCGGGCGCCGGCCGCATTACGGCCACTAGTAGTTACTTTTGAGCGGAGAGGGATCATTATTTAATCTCTGTGGTTTTAGTTACGGGCGGTATTAGTTTCGTCGGTGGTTGCGACTTCATCTTTGTTCTTCAGGACCTGATAGCCATCACGGTGAATGACTACGACCTTGTCGGCTGCGGCTTCATGGGCCTGGCCAATGACATCAGTAATTCGGCCATTGCTTACCTTGGATAGGGTTGGCAGCGAATTAAAGCTGATACCGGGAAGGGAAAATTCTTCCTTCCCGGAACGGGCGAAGGAACCACCGCGGCCAAAGCGAATGCCATCAAAGTGATCCCAATCAAGGCTGCGTGGGCCCTTGAAGGCATAGTGTGCGGTAATGCCCTTGTCATTGACTACCGTATAGGAACGAAGAACGGCATAGATAAAAATGAGGGGGATAAACAAGAGCCAGAAGAGGTACTTTGGCGCCCAACCGATGGCCATGAGGAACATGAGCTCCATAATGACGAAAGAGAATAGGTGCATGCGGTTGGTGCGGAAAGTGTACTCAGTCGAACTCATAAGGAATATAATACCCGTTCTTTGTATTGGTCATGTTTGTGGGCAGCATGTGTGTACGCATGCGGATAGATGTGTTGATGCATGGTACACACATACCTGGTGTGCTTTTACTGACCAGCCTTGTTTTACTGGCCAGTATTGGCATTGGCCGTGTTATCGCCCTGGTTGGTGTTGTTGTTATTGGCGGAATTGCTCTGGTTGTTATTGGCGGGGGCCTGATTGTTATTGGCCTCGGTATTCTGCGGTGGGTTGATAGCAGAGGTGGCCTGATCGATCAGGTTCTGTAGGACCTCACCAGGGTTGACGGCGGTTGCGCTGGTGCCTGGGTTTTCTGTGTTTGTGGTGTTGGTGGTGGTTTCAGCTGTTGGGCTGTCGGTTCCACTGGAACCGACAGTGCTTGGTTCCGTGTGATTTGGATCCGTCGGGGTTGCCGTTGGATGTGGTTCAGGGCTATGTGCCGTGGTGCTTGGGGCATAGCTCGTTGTTGGTGGCACGTAGGTGTAATTGGTATTCGTGCTGACCGTGGTGTTAGTGGTCGTGGTTTCCTCAGGTGGAACCATCATGCGGACGACAAGAACAATAATGGTGATCAGGATAAGCACCGTACTGGTTGGGCGGATGCGGTTACCAATGGAGAAAATACGGCCCGGCAGGGAAGTATAGAGCAACTGACGTTCCGGCTTTTCTTTTTCATTTTCGGCGTCATCATTAACGGAGAGATCGGCACTGGCGGCCGAAGTCTGACGGTGGGTGTTATTGGCCGAATCAAAGTCCACATCCACCTTTGGTAGGCGGTGCTTGGCAGTCATCTTGCCGTGCTCAGCAAGATGCTGGGCGGTCATGGCCTGAGTTTCAGCATCGGCCATGAGATCATCAGCCACTGGCTTATGGTTCTTCTCACCATATTCATCCCAGAACTCATCAATGAGTGCGGAGCGAATGGCGCGTTCCACGGCCCACTGGCGGGCAGGGGTGGCTTGAACCACGAATCGGACGGTCACGATCCATGGCATGTCAGTGGAGACTGGCTTTTCAAAATTAGTCGCTGGGAGGACATCCAAGTGGCCCTTAATATCCGGTTGGATGGCAGAGCGACGAATAGCACGTCTGGCCGCGTGAGTGGCGCGCGACACAGTTTCGTTGAGAGATCCACCAACCACAGGGATTGGTTGATCAACCACCGCGCGGGCCCAGGAATTAGAACGGTTAATAGCCAGTTTAGCTGAGGAATTAGGCACAATTACGGTCTCGCCATTGGAGGTTCTTACCGTGGTTGCGCGCATGGTCATCTTGATCACATCACCCTGCACGTCAACGCTGGAACCTTGAAAATGGACCCAGTCGCCCACGCCGAACTGCTTTTCCGAGAGGATAAAGAAGCCGGCGAGGAAGTCAGCAACCACGCTTTGGGCACCCAAGGCAGCCGCTGCTGAAATGAAAGCAGCGGGGATAGTCACACCATTAAGGGCGAAGCCAAGCTCACGCAAAATCGTGATAAAGGTGATGATATAGAGCACGATTTGTATGAGGTAGACCAGGGTAGAGAACAGTGCCCGTCGTGTCTTTTCCTCTTGTGTAGTATTACCCAAATTGCGGGTGAGGAAGCGCACGGCATAGCGGCCTGCGCGAGGGATAAGAAAAGCAACGAGTATGAGCAGGATCACAGTGATTCCGTGATTTATTACCCAAGAACTAAAAGAGTTAACGAGGTTCTGCCAATGCATAGTTCTTAGGATACCTGAGGGGCATATTCCTACTGAAGGGATAAAGGCAATATTTTTGGTGGTAGCATAAACTTATTCCAAATTTCCCATCATTTTCAGAAAATATAAAGGAGCCATACGTCGTGAATGGGGCAGAATCCACTCGGCCAAGCCCGGCCACCGTATCCCGACTGCATCAGGCTAAGCAACCAGAAACTCTTACTGGTGCTCAGGCCATTGTGCGTTCCCTTGAGGAGCTAGGGGTTGATCTCGTCTTCGGTATCCCTGGCGGTGCCGTCCTGCCCCTCTATGATCCGATTTACTCCTCTACTAAGCTGCGCCACGTTTTGGTCCGCCACGAGCAGGGTGCTGGCCATGCTGCTTCTGGCTATGCTCAGGCCACCGGTCGCGTGGGTGTCTGCATTGCTACCTCCGGTCCTGGTGCTACCAACCTTGTGACTGCCTTGATGGATGCCAACCTTGACTCTGTGCCAATGGTGGCTATCACCGGCCAGGTAGGTACTAAGTTCCTGGGCACCGATGCCTTCCAGGAAGCTGATATTCGCGGCATGACCATGCCTATTACTAAGCACAACTTCATGGTCACCGATGCCAATGAGATTCCTCAGGCTCTGGCCGAGGCATTCCATATTGCTTCCACTGGTCGTCCTGGCCCAGTCCTCGTGGATATTCCAAAGGACATTCAGAATGCCACCATGGAATTTAAGTGGCCACCAGAGATTGAGCTGCCAGGTTATCGTCCAACCGCTAATCCTCACCGCCGTCAGCTCGAAGAGGCTGTGAGCATGATTAGCAAGGCACGTAAGCCAGTGCTTTATATCGGTGGCGGTGTGGTTAAGGCCAATGCCACTGAGGAACTGCGTCAGTTCGTGGAGTACACCGGCATTCCAGTTGCCACCACTTTGATGGCTCTTGGTGCTTATCCTGAATCCGAGCGCCTCCACCTGGGTATGCCAGGTATGCACGGTACTGTTGCTGCCGTTGGCGCTATGCAGGGTGCTGACCTGCTCATTACCATTGGTGCCCGTTTCGATGACCGCGTGACCGGTGACCTTGATTCCTTCGCCCCTGAGGCTAAGGTCATCCACGCTGATGTGGACCCAGCTGAGATTTCCAAGCTCCGCGTGGCTGATGTGCCAATCGTGGGTGACGCTAAGGAAGTTCTTGCCCGCCTGCTTGAGATTTATAAGGAAGGCGAGTACCACGTACCAAATATTGAGGAATGGGTCGAGTACTGCATTAACCTCAAGGATAAGTTCCCACGTGGTTGGACCGAACCAGTCTGCGGCAAGCTCGCACCACAGTTTGTGATTAATGAGATTTCCCGCCTTGCTGGTCCTGAGGCCATCTACTGCGCCGGTGTTGGCCAGCACCAGATGTGGTCTGCTCAGTTTATTGACTTTGAGCACCCACGTACCTTCCTGAACTCCGGCGGTGCCGGCACCATGGGTGTGGCTGTTCCATTCGCCATGGGTGCTAAGGCAGGTATGCCAAATAAGCAGGTCTGGGCCATTGATGGCGATGGTTGCTTCCAGATGACCAACCAGGAACTCACCACCTGCTCTGTCGAAGGCTTCCCAATTAAGGTGGCCATTATTAATAACGGTAACCTGGGCATGGTTCGCCAGTGGCAGACCCTGTTCTACGGTGAGCGTTATTCCAATACCAAGCTCCGTGAGCAGGATGCTTATATGCCTGATTTCGTGAAGCTTGCTGAATCCATGGGCTGCTATGCTCTTCGTGTCACCAAGATTGAAGAGGTTGAGCCAGCCATTAAGAAGGCCATGGAGATTAATGACCGCCCAGTGGTTATTGACTTCATTGTCGGTCAGGACTCTCAGGTCTGGCCAATGGTTGCTGCTGGTGCTTCCAATAGTGACATCCAGTACGCCTGGGGTCTGCGCCCACTTTTCGATGATGATTCCTCTGCCCAAGCCAATAATGAATCGGAGGCTAAGTAAATATGTCAGCGCCTGATGAGATCCGCCGCTATATTCTCAGTGTGCTCGTGCAGGATGCGGACGGCATTATTTCCCGTGTCTCGGGTATGTTCACCCGCCGCGCGTTCCACATTGTCTCCATTGCCTCCGGTATTACCGAAAATGAGGAACTGAACCGTATCACCATCGTCTCCGATGCTGATGAAAAGTCCATCGAGCAGATCACCAAGCAGCTCAATAAGCTCGTCCAGGTGCTCAAGGTCGTGCGCATGGATGAAGAGGCCTCTGTTACCCGTGCTCTGCTTCTGGTGAAGGTGAGCGCTGATAATACTAACCGTCCACAGATCGTTGATGCGGCCAAGATTTTCCGTGCCCGCATTATCGATGTCGCCCCAGACTCTGTGGTCATTGAGGCCACCGGTTCCACCGGTAAACTCCATGCTCTGCTTGATGTTCTGGAGCCATTCGGTATTCGTGAGCTCATTCAATCCGGCCAGGTCGCGCTCTCTCGCGGCTCCAAGGTGATGAACCCAACGAAGCGCCGTTTCTCATAATGTGAGACAAATTTTCTCATTTATTCCATTCTGTGATATAGTGGGAAGCACCTAATTAAGGTGCAACACATTCAAATTAAGACCGAAAGGTATTTCACCCATGGCAATTGAATTGCTTTACGATGCAGACGCCGACCTGTCGATCATCCAGGGTCGCAAGGTAGCCATCATCGGCTACGGCTCCCAGGGCCACGCGCACGCAATGTGCCTCCGCGACTCCGGTGTTGAGGTTGTTGTCGGTCTCCGTGAGGGTTCCAAGTCCGCAGTCAAGGCTAAGGAAGCTAACTTCAAGGTTCTCTCCGTTGCTGAGGCTTCCAAGTGGGCAGACCTCATCATGATCCTGGCTCCTGATACTTCCCAGGCCAAGATCTTCAAGGAAGAGATCGAGCCAAACCTCAATGACGGCGACGCAATCTTCTTTGCTCACGGTCTTAATGTTCACTTCAAGCTCATCGAGCCTGCTGCCAACATCACCGTTGGTATGGTTGCTCCTAAGGGCCCAGGCCACCTCGTTCGTCGTACCTACCTCGACGGCAAGGGTGTTCCTTCCCTGATTGCTGTTGAGCAGGATCCAGCCGGCAACGGCAAGGCCCTGGCTCTCTCCTACGCTGCAGCTATCGGTGCTGCTCGTGCAGGTGTTATTGTCACCACCTTCCGCGAAGAGGTTGAGACCGACCTCTTCGGTGAGCAGGTTGTTCTCTGCGGTGGCCTGGAAGACCTCATGATGAAGGGCTTCGAGGTTCTGACCGAGGCTGGCTATGCTCCGGAGATGGCCTACTTCGAGGTTTGCCACGAGATGAAGCTCATCGTCGACCTCATCTATGAGGGTGGCCTGAAGAACATGAACTACTCCATCTCTGATACCGCTGAGCTCGGTGGCTATGTTGCCGGCCCACGCATCATTGATGACTCCGTCAAGCAGCGCATGAAGGACGTTCTGTCCGATATTCAGGACGGCACCTTCGTTAAGCACCTCATCGCCAATGTTGAGGGTGGCAACAAGGAGCTCGAGGGTCTGCGCGCCAAGGTGGCCGCTCACCCACTGGAGACCACCGGTGAGAAGCTGCGTGACCTGATGAGCTGGGTTAAGAACCCACTCACCGATACCGCTCACTAATTTCCATTAGTGGATAGCGTATAGCCCGCATAGGATATATGCTATAACCCTTCAATAAGTCCCCGTTTTACCCAGGTAGAACGGGGATTTTGCGTTTGCAATTCATGCAGGTTAAAATAGTGACAGGTTCGTTTTAAAAACGGTCTGCATAAAGGTATCACTTCCGGCACGTACCTGCCCGCTGGTGGTGATCCTCAAAGCCCCGCTACAACGGGGCTTTTCAAATTTTCGGGGGCAAACAGCCAATTAGAATGTAGTGCATACAATCGCTGCGTAGTATATCCTGGAGAGCAAATGATGATTGCTTATTAGGGAGGCAATGGTGAATCAACCGCAATCCACGGCACGTGAGGCTTTGCAAGATGCGCTGACTGTGATGATTTATCGCACCAGTATCTTGACCAAGCGCTCGATTGAAGAAGTAGTGTACATGGATAGCGAGGTACTACATGCAGTTATCCATGAGGAACGTACCCCAGTAAATCTCCGTCTCCTCTTTGCCTCACGCTATATCACCTGCCTATTCGATTTTGGCTTTGAACTAAATCCAATTCCTGACGCCCTGCCACCAGGGGAGACCGAGGAAGAAAATCTCCAACTGTGGGATATTGCCGCACAGATTCTGCGCGACCGCAGTGTGGACTGGCTTAAGGAAGATGGTGTCCCTGGCATCATGGCTCTGCGCCTCAAGCTCGACTGGGACTTCCTGTTGGGCCTTAACTGGGACGCCAGTTCTTTTGAGGAAATCATCAAGGCCAAGAATGGCTACTCCCTTACCAGTGCCATCACCATGGACCGTATGTCCACGGATGAGGATAATTCGGAAGAAATCGCCTCCAAGTTCAAAGAGATTCTCGGCAATGCAGGGGAGTTTGACTTCAGCGGCCTTGAAGCCCTCCTCGGCGAAGACAGCCCCACGCTCAATGAGTATGACGAAGACGAAGACGATGACTGGGACGATGACTGGGAGGATGATTGGGATGAGGACGAGGACGAAGATCCCTTCTTCAATTGGCTAGATAGTGACGGCTGGTTCTTCATTCCAAATGAACGCGACCCGCTCGAGTACTTCGTTGCCGCTGATAGTCTGGATACCGCGAAGATGGTTCGTCTCCACGAAATGCAGTCCCTATTGAATTGCCAGCGCAGTTGGGCTGGTGTGCTCGAAATTCTCACCCTGCGCCTGCGCCTCCACGCCACCGATGAGAAGCTCTATCCTACGGCACTCCACGATCAGGAGCGCTTCCTGACCATGGGTACCGCCTATAGCCTCATTGCGCGTCTTGATGGGCTGCTGCGCATTTGCCGCACGGAGAGTGAGTACATCGCCAAGCTCGAGCAAGGCCTCAAGTTTGAAGCCAGCCGCAAGTCGATGGAATATCCGGAGTACCTGGATACGGTCTTTGCCCAAAGGGTCGAGCTCTTCAAGGATGAATTTGATGTCCTCATGGCTGATACTGACCTGTCCTATGCCGAGGCAGTGGATCTGACTAAGTCCTTTATTGATTGGGAGTTGAACGAGAATGACGAACTTTAGTGATGAAAGGCGCGCCAAGCTTCAACTCATGCTTGGTCGCCTGAGCTATGTTATCGAAGAAATTCTGCGCTATTCGCAGGAAAACAAAGATGAGATCAATCCTATGGACTATGAGGGCCTCATCGGGGTCATTGATATGTCCATGACCCTTCAGGATGTGCTCGCCCCATATGGCTTCAATATGCAGGCGCACGCCGGTGGCGTGGATATGCCATTTGGCTTTGGCAATATGTTTGACCGCTGGCAGCGCTACTTCCAGGAGGTTCTGGCTGAACTTACTGGTTGGCTTGAGAGTGGTGAGCCGCGCCCCGATACCATTGCTGATTTTACCTATCTCTACATGGCAGTCTTTGGCCCTGAACACCCACTGACCAAGCGCGTTATGGAGGCCGGTGCCGAGTCCTTCTACCAGGCTAAAAAGGCTGGCGGGGAACATCCTAATCTGGCTAATGTGCTCAATCAGCACCACGGTATGCCTGAGGGCATGCCACTTGACCCTGATGTTGAGCGCGAGCAGCTGGCTGAGGACCTTGTGAAACTCAGGGATTTTTTCGCCCAACTCGATGACTCTGATGAAGTCACCGATGAGGACTTCTTCGGTGGTGGCCATCCAGCCAAGAACCCCACTCACGACAATGGTCTTGAATTCCTGGTCATGCCAATCCACAAGGACATCATGTACTATCTCACCAACGGCGAGGAAGAAGACCGCCCGGAGCGTGCCCATGTGGATTCATACAAGCAGTACGATAAAACCACGGATGCGTGGCGTGAGCTTTTCGAAAGTACGTGTCTCGCCGCCATCTATGATTACCGCTTCCCTGGCAGCATGAGTTTTGTTCATCGCCTGCGCGGTGACCTGGTCAAAATTGGCATGGCCTATGGTCTTATCCCTGCTCTTGATGAAATCCTCGACCTTTATGGCGACGATGGTTCCGACCTTAAATTCACAAAGCAGCACAAGGACCAAGTCCTGGCGGACCTGCGCGAAGAATTCACCAAATTCTGGAAAGAGCTCAAGACCTACTGCACCTGGAGCTCCTTCCGCATGGATGATGCTAAGTTCCTCCTTGAGGAACACCGCGCCGCCCTCGGCCTCAGGTAGTCAAAACTCCGCCTCCGTACCTACGCTCTCATAGGAAAGGTCTTGTGATTTTAGGCACAATGGCAATCTCATATTCTGGGATGGTCCTTGTGCCTTTCTTATTGTTAAAAATCCACTTTTTAACCTCGCGTGCCGGTTAACCTGCAGGAATGGGAACTAGCCCCAAGAATTTCACTGTCTCAATTACCCGTTCTTAGTGGCAATGATTTTGCTTTAGCTTCTAAGCGGAACGGGTTCCATTTTCATTTAATTGACTTTATTGAAAATGAGGCTAGGCTAAATTCTATGAACGCACCTCAGGCCGAAGACCCACAACTTCGTCAGGATCACTCCCATGATCATTCTCATAGCCACTCCCACGGTCATGATCATGCTCACCATGGTGGTCATACACATGACCACCATGTACCGGAGACCATTGCTGCGCTGATGGTCGTGCTGGTGATGAGCTTGGTCATCTTTGTGGCTGAGGTCCTTGCCGGTATCTTTTCGGGCTCACTGTCATTGCTGGCGGACTCGGCGCATATGTTTAGTGATGTGCTGGGCCTGGTACTGGCGGCGGTGGCCATCATGATTGGGCGTAAGCAGGGAAGTGCCACGGCGACCTATGGCAATAAGCGTGCTGAGGTCATGGCCGCAGCCTTTAATGCGATCTTCGTATCCGTGGTTTGTGTGTGGATTGTGGTGGAGGCTGTTGAGAGGCTAGGAAGCCACGAGCCAATTAATACCGGAATGATGCTGATTGTGGCAGTGATTGGTCTGGTGGCCAATTTTATTAGTGCCATGATGCTGGTGCGTAAGCAGCATGAGAGCCTGAACCTGAAGGGCGCGTATTTGCATGTGCTCAGTGACTTGTTCGGGTCCATTGCGGTTGTAGTGGCGGGCCTTGTTATTCGCTATACCGGATTCCATGCGGCGGATACTATTGCATCCCTGATTATTGCGGGCATTATTTTGCCGCGCACGTGGAAGTTGCTGCGCCAATCCATGAGGGTGTTGATGGAGTGGACCCCGGAGAATGTGGATAATGAAGAGGTTATTCAACGCCTCTTAGAGGTTGATGGGGTAGAGGCAGTACATGATCTTCACCTGTGGAGCGTGGATGGGGCAGATGTGTTGTGCACGGCGCACCTGGTCGTTGATGATCTGAATAAAAACTGCAAGATTCTCTGCGCAGCGAATTCGGTGCTCGAAGACATGGGCATTGGGCACTCAACGCTGCAGGTAGAATCCAGTGAGCATTCGGCCATTGAGCCAGCAGATTTACACTAGAAAACTTTAGGGTAGAAGGGTACAATAGTGCTTGTCGCACGCCAATGAGCCGGCGTGGACCCGTATCTGGCCGACGCGGTCGTGCCTGTCGGATACGGACGCACCTCATGTCAGGAGATACAGACGTGACCCAGACTGGCCGTCCAGTAGTACTAATCGCAGATAAGCTCGCGCAGTCCACAGTAGACGCGCTTGGAGATGCAGTGGAGGTGCGTTGGGTCGATGGCCCCAACCGCCCAGAATTGCTTGCAGCTGTTCCAGAGGCTGATGCCCTTCTGGTTCGCTCCGCAACCACTGTTGATGCTGAGGTTTTGGCCGCAGCAAAGAATCTCAAGATTGTTGGTCGTGCAGGCGTAGGCCTGGACAATGTTGATATTGCCGCCGCTACTGAGCGTGGCGTGATGGTTGTCAACGCACCAACCTCCAATATTCACTCCGCTTGTGAGCATGCAATTGCTCTGATGCTCTCCACCGCTCGTCAGATTCCTGCAGCTGATAAGACGCTGCGTGACGCCGAGTGGAAGCGCTCTTCCTTTAGCGGCGTAGAAATCTTTGGTAAGACCATTGGTATTGTTGGTTTTGGCCACATTGGTCAGCTTTTCGCTCAGCGTCTCGCAGCATTTGAGACCACCATCATTGCCTATGATCCATATGCAAACCCAGCCCGTGCAGCCCAGCTTGGTGTAGAGCTCGTTGAGCTCGAAGAGCTGGTTTCCCGCGCTGATTTCATCACCATCCACCTGCCAAAGACCAAGGAAACTGCAGGCATGTTCAATGCTGAGCTCCTGGCTAAGGCAAAGAAGGGCCAGATTATTGTTAATGCTGCCCGCGGTGGTCTGATTGATGAGCAGGCTCTGGCTGATGCCATTAAGTCCGGCCACATCCGTGGCGCCGGCATTGACGTCTACTCCACCGAGCCTTGCACGGATTCCCCACTCTTTGAACTCCCACAGGTTGTTGTGACCCCTCACCTTGGTGCTTCTACCGTTGAGGCTCAGGACCGTGCCGGCACCGATGTTGCCGCTTCTGTTCTGAAGGCCCTTGCTGGCGAGTTTGTTCCTGACGCTGTCAATGTTTCCGGTGGCCGTGTTGGTGAAGAGGTTGCTGCATGGCTTGACCTCGTACGCAAGCTTGGTGTGGTTGCTGGCGCTCTGCTTGATGGTGCTCCAGTTGCCATTGAGGTTGAGGCTCGTGGTGAGCTCTCCACTGAGAAGGTGGACGCTCTTGGTCTTTCCGCTCTGCGCGGTCTGTTCTCCGCAGTAGTTGATGAGCAAGTCACCTTTGTGAATGCTCCACGCATCGCTGAAGAGCGCGGTGTCACCCTCACTGTGAAGACTGCTCCTGAGTCCCAGTCCCACCGCTCTGTGGTTGAGGTTTCTGTGGTTACCAATGATGGCAAGCGCGTAAGCGTCATCGGTACCCTCTCCGGTCTTGACCGCGTGGAGAAGATTGTTCGCATCAATGGCCGTGGCCTGGACCTTCGTGCCACCGGCCGCAACCTCTTCTTCCACTACGCTGATGCTCCTGGCCTTCTGGGTAAGGTCGGTACCCGCCTCGGCGCTGAGGGTATCAACATCCTCGCTGCTGCACTCTCCCAGGACTCCGCCGGCGATGGCGCAACCCTGGTTCTGCGTGTCGACGCTGAGGTTCCTGAAGCCGTGCTCGAGAGCATTGCCACCGAGGTCAATGCCAAGACCGCACAGCTTGATCTGAACTAAGCTCAGAGCACTCAGATACTCCTCGCGGAGACCCACATCCCCAGTTCGGGGCGCGTGGGTCTCCGCTTTTGGCTTTTCCAGGTAAAACAGCTTTCTGCGGGCACAAGCACCGGCTTGCGCTGGCACTTGACCCTGTAGCATATCTGCGGGTATACTAGCGCTTATATACTAGTGCTCAGACTGTATATCCGAGTGGGCCCCTTAGTTCATTAATTTGAACTCCGGAACCAGAGTTGCACCGTCTGGTTCCGGTTAGGGGTTACCCTTTCGTCTCTTCCAGACGGACAAAGCCGTCCTTTTCAAGACTTCCACGAAGACTCTCCCTAAGAAAGCTCCGAAAAGCTTGGGGGAGCCATTGGTTTTTAAAATCTAGACACTCAAGGCCGAAACCTATCTCCGGGCCGGTTGGCTCATTGTATGAGTTAAGTTATTAAATCGGGCCGCACACGGTGGTGCGGCCCGATTTTCGTGGTGTAATGCGCGATCTTTGCACGGGCACAAGCACCGGCTTGCGCCGGCACTTGACCCTCTAGCATACCCGAGGGTATACTAGTGCTCAGATCATATGTCTGAGCGGGGCCCCGCGTTCATTAATTTGAACGCCGGTTCCAGAGTTCGTGGCTCTGGTTCCGGTTAGGGGTTACCCTTTCGTCTCTTCCAGACGAACAAAGCCGTCCTTTTCAAGACTTCCACGAGGACTCTCCCTAAGAAAGCTCCGAAGAGCTTGGGGAGCCAGTGGTCTTTAAAACCTAGACACTCAAGGCCGAAACCTATCTCCGCGCCGGTTGGCTCATTGTATGAGTTAAGTTATTAAATCGGGCCGCACACGGTGGTGCGGCCCGATTTTCGTGGTGTAATGCGCGATCTTTGCACGGGCACAAGCACCGGCTTGCGCCGGCACTTGACCCTCTAGCATACCCGAGGGTATACTAGTGCTCAGATCATATGTCTGAGCGGGGCCCCGCGTTCATTAATTTGAACGCCGGTTCCAGAGTTCGTGGCTCTGGTTCCGGTTAGGGGTTACCCTTTCGTCTCTTCCAGACGAACAAAGCCGTCCTTTTCAAGACTTCCACGAGGACTCTCCCTAAGAAAGCTCCGAAGAGCTTGGGGAGCCAGTGGTCTTTAAAACCTAGACACTCAAGGCCGAAACCTATCTCTGCGCCGGTTGACTCACTGCACCGAAGCGACTCAAGCCAATTTTTCAGTTCTAAAGCGTACTCAAACATACAATCACCTCCTTTCCATCGCTGGTCGGAAGGTGATGCGATTAGCACCACGTCATCCATTCTACTTTATGTTCGGGACATGAATAGAAGTATGCTTTCACCAGCGGAAATGTTGGAATCGGGCGTCGAATTTTTGAAAGTTTTTTCGCAGGTGGTTTTAGGTGGATAGTTAACTTATGCGAAGGCGCGCCGCAGCGTGTTCGGCTGAAAGAAAATTCGAGAATAAAAATGCGATTTAATAGCTATGACAGGACCAGCTTCGTGTGATGTTAATGCCGGAGTCCCGGTGGCCAAGGACTTCGTCACGGTCGCCAATAACAAGACCATGATGCGTTCCGGTGTGACCAAGAATTGGGGCAATACACCTGAACGAAGCGCGGGATAGTAATTCAGCCCGCCGCGCCTGTGGTAAGATTAACGGCAGTATCATAATGTGAGAAAGGGTGTCCCATTCTATGAAACTTGCTGTTATTGGTGGCGATGGTATTGGCCCAGAGGTAACCGCCGAGGCCTTGAAGGTTCTCAAGGCCCTGCGTGATGATATTGAGGTTACCGATTATGACCTCGGCGCACGCCGTTACCTGCGCAATGGCGAACTGCTCACCGAGGCCGACCTTGCCTCCCTGCGAGAGCATGATGCCATTTTGCTCGGTGCCATCGGCGCCCCAGGTAGTGTCCCACCGGGTGTCCTTGAGCGCGGACTTTTGCTCAAGATGCGCTTTGCCCTGGATCACCACGTGAATCTCCGCCCAGCCAAGCTCTACCCAACGGCAACCAGTCCTCTGGCTAACCCTGGTGAGATTGACTTTGTTGTTGTCCGCGAGGGCACCGAGGGCCTTTACTGCGGCAATGGCGGTACCCTGCGTGAGGGCACCCCACATGAGGTTGCCTCCGAGGTTTCCCAGAACACCCGCTACGGTGTCGAGCGCGTGGTCCGTGATGCCTTTGAGCGTGCCATGAAGCGCCGCAAGCACCTGACCCTTGTGCACAAGACCAATGTGCTCGTCAATGCTGGTGGCCTCTGGCAGCGCACCGTCAATGAGGTGGCCAAGGAATATCCTGAGGTCACCGTGGACTATAACCACATTGACGCCGCCACCATCTACATGGTCACCAACCCAAGTCGCTATGACGTGATTGTCACCGATAACCTCTTCGGTGATATCCTCACTGACCTTGCTGGTGCTGTTACTGGTGGTATTGGTCTGGCCGCTTCGGGCAATATTGATGCCACCGGCGCCAACCCATCCATGTTCGAGCCTGTCCACGGTTCCGCCCCAGATATTGCTGGTCAGGGCATTGCTGACCCAACTGCAGCCATTCTCTCCGCAGCCATGCTGCTGCGTCACCTTGGTGATGAGGCCAATGCCCAGAAGATTGAGACCGCAGTGGCCAAGGATGTTGAAACCCGTGGCGATGCCCCAATCAAGACCGCCGAGGTCGGCGACCGCATCGCAGCAGCTGTTGCAGCTCTTTAAGCTTTGGGCTGGTTGAGCTCGCCGCTTTGCTTTCTGGTCTAGCCGCTCCCGGCTCTGGGCCAGCTGCACTGGCTTGACTCTTTAGCTTTACGCCAAAAGGGAGATGCTTGCGCATCTCCCTTTTGGCGTACCTGGAAGTTTTCCTTTCTTCCCCTTTGAGGTTTCCTAAACCTCAAAGGGGAAGAAAGTGTTTATCGCCTTCGCGATTTCGTGCGTCCAGCAGTACTTATCGTGGCCGCCGGTGAAATAGCGCATGCCGGTGGTCAGGCGCTCGTCCATGAGCGTGGAGCTTGCTTCCATCAGCCACTCGAGGCTGCCGGAGGCGGCGTAGAAGTTGTGGTCATTGATGGAGTCAGGAAGCTCTTCCATTCGGACCCATGGCGCAGAGAGGCTAATGGCATAAGGGTAGCGCTCCGGGTAGTGGAGGTGGCCCCAGTAGGCGGCAAGACCACCAAAGGAGGAGCCGGCAAGAATGGCAGGGGTGTGTGGCAGGGCATTGCCGAGCCATTCAAAGAAATCTGGGTTGAAGAGCAGGTCTTTATTGCGGGCTTGTACATCGCCATGGTGAATGAAGGCCACCCATGGGATTGGCCAGAAGGAGATGAATTTGAGCAGTTCCGTTTTTTCAAAAATGGGACCATCAAAAACAATCAGGCCAGGAAGATTCGTAATGGCAGGGGTAGGGCGGGAGGCGAAGGTGAATTCGCGGCCATACTCCTCATCGATATAGTGGTCGATGGTGTATTCGCGGGGCTCACGGGTGTTATTGAATGGGGCTTCAGGGCCCGCAATTTCCCGAGATTCCACGGGCTTAGCCAACGCGGTCTTCCACCACAGGCGCTGATCATCAGCAGGTGGTGGGCTAAGGCGCAGCAAATCATAGGAGCCACGGAAGGAGGCCGGGGCCTTAATGGCGGTAGCCAAAACATAGGGCATGACCTCGCGCAGGGTGCCGACTTCAAGGCGGGAGCGGTCGGTGAGCCCATTAACAGAGGCGAAGAGGAATTCCTCATCGGCCAGGGGCACGGCATGATGAGCAATGATGAGGCGATCCCCATCAAAAACGGGGCCATCCTTCAGGGCCTTATTGATGAGTGCTTCATCTTTGGTGGCATCCAGTGCCGCCGAGTAGTCGGGGATAGGAAAAGGGCGACTACCCGGAGTAATAGGAGTGCTCATTATTTGGCAGGACCCTCTTTAAAGGTGCCGAGAATGCTATTAGCAGCGAGCAAGGATGGCTCAATGAACCAGAGGTCAAAATCCACCGCCACAGCCTGATTATTATGTACAGCACCGAGGCTGGTCCAGGTAGGATCAGTGGTAGGTGACACGCTACCAGCAGCCACACCATAGTAGAGCCACTGGGCATCAGCCTGAATCATATCAGCAGGCTGCAGTGGGTGCGTTGGGGCATCGGTGAAGTTCTGGTTATCAGGACGAGCCAAACCACAATCAGCAGCCACAAGACCAGGCATAGAACTTGCCCCAGCCAGAGCAAAGATAGGATTGAGGCTTTGGAGGAAAGAAACAGTAGGGGCAGGGGAGCTTAGCTTCTTGCTAATAGCCTGCACATCGGAGCTATAAAGATCAATCTTCTTCTGGGCCTCAGTCTTCTTACCCACAGCCTCAGCGATGGTCAGAAGATTATCGCGCCAATTAGCAGGGACATTATCGGTCGTAGTCACAGCAGTAATAGCGCGCAGCGAGCTCAAGAGCTGTGGATCAGTATCAGCGGCCGCATAAATACGAGTTGGCTTCAGATCGCTAATTGCGACAAAATCTGGGGCAGTACGAGAACCCACAAGTTTGATGGAATCAAGATCAAACTTAGAGCCATAGGCATCGCGCAGATACTGAGGCACAGTAGTCTCACCATCAGGCAGAGCAATACCCACCGGCAAAATACCCAATTCCAAAAGATCAGCAGTCTGACCAGCACCCAAAGCGACTACACGCTGGCTATTTGCATCCGTTGGGGCAGCAGTGGCGGCACTGGAAGTAGACGTACTGCTGCTTGCCTGCGAGTCATTTTTATTTGAACATGCGGCCAGGGCGAGGGCTGCTGCGCCCATGACACCGAAGCCAAGAAATTGACGGCGGGAAATTGAGCTCATGATTACCAAAATAATAGACCTTTGGACTCAGAACAAAAAGTGTGACAAAGTAGACAAAAACCGTGTACACTACCCCTATGCGTATCGCTCGAATTGCAACCACTGAAGGCATGTCTTTTGCCGTTATCGAAGGCGAGAATGACAATCTCACCGCCAAGCAAATTGCCGGTCACCCCTTCCAAACCCCAGAATTCACCGGTAAAGAATGGCCACTTAATGAAGTCCGCCTCCTTGCCCCAATGCTCCCTTCCAAGATTTGCGCCATTGGTCGTAACTATGCCGACCATGTAGAAGAGGTCTTCCAAAAGGGCCATGAGCATCTCCCACCAACCCTCTTCCTGAAGCCACCAACGGCCGTGGTTGGTCCTGATGCCCCAATTAAGATTCCTGATTTTGCCACCAAGGTCGAGTTTGAGGGTGAGCTTGCCCTGGTCATTGGCCGTCCATGTAAGAATGTCAAGGCGGCCGATTGGAAGTCTGTGGTTCTTGGCTATACCATCCTTAATGATGTTTCCTCCCGCGACCTTCAGTTCGCTGATGGCCAGTGGACCCGCGCCAAGGGCATTGATACCTTCGCCCCACTCGGCCCATGGATTGAGACCAATCTTGATGCCATTGATGAGGATGATCAGCCAATCCGTGCGCATCTCACCCATAATGGCACCCGCGAGCTTAAGCAGGATTCCAATACTGACCAGATGATTATGGACCTCGGTCAGATCGTGGAATATATTACTGCCTCCATGACCCTGCTGCCAGGTGATGTCATCTCCACCGGCTCGCCTGCTGGTACTGCAGCAATGGTTCCTGGTGACACCATTGAAATTGAGATCCCAGGTATTGGTATCCTCCGCAACCCTGTTGAAAAGGCTTAGGCTTTTCAACAGTGAGGCATAGTCCCGGCTTGTCGAAAGCTAAAAGGCGGTTCAGTTCTGAAAAGTGAACTGAACCGCCTTTTTCTTTTAGGTTCTAAACCGGGAGCTCAGGATTATGAAGTCTTCAACTCCCAATTTATCCCCGGACTCCTTTTACTAACGAGGGTCCGGCAGGACCTGAGTAGTCAAAGGAGTCCGGTTGCCAAAGCGGTGGTTGGTGATGGAGATTGCCTGTTCGTGGACGAATGGCAGGATTTCCACACGGCCGGATTCGGTTGGGACAGAATCGTAGACCGCGAGGCGAATATCGCCTTCGGTGGCAATGCGCAGGGCATCGCCGCTTTCACCAATCAGACGCCAGCGCTCATCCAGGGAGATGTTGGAGGCGCTGATACGTTCGTGGAACTCAGCCATGGTTTCATTGGTGATTTGTGCACCGTAGAGCCTGAGCATGCGTACCAGTGGGGCAGGAAGTTCCTTGGCGCTGGAGACCGTGAGGTTAAATGGCACATAGGTGCCACCAGCATAACGACGGACGAAGCCGGATGGGGCAGTGCCGGTACCGCGAGCAAGGAGCTTTGGTGCGCGCTTACCCAGGGAGGCCAAGGACTTGATTTCACCCACAGCGAGTGCAGCAGAGAGCACGCGCAGAACCGAGTAGTCATCGGCGCCCTCACCAATGCGCAGACCCACGGTGGTAGGAACATAGCGCAGGTAATTGCGCTCAACGCCGACCTGGCTTGGATCGTGCAGCACATCGAATTCCTTTGTGGCGGCATATTCATCGCTGGAGACGGCGCGGAAGAGCTTGGAGAAGCCCTCCTCATCGAGAATGGCACGGCCAACAGCAAGCACATCGCGCAGGGCCTGCTTAGTCACTGGAATACCAACGGTGGCTGGCTTTTCGGTGAGAGTACCAAAACCATAGAGGTAGTTGGGGCCACCGGCCTTTGCGCCTTCACCCACCGCAGAGAGCTTCCAACCACCGAATGGCTGACGCTGAACAATCGCACCGGTAATACCACGGTTGATGTAGATATTGCCGGCCTGAACATTGGCCAACCAGAGGTTAATCTCATCGGCATCCAGGGAATGGAGACCAGCGGTAAGACCATAGGAGGTTTGGTTCTGAACAGCAATGGCCTCCTCAAGGGTGTTGACATGGATAATGCCAAGCACTGGGCCAAAGTACTCGGTGAGGTGGTACTCAGAGCCAGGCTTCACATTGGTGCGAATACCAGGGGACCAGAGGCGACCAGATTCATCGAGCTGCTGTGGCTTGAGCTCCCATTCCTCACCAGGACCAAGCTGGGAAAGACCACGGCTGAGCTTCTCACCAGGAACCTGGGAGAGAGGACCCATCTGAGCGGAGAGATCATCAGCCCAGCCAATATTGAGGGAGGAGGTGGCATCGATCAGCTGATCGTGGACGCGGCGGGAGGAACCAGTGGAACCGACCAGGATGACATAGGAGCAGGCGGAACACTTCTGGCCAGCATGACCGAAGGCAGAGGAGACCACATCCTTGACCGCGAGGTCGAGGTCGGCCGAAGGAGTAATGATAATGGAGTTCTTACCCGAGGTTTCAGCCATGACCTTGGTGGTGGCATCCCAGCTGCGGAAGAGCTCGGCGGTGGCAGAAGCACCGGTTAGCACCACGCGCTTGACGCGAGGATCGGTGACAAGTTCCTTGCCGTGCTTCTCATCATCAATAATGAGCAGGGCGAGTGCATCCTTGGGCACACCGGCAGCCCAGAGAGCATCAGCAATGAGGGCAGCGCAGCGGCGCGATTCGGGAGCAGGCTTGAGGATAGCCGTGGAACCAGCAGCCAAGGCTGCCAGTACACCACCGGCAGGGATGGCCAGTGGGAAATTCCATGGTGGGGTCACCAGCGTAATACTAACCGGGCTAAAGGTGGCACCATCGAGGACCTCAAGGTCCTTGGCGCGCTCAGCATAGTAGTGGGCAAAGTCCACAGCCTCGGAGACCTCGACATCGCTCTGGTCAAGGCCCTTGCCGAGCTCAGCACCGGCAACCTCAATGAGCTGGGCGCGTCGGAAAGCAAGCTCAACACCTGCATTATGAAGAATCTCTGCGCGCTCAGCGGCTGGAAGCTCAGCCCAGGTGCTTGCAGAAAGAGTCTCGAGAACAGCATTGATGCCCGCGGAATCCTCCACGGTGTACTCATCAACGAGTGCCTCACCGAGGGTGGAACTAGGAATCTTATCGCGAATGGCCCGTGCCCAGGTGAGATTAGCTGGCAGGGCAGGATCAGAATCCGGAGTATTAGTGAAGGTCCAATTACCAGCAGGATCCTTCATAGCGGAGGCGAGCTGCTCACGGGTTTCAGTATTGCGATCCTGAAGGCGGTTTGGGCCAACACGGGTGGTACCCTCATCCTCCATCTGGGCCACAGCCTTGAGGAAGCGCTCCTTTTCCTTATCAAAGCTGGCCTGCTCGGTGCCAATATCGAAAATGGAAGCCATGAAGTTCTCATCGGCGGCATTCTCCTCGAGGCGGCGAACCAGGTAGGAAATGGCCACATCATATTCCTCAGGGTGAACCACAGGAACATAGAGAAGGAGATTGCCCACATCGGCGCGCACCGCGGCGGCCTGCTGGGTAGCCATACCGGAGAGCATTTCGAAATCCACGCCCTCGGTGACCCCGCGCTCCTTGGCGAGCTCCCAGGCGGCAGCCACGGTAAAGAGGTTATGGCCAGCCACACCAATATGAACATTCTTAATATGTTCAGGGGTGAGCGACCACTCAAGAATGCGCATGTAATTGGCATCAGTTGCCTGCTTGGAATCCCAGGTGGTCAGTTCCCAGCCGTGCATGTAGGCGTCGACACGCTCCATAGCCAAGTTCGCACCCTTGACCACACGGACCTTGATCGGAGCACCACCACGAGCCACACGGCCGGCAGCCCATTCCTGCAGCTCCTTCATAGCATTGAGGGTATCGGGCAGGTAGGTCTGGAGCACAATACCAGCGGAGAGGTGGAGGAGATCCTCGCGGTCCAAAATCTGCTTGAAGACATCAATGGTTAGGTGCAGGTCGTGGTATTCCTCCATGTCCAAGTTAATGAACTTTGGGGTCGACTGGGCGGCCGCATATTCATAGAGGGGGAGAAGCTCCTCGACCGCATGGGCGACGACCTCCTCATAGCCCCATGGGTTATGAGGGCCGGTCACAGCGGAGACCTTGAGGGAGACATAATCCACATCATCGCGCTGCAAAAGACGCATGGTATCCGCAAGGCGTTTCTTGGCCTCACGATCACCAAGCACGGCCTCACCAAGAAGGTTCATATTGAGGCGGGCCCCATCGCCCTTCAGGCGCTCAATGGCTGGGCCCAGCTTCTCCTCACTCACATCAACGACGAGGTCACCGACCAGCTTGGCAAAGACCTTACGGGCCGTTGGTACTGAGAGTTTAGGCAAAAAGCGGCTTGCCTGGCCGCCCACATAGGCTGGGGTGCGCAGGAACCAGGGCAGGAACTTTGGATTCTGCATACCCACATTCTCCAAATGTTGGGCAGCGACCTGCGTATCTTCCGGGCGAATAACACCATCAACAAAGGACACGGTGAAATCCAGACCCGTTTCATCCTCCAAGACTTCACCCAGGAGCTTGGCTGCACGATTAGCAGGATAGTTATTCGAGTCCTTGACCCACTTATGGGCGGTAGCTAGCGCACGATCAGCAATCTGATTGAAATCCACGGATGGAGCAGTAGACATGGAAATCCCTTCTCAAAAATAATGGAAAATTCGAACGCCGATATTCAATTTTCATTTGGAAACTCCTAATAGAGTTTCCAAATGTAAAATTCGTATTCAGTTATAGGCCCTTGAGAGCTGAGTCGAACTCCTCTTCAATTTCAGGATTTGGCTTATAGGTAACAAGGGAGATAACTACGGCCGCAATCAGGTTGAAGATAAAGCCAGGCAGAATCTCATACATATCGAAAATGCCGCCGGAAATATTGCCCCAAATGCCCACAGTAACTGCGCCAACAATCATGCCGACCAGGGAACCCGAGACGGTGAGCTTGCGCCAGTAGAGGGAGAGAATCACAATCGGACCGAAGGCTGCGCCAAAGCCAGCCCAGGCAAAAGAGACCAGGCCAAGAATGGAATCAGTACGGTTCCAGGCCAGCAGGGCAGCAATGATAGAAACACCAGCCACCACAAGGCGGGAAATAAGCACACCATCCCGTGCGGCCAGTTCACGCTTACTGAAAGCACGATAAATATCCTCAACCACTGCCGAGGAGGTCACCAACAACTGGGAAGAAATGGTTGACATAATAGCGGCCAAAATAGCAGCCAGCATAAAGCCCGCAATCAGTGGGTGGAAGAGCATCTGGCCCAGGGTAATAAAGACGGACTCAGGATTAGGCAGGGCGGCAGTGTCATGCTTATACACAGCCACACCTACAAGAGCAGTCATACCCGCACCAATAATGGAGAGCAGCATCCAACCAATACCAATACGGCGCGCGCTCTTTGCCTCACCAGCGGAACGCAGGGCCATAAAGCGGACAATAATATGTGGCTGACCAAAATAGCCAAGACCCCAGGCCATAGCCGAAATAATGGAAAAGACCGTGGCGCCAGTCAAGGCCCCACCAGTCCAGGAGAAAAGTCCCGAATCAACGGCATCAATGCTGCGAATCATCTCACCCGGACCGCCAACATGGATAATGCCCACAATAGGCGCCAAAATCAAAGCGATGCACATCATCAAACCCTGCACCACATCGGTCCAGGACACAGCCAAGAAGCCACCAACCAGGGTATAGAGAACCACCACGGCGGAAACCAGAACCATGCCCAGGTGATAGTCCATGCCAAAGGAGGACTCAAAGAAAGTACCGCCGGCCACCATGCCGGAGGAAACATAGAAAATAAAGAAAATCATGATAATCACACCGGCCAAAACACGAATGGCACGGGAATTATCATGAAGTCGCGAACCCAAGAAAGACGGGATAGTAATGGAATTTTGGGCCACCTGCGAATAAGCACGAAGACGCGGGGCCACAATCTTCCAGTTCACCCACGCACCAATGGTCAAACCGACAGCAATCCAGCCCTCAATAAGACCTGAGGCATAAATCGCACCGGGGAGACCCATGAGCAACCAGCCTGACATATCTGAAGCGCCTGCGGATAGTGCCGCCACCGCCGGGCCAAGACCACGGCCACCAAGCATATAGTCGTCAATATCACTCGTGCGGTTATATGCCAGCAGGCCGATCATCACCATTGCGACGGCGTAGATGATCATCGCGATCGCCTGCCATGTCGTATCAGTCATGATGTCCCCCTTTTCTTAAAGTCATTCCAATTTACAATGCTTGCATAAAGCGTTACGCTCAGGATACCGCACATCGCACATTTCGGCTAATATCTACATAAATTAGTCCCCCCGTAAGCACATGTTATCCCTGCATTTCTGCTGGTCAATCCAAATTCCCAAGCGCAAAGGCATTGCCCCCGCAATGTGCCAGTGTAAAAAGACCAAAGCACCCAGCAAAGCATCAAAAAGAAGACCACCAACAGAAGGGTGGTACTCACTGTATCTGTCGACATATTGGCAGAATTTAAAATCCGCCCAAAACTTCCCCCATTCATGCAAGTTTTGCAAGCCCTCACATAACACAAGGCACCGCGCGCCCGCAGGACAATGCATCACTCAACCCGGTGCACATCTATTCCCGGCACTGGACTTTGGGCTAACATGGAGAGCATGTCAGACGCTAATAATTCCGATATTCGTGTGCGTTTTTGCCCATCCCCAACTGGTACCCCTCACGTTGGTATGGTGCGCACCGCTTTGTTTAACTGGGCTTATGCCCGCCATGTTGGTGGCAAGTTGGTTTTCCGTATTGAGGATACCGACGCAGCGCGTGACTCCGAAGAGTCCTATCAGGCCATCATTGATTCCCTGAACTGGTTGGAAATTGACTGGGATGAGGGTGTTGTTAAGGGTGGCCCTCATGAGCCATATCGTCAGAGCCAGCGCAAGGAAATCTACTTGGATGTGCTGGAAAAGCTTAAGGAAGCCGGCGAGGTTTACCCAGCTTATTCCACTGCGGAAGAAGTAGAGGAGCGCCATAAGGCTGCTGGTCGTGATCCAAAGCTCGGTTATGACAACTATGACCGTGACCTCACCCCAGAGCAGATTGCTGCTTATGAAGCTGAGGGCCGTAAGCCAGTGTGGCGTCTTCGCATGCCAGAGCAGACCTGGAAGTGGAATGACCTGGTTCGCGGTGAGATTGAATTCAAGGCCGAAACCCAGCCGGACTATGTGGTGGCCCGTTCTAATGGTGAGCCACTCTACACCCTGGTGAACCCAGTGGACGATGCGCTGATGGGTATTACCCACGTGCTTCGCGGTGAGGACCTGCTTCCATCCACCCCACGTCAGCTCGCCCTCTATGCTGCCCTTGAGCGCATTGGTGTAGCTAAGTTCACCCCAGTCTTTGGTCACCTCCCATTCGTCATGGGTGAGGGCAATAAGAAGCTCTCCAAGCGCGACCCACAGTCCAATCTCTTTAATCACCGCGATGCTGGCATCATCCCTGAGGGCATGATTAACTATCTCGCCCTGCTTGGTTGGTCCCTGTCCAAGGATCAGGACATCTTTAGCCGTGAGGAGCTCGTGAAGAACTTCGATGTGGCTGATGTTCTCTCCAACCCAGCACGCTTTGATCAGAAGAAGCTCGAGGCCATTAACGCTGAACACATTCGTCTCCTTGCCCCGGAGGACTTTGCTGCACGCCTGCGCACCTACCTCGAGGAGTACAAGGGCTTCCCAGCTGACTATCCAGCAGATAAGTTCGCCTTTGCTGCTGAGCAGGTTCAGACCCGTATCAAGAAGCTTGAGGATGCTTGGGATCTGCTCGAATTCCTGCTCATCAAGGATGAGGACCTCGTTCTGGATGAGAAGGCTGCAAAGAAGAACCTCAAGGAAGATGCTGCCCAGCCACTGGAGCGCGCCCTTGCTGTTCTTGAACCTATTGCTGAGGCTGACTGGAATACTGCCAATATTGAGGCTGCACTCTCGGCTGAGCTCATTGAGCGTCTGGAACTCAAGCCACGCAAGGCCTATGGTGCCCTGCGCGTAGCTATCTCTGGCCAGCAGGTTTCCCCACCTCTCTTTGAGTCCATGGAACTTCTGGGTAAAGCAAGCACTGAGACCCGTGTAAAGAATGCTCTGAAGCAGGTTCCTTTTGGTGCCTAACCAGCGGATTTGCCAAGTGTGAGAGTCTGTGGTTAAATTAATTCTCGTTGCACGGGAAGCAAACAGAAAAGCTTCAGAGCGACAGAGAGTGTTAAAACTCTCAGTCGGGACGAACTTTCCAAGCTTCTAGTGACAGCGATGGCCTATGGTGTAATTGGCAACACGAAGGTTTCTGGTACCTTTATTCTTGGTTCGAGTCCAGGTAGGCCAGCTGCAAAAGCTG
>JAUMUD010000016.1 GCA_030530875.1 Corynebacterium sp.
GGTCTGGCCGTCACCTGGTGCGCTGGATGGTGGGGTCTGGCCATCACCAGGAGCACCTGATGGTGGTTCCTGACCCTGGCCAGGAGCATCAGTAGGACGTGCGCTTTCAATAGCGCTCTTGAGCTTATCTTCGTCAACACCAAGCTTGGTAGCAAGGGTAGCAATCTGTGCATCGGTGAGCATCTCACCACGACCACCCTTGCCAGCAGCCTGGTCACCCTTGGAGCTGGTCGAACTATGTGTACTCGAGGTAGCTACTGTGGAGGAGGAAGCGGAACTGGAGGACTGTTCGCCCGAAGAACAAGCAGCGAGGCCAGCAATGGCAACTGCTGCGGCACCGCTATAGAGAGCGGCCTTCAGAGCCTTCTTCGAGAACTTCTTCTTAATCATTTTTGGTCCTTCCTGTGTATTCTTCTTGACTTGATGAAACTTAGTTTAGGAAGCCCATCTTGGTAGAAACATTGAGGCATAATCTGATTCACTGATACTTTTCTGAACACTTCCTGGGCGGTGGGATTGCATGCACTATAAGGGTTATTTATCAGTTTTACTACTCGATGAATTTTAAAATTTGCAAAAACTGGTGCTATATTCTAATGACATTAATTTTCAAAAACATCCCGAAGGAGATTGGTGGAAGTATTTCAAACCTCCGGATGCTTGATTACTTATAAAAGTAATGGCGAAAAACTCGCATACCAGCATGCAGTTAAGCTTCCACAATTCACGCTAAGTTCAGGCCAGAAACTCGCCATTATTGGCCCATCAGGATCTGGTAAAAGCACAATCTCTTCCCTCATCCTTGGTGAAACCAAGGACCTCAACATTGAAGGGGATTACCATCGCGCCGGGCTCACAAGAGCATGGGCTGGCCAGGACCACTACGGCAACCTGAATCCTAGGGTTACTGTCTCTCGTCACCTAAAGCTTGCTGGGGCTGAGAAATCAGAAATCCCAACTCTCCTGGGATCTGTGCAGTTACCAGCGAATTACGCTTCTCGCTACCCAACACAACTCTCTGGTGGTGAACGTGCCCGTGTTGGTCTCGCGATCTGTCTGGCCAAGAAGCCAGAGCTTTTGGTGATCGATGAGCTCACCTCGAGCTTCGATACGGAGACCACTCTCGCTATTCTCAAAATCCTCAAGGAGATTAGCCGCAGCTTCACGGTCATCTTCATTACCCACGACCGCATGGCAGCACAGTACCTCTGCGATTCAGCACTTATCCTGAATGCCGAAGGCGAAGCCCGCTATGAGGAACTCAAGGAGCAGGCCAATGTCTAAGACAGCAGAATTCCTTGAAGCCATCGAGCAGGGCAAGAATATTGCTCTTATCGGCCGTTCCGGTGCTGGTAAAACCACTATTCTCAACCGGCTACGCTCAGGTGAATTCGGCAAGACCTGGAATACGGCCCTTATTCCACAGGACATTGATGCCAGCCTCAATCCCCGCATCTCCTGCTGCAGGACTATTGACGCCACGGGTTCTTTGAGCGATTCAGAACTTGCCCAGCTTGGTCTTAGCCCCGCGCTGGTGGCCAAGAAACCAAGCATGCTTTCTGGTGGTCAACGGGCCAGGGTAGGTGTGGCGCGAGCCGTTGCTCTGCATGCCGATGTGATTCTTGCTGATGAAGCACTCTCACACCTCGATACTGATACCGCATCGGTGGTGGGTGAGTACTTGAAGCGGTATCCCTCCCCAGTCATTCTGGTCACGCATAATCTTGAGGCAGCAGCCAACTGGGCTGATATTTGGTTCTTTGTCGATAAAAAGCCAGAGCAGGTTGGAATATTAGCTGAGTGTGGACCCGGTCCAGCGCTGTGGAATACTGAGGGTGCATACCCAGGGCGCGCCAGCTTGGTTGAAGCCTATAAGGAACTAGAAGGGAAGGGATAGCGTGGAACAAACTGCGAAAAAGCTATTTACACCAGCTGTTTTCAGGCTGCCGCTTCCAGTTCAGCTATTGTTGCTCACCCAACTCTTCTTCAATGTGGGCTTCTACCTGGTGGTGCCATTCCTCGCCACTTACATGAGTACCTCTATTGGCGCTTCTGCTGCAATGATCGGCTTTGTCCTTGGTCTACGTACCTTCACCCAGCAAGGTATGTTCTTCCTTGGTGGTGGCCTCGCTGATAAGTTTGGAGTCAAGCCCGTTCTACTGACTGGCATTGTTATCCGCGTGATCGGCTTCCTCGTTATTGCCATGGCTCATTCAGTGGCCATGATGATTGTCGGGGTAATACTCATTGGCTTTGCCGCAGCCCTCTTCTCGCCAGCCGCCGACGCAGCGCTCGCCTTTAGCGGTAAGCAGGTAGAAGAGCAGGGGATTATGTCCCGTACTCGTGTCTTTGCTTTGGATACCACCGTTGGTCGAATCGGTGCGCTCTCGGGCCCGGTGCTTGGTGCGATTATTATCCCCTTTGGCTTTGAGAAAGCCTGCTTTGTTGCCGCAGGTATCTTCGCCCTGCTGTTCCTCGGCCACGCACTGATTTTCCCAGCGGTCCAGACCGAAAAGAAGAAGTCCATTCTGGATGGCTATAGCCATGTACTGCGCAATTGGGAGTTCCTGCTCTTCGCTTTGTGCTATTCCACCGGCCTCGTTGCCTACAACATGCAGTACCTTGCTATGCCGCATGAGCTTGTACGCCTCGGCTCTGGTGGCGAGGAAACAGTAGCTGTCTTCTTCATCTTTGCCAGCGTCTATGTCAGCCTGTGCCAGTACCCAATCACGGTACTAACCCGCAAGATGTCGAAACAGCTATGTCTTGCTGTGGGCTTTGGCCTCCAAGCCGTGGCTTTCCTCTTCGTCGCTGTGCTTCAGTCAGTCACTATCCCGTATCTATCGGTTATTGGAATGCTCATCTTGCTACACGCAGGTCAGATGATTGCCATTCCAATCGCCAGGGATTGTGTTGGCCATCTCTGTGGCGAACAGCACCTTGGTACCTACTTCGGATTCCTTAACTCCGTTGGTGGATTCGCAGTACTTATCGTCTCGGCCATCGTCGGCTGGCTATTCGATTCTTTTCCAGGAGCATCCGTCTACCCATGGCTGTTCCTCACTCTCGTTCTTTTCTTATCTGCAATTGGCATGTCCAGGAGGAATAATTATGCGTAAGATTCTGGCCCTAGCAGGCGCTGCCGTAGCCCTGAGTTTCACACTCACTGCCTGCGGAAATAAGCAGGATAACAAGGAATTTGCCATCGCATTTCCCTTCACCCCAGTTGCCTCATTTTCCCCATTTTCTGATGACGCAACTTACCTGACCAGGCTGGGTATTGGCGAAACCCTGGTCGCCCTGGACAAGGATGGCCTTCCACAGCCATGGTTGGCACAGAGCTACTCACAGACCAGCCCAAATACCGTGCGATTTGTTCTTCGCTCTGGTGTGAAGTTCCAAAATGGCACGATGGTCACTCCACAAGCGGTGGTGGACTCCCTCAACCGCGCCTACAATGCGACGACCCGCCCTCCAGGTCTTGGTAAGAACACTCTCAGTTTCAGCATTAGCGGTGACAACACCGTGGATGTCACCAGCAATGTTGCCGACCCAATCCTGGCGCAGCGCTTCTCCGATCCTGGCACTGTGATTCTGGATAATGACAATTCCGGCACCGGCCCATTCAGCCTCGGCAGCCTTGATGCATCTCAGGCTGAGCTGACCGCTTTCAATGACTACTGGGGTGGCAAGGCCAAGCTTGACCACTACACTGCAAAGTTCATTACTGATGGCACTACCCGTGCTAATGCGCTGCGTAGCGGGGAAGTGAAGGCCATTACCTCAGCCCCGGTAAACCAGCTTCCACAGCTCGGAGATTACACCATCGACTCCTATGACATCCCACGAACGACCCTGGCCTACTTCAACACCGCCAAGGGCGTATTCACCGACCCTGCGCAACGTGCCCGTGCAGCAGGCATTGTCGACGGTGACTCCATCATTGCCACTGCTTATGAGGGCCATGCAAGCTCTGCTGATAATGGCCTCTTCAACCCGAACTCCCAGTGGAATGCCTTCCGCACCCCATCCGGCATCATTCCATCTGTTGATGTTGCGCCGGAGGCCACCTCAACTCCAATCACTATCGGCACTTATACCGACCGTGCCGAACTGGGTGAAGCTGCTTCCTTGCTTGCCGATCAGCTACGCACTGTTGGCTACACGGTGAATATTTCTGTGGCAGATTACAAGACCCAGGAACCACACTTCCTCAATGGTGACTTCGATATTGTCCTTGGCTCCCGCAACTACCAGCTTGCATCTGGCGATGTGGTCAACTATCTGAACAGTGATTTCTCCTGCACCGGTAGCTATAACCTCTCGCACTACTGCAACCAGACTATAGATGCCCGCATCAATGAGGCTCTGGGCAAGAGCGATACCCAGGACCGCTTCATGACAGCATCCACCATCGGAGCGGACATCATCGCTGATCACGCTGTTGTGCCAATCGCGGTGAACCAGGGCCTGATTGCCCAGGACTCCAAGGTCGCAAACCTCTATCTTGACCCCTATGAGCGTCGCCTGATCACGAATGAAACTGCGTAATTTTAGTTCTCTATTAACAATCCCTGTTCTCATTGTTCTGGCGATTATCGCGGTGGCCAGCTTACCTTTTATCGGTCACCGTGACCTCGCCCTTGTCGTATTCCGTGCCAGGGAAGCAGAGCGCGCACCGGACGCACAGACCCTTGCCGCTCTGAGAGAAGAACTCGGCCTGCCAGAAAATACCTGGCAGTCCATCACACAGATTCTTAGTGGACATATGGGCCGCAGTTGGGTGGACCCATCCCGCAGCGCCTATGACGTGGCCTTCAGTGGTTTCACCCAAACACTCATTCTTGCAGGCAGTGCCACACTTATCGCGGTGCTTATCGCCATGCTCATTGCAGCGCCACGCATCCGGGCAATTATTCGAGGTCGGAGGAGTAGCACCTGGCATGTGCTGCCAATCGCCATTATCGCAGCCCTGCCTGAGTTTGTTCTTGCAGTGGGAATTGCAATTATCTTTGCGGTGCATTGGCGAATGATCGCCACGACTGGCTTGAGCATTGGACCGGTTCTTGCACTTGCTATTCCCGCCGGTGGCTTGCTTGGTCGAATTACCCTCATCAGCGTTGATGAAGTTGGCGAGCAAGAATGGGTACATAACTGGCGCTTGAATCAGTTCCCACACAAGGCCCTGGCACTCGCAATTATCCGCGAAACAGTGGCGGTTCTCGCACCACAGATTGCCATTTTCTTTATTGGTCTTTTGGCCTCTACAGCACTGGTCGAGCGCACCTTCAATATCAAGGGCTTGGGCACCAATGCGCTAACCGCAGCGCTTAACCAGGACATTCCAGTTCTTCAGGTAATCAGCCTCTTTGTCCTGTGCTTGGGCATTATCGTAGGAAGCCTCGCAGCCTTCTTTAGCTCCAGGAATGAAGCAGCCTCGGCTTCAATGCGTACCCGCCGACTGCCACGCATGACCTGGGGCTGGATTATCCTTGGTCTTCCGCTGCTCCCACTTATTTACGGTTATGTTCATGGCCAGGCGACCATCAATGCTAAGCAGCGGCTTCAGTCACCATCAGCAGCACACCTCTTTGGTACCGATCAGCTTGGCCGAGACATTCTCGAAAGAATCGCCCACGGCTTTGCCTACACAGTGGGCGTTGGCTTTATTGTGACCGCCATCTGTGTAGCCATTAGTCTGCTTCTTTGCCTCTGGGCGCCAATCGGACCATATATCTCCCATATCGCCCAGGCACTGAATTCTATCCCCGCAGTACTTCTCGGCCCTTTACTTGCAGGCATCCTGCACAGCTCTAACTTCACCGCAGCCCTTGCCGTTATTCTCGTTGCCTGGATTCCACTGACCCTACATGGACTCAGCCTGACACAGCGCATTCGCGCATCTGCCTATTACCAGTGGGGTGTTGAGCATGGGGAATCTGCCACCTCGCGTCTCCGCAACCACATTCTCCCTAATCTGGTTCCGGCCCTTGTCCGTCATGGTGGCTCGCGCGTGGCCCATAACTCCCTGGCCATTGCAGGTTTGGGCTTCCTTGGAGTTGGTGCGGCTCACGATAGTCCCGAGTGGGGTGTGATTCTTTCTGAGTCCATTTCCTATGCTGAGAGGGCACCGTGGATGATCCTAATGCCGACTCTTTATTTGATTTGGGTCGGCATCATTTCTGCTTGTGCAACAGATACGAGAGTAAAATAGCGTTATGAAAATCCTAAGTAAGAATCATGAATTTACCGTCCCCTGGGATTACTCCAATCCTGAGGCTGGAGAATTATCTATCTTCGCCCGCGAAATTTACTATCAGGGCAATGAAGACAAGCCAATGTTGGTCTACCTTCAAGGCGGCCCAGGTATTGCATCCCCGCGTCCAGTTAGTGACTCAGGATGGTTAAAGCCCTTCCTTGAACGCTATAGAGTTTTGCTTCTAGACCAGCGCGGTACGGGCCGTTCCACGCGTATTGACCAATTCACCCCGGAGCTGATTACTACATGGCACCTCTCGCAGCTCCGTGCCGATAATATCGCCCGCGACCTTGAGCACATTCGTGAATTCTTCCGCCTTTCACGACTTAACCTCTTTGGCCAGAGCTTCGGTGGTTTTATCATCACCACGTATCTGAGCATGTACCCATATAATGTCGACCGTGCATTTATGACCGGCGGCATCCCAGGTGCCTTCAATACTCCTGAAGAGATTTATCGCGCCACCTATGACAAGGTCGAACGCCGTAGCCGAATTTTCTACCGCAAGTACGAGGGTATTGAAGAACAGATTCAGAGGATTTGTTCCCACCTGGACTGGCAGGAAGAGATTCTTCCAACTGGTGAACGCCTGACATCACGCCGTTTCCGCACCCTTGGCATTAACCTCGGACGCGGTACCGGCATGGAATTCCTGGCTTATCTCTTTGAAGCACCATTCGCGGGTGGTAAGACTCATGGCGATAAACTCAGCGGCGAATTCCTCGAGGCAGTGGGGGAGCAGGTGAGCTTCGCTAGGAACCCACTCTATGCAGCTATCCACGAGCCAATCTATGCTTCCAATGGTGTTCCTACCAATTGGACTGCTGAGCGCCTGCGCAAGGAACTACCAGGCTTCCGCGAGACCGAAGGGGATTATCTCTACCTCACCGGTGAGCACATTTACCCATGGCAGTTCGAAGAGGACCCAGCTCTGCGTCCATTTGCCACAGTGGCCAATGAGCTTGCAGCCAAGGAAGACTGGCCAGACCTCTACAACGCAGATGCCCTGGCCGAGTCCGATGCAATTGTCTCTGCAGCTGTCTATCACGATGACATCTTCGTGCCATATGAGCTCTCCCTGCAAACTGCAGAATACTTCAACGACATTAGGCTCTACATCACCAATGAATACCAGCACGATGGTATTCGCCATGATGGTGAGAAGATTATTCGCACACTGATGGATAAGGCGGAAATTTAAGAGTCGCCTTCCCAACCAGTAGCAAGATTAAGTCCCGTTTGCTGAGCACAAATATATAGCTGCTCAGCCTCAGCGGGGCTTAATCTGTTCATTGCCTCGAGGCTAGCAGTAATCTGACCAGGCTTCGTAGCTCCAATGATGGGACTAATGCCGAGTTTCGCAGCCTGAGCCGTGAGAATCGCAGCAGGGGAGCAGTCATGAGCCTGTGCTGCCTCCGCTATGCGCTCTTGTAGAGGCCTCAAGGCATCCCAATGACTGTTGTAATGGCTAGCGCGATACGTGCCCCTAGGGAAGGGATTCAGAGCGCTATATGAGCCTGCGAGTGCGCCTTGCTCAAATAGCATATAGGCGAAAAAGTCCAATTCCTCTTCATGACAATAATCGAGCAACCCAGAATCCACTGATCGGCGATAAATGAGGCTGAAGTGATTCTGCACAGCCGAAATTGGAAGAATTTTCTGAGCGGCCTTCACCTCAGCCAGACTGTGGTTAGAAACACCAACAGCCCTAATCACACCAGAATCAAGAAAGGGCTTGATCTCACGGAGGTCTGCAGCGCTATTCGAGGCATCATGAAGCCAGTAAAGGTCAAGATAATCTGTCCCAAGGTTATCGAGGCTATGACGGATACTTTCGGCAACTGAGATGCCCAGCCATGGGCTGAACTTTGAATAAAGTTGGTATGAACTTCGTGGGTGACCGAGGAGAGTATCACGAATGAGCTTTTCTGACTCCCCATTGGAATAGCTCAAAGCAGTATCAATAACCTTGATACCAGCCGTTAATGCCTCATTCATGACAGGTTGAAGAGCAGTAGCAGTGAGGCTATGGCCATAATAAGAATCGGAGCCATAACTCCATGCAGCAGTGCCAAGAGCAATAAACATTAAATACTTTCTAGTTGAGTACCGAGCATAATCTTCATGTGTGTGAAGGCAGCCTTATAGACAGTTGGATGCTTACGGCGTGAGTTTGTGTCCTGCATGACCGACTGAATCTGCGGGGAACAACTGGCAACCAAAGACAGACCACCAAGCATGCCATAAATGGCATAAACCAAATCAGCCGAATCCTGCTCAGAAAAGCGCACGTCCAGCGCATCAATGCAGGCACGAATCTGCTTGAGGAAAGTATCCTCCGCAAGCTGAAAGAGCTTCACCGCATCATAACGGGAATTATCCGCAAGACTCGAAGGGTCAAGAGCAAGAAGGCGAAGAGTAGGGACTTGCGCCGAAGCCTGAAGAGCAAGACCACGGGCAAAATTAGTGCGATTAAGCACTGGCGGTTTGAAATCCGCGAGGACATCAGTCCACTCACTTAAACACCGCGCGAGCAAAATAAGCCTCAGCTCATCCATGGAGATAAAGTACTGCCCAATGCGAGTACGCTGCGGACGAGCTAATTCTTCAATTTCGCGCCGGGTTATGGAATGGGCACCGCGAGTTTGTAGCAAGCCCTTGAAAGTATCGAGGATTAGCCCGGCAACACCGTGAGTATATAGAAATGCGCCAACGTGTCTCATAAACACATTTTGGTCGATGACCTGTGTGAAATTAATATGAGTTTAGTCACGACATGTGAAAAGGGCCCCTGCAGTAGCAGGGACCCTCTCACTTACTTGCAGCGAATTAGCGGGCTGGACCGACGGATTCGCGGACTACGAGGCTCGTTGGCAACGAGGTAATTGCAGGGGTGTTGTCCGTTGGGATTGGACGACCACGGCCGGCATTACGACGACGCTCCTGAGCAAGGTTAATGCCGTGCTGCAGAATCTCGAAGGTGGTCTTACCGAGCTGCTCCACATTCTGATCGACAACGGTCAGAGGGTGCTTCTGCACCTGGAAGCTGAGGAAATTGTCGAAGCCGACAACGGAAATTTCCTCGCCGATTTCCAACTTACGAGCGTGGCATGCCTGGAGGGCACCCAGCGTCATCATGGAATCACCTGCAATAATTGCGGTTACCTTAGCATCGAGAAGCTTGTCTGCAGCAGCGAGGCCGTCTTCAAGAAGGTAGCCACCTTCGGCAATGACAAGGTCAATGCCACCGAACTCATTGCTAAGATCCTCGACGGTCTGACGGCGCTCAACACCGGTAGAGGTGTCAGATGGGCCAGTCAGATAACCAATACGGGAGTGGCCATTCTCCTTAAGCTGGGTAAGAGCTGCACGCAGACCTGGCTCTGGGTTAGAGATAACGGCTGGTGCATCGCAACCATTGAGGTGGCGATCGAAGAGAATGACAGGGACACCCTTGGCTCGAAGGTTATTAATAGCTTCCTCAGCACCGGCATGTGGAACAACGATCAATCCATCTACGCGCTGGTCCTCCATGACCTCGAGAGCTCGCTTGAGCTGCTCTGGGTCATCATTGGTATTGGCGATTAAAGTGCAGAGCTGAGCATTCACTGCGCTGCTCTGAATAGAGGTAGCCAATTCCGCAAAGTACTGATTAAGCATATTCGGCACGATCAAACCAATGGTATTAGTACGGGCGCTACGAAGCGCACGAGCCTGAGCGTTTGGTCGGTAATTCAGCTTGGCAGCTGCCTTACGCGCACGCTCCTGGGTCTCCTCTGGAATAACAGGGTTACCAGCGAGGGCTCGGGAGATAGTGCTGACCGAGAGGCCAGCCTCCTCCGCCACGTCACGGAGAGTGGCTGATCGGTGAGTTGCCATACGTAAAACTCCTTTTCAATCCGGCTTGGGGATGGACCCAAAGCTTTCGCCAACAAAGTGAAAGGGTACTGCTCAAAATAAAACTACTACGGTAATTTCACTCCAGGCTTGGGAAGAGAACTATCCAATAACGCCTGGGTGAAACTACTCTTGGGATGGTTAAAAACCTCCCGAACGAGGCCAAATTCAACGACCTGCCCAATGTTCAAAATGGCTACGTTATCACTTATTGTACTAATTAAATCCAAATCATGCGACACGAAAACCAGACTGGTAGGGAATTCACAGGTTTTTGTGGCTAATATCTCATTTAAGAGATTAATTACCTGCGCCCGAATCGACACATCGAGCGCTGATACTGCTTCGTCCGCAAGTATTATATCTGGTTTACTCACTAAAGCACGAGCGATACTAATGCGTTGGCGCTGACCGCCAGAGAATTCATGAGGATATCTGCTGGCAGCGGAGCTTTCAATACCTACGTCTTCAAGGGCTTTTTTAATCACCGTGTTATCGCGATGACCTAGGCCTTCGGCGATACTTTCGCCAACCGTTCGGCGTGGGTCCAAAGAGGAGTATGGGTCCTGGAAAATCATGGAAATACGAGGTTTGGATTTCGTATGCCAGGTGATATTTCCGCTGGTAGGCTTCTCAATTCCAGCAATCATTTGAAGAATAGTGCTCTTGCCAGAACCGGAACCGCCGATAATGCCTAGCCTTTCACCACGCCGGATTGTGAGATTAATATTTTCCACGGCAGTGGTCTCTGGGCGGCGCCATGATTTCTTGTATTTCTTTCCTAAATTGGTAATTTCAACCAGTGGCGCGCCAATTGGAATTTGCGCAGGTTCGCGATAGCGATGTCCAGGAATATAAGGGAAATCGACTGAATTAACAGTTTCCATTGTATAAAGTTTTCCCTGGTTATCTCGGGCTTCCATATCACTGGTAGCGATTAGTTTACGACCGTAATCTGAGGCAATTTCCAATTGAGGTTTTGCTATGCTAATTTCCTCAATTTTCCCTTTGTTGATTATTGCTACTTCGTCGGCGAAATACGAGGAAATCGCCAGGTCATGGCTAATAAAGAGGACAGAAGTCCCCTCCTTGGCGGCAAGTTCACGAATTAAATCCACAATTCCACGGGCCAAAAATGCATCAAGGGCTGTGGTTGCTTCATCACAAAGTAGCAGCTCAGGCTTGTTGGAAAGGGCCATAGCAATCATGACACGCTGGCGCTGACCGCCACTCAATTCATGGGGGTAGCGGTCAAAAAGTTCGGCGTCTAATCCCACATTTTCCCACATTTCCTGGGCGCGAGCTTTGGGGTCCATGCCCGTTTGTGCCCGATGTAGGTGTATTGCACGTAGAAGCTGCTTTCCTACCTTCATCACCGGATTAAGGGCAGTGAGAGGCTCCTGAAAGATCATGGCAATATGACGACCACGAAGGGAGGCATAGTCCTTTTGACTACGACCAATAAGCTCCTGACCATTGAAAATGATGCTGCCTGAGAGGCTTAGATTCTGTGGAAGAAGGCCCATAATAGCCAGTGCGGTAAGACTTTTACCCGCACCAGATTCGCCAATAAGACCCAGCTTCTTACCAGGGGCAATATCAAGGGAAATGCCATCGACCAGGACTTGCTCGCCCTTGGTGATTGTGAGGTCACGTATTTCAAGGGTTGGATTCATCGTGCATTCCTCCTGCCAAGAATAGAAGAACGGGGGTCATAATAATGGCGAAGACCGTCGCCAAGCAGGGTAAATCCCAGAACCGTAAGGGCGATAGCAAGCCCAGGCCACAGGGCCAAAAGCGGGTCAGAGGAGAGCGAACCCTGAGCAGATTGCAGCATGCGACCCCAGCTTGGATTAGGCGGGGCAGTGCCAAGACCCAGGAAGCTCAAGCCAGCCTCAGCCAAAATGGCCAGGGCAAAAGAGGTGGAGGCGTGAACGAGTAGGATTCCTAGGATATTTGGCAGGATATGGCGCCAGATTTTGCCCATGGTTCCGACCCCCGCAAGGGTGGCTGCATCCATATAATCCTGGTGCAAAATTTGTCGTGTGGAATTTCTCACAATCCTTGCGCAGGCCGGAATTCCGGCGATTCCGATGGCGATCATTGCCGTGGTTGTAGTCGATCCGAACATGGCGCCAAGGACAATTGCGAAGAGCACGCCGGGCAGGGCAATGAGGATATCAAGGCCGCGAAGGATGAGGACCGTCCCAAGCTTATTACCAAGGGCCGCCCACAAACCCAGCAGGCTACCGAAGCAAAGGCTGATTATTGTGGCGATAAATCCCACTAGAATGCTAATCCGGGAGCCCACCATAATCATGCTCAACATATCACGGCCATAGCGGTCGGTACCCAAAATGTAGTGAACACCAGGGCCTTCAAGGCGGTCAGCCGGGTGAACAGTGATGGGGTCATAGGGCGTCCACAGAAGCGAAATAATGGCCATGAGCAGGACAATAATGACAATAATTCCGCCAACCAGCAGGCTAGGGTTGAGTGAAGTGCGCAGCTTTTTCATCGGGCAGACCTCAAGCGGGGATCAACGGAGGCTGCGATAATATCGACAATCATATTGACCAAAAGACAGAAGGCCACAAGGACCATAATTAGTGTCTGAACAGTCATAATATCGCGGTTGAGCAGGGAATCAAGGAGTAGTGAACCAATGCCAGGAATGAGGAAGATTTTCTCAATCACAACCGCACCAGCCACCAAAGTGGAAAGTTGAATGCCAGTAATGGTGGCAACCGGGACGATAATATTTGGCAGGGCATGCTGCATCATTGCACGTAGTGGCCTTGCGCCAGTGGCATAGGCCGTGCGCATAAAGTCCTGGTGAAGCACATCCAAAATACTTGAACGAACATAGCGCGAGAGAATCGCCATCTGAACCAATGCAAGGGCAATCGCAGGCAAGATTAAGCGGGCGACGAAAGCCCCAAAGCCCGTATTGGGTGCAAGCCAACCGGAACTTGGCAGCCAACCTAGCTTGAGCGAAAAGAGTGAGATGCCAAGAATGGCGAAGAGGAAGCTAGGAATGGCCACACCAATTTGGGAGAGGATGGAAATAAAAATGCCATCAGCGCGACGAGTACGCACACCCGCCCAAATGCCCAGCGGAATGGCGCCACAGAGAGCAATCACAATGGCGACCATAATGAGGATAAAGCTCACCTGTGCGCGGTCAGCAATAATGGGTGAGAGGTCCTGTCCAGTAGTCATACTAAGTCCACAATTGCCCTGCAAAAGGCCACTTATCCAGGACCAATACTGGTGAAATAGGGACGCATCGAGTCCAAGTTGGGCGCGCTTGGTAGCAACAGCCTCCGGGGTGGCGCTGATGCCGAGGGCCACGGTGGCTGGGTCGCCAGGAATAATGCGCAGCAAAATGAAGATAATGATGCTTGCTGCCCACAGAGTCAGAATGAAGCGCAGCAGGAGCATGCCACTTGTGCGGAGGAATCCAGTCATTAGGTACCCCCTTCCCGGCGAATGGACGCGGCCTCAAGGGTACCGGTTGGGGAACTTGGATTGATACCCGTAATTCCTGGCGCGCGCACCACAATATTTGGGAAATTAAAGAGATTATCTGCTGCCGCGTCATCCATAATCATGTCCACTGCCTTTCGCATTTCGGCCACCATGGTTGGGTAATCGGCCTGGTCAGCAGCCGCAAATTCATCACGCACAGCCGCATTATCATAGCCAATATAGTAGGAGGGATTACCAAAAATAGTGGTCACATCGCGCGGTTCCGCATGAACAATTAGTGACATGTCATAATCGGCAGATTTGAAAACCTGTTGGAGCCACACAGCCGGAAATTCCACGGACTGAATGGACACATCAAAGCCAATATCGCGTAGCTGTGAGATAAGAATTTCCGCTGCCGCAGTGGCATAAGGCCTGGAAGGAACGGCCAAGGTGATATGGGTGCCCACCGCACCAGCCTCCTGCATCAACTCCTTAGCCTTAGCAGGATCAAAGGGGTACTCGGTGGACTTCTCGTACCAGGGATCGGTCGGGGCCACAGGGGTGCCACCAGTATCAATACCGTAGCCGTACCAGGCCGTATCAATTACTGCTTGCCTATCGACGCCATACATCACTGCTTGGCGAACTCTCTTGTCACTAAAGGGTGCACGGCGATTATTCATCGAAAGCAGCAGCTCACCATTGGTGGAACCCACATCAATGGAATAAATACCACGAGCTTTGAGAGTATCGAGCAGCTCTGGGGCCTGCATGGCATAAACGGCGTCAATATCCCCAGACTGTAGGGCATTGGTGGCGCCAGTGGCATCGGAGAAATAGCGCAGGGTAACGCCATTATTACTTGGCTTTGGGCCCCAATAATTCTCATTGGGAGTTAAAGAAATGGAAAGGCCAGCGGCAAAATTGCTCACCGTATAGGGGCCAGTACCAATGGGATTAGTTTGGAGCGTATCAATCCCGCTAGGACTCATCATGGCACCAGGGAAAAGACCCAAAGCCCAAAGCCACCGCTGGGAGGCCTGGCTAAGAGTCACGCGCAGGGTATAGTCATCGAGCACCTCAGCATCCGCAATGGGGCTCATCAATGACTTATTGCCATTGGTCCACGCATCGGTGCGCACGCGATCGAGGGAGAATTTAGCGGAGTCCGCATTAAATGGTGCCCCATTAGAAAAACTCACCCCATGCCTGAGGCGAAAGGTATAGATTTTTTGAGTAGAGTCCACATCCCAGCTCTCCGCGAGCCAGGGCTGGACCGCACCGGAGGCGTCGATACGCACGAGGCCTTCGTAGACATTGCCCATGAGAGCTTCTGGGATGGCTGCCCCGGAATTTCTAGTGAAATCCAAGCTAGATGGGGCAGTGGAGAGCCCGAGAACAATGGGCGAATCGGCGGTGAGGGCAGTATCTCTGCCCACATAACCTGCCGTGTGGCCTGCTGAGCATCCGGCTACCGCAATACCGATAGCACAGAGCGCAGCAAGCGCGGGAAAAAATTTCATACACTAAAGGGTATACGACTTAGTAACCCAAAGTGTGCTCTTCCCAAATCTGGCGTGTACGGAGGTCGAGTTCCTCCTCGGTGAGCATGCTCAAACGCTCATCACGGTCGAGAGCCTGACGAATGAGAACACAGCCGGAATGGCCGAGGTGAGCGAACATTGCATCGGCCGCATCATCGGCATGTCCGAGAGCCAGGGCATCAACAATTGGCTGGTGCTCATGACAAATATCCATGAGGCTACGGCCACCAGGGTAATTGCCCACACCCAAAAGGCGCTGGCCATTGCGGATACGGTCAATGACCTTACGGCCACGGGTGCTCTTACCGGAGAGAAGAATAATATCGTGCAGGGCCAAATCCCACTCGAAGAAAATTTGGGCTGAATTAATTTCAGCGGCCTTAATCAGCTCACGCTGAATAGTCTTTACGCGCTCAACCTCAGTTTCAGTCATGAACTTGGCAGCACGGAAAGCAGCGGCGGGCTCAATACCCAGACGAATAGCAAAATCCTGTGCAATATCTTCGGGAGTTGTCTCAATCACCCGGAATCCACGGTTCTTCGTGAATTGGATAATGCCGGCTTCTTCCAAGCGGAGGAGCGCGTCGCGGCAAGGTGAACGCGACATATCGAGCTGTTCTGCGAGCTTATAGACGCTGTACCACACGTTCGGAGTCATGCGCCCATTAAGAATTTCAGTCTGGACGTGCTCAATGACCTGTTCGGTCATCGACACTCCAGAATTGCGCCTTTGCCGAGATTTTGAATTAGCCACGCAACCATACTACATGGAAGTAGCACAGTCGTACAATAGGATTAAATGGGTTTAAGCTGCGTGTTTAGTAGTGTGTTATGGCTTATATTGCGAACTATGACTGCGCTTTGTACCGTGAAAAAATTGCTAATATGTCACGGGAAATTTTCAAAAATTAATTCCGATTGTAGGACAGGGCTGGGGGCTTGTACCATGGCTCTCCTGTGATTAAGGCATATCAAGCCCATAATTACAAGAGAATAGAGTCAGCTTCCGGGCGTGGGTATTTCAAATCAGCCGCAGATTGCGAAAAACTTCCCTTTAATAATCAGAATTTTGAATTTTGCTCTATGGCAACCGCTGGAATTATCCGAAATTTAAATAAAAATTTTAGTGAAAAAAGTGAAGGGCCGGTGTGGAACCGGCCCTTGGGATTACTGAAGTCCAGCAATACGGTGGATAGCTTCTTCCAGTAGTTCGCGGGAACACGCGAAGTTCATGCGGATAAAGCCCGCACCGCCACCATCAGCGCCAACACCATACTTCTCGCCTGGCTCAACAGCAACCTTGGCTTCCTTCAGGATGCGGGTTGCTGGGTGATCAGCTAGGCGAGTTTCACGCAGGTCAATCCACATAAGATATGTAGCCTCATTGCGGATTGGCTTTGCGCCTGGCAGGAGCTTTGGCAATTCCTCGCAGATATAGTCGCGATTAGAACGCAGATATTCAATCTGCTCATCAAGGAAGCTAAATGGTGCTTCATAGGCAGCAGTGGAACCAATCTGACCAAGAATGGAAACACCACCACGCTCAGGACCCGTGAGATTACGCCAAATATTGGCATCGCGCTCATTGGAGAAAACAATCTGTGCACACTTCAGACCAGCAATATTCCAGGCCTTGGAGGCAGCGGTCACAGTAATGGTGACCTCAGCGGCGGTCGTCGATACGCTTGCCATTGGAATATGGGTGCCTTCGAGGACCAGTGGGGCATGAATCTCATCGGTGATTACGCGCGCACCGTACTTTGCGGCGAGTTCGGCCAGCTCAACCATGAAGTCGCGCTTGAAAGTAAAGCCCAGCGGATTATATGGGTTACACAGAACAATGGAACCCGCACCCTTCTTGAACTGGGCCTCAACATCCTCAAGGCTAATGCCGTGCTCAGTTGCCTGGACAAAGAGCAGCTCGCGGCCAGAGGCCTTGCCTAGAGAATAGAAAGGCCAATACGCTGGGGTTGGCATAATGACAGGGGAGCCCGCGCGGGTGAAGTGAACAATGCTCTGCAGCACACCGCGCACCACATCAGTGGCGGTGAAAACCCACTCAGGTTTTACCTCGGTGCCATAGCGGTTCTTATAAAAATTCGCCAGAGCAGACCGCAGTGCAGTCGGCTCCGGCGAATAACCAAAGGACTCATTCTGAACAGCCTCGAGGAGGCGCTCTTTAATTTCGGGACAGGTGCCAAAATCGGACTCTGCCACCCACATTGGGATCACATTTGGCCCGTACTGGGCCCACTTTTCGCTTTCGCGGCTGATAAGTTCATCGGTGGAAGGTATGTACATAGACATAACTGTACTAAAATAAATGCGACAGTGTGCGCAAAGTGCCACAAAATTCTATAGAGGATTTAATTTTTTCTTATGAACGAAAGTCATCCGGGCCGTACCAAGGGCCTCAGTGCCGCAATCCTGGGCTGTGCAGCTCTTTTTATGGCTGCTTGCTCTTCCGATTCGGAGGATACGCTGAGTAGCACGGTAAATAGCACCGAAGCTGTGAGTTTGAGCTCCACCACCGCTGCTCCGTATACCACTCAGGCGGCTGCTCCAACCACGGCTGCGAAACCAACCGATGCGGTGACGGACCCTGGTTACAATATTGAATGGCGTATTCGTCAGGTCACCTATGGTGATAATGGCGGCGCGGTCTTCTATATGAATCTGAAGAATCTCAATACTGTTCCGCTTCCACCGGATGCGCTGCCAACCCCGCAGCTGACGGTCCTGGGCACTACTCAGACCTCCCCGGCACCGGTGAGCCTTTTGAGCGATCCGACGACCTCGTCCAGCACGAGCGCAACTACCACGACCGATCAGCTCACCGCCCCAACCCCAGTTCACCTGCACAGTGGCCTGGACCTCCCACTTGGTCCTGGCGCCACCACCACCGTGGTCTACACCTTCAATACCACCGTGGCCAGCCTGAGCAATGCCCAGCTCACCATTGGTAATGTGAGCTGGATGGGTAGGTTGGCACAGTAGGCCGATACCGACCTATTTAGAAATTCGAAAATCTCGATTTCGAATTTTCAAATCCCTTAAATCCGTGGCAGAGGAGAAGTACCTCCAATGCCGCGGATTTTTTTCAGCACATTTTCGGCGCTAATTAGGCACATTGGGATGCCGACACCTGGGCTGGAGGTGGCACCGGCATAGTAGAGGTTCTTGACCTTCGAAGAATAATTATGGCCGCGGAAGAAGGCCGATTGGTCCAGGGTATGGGCGAGGCCAAGGGCACTAGAGCGCCAGGAGAAATACTGCTCAGCATAGTCGCGGGGGCTGATGCTGCGGCGGATTAGAATGCGGTCCTTAAATTCCGCGAGCGTCATGCCGCATTGCTTGGCAATGACAGTGATGGCCTCATCGAGGATGCGTTCCACGGAGGGATCCTGGGCCACGTGGTCCTCCTGGTAGAGGCTGCCGTGGCCAAGGTGGGTATCAGGGCCGGTTGGGATAAGAATAAAGAGATTTTCGCAATCGGCCGGGGCCATGGAATCATCCGTGGCCGTGGTCTTGCAGACATAGAAGCTCTTACTGGTGGTGCCATGGGTAATGGCGCGGAAATCAGGATTCCAATTATCGCTGAGGAAGAGCTGGTGGTGACCAAGTTCCGGGAGCTTTCCCTTCAGGCCGACGAGACCAACCAGGGCAGAAATACCAGGGTCACGCTTTTCCCAATAGTGATGTGACCAGGTGCGAAGATTGGCCGGTAGCAGGGCAGTTTCAGTATGGTGGCGGTCGCCAGCCGAAACCACAATATCGGCAGGAAGATTCTCATAACCCTCATCGACATGAATGCGCACGCCACGGGCAGTGGTGTCCTTACCTTCAGTGGTGTAGAGAATATCGACGGCCTCAGCACCGAGGATGAATTTCACGCCACGCTCGCGGCAGAGATTTTCCAAGGAATTAATAAAGGTAGAGAAGCCACCCATTGGATAGCGAACACCATCAACCAAGTCTGTGTGGCTCAAAAGAGAATAGAGAGCCGGGGTCTTGGCAGGAATAGTGGAGAGGAAGACAGCAGGGTACTGCAGCAATTTGCGCAGCACAGGGGAGGTGAACTGGCCTTCCACATAGGAGGCCAAATTCATGCGCAACATGGAGAGCATAAAGAGCAGGTTGCGGGCCAATTCCATGCGCACATAGGGCAGCAATGAATCAAAGTTTGTGTAGAGGAAGAAGCGGAGCGAGAGCTCATAAATAGTGGTGGCCTTATCCAAATAGGCCGCCATGCGGGGGCCACTGCCGGGTTCCAAGGACTCAGCCTGCGCAATGAGTTTCTCACGGCCGGTGGAAATAATGAGAGGATCAGCGACCACATCGGAGGAGAAAATCCGGTAAGCCGGTTCAAGGGTACGAAGGTCAAGCTGTTCCTTGGCGCTGGTGCCCAAAAGCTCATAGAAATGCTCGAAGGCTTCGGGCATCAAATACCAGCTTGGACCGCAGTCAAAGCGGAAGGTGCCAAGTTCCGAATCGGCCTCAATATAATGTGCGCGGCCACCGACATAAGTATTTTTCTCAATAACGGTGACTTCATAGCCGGCCTCAGCGAGCAAGGCTGCGGTGGCAAGACCCGCAATACCAGCACCAATGACAATAACCTTCATATTCTTCTCCATAACACTCACCGATAATAACGCCAGATTGCTAGTACTTTCTCCACTGCGGAAAGACGAATACGCCCACGGGTCGGATCCCCCTTGGCACACTTGTGACTCAAAGCCTGAAAGAGGGCAGTGGCCACACGTACTGCCGGCTGACAGCTGCGCGGCAAAAGCACAATGCCACGACGCGCCAGGGCTAAGTCCTTATTAATCCCCGCAGTAATTTCTTCCTTGCGTGCCATATCCACATAGTGGCGCCCCAAAGCGACATCGGCCTTATAGTCACGCAGGAAGTTAATAATCTGAAAGGCTCGACCAAGCGCACGTGCGGATTCCTCCGTACCAGCCGGTAGGGGAGCGCCTTGGAAGAAAATATGCACGCACATCAGCCCAATGACCTCAGCGGAGCCATAAACATACTGGGCCAAAGCCGAAGGGGAATATTCTGCTCGTGGATTCACATCTTCGCGCATGGAAGCAAAGAAGGCTGAAAAATATTCCTTCGGAATATGATTACGCCGTGCCATATCCGCACAGGCATCAATGGCTGGATTAGTATCAAAACCCCTATCCCAGGCAGCGAAAAAATCCGCCTCGAAATCATCAAGGAGCTGCGCAATCTCCGCAGAATCACAACCAGCCAAGGCTGCTGGTCCATCCACAATCTCATCCGCAATGCGCACAAGGGCATAAAGGGAGGAAATATCACGACGAATTCGGCGGGGTAAAACACGCGTGGCCAAAGAAAAACTCGTAGAGTACGAGAAAATGATACTTTGAGCAGCGTAAATAGATGCAGATCTATATAGTCCTAAGGAATTAGAACTATGGCGGAAGAACTGCAGATTAAACACTAATCCATTCTAATATGTCCCGGCCTGCAATGGGGCAGCGAAACAAGGCCATAGCACCGGCGTGAGTGCGCTATGCTAAAAGCAAGATTTTCAGAAAGCAGGAATGGATGAGCAAAAAAGAAGAAGTCGTACTTCTTGATGAAAAGAACCAGCCAATCGGTACCGCCGACAAGGCCACTGTTCATACCGCTAATACCCCATATCACAGGGCATTTTCCTGCTATGTCATTGACCCAACGGGCAATGTGCTAATTACCCGGCGTGCCCTGCATAAAGCAACCTGGCCAGGGGTGTGGACCAATTCTGCCTGTGGGCATCCGGCCTTCGCAGAAAAAGATGAGGCCGCCATTAAGCGCCGTCTTGTCCATGAGCTTGGTATTCAACCAACGCAGATTTCCGATATTGAATGTGCACTGCCCGAATTCTCCTATTCGGCTACGGATTCCTCCGGTATTCGCGAATGGGAATTCTGCCCGGTCTACGTGGTCAAGGTTCACAACTCCAGCCTGCTTCCAAATCCTGAAGAGGTGGACTCCTGGGATTGGGTGAGCCCGCGTGATCTCCTCAAGGCGGTAACAGCCGTCCCCGCCGCTTTTAGCCCATGGATGTGTGAGCAACTGGCCCACAGTGAACTGCGTGAATCCCTAGGTTTGGCCAGCTAGCTGCATTCTTTGGTGTGATAGGATTTGTACATGAATCCTTTGATCGCCTTTGCTACCCAGGAAGTCGCTGCACCCTATAGGCTTCCTGATTTTGAATCCATTAAAGCTGAGCACTTCATTCCTGCCTTTAAAGAAGGCATGGCTGAGCAAGCAGCCGCTGTAGCAGCAATTATTGCCAACCCTGAGCAGCCAACATGGGCCAATACCGTTGAGGCCCTAGAAAATTCCGGCAGGCTTCTCTCCTGGGTTTCCTCCATTTTCTTCAACCTGAGCGGCACAGATTCCAGTCCGGAATTTGATGAAATCTCTGCCGCTATTGTTCCGGAGCTCGCCCAACACCGCGATGAGGTCATGCTCAATCCTGCCCTTGCCGCTAGGGTTGCACAGGTCACCGCCCCTGAGGATGAGGAATCCCAGCGTCTCTTCGACTACTACCTCCGTTTCTTCCGCCGCGGTGGCGCCAATCTTGAGCCTGAAACCAAGAAGCGTCTGGCCGATATTAACCAGCAGCTGAGCACACTGAGCGATGAATTCGGCCGCAATCTACTTGCCTCCACCAAGGCAAAAGCCCCGGTCATTGAGAATCTCGATGGTTTTTCCGATAGTCGCAAGAAGACCGCCAAGGCAGCAGGTGAAAATCTCGGCAAAACCGGACCAGTTATCCCACTTGAGCTGCCAACCATGCAGTCCTCCCTCTCTGAGCTGCAGAATAAGGAGTCTCGCGCAACCCTACTTGAGGCCTCCATGGAACGCGGTGATACCAACCTCCCACTGGTTCTCGCTATCACTCGCCTCCGCGCTGAACGCGCCCGCATCCTTGGCTACGACACCCACGCCGACTATGTTCTGGAAGAAGAAAGTGCTGGCACCAAGGATGCCGCCTGGAATCTTCTCAAGGAACTCGCCCCAGCTGCAATTGCCAATGCTGCGGGTGAATACAAGCTTATCGACGACCTCGCAGGCAGCGAAGGCGTGGATCTCGCTGACCTCCCATACTGGGAAGAAAAATACCGCGCCAGCGAATATGGCCTCGACGCCGAAGAGCTCAATGCCTACTTCCCACTGGAATCCGTGCTTAAGAATGGCGTCTTCTTCGCCGCCAACCGGCTCTATGGCATCACCGTAGAACAGCGCCCAGAGCTCACGGGCTACCACCCAGAGGTCAAAATCTGGGAGGTCAAAGAAGCTGATGGCACCAGCATCGGCCTCTTCCTCACCGATTACTTCGCACGCCCAACCAAGCGTGGCGGTGCCTGGATGAGTTCCTTCCTGCGCCAATCTGAACTGGCCGGCACCAAGCCCATCATTATCAATGTAATGAATATCCCTAAGCCTGCCGACGGCTCCCAAGCCCTGCTCAGTTATGACCAGGTGACCACTATGTTCCACGAATTCGGTCACGCCCTGCACGGCCTGCTCTCCCAGGTGCGCTACCTGAGCTTCTCCGGTACTAGCGTCCCTCGTGACTATGTGGAATTCCCAAGCCAGATTAATGAGAACTGGGCCCTTGACCCAGTAGTTCTGCGCAACTATGCCCGCCACGTGGAAACCGGTGAGGTCATTCCAGATAATCTCATCGCAGCCCTCCTTGCCTCCCGCACCTGGGGCCAGGGCTATGCCACCTCCGAATATCTGGCAGCAGCCATCATCGACCTTGCCTGGCATTCCCTCAGTGTTGAGGAAGCAGAGCAGATTACCGATGTGGAAGAATTCGAGCGCAGTGTCCTCGAGAAGTACGGCTTCGCTGACTCTCATATGGCACCACGCTATAAGTCCCGCTACTTTAATCACATTTTCGCGGGCGGTTACTCGGCCGGATATTATTCTTACCTCTGGGCTGAGGTTCTGGATGCTGATGGCTTTGAATGGTTCACTGAGGTCGGTGCAGCCGGTGCTGATGAATCCGATGAGGCTGCCCGCAAGGCCGGCGAAAAATTCCGTGAACTGGTTCTTTCCAAGGGTGCATCCCGCGATTATAACGAGTCCTTCCGCAAGCTTCGCGGCCGCGACAAGGACATCAAGCCACTGCTTCACCGTCGTGGTTTGGACGGTGCAATTTAAGAAAAAATCCGAATTTCTTCTGCTAGTCGCTATACTATAGTGAGAAGCTGAGTTTTTCCTCAGGTTTTTACGAGTACATAGTCCGTCAAAGAAAGTAGGAGTGAGCACTACATGTTTGCTTTTTCTTCCTTTGTCGGACTTATTGCTGTCTTGGGTTTTTCGCTGGTAGTAAGTGCAGTTATAGCCCTGGCAGTGATGTGCGTTTTTAATATTGGCGCCGAAGGAGGCCGATCAGTGGCAGAGGAAAAAGGCAATAAGGAACGCCTTGGCCATTCACGAGTCAAGCTCTCACTTATTGCACTGATTGTTTTTCTAATTATTATCGCGATTGTCCGCTCATTCATGGGCTAAGCAAAGAGAAGGTTGGATTTTATGTATAGTACCCCTGCTAAATATGAAATTGGTCCAAAGGAAACGTGCCTGACCGCGATGCTCGCAATGGCGCATGCCCGTCCATATGGCGTGATGTTCTCCCGCCCAAATAACTTCCAGTGGGTTGACGTCACCGCCAAGGAATTCGCCGATGAAGTCTTTGCTGTGGCCAAGGGCCTCATTGCCAATGGCGTTGAGCTCGGCGATCGTGTTGCTCTTCTCTCTGAGAGCCGCTACGAGTGGTCTCTGATGGACTTCGCTATTTGGGCAGCGGGTGCTGTCTCCGTGCCAATCTATGGCTCCTCCTCTATGAGCCAGGTCCAGTGGATCATCGAGGACTCCGGCGCCGTTATCGGCATCACCGAAACCCCGGACCATACCGATATGATGAAGCACTTGGTAGTGGACACCGAAACCGGCAAGCCATTCCTTACTAATTCCAACTCCCAGCTGCGTCGCGTATTAGAAATTAACGCCTCGGCCATTGACACCCTCAAGTTTGAGGGCCGCGATATTCCTGATTCTGAGATTCAGGAACGCATTAATAATACGAAGTCCTCTGACCTCGCCTCCCTGGTCTATACCTCCGGTACTACAGGTCGTCCAAAGGGCTGCTGCCTTACCCACCACGCATGGCTTGCCCAGGTGCGCGCTCTGCTCACCCACCCAATTGGTGGTATTGCTGGTCCAGGTGTCCGCACCCTGACCTTCCTCCCACTGGCCCACGTGCTTGCACGTTCCGTATCCCTGGCCTTCGTGATTTCCGGTGGCACCCAGTCTCACTGGTCCGATTTCTCCTCTATCGCTGTGGAATTCCAGCGCGCTCGTCCAAATCTGATTTTGGGCGTGCCACGCGTATTTGAGAAGGTCCGCAATGCCGCAGCTAATAATGCTGCTGAGAAGTCCCCATTCCATGCCACCATGTTTGAGGCTGCGGAAAAGGTCGCTATCGAGTACTCCAAGGCTCTCGACGATGCCGAAGGCCCAACCCGTGCCCTTCGTATTAAGCACAAGACCTTCGATAAGCTCGTCTATGCCAAGATTCGTGCCGCCATGGGCGGGGAAGTGGCCTATGCCATTTCCGGTGGTTCTGCTATGAGCCCTGATCTTCTGCACTTCTACCGTGGCATTGGCGTCACCGTCTATGAGGGCTATGGCCTTACTGAGACCACCGCCGCTGCCGCCGTGAACTTCAAGAATGACAACATCATTGGCACCGTTGGTCGCCCAATGGGCGGTGTTTCCGTTAAGACCAATTCCGATGGTGAGCTCATGCTCAAGGGTGAAACCCTCTTCTCTGGTTATTGGAAGAATGAGGAAGCCACCGCAAAGTCCATGCAGGATGGCTGGTTCAATACCGGTGACCTCGGTGAAGTCCTCGACTCTGGCCACATTGTTATTACCGGCCGTAAGAAGGACCTCATTGTTACCGCTGGCGGTAAGAATGTCTCCCCAGGTCCACTGGAAGACCGCCTGCGCAGCCACCCACTGATTAGCCAGGCCTTGGTTGTCGGAGATGGTAAGCCATTCATTGGCGCGCTCATTGCCCTCGACGAGGATGCCTTCAAGCAGTGGAAGGCCGGCCGTGGTATCCCAGAGAATAAGACCGTCTCCGATGTTGCCACCGACCCAGCCCTGCGCGCCCTCATCCAGGACGCCATTAATGATGCGAACTCCACCGTCTCCCACGCAGAGTCAATCAAGAAGTTCTACATCCTTGACCGCGACCTCTCTGAGGCCGAAAATGAGCTGACTCCAACCATGAAGATTAAGCGAAATGTCGTGGTTCAGCGCTATGCCAAGGAGATTAACTTCATCTACAAGGGCCACTAAAAATCTCCCAAGTTCACGAATGCCTCCACTTTCTGTGGAGGCATTTTTCATACCCAAAAACCTGCCGAGTCAAGGGATTTGCCTGTATTAGAAATGTCACACAGCCCTGTGACCTCAATAATTCCTATCGCATATGCAAAATTGATACTTGGTAGCATCCAAGCAACGGCGTGCCAAACATTGAACCGTAACTTCATGGTTTAAAGTTGCATGTGTTGTTGGCGGATAGGAACAGTGAAGGAGCCGGACTTGCAGCTAGCAGACGCGAAGCTACGGCACCGCGAGCTAACCCAGGCGGTTTACGATATTGGGGATGATGTTGCTGAGCACATCGACCATATCGCTGAAGCCATGCGTGACTGGGATGTGTATCTCGTGCGTGATTGCCTCCTTGAGTTCCAGGACTGCCTCAAAGAGGCCGTGACTGATGCCCGCTCCATTCTTGGTGAGCTCGCTGGCATCCGTATTGCACTGACCACCGGTCGTTTTGCCGGCAGCATCAGCATCCCAGTGCCTCATACTGCCGAGGTCACTGAGCCTGAGCTTCTCGACGCTTCCCTCTTGGCCAGCTGGTACCCTCTCGCAGATGGGCCACAGGACGTCAGTGCAATGACCAAGGCCATTACTGGTCGCCATGAGGAAGCTCTTCTCCAGTGCGAGCATATTGTGGACTGGATTATTGACCAGACAGCAGTGCTTGGTGCTGAACCAACTGCTTTTAATATGCCTCGTTTCCTCAATCATGCCGGCCGCTATGTTGATGCAGTAGCCCGTGGCTGGATTTCAGAGGTAGGGGAGTGTGAACCAGCCTTCACCCGAGGCATGCATGGCAACAATCCGCCTAAATTTTTGGAGGAGCGCATTCGAATTGAATCAATCCTCGCCCGCGTGGAACGCCGCCGTAATGCTGGCGGTGCCTAAAATATAGGCTTCTACCTGCACCCTTAGCAAAATAAGTGCTAAGGGTGCTTTTTTATTTTCGTAGCCCGGACGGAAAACATTTCAAAAATTCGAATAAATTTACGCAATAAGGATCTATGAAAAAATTGCAAGCTATTAACCTTTTCTTAGTTGCACTTAAGGATTGACCTGCGGAAATGGAAATGTGATTAACGTCACAAAAAACGAGGTTGATCTCGGCTCTGAAATGTATTTAACTTGAAGTAACCCCGCTAAGTCTGGTTCAAGTGTTCGATACTTGCTTATGTGGATTGCTTAGTTACTAGAAGTGGTTGGATTCACGTGTTAAAGGGCGTGTAGAAAAGACTCCGACCGCCATAACTGCGGAATTGAAGCCCCGCGCGTTCCTAGTTCCTTGGCAGCTACGTGCTCTCGAGCGCTGGCAACGGCTGGGCTCGCACCTCGGCATGACCAATATTGGTAGGCCTGCGGTCTTGTCCTGGTCGCTGTGGAGGAGTATGTTCGCTAATCGCTCCTGCATTCATACTCATCGTGGCTTTCAGGATGATGTTCCAGACTAACCCGTTTCCTAGGTTGTTGACGGCCTAGCTTTGGTGACCCTTGAGCTAAGTCGACCTCAGCCGACGTGTGTGGAAGGCCGGTTTTTGACTCTTTTCGTCGGTCTCTCCATCATGTTTTCTTTGACCGTGGGAGCACGTGTCATAGGTTGATGGCGCTGTCCTCTCCCTTTTGATCCTTTGGGGGAGAGGAACAGTTTCCACATAAGGAAGCACTACAGCAAGTACAGAAAACAGTGGAAGGACTGCGAAATGGAGAAACTTGGTCTTCAGCTGAGTTATAAATACCGCATGCTCATGGTATATCTAGGTACATTATGGGTAATGAGAAGGCTCCTGAATCACCGCGACCGAATTTCGGGGTATACATCCACGTTCCGTTTTGTACCACTCGCTGCGGTTATTGCGACTTTAACACTTATATTCCGTCCGCTGCGGCCGATCCAGCCACGTATCTCGAAGCGCTTGAGGCAGAGCTCCAACTTGCCGTCGAGGGTGCTGGGGTTGGCGCTGAAGTAGAAGGTGGAACCCTTGACCTTGGATCAGCTGAGCTTGGTCCGGCGGATACAGTGTTCATCGGCGGCGGCACCCCCTCCTTGCTCGGTGCCGATGGGCTAAACCGAATTCTCACTATGATTCGCAATACCTTCGGTATTTCCGAGGGTGCTGAAATCACCACTGAGAGTAATCCCGAATCCACGAGTCCTGAATTCTTTGAGGGCATTCGTGAAGGCGGATATACTCGAGTCTCTTTGGGCATGCAGTCAACTGCGCCGCATGTATTGAAGGTTCTTGAGCGTACTCACCGTCCGGGACGTGCCCTTGAGGCTGCGCGCGAAGCACATGCTGCTGGCTTCGAGCATATTAACCTCGACATGATTTATGGCACTCCAACGGAAACTCGGGATGATGTGAAAGCCACTGTCGAAGCCATGCTCAGCACACCCATTGACCATGTTAGTGCCTATAGCCTTATTGTCGAGGACGGTACGGCCATGGCCAGAAAGGTCAATAAGGGGGAGTACACCCTGATTGAGGAAGATGAGCTTGCTGCCCGATATGAAATGATCGACAGCTTGCTCGTTGATGCCGGCTTCCATTGGTATGAGGTCTCCAATTGGTCCAAGCCTGGTGGCGAATGTCGTCATAATCTTGGCTATTGGCAGAACTTCCACTGGTGGGGCGCTGGTCCTGGTGCGCATTCCTATATCAATCGGACACGCTTCTTTAATCAGAAGCTGCCCCGTAAATATGCGGATGCCATTGCCAAGGGCTGGTTGCCCATTGCTGGTCAGGAGACTCTCTCAGAGGAGGACCTTTACTTCGAGAACCTCATGCTTGGCTTGCGCCTCTATGAGGGCATTCCCGAATCCAGCATTCATGATGCTGCCCAACCAACCATCGAGAAGTTCATTCGCGAAGGTCTTATTGAGCGCTACGCTGTTGGCGATCAAAGGCGTATCCGCGTAACTTCGGCGGGTAGACTTTTAGCAGACGGGATCATTACTGATATCGCCTTAGCTTAAGTTGGCTCGCACGGTGGAAGGAGGACACAATGGCACGGACTGCTATTGAACGGCGTCAAGCAGTACTACGCGCACTGGTGCGAGAATATATTGAAAGCCAGGAGCCAGTCGGTTCAAAGACCCTGGTTGAGCGGCATAATCTCGGTGTGAGTAGTGCTACTATTCGCAATGATATGGCCTACCTTGAAGAGCATGGGTACATCACCTCACCACATGTGAGCAGTGGACGTATTCCAACCCAAAAGGCATACCGTGAATTTGTCGATTCCCTCCACGAGTTTGCACCCCTCTCAGATGCGGAAGTGCGGGGCATTTTGCACTTCCTGGAATCTGGTGTGGATGTGGAAGACGTGCTTCAACGTGCAGTTCGTCTTTTGAGCCAGCTCACTCACCAAGCAGCCGCAGTTCAACTCCCGGCCATGGACAAAAGCAAGATTCGCCATATTGAGGTGGTCTCCCTTAGTCCAACCAGGCTTCTGTTGATTGTGGTCATGAATACTGGCCGTGTGGATCAGCGCAATGTGGAACTCGAAAAGCCAGTGAATGAATCTTTGGTTCTTTCCCTGCGGGATGTTCTAAACAATGCCTTGGTCGATCAGGGGCTGGATGCTGTGCGCCCAACTCTTCTCGGCATTGAGTGTCTTGTGCCAGTGGGGACTCCACTGGCTGATGCTCTTCGCCGTTGTGCCACTGTGTTGGTTGATACTTTGGCTGAGGTGCCTAATGACAAGCTCATGCTTGCTGGTGCTGCGCATCTTTCCAGTGCACCAACAATTCTTGAGGCTTTGGAGGAGCAGGTAGTGGTTCTCAAATTATTATCTGCTGCCCATGAAGCAGGTACAATTCGTGTCAGTATTGGTTCGGAAAATGAAGATGACCAGCTCAATACGGCGGCCGTTATTGCAACTGGCTATGGCGTAGGAGGTTTGGGTGTTCTTGGCCCAACCTGCATGGACTACCCTGGGACTATTTCCAAGGTCGCTGCCGTTGCGCATTATGTAAATTCAATCTTAGGAAAGGACTAGAGTACTAACGTGGCTCGCGATTACTATGGCATTCTCGGCCTAGACAAGAATGCTACCGACGCAGAAATCAAGAAGGCATATCGCCGACTGGCTCGTAAGTATCATCCTGACGTTAATGACGGCCCCGAGGCTGAGGAGAAGTTCCGCGAGATCTCCCTCGCCCATGAGATTCTGACCGATCCTAATAAGCGTGCACTGGTAGACCAGGGTATTGATCCTGAGGAACAGGGTGCCGGCGGCATGGGTGGTGGTAACCCATTCGGTGGTGGCTTCTCCGATATCTTCGACGCCTTCTTCGGTGGTGGCATGGCCTCTGGCCCAATGAGTCGTACCCACCCAGGTCAGGACGCTCTTCTGCAGATCAATGTGACCCTTGAAGAGTGCTTCACTGGTGTTACTAAGACTGTCACCGTGGATACTGCTGTGGTCTGTGATGACTGTGACGGTACCGGTTCTGAAGATAAGTCTGAGCCAGTCGTCTGCGCACAGTGTGGTGGCCAGGGCCAGGTGCGCGTTAGCCAGCAGACCCCACTGGGCATGATCTCCACCGCTCGTGACTGCCCAGCCTGCCACGGCTATGGCACCATCATCCAGAACCCATGTAAGCGCTGTAATGGTGACGGTCGTGTTCGTGCACGCAAGGATATCACCATCAACGTCCCAGCTGGTATCGCTGAGGGCATGCAGCTTCGCCTCTCCGGTAAGGGTGAGGTCGGTCCAAATGGTGGTGAGCCCGGTGACATCTACGTGGCCGTTAATGTCGAACGCCACAAGACCTTCACCCGTCAGGGCGATGACCTGCTGGTGAGCCTTGAAGTACCGATGGTTGATGCAGCTCTTGGCTGCACCATCGCAGTTCCACTTCTTGATGGCAGCAAGGCTGATGTTGAGATTTCTGCAGGTACCCAGCCAAATGCGCAGGTACGCGTACGTGGTGCTGGCATGAAGAAGATGCGCGGTGCGGGCAATGGTGACCTGATTGCTCACGTCAATGTGGTCGTCCCACGCAACCTTGATGAGAAGTCCCGCAAGACCCTTGAGAGCTTCCGTGACCACCGCAAGGAATCGGGCAAGATCGCTGAAGAAGAGAGCGGTCTCTTCGACCGCATGCGCCGCCACTTCCGCCGTCAGTAAGAAAGTCGCACCATGTCTTTGCCAGTTTTCTACACCGACCCCACCATTATTGCCGCAGCCCAGGTTGGTGAAAGTGCCTCCTTCGCAGGTCCTGAAGCGCGCCATGCACTCACCGTCACCCGCCACGGTGTCGGCGATGTGATTGCACTCAGTGATGGCCGGGGCACAGTGCTCGAAGTAGAAATTACTGCCCTTGCTGGCAAAGACGCCTGCCAGGTCCAGGTGCTCAAAAAGACTGAAATCAGCGCACCGCGCCCGCAGGCCACCATCGTGCAGGCTCTTCCAAAATCTGAGCGCTCTGAACTCGCAGTTGATCTTGCAGTCCAGGCAGGCGCAGATGCCATTGTTCCTTGGCAGGCAGATCGCTGCATTGCCAAGTGGGTCGGCAATAAGGCCGAGAAGGGTAGAGGCAAGTGGGAAACCATGGCCACCCAAGCAGCACGCCAATCCCGAAGAGCTATCATTCCGCCCGTCCATGCTGTGGTGGATACCAAGGGACTGTGTGCATATTTGACGAGCCGGGCAGAAGAAGCAACAGCCGCCGGGAAGAAGCTGCTTATCACCGTGCTTCATGAAGATTCTGCTCGTCCGTTCGCGGAATTTAACTTCGCAGAGGCCGATGAAGTCATCATGATTATTGGTCCTGAAGGTGGCATTGGCTCTGAGGAACTAGCCCGCTTGGAAGATTGCGGTGCCCAGACCTTGCGCCTTGGTCCAGAGGTTCTTCGCACCGCTACCGCAGCAGCTATCGGCCTTGCTGCCCTTGGCGTTAGTACCTCCCGCTGGGATATGATTTAATCTAAAACCCTTCAAAGGAGAAATTGAGTTTTGCAGGAAACTGTCTATACGAGTGATCCCATCGCCTTCGACTATGAGATTGAGGACGACCTTGTTCAGAGCGTTGTTGGTATCAATGACCAGAACCTCCGAATCCTTGCAGATCATAGCGGCACGGATCTTTTCATCCGTGGTGGCCATCTAAGTATTAAAGGCCCAGGCCATGAGGTAGCTCGTGTGGTTCGCGCGCTCGATGAACTCCAGGCCATTGCGCGCCGTGGCCATGTCATTAGTCCTGATTCGGTGAAGACCACGCTGCGCATTGTCACCAATGAGACACCGCAGAGCCCAAGCAAGATTGTGGCCACCGACATTATCGCCCGACGTGGTAAGGTCGTGCGCCCAAAGACTGCTGGTCAGAAGGAATATGTCGACGCCATCGATGAAAACACCATCATCTTCGGCCTTGGCCCAGCCGGTTCTGGTAAGACTTACCTCGCTATGGCAAAGGCAGTCCAAGCCCTGCAGAACAAGGAAGTTAGCAGGATTATTCTTACCCGCCCAGCCGTCGAGGCTGGTGAGAAATTAGGCTTCTTACCAGGTACTTTGAATGAAAAGATTGACCCATATCTGCGCCCACTGCATGATGCACTGCGCGATATGGTCGAGGCGGATAGCATCCCACGCCTAATGGAAACCGGCGTGATTGAAGTCGCCCCACTCGCTTATATGCGTGGCCGCACCCTCAATGATGCTTTTGTCATTCTTGATGAGGCCCAAAATACGACTCCCGCGCAGATGAAGATGTTCCTCACTCGCCTGGGTTTCGGATCTAAGATGGTAGTGACCGGTGACATTTCCCAGGTGGACTTGCCTGGTGGTCAGCGTTCCGGCCTACGCCTCGTGCGCCACATTCTCCGTGGTGTTCCCGGCGTGCATTTTAGTGAGTTGAAGAGCGAAGACGTGGTTCGTCACCACCTCGTGGGCGCCATTGTGGATGCTTATGAAGAATTTGAAGAGAACCAGCGTCGCGCAGAGGAAAAATAACAATAATGAGCATTGAAGTTTTTAATGAGTCTGGCTTCCATATTGATGGCCAAGGGGTCAACGAGGCTATGCTTATCGACGTCGCCTCCTACGCACTTCGCAGGATGGACGTCCACCCACAGGCTGAGCTTTCTATCCACATCGTGGACCTCAACACCATTGAGGAACTCCACGTCAAGTGGCTTAACCTTGAAGGTCCAACCGATGTGATGACCTTCCCAATGGATGAGCTCACCCCTGGTTCAGGCCGCCCAGATGCCGCCCAGCCAGGCCCATCCATGCTCGGCGACCTCGTTCTCTGCCCAGAATTCGCCCTTGGCCAGGCAGAACGCGCAGGCCACGGCCTTGGTCACGAGCTGGCCCTGCTCACCGTTCATGGCTGCCTTCACCTTCTTGGCTATGACCACGCCACACCAGAAGAAGAGCAGGAGATGTTCTCCCTGCAGAATGAGCTCCTTGCGGATTGGTACGATGACTGCACCTATCGCGGCGTAAGCTTCCAGCCGAAGCCATCCGGCCCAGGCGCATTCCCATCGGCAGCAGAACGCGAGCAGCTCGGCTAATGGAGGATTTCATACTTGGTTGTAGTGCCATTGTGGCCCTTGTACTGGCCACTCTCGTCACTACAACCGAAGAGGCCGTACGCTCAGTTTCTCGTGCACGTGTCGATGAACTCGTCAAAGAGGAGCGACCAGGTGCAAAGAACCTCGTCCGCGTGCTGCGCCACAAGCCGACCGTCATCAATCTCTTGGTGCTGCTCGGCAATGCCTTCCTAGCCCTTGGCATTGTCCTAAGTTCCGCACTTTTCTTCCGCCTGCTTGAGAGCGAAACTCTCGCAATTATCATCACCGTGGTCGTGACCACGCTTATTACCTACACCATTGTCGGTATTTTCTCCCGCACGCTGGGCAGGAAAAACCCCTATCAGGTTTCCCTGCGCTCAGCAGTGATTCTTTCCATCCTGGCCTATGTGCTCGGCCCAGTATCCAAGTTGCTTGTTCGCATCGGTAATAAACTCACTCCCGGTGAGAATTTCCGTGAAGGCCCCTATGGTTCCGAGGCGGAACTCACCGAGCTTCTTGAAATGGTGGACCTCGCCGAGGCTCATGGCGTGGTAGAAGAGGACGAACGCCGCATGATGCAGGCCATCGTCTATCTTGACCAAACCACGGCCCGTTCCGTAATGGTGCCACGTACCGAAATGATCTGGATTGAATCGGGTAAAACCGCCGGTCAAGCTACAGCGTTGTGTGTGCGTTCCGGCCACTCCCGTATCCCAGTTATTGGCGAATCCGTGGACGATATTGTGGGCATTGTCTACCTCAAGGACTTGGTCCAGCAGACCTACCACAATGCCGATGGCGGGCGCAGCGTCACTGTGGATTCCATCATGCGCGAGCCAGTCTTCGTTCCAGATTCCAAGAAATTGGATGAGCTGCTCGAGGACATGCAGCGCCACCGCAACCATATCGCTGTGCTTATCGACGAATATGGTGCAGTTTCTGGTCTTATCTCCATTGAGGATATTCTCGAGGAGATTGTGGGCGAGATTGCCGATGAGTACGACCAGGCAGAACAGGCCCCCGAGGAGCGCCTTGGCGAGCGAAAGTGGCGTGTTGTTGCCCGTCTGAGTCTCGAGGATCTTCAGGACTTGGCCGAGGAAGAACTCGACTATGACCTTGAATTTGATGAGGACATTGAAGAAGATATTGAGACAGTTGGTGGTTTGATGGCCTATGCCATGGGCCGCGTCCCACTACCGGGTTCCTCAGTAGAAGTAGCGAATCTTCGCCTCACAGCAGAAGGCAAGCGCGACCGTCGCGGCCGTATGCGAATCACCACTGTGGTCGTCGAATTTTTGTAAAGCGATCTACAGGGTAAAATCACCATATATATGCAGTTAATACCCATGGAGGTATCATGACGGAGTTTGTTTCCGGATTTATTAGCTTTGTCGGTCGACCAAATACTGGCAAGTCTACTCTTACAAATGCGCTGGTAGGTGAGAAAATTGCCATTACCGCGAATCAGCCAGAAACTACTCGACACACCATTCGTGGCATTGTGAACCGCGAACATAGCCAGATCATTCTGTGCGATACGCCAGGTATCCACCGCCCACGCACCCTGCTGGGCGAGCGCCTTAATGAACTGGTGAAGGACACCTTCCAGGATGTGGATCTGATCGGCTTCACTTTCCCCGCTAATGAGAAGATTGGCCCAGGTGATAAGTGGATTCTTAATAATGTCCGCACTTTCGCACCGAAGGTCCCAATTGTCGGCATTGTGACCAAGATTGATAAGGTCACTCCCGATGAAGTCGCAGTTAAGCTCAGTGAAGTTTATGCCTTCCTCGAGGAAGAAACTGAGCAGGACCACGTGGATGTTGTGCCAGTCTCTGCTAAGGCCGGCGAGCAGCTTGACGTGCTGCTTGAGGTCTTCGAGTCCTATCTGCCAGAGGGGCCAAAGTTCTACCCAGAAGACCATATCACCGATGAAGATCTCCATACTCGCATGGCAGAACTCATCCGTGAAGCAGCCCTCGCAGGATTAAAGCATGAGCTGCCACACTCTATTGCTGTCACCATCGATGAGGTTCTTCCGGACCGTAGGCGTAAGGGTACCACTGACGTCCACGCAGTGATTTATCTTGAACGTGAAGGTCAGAAGCGTATTTTGATGGGTAAAGAGGGTCGCCGTTGGGGCCGAATTATCCACAATTCACGCCAGAGTTTGTGTGACTTGTTAGGCACCAATGTCTACATTGATTTGCGTATGAAAGTGCTCAAAAATTGGCAGCAAGACCCCAAACTACTTGCGCGTTTGGGTTTTTAGAGAAAATGCGGTTTAATTATATTGACAAGAGTTTGGTTGTGCGAACCTACGACTATCAAGAAGCACACCAAATTCTTGTCTTTTTGTCTAAAGAGCACGGTGTCATCCGTGGAGTAGCTAAGGGTGTGCGTCGAAGCGGTAGTCGGTTCGGAGCGCGCCTTTCCCCATTTATCCTCCTTGACCTGCACTATTATCCCGGTAAGAAAGACCTCGGCACGGTCGCAGGCGCTGATGTAGTGGAGTATTTTGCCACCCCTTTTATCGAGAATTACTCGAAATATACTGCTGGTACAAGCGTTTTAGAGGTGGCCACACGCATGATGGTCGAACCAGACCCTGCTATCTTCGACCTGACAGTGGACGCTCTGCGTGAAATCGCATCATGCCAGGACGACAGAGAAATCACGCAGTCGGTTGATCATTTTCTATTAAGTATCGTAGAACTTTCTGGCTGGACGCCCCAGCTCTTTGATTGTGCACAATGCGGTAAACCTGGACCCCATTGTTATTTTTCACCACAATTGGGCGGTGCAGTATGTGCTGATTGTCGACCGAAGGGAATTAGGGCAATTAACCCTGACACGCTGAGGTACTTGTGGTGGCTCCAGCATGGCCAAGACATGAGCCTCTGGAATGGCGCCGATGTTCAGCATGAAGCCCACGAACAACTCAGCAACTACGTTCAGTGGCAATTAGAGCGCAATTTGCCGGCCCTTCGCGTATTCAGTCAGGGATTGGCCTACTAAGCCCTCTACGGGCCTCCTAGGGCCGAATTTGAGGCCCTCGAGGAATTAGGCGTCCCTAGGGAACGCGAACCGCCAAAGTTCGATAAGATTTCATGTATGGATATTCCTAAGGAGTTTCTTCCACGCCACATTGCCCTCGTGATGGATGGCAATGGACGTTGGGCCGAAGAACGAGGCCTAAAGCGCACGGAAGGGCATAGGCGCGGCGAGGCCGTGCTTCTTGAATGTGTTGATGCCTGCATCGAGATGGGCATCCCTTACCTTTCCGCCTACGCATTTTCCACCGAAAACTGGCGTCGCTCCCATGATGAGGTCCGCTTCCTCATGGGCTTTAACCGTGATGTTCTTCGCCGCCAGCGCGATGGTCTCAATGAAAAAGGCGTCCGTGTGCGTTGGGTGGGCCGTCGCCCACGCTTGTGGCGCAGCGTGATTAAGGAACTCGAAATCGCCGAAGAGCTGACCAAGGACAATAAAGTCATGACCTTGGCCATGTGCGTTAACTACGGTGGCCGCGCAGAGATTGTCGATGCCGCCCGTGAAATTGCACGCCAAGCTCGTGCAGGCGAACTTCGTCCAGAAGACATCACGGAAAAGACTTTCCCTAACTTCCTGGATGAACCGGATATGCCTGATGTCGACCTCTTCCTGCGACCAAGCGGTGAGAAGCGCACATCAAATTTCCTCCCATGGCAGTCTGTCTACGCTGAGATGGTCTACCAGGACAAACTCTTTCCAGACTTCACCAAAGCGGATCTCTATGCGGCAGTTGAGGAGTATGCACGCAGGGATCGTCGCTTTGGAGGTGTAAAAAAGTGATCGACTCCGACTCCACCCATTTAGAACACCCAGAACCAACCGCCAAACAAATCCGCAAATGGCAGAAATATTTGGCAGGGGAGCGCGCGGAAGCAGCCCTTTACCGCGATCTTGCCTCCCGCAAGACCGGTGAGGACCGAGAAATTTTGCTCTCCCTAGCCAAGGCCGAATCTCGCCACGAGGCCTACTGGGTCAATAAACTCGGGGACCATGTGGGCATGCCCCGTCGCCCGGATTTTAGCACCCGTGTGCTGGGCTTCCTCGCTAAGTATTTTGGTTCAGTGGTGACCCTGGCGCTCATGCAATCAGCAGAGTCCAAGACTCCCTATGAGCGTGACCCTGATGTCGCCCCGGAGCTTGCTGCCGATGAGCGCATTCACGCCGAGGTAGTTCGCGGCCTGGCAGCCCGAGGCCGCGAAAAACTCTCCGGCAATTTCCGTGCAGCCATCTTTGGTGCCAATGATGGCCTGGTTTCCAACCTCGCCCTCATCCTTGGTGTGGTTGGCACCGGCACAAGCCACCACATGATTCTGCTCACCGGTATTTCCGGTCTTCTTGCCGGCGCGCTCTCTATGGCCGCTGGTGAGTTCGTCTCGGTTTCCAGCCAGAAGGAATTGCTTCAGGCCTCCACCCCGGACCCAAAGGCCGCTGCTGTCATCCCTGAGCTCGACGTCAATGCTAATGAGCTTGAGCTTGTCTACCGTGCCCGCGGTATGAGTGAAGAGGATGCCCATGCACATGCCCAGGCAGTTCTTCACCGTCACCCAAGCAATTCTGGCTCCATTGTGCGCCACGCCTCTAAGCACGACCCCGAACTGGTCGGCAGTGGCATTGGCGCTGCTATTTCCAGTTTCTGCTGCTTCGGTACCGGTGCCTTGATTCCGCTCATCCCATTCTTCTTCCCCCTGGGAGTCTCCACGGCAGCCATCATTTCGGCAGTGCTCGTCGGCCTTGCCCTGATGTTCACTGGCTCGGTTGTGGGCCTACTCTCTGGTGCAACCCCACTCAAGCGCGCACTACGCCAGCTCATTATCGGTCTTGGCGCAGCCGCAATCACCTATGGTTTGGGCAGCCTTTTTGGCGTATCGACGGGCTAATGGGGCAGCCTCGGAGTTCCTCCGAGTCCACCCCATTAGCTGTTTCTAGAAGCGCCCACTTTAACCACTCCCGCGAACTATTGTGAGCGGGAGTTTTTTGTGAGCGGGGGCTCTTTAGTGAGCGGGAGCTTCCTTTTGCTCGCAGCCCTTGTCCTGGCACTCGGTGCAGATGCCAAAGACTTCGGCAGTGTGGCTCTTGAGTTTGAAGCCATTGGCCTCAGCTTGGGCATGGGCCCAGGCTTCGACGGGGCCGCCATTGAGCTCCACAGTCTTGCCGCAGCAAGTACAGACTAGGTGATGGTGGTGCTCATCACGCTCGCAGGAGCGGTACACTGTTTCACCATTGGCCATGACGAGCACGTCCACCGCATGGGTATCAGCCAGGGCTTGGAGGGTGCGGTAGACCGTTGTTAGCCCCACATTAGAACCCTGGGCCTTAATTGCGTCGTAAATGTCCTTAGCGGAGGCGAAGTTATCCAGGTTCCGCAGAACGCTAATAACCGCCTGTCGTTGGCGGGTGCTGCGCTGTCCTAGCTTGGGACTTTGGGATCCACTGATGCTCATAGTTACCAGGATACTCGCTAATAGGCGTGTTATTATAGATAAGTTGTAAAACTAATGAGCCTTTAAAAAGGAGTAGACGTGTCCAAGATCGACGCAGTGGTCAATCTCTGTAAGCGCCGCGGTTTGGTGTACCCATGTGGTGAAATCTATGGTGGTACCCGCTCTGCCTGGGATTACGGCCCACTCGGCGTGGAACTCAAGGAAAATATCAAGCGCCAGTGGTGGCGTTCCATGGTGACCTCCCGTCCCGATGTAGTTGGTCTGGACTCTTCCGTTATTCTCCCACGTCAGGTGTGGGTTTCCTCCGGTCACGTTGAGGTCTTCACTGACCCACTGGTTGAATCCCTCTACACCCACAAGCGCTACCGTGCGGACCACCTCCTTGAGGCTTATGAAGAGAAGCACGGTCACCCACCAGTAAATGGCCTGGCAGATGTTAATGACCCAGAGACCGGCCAGCCAGGTAAGTGGACCGAGCCACGTGAATTCTCCGGCATGCTCAAGACCTTCCTCGGCCCAGTCGATGACTCTGAGGGTCTGCACTACCTGCGTCCAGAGACTGCTCAGGGCATCTTCGTGAACTTTAAGAATGTCATGACCAGCGCTCGTATGAAGCCACCATTCGGTATTGCTCAGACCGGTAAGTCCTTCCGTAATGAGATCACCCCTGGTAACTTCATCTTCCGTACCCGCGAGTTCGAGCAGATGGAGATGGAATTCTTCGTCAAGCCAGGTACCGATGAAGAGTGGCACCAGTACTGGATTGATACCCGCTTCAACTGGTACGTTGACCTCGGTATCAACCCAGAGAACCTGCGTCTCTATGAGCACCCAAAGGAGAAGCTCTCTCACTACTCCAAGCGCACCGTGGACATCGAGTACGCTTTCCACTTCCAGGGCTCTAAGTGGGGCGAACTTGAGGGTATCGCTAACCGTACTGACTATGACCTCACCGTCCACTCCAAGGGCAGTGGCCAGGATCTTTCCTACTTTGACCAGGAGACCGGCGAGCGCTGGACTCCATACGTCATTGAGCCAGCTGCCGGCCTTGGCCGTTCCATGATGGCCTTCCTGGTTGATGCATACCACGAGGATGAGGCTCCAAATGCCAAGGGTGGTGTGGATAAGCGCGTTGTACTTCGTCTGGACCGTCGCCTAGCCCCAATCAAGGTTGCTGTTCTTCCACTTTCCAAGAAGGACACCCTGACTCCTGTGGCTGAGGAAATTGCCACCAAGCTGCGTAATCACTGGAATATCGACTACGATACCTCCGGTCAGATTGGTCGCCGTTACCGCCGCCAGGATGAGATTGGTACCCCATTCTGCGTCACCGTTGACTTCGACACCCTCGAGGACAATGCCGTGACCGTCCGTGAGCGCGACACCATGGAGCAGGAGCGCGTCAAGATTGACGAGCTCGAAAGCTACCTGGCCGCACGTCTGATTGGTTGCTAATTATGGCTAAGGTTCCAGTTCCAGGCGCTACTGAGGAGATTGTCTCCTGGGCACGGCGCCGTGGGGATGAGATTGCGCTTGAGCGTAAGGGCGAGCAGGTGGCCCTATTCGTGGGTGAATCCGAAGTGCGATTCCCCAATGGTGAAACCTGGAGCCTTATTCGCTCGGATACCGGGCTTATTGCCAATCTTGGTGGTGGACGAGTGTGGAAGGCTGACCCGGAACGCGGTCGCCTCACCCGCTCGAAGAATATTGCGGTAACCACCACCGATGCCGCTGGTGCTGAGCATCACTACAGCTTCGTCAATGAATCCAAGTCCAACTGGATTGTGGACGATGAGGCAGGGCAGAAGCAGGCCCAGTTCACTGGCCTCAACAGTGGTGTGCGCCAGCCACTCATTGAGCTTGAAGAGGGGCACCACCTGGATGATGAAGAGATTATCTTCCTTAGCTGGGTGGCCCGAGTGGCACTAGAATCGCGGATGCTGAATACCAGCACGATTCTCATTATCGCCCTCTTTATCATCGCCCCGATATCCATTTTGATTTATCTCATCTAGTCCTCATCAGGGTAAGAAAATGGCCCCAGGCATTGTGCCTGGGGCCATTGCTATGTTGGGGTGATTAGAAGTTACCGCCGAAGTCTCCGCCACCGCCGAAGCCTCCGCCGAAGTCACCTCCGCCGAAACCGCCACCACCAAAGTCGCCTCCATCGAAGCCACCGCCGAAACCACCACCGTGATGGTGACCGCCGTCGAGAAGCTCAGAGAGGATGATGCCGGCGAGGAAGCCACCGAACATGCCATTGCCGCCACCGCCACGGCGACCACCATAAGGGTTATCGCTAAAGCGGTTCAGGTCACGCTGGGCGAGGTTCTGCGCATGGGATGCCAGGTTGATGGCCTCCTGGGCAGCGCGGGTGGCAGCCACCGTATCGCTGGTGCGCAGGCTACCGGCCTCAGTGACCTTGGAATTAGCAGCAGCCAGGGCTGAACGAGCCTCAGTGCCAATAATGCGGCCACGGTTCGTAATCAGGTCATCAGCAGCCATAATGGTGCGGTGTGCAAGGTCAATCTGCTGATCGAGAATACGCAGGCGCTTCTCCTGATCCATATGAGCCGCAGTATTCTTTTCCACCAACTCATCAAGAGTGGAGTGGTAGCGGACCAGTTCCTCATAGAGGCCTAGCGGGTCGGCATTCCGGCGCTGAGGAACACTAGCAAGCAGTGGCTCAACCTCCTTCAGAGTCTTCTCAAGCTCTTGGGAGTTAATCACTGTGCCACCTTGCTGGCTCTCAGCGAGCAGCTGATGGGCCTGCTGGATTTCATCGCGCAGCTCCTCCGCCATGGAGTCAAGGCCACTAAGAGCAGCATTGATATTCTCCTGGGCGTGCTCAATGGCAGTAACGGCCTTATCTGCCTCCGCCACAGCAGTCTGCGCGCGCGTCACAGTGGCAAGCAAGCCAGCCTGGGTTAGGGAAGCAGCACCCATCTGCGTGCGGGCCTCAATGAGTGCCTCACGGCCCTGGTTAATCAGGCCATCAGCCAACTCGATATTGTCCGCCAGTGGGGCAAGGACATTAGGAGCATAGGACTGACGCAGGCGGTTCAGGGTAGCCGAAGCCTCAGGCACACGGGCAGAAACGTCGAGCAGCTGCTGGGTGAGCTTCTCAATAATCTCCGGGGCACGAAGAAGCACATCGCGCTTCTCACCATATTCCTTGAGCACCGCGCCAAGGGTCTGGGTGGCACTGGCTGCCTGGGAGACAGTATCAGCAAGAATGTAGATGCGCTGCTGGCTACCAGAAGGCTGAACAGCCGCCTGAGCCTTGGAAGCATAAGCCCTCTTCAGGGCCTCATCAGCGGCACTGATAGCGCGGGACAGGCCCGTGGTCTGCTCTGCACCCAGCTCAGTGAGCAGCAGGTCATAATCGGAACGAGCACGCATCAGGCTGTTATCCAGGTTGAGAATATTCTCCTCAACCAGGGTCTCCAGAGCCTCCTGTGGGAGCTTTTGCAGGTCCTCAGCATTGGACTGGTCAAGATTCCTACCAGCCTCAAGAGCAGTATTAATGCGCTTCTTCTTCATGCGGCGGGTAACCACCCAGACCACACCAAGACCAACCACGACAATAATCACAAAAGGAACCAGGGTACCCGTACCCTTCGAAGAGCTAGAGCTCGAAGAAGAGGAGGAGGAATTGCCCATGGCGGCTTTCACTGCAGCCTGAGCAGCAGCATAATAATTACTCTGGCTGAGCTGCGCCAAAGCATCCCTGTTCATCTGCGTCACAGTAGCCGAAGGCCAGGAAGTACCAGCACTCAGACCATACTCACGCAGACTTGGGGACACCGCAAAGACAGCCACATTGGAACCACCAATGGAAGAAGCCGTGGACTTTGCCCAGGTATTACCCGAATCCCCATTAAAGTCATTGACAAAACTGATATACAGCGTTAGACCCGTGGATTGCTGAACGGAACGAATCGAGCTTTCAAGGGAAGAAATTTCATCTGCGCTCAGCGTATTGGTTTCATCGCTCACCAAAGAAGAGAGCTTGGTAGGGGCGGTGGCCAGCACAGTTGTATCAGCCTGCGCAGCAGGAAGTGCAACCGGAGCCAGAGTACCAAGACCCAAGGTCGTGGCGATTCCGCCAATGGCGAGGGCAGATCGTAGAGAATGTGCGATCTTTTTCATACCACTCAAGGATACCAGTTAAAAATGTGATTTGCGATTTTTCTCCTGATAATTGTGTACCATCTTCTTATGCAGGCCTACCAGTACAATTCCCAGGATTTTGAACGCCGCGCACCCGAGGCCCCGAAGACGGGACTCATGAAAGGAACGCGCTCGGATGGTCGCACGCCCTTTGGTCATGACCGCGACCGCGTGCTGCACTCCGCAGCTTTTCGACGCCTAGCGGACAAAACCCAGGTCGTAGGCCCCGGCCAGGGGGATATTCCCCGCACACGCCTCACGCACTCCCTGGAAGTTGGCCAGATTGCTCGTGGTATTGGCAGTGAACTCGGCCTTGACCCCAATCTGTGTGAACTTGCTGGTCTCACCCACGATATTGGTCACCCGCCATGCGGTCATAATGGTGAACGCATCCTCAATGAGCTTGCTGATAAATGCGGTGGCTTTGAAGGCAATGCCCAAACACTACGAATCCTCACCCGCCTGGAACCAAAGATTCTTGAAGGCAATGAGTCCTATGGACTGAACCTCACCCGTGCCTCCCTCGATGCCGCCTGCAAATACCCATGGACTAAAACCCAGCCCGATGGCAGCACAAAGCAGAAATATTCCTGCTATGACGAAGACAAAGAAATCTTCGAGTGGATCCGTCAAGGCAATGACTCCCCGCGCCCACCAATGGAGGGGCAAGTCATGGACTGGTCTGATGATATTGCCTACTCCGTCCACGATGTGGAAGATGGCATTCTTTCTGGCCGTATTAGCCTCGCCTCCCTCTGGGATTTGGTTGAGCTCTCTGAACTTGCCCAAAAGGGTGTTGATCGCTTCGGTGGCACCGTTGAAGAATATGCGGAAGCTGCCGGTCGCCTCAATATGCAGCCGACCGTGACTGATGCCATCAAATTCGACGGAAGCCTCCATGCTCTCGTGAACCTTAAGCGCATGACCAGCGACCTGGTCGGTCGCTTTGTGGGCGCCACCATTACCGCCACCCGTGAAGGCAATGCCTCTACTAATCTTGGCCGGCACAATGGCCAACTCATTATTCCACCAGAGGCCTTGGCGGAAGTCCGTCTGCTTAAGACTTTGGCCGTGCTTTACGTGATTGATGAACCTAGTCACCAGCGGCACATGGAGCGCCAGCGCGACCGTATCGCCACCGTCTTTGACTATCTCATGCGTGGCGCTCCAGGAAGCCTCGACCCACTTTTTGCTGCCTGGTACCAAGCAGCTGAAACGGAGGCCGAAGCACAGCGCGTGGTTATCGATCAGGTGGCCTCACTCACCGAGTCCCGCCTGGCTCGCATCGCCCACGAAGCCGCTGGTAATATCGCCCCATACAGCTAAGAAAAAGCACGCCCTACACTACCTAGAATTAGCTATTAAACTGAGAGACTATGAGCAAGGGAAAAATACCGCAGTCCGATATTGAAAATATCCGCCAGCAGGCGAATATTGCCGATATTGTCGGCGAATATGTGCAGCTAAAGCCAGGCGGTGTTGATTCCCTCAAGGGTCTTTCCCCATTCAAGGATGAAAAGACCCCATCCTTCCATGTGCGCCCACAACGTGGCTACTACCACTGCTTCTCCACAGGCAAGGGCGGCGATGTCTATGACTTCCTCATGGAAATGGAGCACATCTCCTTCCCTGAGGCCGTGGAACTCGTGGCCGAAAAAATCGGCTACCACATTAACTATGAGGGCGGTGGCCCCGGTAAACGCGAAGACATGGGCAGCCGAAAGCGCCTCATTGAGGCCAACCGCCTCGCCTTTGAGTTCTACCGCGCACAGCTTGAAACCCCTGAAGCACAAACCGCCCGTGAGTTCCTCACCCAGCGTGGTTTTAGTGCTGAGCATGCCCACCAATTTGGTTGCGGCTACGCGCCGGGCGGCTGGGATACCCTCACCAAATACTTGCTCTCCCGTGGCCTTAGCGTCAAGGAACTGCAGGATGCTGGTCTTACTACCATTGGTCGCCGTGGCCCTATTGACCGCTTCCATCGCCGCCTACTATGGCCAATCCGTGGCCTTTCCGGTGAAGTTATCGGCTTTGGTGCCCGCAAGCTCTTTGATGATGACAACCTGGGTAAATACATGAATACCCCGGAAACTCTTCTCTATAAGAAGTCCCGTGTGCTCTTCGGCCTCGACCAGGCCAAGAAGCACATCAGTGATTCCCACCAGGCCGTGATTGTGGAGGGCTATACCGATGTGATGGCCATGCATGCGGCCGGCATTAAAACTGCCGTGGCTGCCTGCGGTACCGCCTTTGGTGAAGAGCACCTGCAGATGCTTCGCCGTCTGATGCTGGATGACAGTTTCTTCCGTGGTGAGCTCATCTACACCTTCGATGGCGACGAAGCTGGTCAGAAAGCTGCCATGCGCGCTTTTGCTGGTGAGCAGCAATTCACCGGCCAGTCCTTCGTCTCTGTGGCTCCCGATGGTCTTGACCCTTGTGATCTTCGCTTGAAGCATGGTGATGCTGCGGTGCGTAACCTCGTTGCATCCCGCATGCCAATGGTCGAGTTTGTTCTGCGCTCTGTGCTCGATGAATTCCGCTTTGACACCATTGAGTCACGCCTGAGCGCTATTCGTCGCGTGGTTCCGATTCTCGGTGATATTCGTGATGCTCAGCTGCGTAAGCACTACATCACTCAGGTGGCTGGTTGGGTTGGTCAGACTGGTCCTGATGAGATTAGCCGTCAGGTCAGCGCTTATATGAATAATAAGCGCAATGAGTCCCAGCGCCAGGCTCCAATTGAGGTTCAGGAGCCTCAGCCAATGACGAAGCCGGAAGCCAATAACCCCGTCTTTGCCGCTGAGCGCGAATACCTAAAGCTTGCCCTCCAATTCCCGGCTGAGGCACATACTGCGGGTCTGGATAATGTCACCGAAGAGTGCTTTAGCAATGAGACATACCGTGCCATCCGTCATGCCATCACCGAATGCGGCGGCATTAGCCTCAGCAATGAGCCAACCTGGATTCCGAAGGTTGCTGGTGCCATGCAGGACCTCGTTGCGGCCTCTGTGGTCTCTGAGCTTGCTGTGGATGAGATTCATGTGGAGCCCGAAGAGCTCGTGAACTATGCCATTAAGATTGCTGCCCGCGTGCAGGAAGTCTATATCGGCGGCCAGATTGCTCAGCTTAAGGCACAGCTCACCCGTATCCGCCCAAGTGATGACCCCGATGGTTATAATGCGGTATTCGCCCACATGGTGGAACTTGAACAGTATCGCCGTAAGCTGCGCGATATTATCGTCGCCTAGAGAATTTGAAGAATAGAAGAAGGCCAGTCCCGAAAGGAACTGGCCTTCACTTATATCTACTGGTCGATAATATTTGGATCGTACTTCACAACCTTGGTATTTGGTCGCTCAGGATCCAACCTCTTAGCCACGGCACTACGGGTTGCACGCACCAGACGACGAGTCACAGGGGAGTTCGTCGTAATCTCAATACCACGCTTAATTTGGTGGTAGCGCTTACGGCCAGCCTTAGTGCCGTAGAAATAACCAACGCCTAGACCTAGAAGAATACGAAACATACCACTGAGTTTACACGCCCTGGAGCACGGCGTGGATATATTCCGCCGCGCTTGGGGTCACATGGGTAGTTGATTCTTTAATATCGGCAGGGGAGTGCTCGAAGGAGCAGCTATAGCGCACAAACTCATGCATTGGCAGGTCATTCCAGGAATCACCAAGGCTATGAGTGGCCACAATTGGTCCTATGGACTCCTCACCCTGGAGGTATTCCAAAAGCCACTGCAGACCCGTTGCCTTATCGCAGCCCTTCGGGGCGATGTCAATAAAGCTCACATTGCGGTGGGCATCGACTCGCTCGCCAAAGCGAGCAAGAATCTCGGACTGAACGCCATTAACAGTCGCATCATCGCCAGCCACATAAACAGGCATGCCCATGAGCTCCTCGCCCTTAATTTCGTGATAATCACGGGTGCGGGCATCCACAGTCACCTTGCCGGTATAGCTAGGAATTTTGCCCTCCATGGAGAGCATAAAGTCGCGCTCGCGCAGGGTAGTGGCAAAAACAGTCACGGCTGGGTTCGGCATCAACCAATCGGCAATCTCATAACCCACGTCCGCTGGCAGTGGAGTATGAGTGAGTGGCTCCCAATCAGCATTGAACACAGCCGCACCGGAGTAGAGAACATAATAATCAAACTTCAGGCCACAGCGGTTAAGAACAAACTTGGCTGCCTCAACGGAGCGTCCTGAATTACATACAGCCACATTGCCCGCTGCACGCCAAGCCTCGAGGGCCTCACTGTCCTCAGCGCTGGGAAAGCCCTCAAAAATTACGGTTCCATCAAGATCACAAGAAAGAAGGCGAATGCCCTTTTCAGTAGTGATGAAATCGGCAGATTTTGGCGTTTGTGACATGGGATCCATTATACGCAAATAGCGCATAAAATCTCTTTAAACCACAAAATGTGAACAAGGCAGAGTTATCCCAAGGATACTGAGTGAGGGGAGAGGGGAAAGAGAAGAAGAGAAGATGGGAAGAAAAATAAAGAGGATAAAGAGAAAGTGGTGGGGCCACCGGGGCTCGAACCCGGGACCAGCGGATTATGAGTCCGCGGCTCTAACCGACTGAGCTATAGCCCCACAAAGAGTATAGCCATTAACTAAAGAAAAGCAAGGAAGGCGCGGTTAGGGCGAAAACTTTGACGATAGGTAAACCATGAACCTTGTATTAACTATGTTCTGGAACGCTAAAAATAGTGCCTAACCTCGGGATTTGGCGGTTTTCCAGATATGGGCTAATATTAATTCTCGTTGCAAGGGAGCAAATAAAAAGTTCCAAAGCACAATCCCCCATAGCTCAATTGGCAGAGCATTCGACTGTTAATCGAAGGGTTACTGGTTCGAGTCCAGTTGGGGGAGCTTTTCTTTACCAAGCGCCGAAAGGCGCTTTTTTGCTATTCCGGCTAAGTCCGCGCATGGGGAAAGCCCTAGCTTTTGCTAGGGCTTGGAAGAAATCAGATTATAGGAGTTAAGGCATTTAGGAGCTGAAGGCTGTGAAGCCGCGGATAATGGAAGCAAGGCCAGTGTTGTTATTCGAAACGTG
>JAUMUD010000067.1 GCA_030530875.1 Corynebacterium sp.
CCAGCGCCAAAACCAGAGCCAAGCCCAGCGCCAAAACCGGAGCCTGATCCAATTTCTGAAAACCAGCCGGAACCGGGTGAGGTTGCGAAGCCCGAGGTCACAGTCCCTTCCGTGAAAAATAATGAGCCTGAGTCGAGCGCCGCGCCGAGTGCCGAACCGAGCGCTGCGCCAAGCGCTGTGCCGAAGCAGGAGCCGGAACCGGAGTCGAGTGCGGAACCAAGCCCAGCACCGCAACCAACGACCGTACCCGGCCCAGCACCCGCCCGCACCTCCAGCAAGCTGCCAATTATCGTGCTGATTCTGCTGCTGCTCTTTGGTGGTCTTGGGGCCGCAGCGATGAATGGTGTGGCTGCTGGGTAGATGTGAAACCCGGTGGAGCGCTGCCCAACCATGTGCACGTGGTTGGTTATTACTTACCGGGGTGTTGGACTATCTAGGGCTCTTATGGCGGGGCAAAAGCAACCAACGTATGTGGTGAAACACACATCGACACTGTACAGGGGGTTTGCAGCAATGCGCGCGCAAAGGGATTAGGGTGAGAGTATATGTGTAAACCGCACGCGAGAAAGAATTGCGATTATGGCAATGAACGTCCCCTCATTCCTTAAGCGCGGCAAAGTCGGCGCTTTCCTTACTATCGTCATGGCCGGGCAGTTAACGTACTGTTCATTCGAGGCCTTCAAGGGTTCCTTGATGCTGCCGCTCTGTGAGGCCCTCGGCATTAGCGTGAGCCAGTTCGGCACGCTGATGGCCTGGGTGGGCGTGGCCATGTTCCTATACGTGCCAGGCGGCTGGGTTAATAACCGCTTCACCGTGCGCAATATTCTCATTGGGTTCTGCGCATGGCGTATGCTGAGCTTCCTCTTCGTGTACCTCATGCCGCCAATGCCATTCAATGTTTACATTGCCATTGCCTTTACCTGGGCAGTGACAGAAGCCATCGGTTGGCCAGCGGTCGTGAACGGTGTCGCCTTTATGTCCCAAAATGAGGACTCCAAGGGCCGTGGCCTTGCCATGGGCCTGCTTGAAGGTATTCGCCGCGCAGCCGAGTTCTTCATGAACCTCATCATCATTGGCCTCCTTGCCATTTACCCGGACAAGACCGTCCTCATTATGCGTTCCTTCGGCGCCGGCTACGCGCTGCTGCTTGTGCCGCTGATTTTGTGCCTGCTCAAGTTCGTCCCCAAGAATGCCATCGCCGGCCAGGACGCCAAAGTCGAATCCTCCGGCAATGCCAATGTGGCCGCCCTCCAAGGCCTATGGAGCATCATCAAGCGCCCACGCGTCTGGCTCGCCGGCATTGCTGCCATGTGCATCTACTGGTCCTACATCAACCTCATCTACTGCTCGGCCCCGTACCTCAAACTGGTCTTCCATGCTAGCGACGCCGTCTCAGGCGCCTTCGGTGTCTTCAACACTGGCTTCATCGGCATCTTCGCGGGCCTAGTCTCCGGCCTGCTCGCGGACTATGTTTTCAAATCCTCCACGGTCATGGTCACCGTGGCACTCGCCATTATCACCATCGGTGTGCTGCTCGTTTACCTGCTACCAAGCGGGGCGGATATGATGTGGCCCGCCATGATTCTTCTCATGGTCATGGCCGTCGGCATCTTCCTCGGCAAAGCCGTCATCCTCGCACCAATCGCGGAACTCAACCTCCCCGAAAGTATCAACGGCTCCGCCATGTCCGTGGGATCCTTCCTCACCTACGCCCCGGTCTTCTGGGTTAACGCCACTACTTCTCGCATTATCGATGCTCACCCCGATGACCCTGCCGTTGGCTACGACCTCATCTTCGGCATCACCCTGATTGTTGCCGTAGTTGGTGTCATTGCGGCTGCTATTCTTTGTGTGGCCAATAAGCGTGCAAATGCTAAGGCAGCTGCCCTCCAAACGGCCTAGTCGCTTAAGTGGTGGTGCACCTTTCAGTCCGTTTTCAGCCTCACATGAGTCCTGATTGGGTATAAGACCTGGATTCTCCAGTGTGAAACGCGCCACCTAAAGAGCTATCTAATCCTCGGTTTCTGGAACCTAAAATGCCTGGTTGTGGGTATAAGAATCGACAGCCTATGTGACCTAGATAACCCTTTGCGTGCTACAAAAAGAAGAGGAATTTTTAGAAATTTGCGCTTCTATTGAATTACGTTTTATAATGAAGAGGACTCACGAGCTAATGGTAGTGGCTCGTGAGCGGGCTAAAAGAAATTTTAGCTCCTTTCTATGGTAGGGTCCTGACCCCCTTCGCCTTGGGATATGGCGGAGGGGGTCAGGGTTTTTTATTCGCCCTTTTTCCTCGCGTTATAGTCCCTTTATCAGATTTTCTATTATGATTGATTAGGTATTCGAGTCGCTAATACATTAATGGAGATTTACTGATGAGCGATAAGTACAAGACCTATACGACTCAGCAAAAGAAAGAGGCCGTGCACCGCGTTGTAGAAATGGGGCACCGCCAGACCGATGTTGCACGTGAGATGGGCATCCATCACAATACTTTGAGCTCTTGGGTCGTGAAGTACCGCGACCAGCACGATGAGGAGGAAGAAATTCCAGAGTTCACCTCTGAGGACCTTCGTGAGATGCGACGTATGCGCCGCCAGGCCCTTCGTGCCCAATTCAGCGCCGACTTCTAAACTTCCCACTTACCTAGACCGGCAATGAACTGAACCCCAAAAGTTGGGTTCAGCTCATTGCCGGTCTTTTTTTGATCTGTATTGCGCAAGTTGCGTGACCGCACTAAAAACAGGCTTGTGGCGTGAAAAGGGAAAAACTTTATAGTTTTGCCCCTTCATCGTAGTGATACTACCCCCATAGGATAAAATTAACCACAATTAGGTAATATTAGTTTTCTGAAC
>JAUMUD010000017.1 GCA_030530875.1 Corynebacterium sp.
ACGCTGTATTTGCGCGATGGTATCTGGCATGCGGAAAATACCGATGTGGATGGCCTCATTGCCTGCATCAACCACGTGGCTGATAAACCTCGCCGCGCACTGCTCATTGGCGGTGGCGGTACCGCACGCCCAGCAGTCTGGGCACTGGCGAAATGCGGTGTCACCGAACTCACCATTATCAACCGCACGGATAAGTCCGAGGAATTCGGGGAGCTTGCGAAGGCAGCAGGTATTTCCACGCTGGTCTTCCAGGACTATTCGGCACCGGTCCCTGCAGTAGATATTGTGGTCTCCACCGTCCCATCGGCCGTCCTTGCCGATAATGAGGAGCGCTATGCCGTGGCCCCACTTGTGGATGTCATTTATAACCCATGGCCAACCCCACTAGTCCAGGCAGCACGCGCCAAGGGGCAGGCTGCTGTTGGTGGGCATTTGATGCTTGCCCACCAAGCCTATGGACAATTTAAACTCTTCACCGGCCATGATGCACCACAGGAGGCCATGTGGAATGCCCTGGTCGATGCCGTGCCAGAGCTGGCTGCTGCCCGTGATAAAGGCGAGCTCTAAGCCGCGCTGAGACCACTGTCGCTGGTTGCACCCGTATTTCCATTGAGACGCTTGATGTCCGGGTCGATCTGTGGCATTTCGAGGGGGTAGCGGGTTTTGAAATGGCTGCGTGGGGTGCGCTTGGCGAAATAGATGGTGCGGATTCGTGCTTTGGGGAAAAGATGCCAGCGGCACTCGGAATAGGCATCATCAAGATAGAGCAGGATTTGTAGATCTGTCAGCTCCGCCGGGCAGGGTAGTAATCCCCGCCGGATTTCAATGAAGGCATCATCGACACGCTTCTTGAGTGCCTTGCGGTTTAAGGTCATTCCTTCTTCCATATGAGCGAGAATGGCCTCAAAATGCCAGCCGCGATTTCGTAGATCATCGAGGATACTTGCGGACAAACGCTCAGGGGCATTGTTAATGTTGTTGAACTTGGTGTTTGGGGTCATAGTCATGGAAAACTCCTTCGAAAATTTATTTGTTTGATTTCATTCTAGGAAGCGATCCGGACATTAATTTCTGTACTATTGACTCATGGGAAGCACTGCATGGATTTTTGGCATTGCAGTCATAGTCTGGGCCATGGCGCTTATCTACTATGACCTGCGCTATTTCCGCCTGCCTAATGTGCTTACCCTTGGTGGCGGATTAGTAAGTGTGATTCTGAGTCTGGTCTATGACTGGCATGCATTACTTAGCGGGCTAGTGTGGGTATTACTAAGCCTTGCTATTTACCGCTTTGGCCTTGGCATGGGCGATATTAAACTGGCCCTGCCACTGGGTATTCTCATCGGTCTTAGTCATGATGAGTGGTTTCTACCGCTATGTGGAGCCATCATTGGCGCCTCGGTAATGAGTGTGCTTTTTCTTTGCGTCGCCAGGCAAATAAAAGCAGCTGCGCGCTTTCATAAAATAGTGCCCCATGGGCCAAGTATGATTCTATCCTCCCTGTTTAGCTGCGCAATTTCGCTAATCTAGTTTTATCTATTGTATGATAGTTAAAAATTGCTTTTGCGTGTAGGGAGAAAACCATGATGCGGAAAATTTGTGCACTGCTCGCTGTCCTCGCTCCAATTGGACTCACCGCCTGCGTGGGACCCAAGGCCGATGAGCTCGGCCAAAAATGGGGAATGATGCCGAAGGTGGAAAAGACCTGCCCTGTGGAACCCGATACCAGCGCTACCGGCACAGCCCGTGTCGGCTGGATGGTGACCGCTGATGGTGAGGCCCTGCTCTATGGCAATGGCTGGCTTGAAGCTTGCCTGCCAAATATGAAAATCCAATGGCAGAAGTATGATGCGGGTGCCGATGTGGCTCAGGCCTTTGGCTCGCATTCCACTGATTTGAGCCTTATTGGTTCCTCGCATATGGCCTCAACCTTGAGCCAGCCACTGGATTTGAATGTGGATATGGCCTGGATTTTCTCTATTATTGGCACGGCCGAATCCCTCGTGGTTAAGGATCCGAATGTGCATTCCTTGCGCGATCTGAAGGGCAAGACCATTACGGTTTCGACCGGTTCCACTACCCACTATTCGCTGCTTTCTGCCATTAAGCAGGCGGGCATGCAGCCAACGGACTTCAATATTGTCTTCCTGACCCCGGATAAGATGCTTGCTGGTTGGGCAGGCAATCAGCTCGATGCTGCCTGGGTTTGGGACCCAACGCTTTCCAAGCTCACTGAAACTGGCCATATTATTATGAGCTCGGCGGATACGGCTGCCAAGGGTGCGCCAACTGCCAATGTGGCCATTGTGGATAAGGACTTTGTTGCTGCCAACCCGCAGTTTATGAAGATGTGGTGGTTGCTGCAAGAAAAGGCCATTGAGCAGCTCAATAATGACCCCGATGAGGCTGCACAGACCTTGGCACCAATTCTTAATATCAGTGTGGATGAAACAAAGAAGCAGCTTGAGGGCTACCAGTACCTCACCGCTGAACAGCAGCACGCACTGAACTTTGGTGAATCCCTCTATAGCACCGCCCAGTTCCTTCAAGACCAGGGCCGCTGCACTGTTGTGGATGAGGCGCATTACATGGATTCCGTGATTATCCCCGCCACTAATCCAAGTGCTTAAGAATCAAAGAAAAAGAAATAAATGAAAGGAAAGAGAGAAAAACCGTTGCTGCAACGGGGAATATTGCAGCAACGGCGTGGTATCACCATCATACGGTATGAGTAGTGTGAAAACCTAATTCATAGACCATTCTTTGACCCAGGACTCCAAAATCTCCCGATTCAGGCCTTCATAGGTGCGATCCCCATTGAGATCGGCCAGAAGATGCACGCCCTCGGGGATGAGTTCTGGGTTAATCTCTGGTTCCGGAAGACCAACCACATGGCAGCCGGCATCAATGGCCGCGCGCATACCAGTCAGGGAATCCTCAAAGACCAGCGTGGTTTCCGGGGTGGAACCAAGTAGCTCACAGGCGCGCAGATAAATATCCGGGGCGGGCTTAGGATTAGGTACCTCATCACCGCAGACGCTGGTTGTGAAAAATTCGGGGCCGATAATGTCGAGCATGGGGCCCGTGACCTCACGGGGAGTATTCGTTGATAGTGCCATTGGTAGACCACTGGCCTTAAGGTGTGCCAGTAGATTCTTTACGCCCGGCATATAGGGGCAGTGGGCGCGCACCTTAGCTAAGACTTTCTCATGCAGGGCATCCTCAAGGGCGTCGGGGTTGAGATTTTGGTCACCAATCGTGGCAATAATGCCGGCCACAATATCGGGAGAGGAAGCGCCAAGTAGCTTCGCCTGCATTTCGGGGCTTAGTTCTTTGCCCAGTTCACGGGATAATTCCACTGCGGCGGCTGTCCATTGGGGTTCGGTATTAACAAGGGTTCCGTCCATGTCCCAAGAAATTGCTCTCAACATATCTGCATTGTAACAGATATTGGGAATTAAAACCGGGGGAGCGGTATTAATTCCAGTGCGATATTCTGGGTTTAAAGGTTTGTGGTTTTGTTTTTCTAGATTGGAGTGAAAATGAGCGTTATTGCAGTTGACGTGGGCGGAACCACCATCAAAGCCGCAGTCTATGAGCCTGGTACGCAGCGCGTGGGCCCAGTTCATGTGGAAGCAACAGGCCATGGGGATACACTCCTTGGGAGCATTATTGCTGCTATTCGCGCCGCTGCCGGGGATTCGCGCATTTCGGCCATTGGTATCTGTGCGCCAGGAATTGTGAACCGGGATACCGGGGTTATTGCACTGGCTGGAAATTTGGGCATCACGGATTATCCGCTACGAGACCTTCTTCGTGCGGAATTCGGGGTGCCTATTATTTTGGACCATGACCTGCGTACTGGCGCCCATGCCGAGGCTCAACTGGGCCATGGTAAAGAGGCTAGTAACTTTGTCTATGTGGCCATTGGTACTGGTCTGGCGCTTTCTGTGGTGATTGATGGGCAGGTTTTGTGCCTGGATCCCTGGGCAGGGGAGATTGGTCAGATTTCTTATCCTTCCCCGCATATAGGGCCAACGGCCTATGCTGCCTTGGAGAATATTGCCGCAGCTGGCGGTATTTGTAGCAGGGTCATGCACTTAGCCGAACCAACAGGGCAGATTCCTGGCAGGGTAGTAATGAGCGTGGAGGAATTGAATTATTCAACCATCTACCAGGCCTTTAGCACCTGGGGTGCTGCCACTCACCACAGTATGGGTGAGGAACTGCTGCTGAGTTTCGGTGGTAAGAGTGAGGTCAATATTCGCGATATTGACGGTATTGTGCGCGATCAAATTAATGCATTAGCGCAGCTGGTGGCCAATATTGCTGGCATTCTTGGCCCAGTGGATATTGTCCTTGGCGGCGGTGTTGCCCAGGCTGGGGAGAAGTTCCGTGAGGCCATCCTGGAATCGGCCAAGTCCTATTATCTGCGCATTATGCCGGCGCCGAAATTGGTTCCTGCGGTGCTTGGTGCGGGTGCACAACTGCTCGGGGCCGGACTTTTGGGTGCTTCGGTTGCAAAATTACCCCCGAATTAGGGTAATTTTCCTAAGAATTTTATAAATTTTGCGGAATATTTAAGACCCTAGATGCGGTTAAAAATCGGAGGCCTTATCGTTTTAGTTAATGCAGCATAAGCCGCAGATCATTGAACTGAGAGGAGTCGTGATCATGACGACTATCGCTACACCTGAGGTGCGTAAGGCCCAGCGCCGCGCGACAGGTATTGCGCTGATTGCCTCACTCGGAGCTTTCTTCTATGGCTTCGAGGGTATGGTTCTTAACGGCGCTATTAAAGCTGTAGGCACTACCTTCGAACTTGGTGCTTTTGCCAAGGGCGTTGCGGGCTCCGCCGGTATTATCGGTGCCCTATTTGGTGCCTTTGTTGCTGGCCGTCTTTCTGACAAGATTGGCCGCAAGAAGATGCTTCTCGTTGTTGCCCCATTCCTGCTCTTTGAGGCAGTCTTTGGCGCAATGAGTCCGCTCTTCGGTGATTTTGGTTATCCATTCCTGCTTCTGTGCCGCGTGGTTGGTGGTTTTGGCTTCGGTGCCGCGACCACCGTTGGTCCTGGCTATATTGCTGAGATTGCTCCGGCGCATATTCGTGGTCGACTCATTGCCTTCCGTCAGCTTGAGATTATTATCGGTCTCTTTATTGCCGGCGTGATTAATATGGTCGTGATTAATAAGGCTGGTTCTTCCTCTGCGGAGATTGTCTTTGGTCTGGCCGCCTGGCAGATGATGTTCCTCTGCCTGATTATTCCGGCAGTTTTCTACACCATTATGACCGCGCTTATTCCGGAATCCCCGCGCTTCCTGGTTTCCCAGGGTCGCCTGGAAGAGGCAAAGGCCGTTTTGGCTAAGGTGACTGGTGAAACAGATCTTGACCACCGAGTGGCTGCTATCCGTGAGTCCATGGGTGGCGAGAATGCTCGTACCCTTTCTATGGGCGAGATTATGCGCTCCCCATATGTGGGCCTGGTCTGGGTTGGCATGATGATTGCTGCCTTCCAGCAGCTCACCGGTATTAATGGCGTGTTCTTCTTCTCGAATGCACTCTTTGAGGCTGTGGGCTTTGATGAGAGCACCGCCTTTACTCAGACGCTGATTATCACCGCCTTCAAGATTGTGGGTGTTTGTACTGGTATTGCACTGGTGGATAAGGTGGGTCGTCGAAATATGCTCATCTACGGCGGCTGCTTGATTGCCTTCTCGCTGGGTGTGGTCGCCACCGTCTTTACCATTGCCCCTGTGGTCGATGGCAGCCCAGATATTTCTGGCAACCCAGTTCTTGGCTTCTTCGCCGTGGCAGCCCTGTGTACCTTCATCCTTGGCTTCACCTCCTCCTGGGGTCCAATCTTCTCCATTGTTATGGGCGAGATGTTCCCGAACCAGATTCGTGGTGGTGCAATGTCCATGGCGGCCGGCGCTGACTTTGCCGTGAACCTGGCCGTGGTGCTCATGTTCCCTTACCTCATTGCATGGTCCCCAAGCTTCACCTACTGGATGTACTGCATCTTCGGTGTCCTGTCGGTCATCTGCACCGCTAAGTGGCTCAAGGAAACTAAGGGCCGCCAGCTTGAGGACATGGGTTAAAGAAAGGAAAGAACAATGTCGCGTATTATTCCCGATAATGTGCGTAATGTGCTCGTCATTATGACTGACCAGCACCGCGTGGATACCATCGGCTGCCTGGGTAACCCTCATGCCATCACTCCTAACCTGGATGAGATTGGTGCCAATGGCTTCGCCTTTACCCGCGCTTTTACCCCAACAGCCATCTGTACCCCGGCGCGTGCCTCGCTTCTCACCGGTAAGATTCCGCTCAAGCACCAGGTGGTTGCTAACCCGGAGTGGAATATCTCCTATAACTGCGAGATTCGCCCAGGGGAATGGACCTATACCCAGGAGCTTCGTGATAATGGCTATAACGTGGGTCTGGTGGGTAAGTACCATGTGGGCACCCTTCCACCGGATGCCCATGGCATGGATGATGATTCCTTCTTCGGTGCCATTAACCCCGTGGCCAATGAGCGCTATGTCAAGTGGCTGGAGGATAATAATCTTCCCCCAGTCAAGGCCTTTGACTTCCACCAGGGCCTGCTGCCGGGCGATCGCCCAGGCCACGTGATTGCCGCCCGCCTGGACCAGCCGGAGGAAGCCACCTTTGAGCGTTTCATTGCTGATACCGCCATTGAGCGCATGAAGCAATACGCCAAGGACTGGAAGGAAAATGGAAAGCCATTTAGCCTGGATATTCACTTCTTTGGCCCGCATCTTCCATACTTCCTCCCATCCAAGTGGTTCGATATGATCGACCCTGAGGTTGTGGAACTTCCACCGAACTTTGGCGATAGTCTCGTCGGAAAGCCACAGGTGCAGCAGAACTATGCCACCTACTGGTCCACCTCGAGCTTCAGCAATGACCAGTGGAAGAAGCTCATCGCCATCTACTGGGGCTATGTGGCCATGATTGACATGGAAATTGGCCGCATTATGGATGCCGCCAAGGAACTTGGAATTCTCGATGACACCGCAGTTTTCTTCACTGCGGATCATGGTGAGTTCACCGGCTCCCACCGCCTCAATGACAAGGGTCCTGCAATGTATGACGACATCTACAATGTCCCATTCATTGCCAATATTCCGGGAGTTTCTGCTGTTGGTACCTGCGGGGAATTTGTCTCCCTGCTTGACCTGCCGGCAACTGTCCTTGATATTGCTGGTCTGGATCCATCCCTGGCTGAGGATGGCCGCTCCATTGTGGCTCTGTCCACCGGCAAGGATATTGAGGGTTGGCGTGAGGATATTGTCTGTGAGTTCCATGGCCACCACTTCCCACTCCAACAGCGCATGCTGCGCACCAAGGAGTTCAAGTTGGTGGTCAGCCATGAGGGTGTCAATGAACTCTATGACCTTCGGGTTGACCCTTATGAGATGAATAACTGCTACTATGTGCCGCGCTATCGGGACATTGTGGCGGAGCTCTCCAAGAACCTCTACTACCAGCTCGTTGAGCGCGGCGATGAGGCATTCGCCAAGTGGATGAACGCCATGACTGATTATGACGTTCCACTGGGTGGCACTTCTAAGTCCGATTGGGATAATGTAGAGGATGAAAATGCAAGCGTGGACTCCAGTGCTGAAACCTTAGCGGAGTCCGAGTCGGATGAGAGACTACGCGCCTGATGATTATTCTCTTCTTCGGGTAGTCTTCTCCGAGCTACCCGAGGGAGAGCGTTATGTCCCACGAGAATGATTATGCCCCAAGGCTTGTGCCCATCCACCACAGTGGACGCACACCCCAGGAAGATGCCGTAGTTGAACTGCTACGGGAACAACCCAGGACTCGTGTGGACATAGCGGAACTCCTGGAGACCTCCCGCACAGCACTTGCCCGAGTGCTTGCCCCCTTATTGGACACCGGAGTGGTGCTAAGCCGCTCCATTGAGACTCGCGGGCGGGGTCGCCCCACGGAAATGCTCTCCTTGGGAACAGAGACCATCTGCGGCATCGGCATTGATATTAACCGCCAATGTGCAACCATGCTGGCCGTCAATGCCCTGGATGAGGATCTGACCCGCCTCGTAATACCCGCTAGTGGTGACTGGCGGACTGACCTGGAAACCCTGGTCAAAAAGTTCGTCCGCTTTAACCTCAAGCGCTATGCTCAGGCTCCACATATCAGCATGGGCATAGGGCTACCACACCCCTTTGGTAGCACCAGGGTTCCTAAAAGTGCCCATGATGACATTATCGAATATGTACGTGAATTCATGGGCATCTATTTCCCTGGGACACGCCCCTTCGTGGACAATACCGTGCGCATGGCCGCTGTGGCCGAAGCACAGTTTGTGCAAAACGGGGCCATGGATAATGTGCTCTATATCCGCATTGCCGACGGCATTATGGGCGCGGCAACCATCAACGGTTATTTCGCTCTCGGTTCCGCTGGCCACGCCGGGGAAGTAGGGCATGTGACCGTCCCTGGGGCCCAAGGAGCCTGCCACTGCGGCAAGATTGGTTGCCTGGAAACTGTGGCCACGGCACCCAAACTTCTCGCCCTTTCCGGTCAAGGAAAACTTCTGGACCTCGCCAATGCATGGGAACACCATGACCCGGCCGCCACCCACGCCATTGTGCAAGCGGCTGATGCCACCGCCCATATCTGCGCGCAGGCCATTTTCTTCCTCAACCCGGAAAGCATCATCCTTTCGGGCAGCGTGGTCGAAAGCCTCCCCGCCTTCCTCCCACTGCTCCAAAACAGCATCCAAAACTTACTCATTAAAGGCATAAACGCCAATACACGCATCACCAAGGCCCAAGCCAGCCCCGAAGATTGCGCCCGTGGTGCCATTATTGCCGCCCGCCAGTGGGACTATGCCAAAGCAGGACCGAAAGCAGGACCAGCATCATGACAAGTGCACATGTGCGACAGCCGCAGCACCAGCCACAAACTCGGCCGCAGCCTCAACCCCTTCCATTCTCCGTCGTGGCCAAACCAACCGGCGCTGCCTGCAATCTCGACTGCTCCTACTGCTTCTTCCTCTCCAAGGAACTCCTCTACGATGAGAAGCGCCAACGGATGGATAAACACACCCTTGAAAACTACATCCGCCAATACCTCGCCGCCTCCCCGGATGGTCCCGTGGTCATGCTCTGGCAGGGCGGCGAACCCACCATGCGTGGACTCGAATTTTTTGAAAAAGTCGTCGAACTCGTCGACAAGCTAAAGCGTCCCACGCAAATTGTCTCCCATAGCCTCCAAACCAATGGCACACTCATTACCAAAAAGTGGGCAGAATTTTTCAAAAATAATAACTTCCTGGTTGGCGTCTCCCTCGATGGCCCCGCCAAGTACCACGACGTCTACCGCATCAATAAAGCCGCCATGGGCACCCACAAGCTCGTCGAACGCGGCTGGCGCATCCTCCAGGAACACGGCGTCGAACTCAATCTCCTGTGCACCGTCAATGCCGCCAACCAGGACTATCCGCTGGAAACCTACCGCTACTTCCGCGATGAACTGGGCGCGCGCCATATCCAATTCATTCCCATTGTTGAGCGTGTCGACGCCTCCAAGCTCGCCCGCGCGGAAATCGGCTGGACCACCTCCGAACTGCTCTATCAGCAAAAGGGCGATGCCATTACCTCCCGCAGCGTCAGCCCTGAAAAATACGGCCACTTCCTCAACACCATCTTCGATGAGTGGTACAGCCACGATATTGGCACCGTCTTTATTCAGGACATTGAATCCGCCCTCGCCGGCCTCTTCAACAGCCCCACAGTCTGCGTCCACGCCCCCGAATGCGGCAATAACTTCGCCATGGAATATAACGGCGATATCTACACCTGCGACCACTGGGTGGAACCCGACTACCTCATTGGCAATGTGAACGACAACGCAGCAGCATTAAGCAATCAAAACATCACAAACTTCCACACCGCCGCGCAAAGCGCCATCATGCGTGACTTCGCCACAAAGAAGACCACGCTCTCCGCGCGCTGCCGAAGCTGTGATGTTCGCAGCTTCTGCAATGGCGGTTGCCCAAAGGACCGCTTCATTAAAAACGGCCCCGACACCGAAAACTACCTCTGCGCCGGGTACCACAGCTTCTATACCCACATCCGCCCACGCCTGACATACCTCGCACGCCTAGTGCAAGCAGGCATGTAGAGGAGGACCAAAATGGGCGAACTCCTTCTCCCCGCACTTGGCGCACTGCCCGTTGGCCTGCTGCTTGGGGCCATTGTCGGCATACTCGGCGCCGGCGGGGGAATTATCGCTCTGCCAGTGCTCATTCATATCTACGGGCACAGCCCCCACGTGGCCACCATGGAATCCCTCATGATTGTCTGGGCCACGGCACTCATTGCCCTCATCCAAAAAATCCGCAAAAGCAATGCCACCCAACCACTCCCATGGCGCATTGCCATTAACTTCGCGATTTTCTCCATGCTGGGCGCCATCATCGGCCGCCACATCGCACCCCACATCCACGAAGATATCCTCATGTGGGCATTCGCCACTTTCGTGCTCATTGTCGCCATTGCCATGATCCTCAATGGGTGGAAGGGGAAGGAGGATTCGGAGGAAGCGGAGGACTTTGAAAATTCTTCAAAATCGATGGTTGTTGAAAAATCTTCTGGTTCCGCCGGCGCTCGCGCCGGGCTTTGGTCGATGGTGCACTTCGCGGCGGTGGCGGCCGGTGTGGGTGCGCTGACGGGATTGTTTGGTGTTGGCGGCGGCTTTATTGTGGTGCCGGCATTGTGCGTGCTTGGGGGCATGGGCATGTACACGGCCACGGGGGCGAGCACGGTGGTCATGTTTTTGACCGCGACCGCGGGGATTCTGAGCCCCTTGGTGGGCAGCATGATTGCGGGTGGTGGTGTGGGCTTATACGGCGCAGTGGACTGGCCAGTGGTCGGGGGATTTGGGGCCGGCAGTATTGTGGCCGCAGCCATCGCAAGCCCGCTGGGCGCACTTGTACCAGAAAAGTGGCTGCGCCGGAGCTTTATTGTCCTGCTGATCCTGATTGGTGTGCTGAGTTTTCTGCTCTAGGGCCGCCGGGGTAAGTGGTATTTTCGCAAATAAATCATTACTCTGTGTAGGGTGACTATGCTTCGTTGGACTACAGCAGGTGAATCCCACGGCCAGGCCCTGGTGGCCCTGGTGGAAAACATGCCAGCCGGTGTGCCCATTACCCGTGAGGATATTCAATATCAACTAGCCCGCCGCCGCCTTGGTTATGGCCGTGGTGCCCGCATGAGTTTTGAGGCCGATGAAGTGACGCTTCTTACCGGTATTCGCTTCGCCAAAACCCTTGGCAGCCCAATCGCCATCCAGATTGGTAACACCGAATGGCCAAAGTGGACCACCATTATGAGCGCCGATGCCGTGGACCCAGAGGACCCAGCCTTCGCATCAGGCCGTGGTGCCAAGCTCACCCGCCCACGCCCAGGCCATGCTGACTTCGCAGGCATGATTAAGTACGGCTTCGATGAGGCCCGCCCGGTCCTGGAGCGCTCTTCAGCCCGTGAGACCGCCGCCCGCGTGGCAGCGGCCACCGTGGCCCGCAACTTCCTGCGCGAAACTCTAGGCGTTGAGGTCCTTAGCCACGTGGTCAGCATTGGCCGCAGTGCCGCCTATGATGGCCCACTGCCACGCTTTGAGGATCTCTCCCGCATTGATGAATCCCCAGTGCGCGCCGCATCCGCCGCCGCAGAAGCATCCATGATCGAAGAGATCGAAGCCGCCAAGCGTGAGGGCGATACCCTCGGTGGCATTGTTGAGGTCATTGTGGAAGGCCTCCCAATCGGCCTTGGCTCCCATATCAGCGGTGACCAGCGCCTGGACTCCCAGCTGGCTGCGGCCCTCATGGGCATCCAGGCCATCAAGGGCGTAGAAATCGGTGATGGCTTCGAAGAGGCCCGCCGCCGTGGCTCCGAGGCCCATGATGAGATGGAATTTGTGGAAGAAGATGGCCAGCGTGTCCTCCACCGCCTCTCCAACCGCGCAGGTGGCCTTGAGGGCGGCATGACCAATGGCGAACCACTGGTTCTGCGCGCAGCCATGAAGCCAATTTCCACCGTTCCACGAGCACTTCGTACCATCGACATGAAGGACGGCAGCCCAGCCACCGGTATCCATCAGCGTTCCGACGTCTGCGCGGTCCCAGCCGCTGGTGTTGTCGCCGAGGCCATGGTGGCTTTGGTCCTGGCCCGCGCAGTCCTGGACAAGTTCGGTGGCGATAGCCTCGAGGAAACCAAGCGCAATATCGAATCCTATAAGCAGTACTGCGCCAAGCGTCTGGAGTTCTAATATGGCCTATGTTGTACTCGTTGGCCCACCGGGCTCGGGTAAAACCACCATTGCCCGCAGGCTTGCTAATTCCACCCAGCGACCAATGCTTGATAGCGACCATATCCTGGAAGAGATGGTAGGCAAGCCCGCAGGGGAGTACTTCGCTGAGGTCGGCGAGCCAGCCTTCCGTGAGAAAGAAATCGAAGCTGTAGCGGAGGCCCTTAATCAAGCCGATGCCACCGGTGCCATTGTGGCCCTGGGTGGTGGGGCAGTAGTCACCGAGGCTAACCGTCAGGCCCTCAAAGGCCAGCCAGTGATCTGGCTTGACCTCGAGGTCGAAGAGGGTGTGCGCCGCACCATTGGCAATAATGACCGCCCAGTGCTGCAGGCCGATGACCCCATTGCCCGCTATACCGAGCTTCGTAGCACCCGTGAGCCTTTCTACCGTGAGGTAGCCACCCACCGCGTGCGCACTGATAAGCGCAGCCCACAGCAAGCCGTGGTAGATATTCTTTCCTACCTGGAGGAGGAAAATGACTAGTCCTAATTTCGCCGACAACGCCACCTTCGAGCCAATCACCGTCAATGGCTATAAGGTCCACTTTGGCTATGACCTCATTGCCGATATTGCTGATTGTGCCCAGGTGGCCACCAAGGTCGCTGTTATCTACCAGCCAGGCCGTGAGATTGATGCACTCTGTGCGGCCCTCTATGACCGTGGCCTTGAGGCCCATGCCTTCGAAATCCCCGATGCTGAAGAGGCAAAGAGCTATGCCACCTGCGAGCGCCTCTGGGATGCCTTGGGGGAGGCGAATTTCTCCCGCGGTGACCTCGTCATTGGTTTCGGTGGCGGTGCCGCCACTGACCTTGCGGGCTTTATTGCCGCCACCTGGATGCGTGGCATCAAGGTAATCCAGGTCCCAACAACCCTGCTCTCCATGGTGGATGCTGCTGTGGGTGGCAAGACCGGTATTAATACCGCCGCTGGTAAGAATCTCGTCGGCTCCTTCCATGAGCCTTATGCCGTCTTCATCGATATGAAGAACCTCGAGACTCTCCCACCAGGGGAGCTTATTGCCGGCAGCGCCGAAATCATTAAGACCGGCTTCATCGGCGACCCGGAGATTCTTAATATCTACGAGACTGATACCGCCAATGTTCTGGGTTCCCGCCTGCCAGAGCTTATTTACCGCTCGGTTTCCGTCAAGGGCCGAGTGGTTAGCGCGGATCTCAAGGAATCCAATCTCCGTGAGATTCTTAATTATGGTCACACCTTCGGCCATGCCGTGGAACACCGCGAAAATTATAAGTGGCGCCATGGTAAGGCTGTGGCCGTGGGCCTCATGTTCATCGCCCACCTTTCTCATAACCGTGGCCTCATTGATGAGGCCCTGCTGGACCGTCACCGCCGTATTCTTCACAGCGTTGGCCTCCCAACCTCCTATACCGATGGGGCCTTCGAGGAACTCTATGAGGGCATGACCCACGATAAGAAGAATAAGAATGGCAAGATTCGCTTCGTCGCCCTCGATGGTGAGGTCGACCGCTGCACCCGCATTGAAGGCCCAAGCCGTGAGGAACTCGAAGAGGCCTACGCCCAGCTCGTGGCTGAGGGCGAATAAAGCGCAGCACAAAGCACATCACAAAGCACATCCAATTACGCGAAAGGGAAAGTCAGATGACCAATATTCTTCTGCTCAATGGTCCGAACCTCGATAGGCTCGGAAAGCGCCAGCCAGAGATTTATGGTGCGACCACCCTCCAGGATGTGGAGCACAATGTGCAGACCCTCGCCCAGGAGCTTGGCCTTAATCTCACCGCCAAGCAGTCCAATTATGAGGGCCAACTCATTGAATGGGTCCACGAGGCAGCCGATAATGGCGACTGGATTATTATCAACCCCGGCGGCTTGACGCACACCTCCGTGGCCCTGCGTGATGCCCTCGCTGAGCTCGATGGTCGCTTCGTTGAAGTGCACATTTCCAATATCCACGCCCGCGAGGAATTCCGCCACCACAGCTATCTCAGCCCCATTGCCGCCGGCGTGATTGCAGGTCTTGGTACTGTGGGTTATGAACTAGCCCTGCGCTTTATCGCCACTAAATTGAAGGAAAGCTATGCTTGCTGATTCCCGTTTCGCCCGCCGTCGCCGTACACTCACCTCCACTTTCATTGCTGAGCGTCTCGACGCCCTCCTTGTTACGCACCTCCCACACGTGCGTTACCTCTCCAATTTCTCTGGCTCCAATGCAGCCCTGCTTCTCAATAAGGACCACAGTGCGCTGATTTCCACCGATGGTCGCTATGTGACTCAGATCGGTGAAGAGGTTCCAGATATTGAACTGCTGGAGGCTCGCCAGTGTGACCAGGCACTGCTCAAGACCCTAGAAAACCGTGGCCCACTGCGTGTAGGTTTTGAGGCTGATTATCTTTCCGTTGCTGGTCTCGAGGCTCTCTCCGGGGTCTGCCCAGAGGGCGTGGAGCTCATTCCAATTTCCGGCGAGATTGAAAAGATTCGTCTCATCAAGGATGAGGTCGAACTGCAGCGCAATCGCGATGTGGCTGGTCTTGCTAACCAGGCTTTGAAGAGCCTTCTGGAAGAGGGTCTTTTGGCCGTGGGTCGTACCGAAAACCAGGTTGCCGCTGATCTTGAATATAAGATGCGCATCCTTGGTGCTGAATGCCCATCCTTTGAAACCATCGTGGCAGCAGGCCTCAATTCCGCCAAGCCTCACCACCGTGCCGGCAATTATGAAATTGCCCCCGGCGACCTGGTCACCATCGACTACGGTGCCCACGACCGTGGCTTCAATTCCGACTGCACCCGCACCTATATCATGGGCCACACCACGGACTTCTCCAAGGAAATCTATGAGATTGTCCTCGAGGCTCAGCTTGCCGGTGTGGAGGCAGCCACTCCAGGCACTCCACTGGTTGAGGTTGACAAGGCCTGCCGTGACATTATCGAAAAGGCAGGTTATGGCGAGTATTTCGTCCACTCCACCGGCCATGGCATTGGCCTTGATGTTCATGAGGCCCCCTATGCCTCCAAGGCCGGCAAGGGTGAACTCGCCCCTGGTATGACGCTCACCATCGAACCAGGCATCTACGTTCCAGGTAAGGGTGGTGTCCGCATTGAAGACACCCTCATTATCACCGATGGTGCCCCAGAAATTATCACCACTCTGCCCAAGGACCTTACCATCATTGGTTAATTGCGCAGGGTAGTGTAGAATAGACAAGTATTTTTCTCGTATCCTTTTGGAATCTTTAGGGAGTATTCGTGGCAACTACCGCCGATTTTAAGAACGGTCTTGTACTCAAGATTGACAACAAGCTTCAGCAGATCATCGAGTTCCAGCACGTGAAGCCAGGTAAGGGTCCTGCCTTCGTGCGTACCAAGCTCAAGGACGTTGTTTCCGGCAAGGTTGTGGATAAGACCTTCAACGCTGGTGTGAAGGTGGAGACCGCTACCGTTGACCGCCGTGACATGACCTACCTCTACAATGACGGTACCAACCTCGTCTTCATGGATGCCAAGACCTTCGATCAGGTTGAGCTTGCTCCTGAGCTGCTCGGTGGCGGCGAGAAGTTCCTCCTCGAGAACACCGTTGTTCAGATCTCCTTCCACGAGGGTGAGCCACTCTTCGGCGAACTCCCAGTTTCCGTGGAGCTCAAGGTTGAGCACACCGATCCAGGCCTGCAGGGTGACCGTTCCACCGGTGGTACCAAGCCAGCTACCCTCGAGACCGGCGCTGAGATCCAGGTTCCTCTCTTCATCGAGACCGGTAACATCCTCAAGGTTGATACCCGCACCGGTGAGTACCTCTCCCGCGTGAATAGCTAAGCACAATGAGTTCACGCGATTCTCGTCACGGCACGCGCTATAAGGCACGTGCCCGCGCCGTTGATCTCATCTTTGAAGCAGAGCAGCGCGATGCCGATCCTCTCGAGGTGACTGCCACCCACGTGGAACTCTCCCGCGAGGACGGCTCCGCTCCTGTGCGCCCATATACCCACGACATCATTGAGGGTATTGCTGTGGAGATGGACAGCATCGATGATGCTATCCAGGCCCATCTGGCTGATGGCTGGAAGCTGAATAATCTCCCTGCTGTTGACCGTGCCATCCTGCGTGTCTGTGCCTGGGAACTTCTCTTCAACCCTGAGGTTCCTACCAAGGTCACCTGCAAGGAAGGTGCTGAGCTCGGTCTCCAGTACTCTGGCCCTGATGCTGGCCAGTACATCAACGCTGTGCTTGACTCCATTGCCAAGGAGCGTGCGGCTGACTCAGCCCCAACCGCCTCCGATGAAACTACTGATTCCACCCCTGAAATTAAGTAGTCGACAGGTAGGTTGACTTTAAATATATATCTGTGTTAATATAGATTTTGTCTGGTAAGGCCTTATCGAGTGTTTCGTGGTTGGACACTCGGTATTGAAACCAGATAGATATAAGGGGGAGGGCCGATGCCAAGAGCATCGGCCCTTTTTAATTTCCTGAAGCAATTCTGTCAGTTCGCCTTGCAGTAAATTGGATAATAGTGCGAGGTGGAACCCTTTGCCTTAGAGCTCTCCTGAGAATAGTTACTAAGTCTCTTTAATTTTCCGAATTCATTGATTGCATAAACCTGATAGGGATTATGCTTCCCTGTGTTAAGCGAAAAATTTCATCGGGTCTTAGTGAAAGGACTGACAAAGGATGAATTCTAAGGGGAATATTTCCCGCGGTCTTGGCCGCATGGCCATTGCCTCGGCTCTGGCTCTGAGCACGACTGCGGGTGTGGTCGTAGCGCCTCAGATGGCTCAGATTGCTCACGCTGATGATTCGACAACAAAGTCGTACTACAGCGCTGATTCGAGTGGTTTTGGTGAAAGCACCCTCTATGTCACTAAGAACAGTGACGGTACCTATGACTTGAAGCTGATTTTCAAGAACTTGACCAAGATTCCACTGATCAATCCAAAGTTGACCATCAGTGGTATCACCTATGATGCTTCCAAGGCTACTATTCTGATTGGTGATGCACGCTATAGCCAGTACGCGCCAGTGTATAACCCTTACAGCAACCTCTCTGACGGTCGCTACCCATTCACCCTCGCCAGCGGTGATGGCTCGGCCATCATCAACAACCAGGTAACTACCAGTCTTGGCATTTATGCCTCGGGACAGAGTGGTACCCGTCTGATTGTGGGCGCACTTCCTGATGGTTCTACGGGCGCCAATAGCCAGTCCGCATTGCTCGCACAGGTAGAGGTCGATATTCCAAATGCCACCATCGACAGCAGTGCAAATCCGGTTTTGTCCTTCAGTGCTACTCCAGGTGTGCCACTGACAAGCTCCAAATGGAATACCACAAATGGCGATTCGCAGGGTAGCGATCTGTGGAATGCGATGCACGATGTGGAGACATATTCTACGCTTCCGGCTAAGAATATCTGGAGCCTGATGAATATCCAGTATTATTCCACCAATACTGAGTCTGTTCAGAGTAAGCTTGCGACCGTAGTTAACACCACATTAATTCCAACCGTTAACAAGGTCAGTGCAGCGGGTAACCCACGTGTCAGCTCTGTAACAACTAATAAGAGTGGCGAGAATGTCATCACTGCTCTGGTTGATAGCAGCACTGATCCATACGCTAACCTGAGTAACCTTCGTGAGGCTCAGCGCTCGTACTATCAGACCAATGCGGCGAGCGATTCGACTGCTGCTTCCACCGCCACTGCAATTAATACTGTGATGGGTGGCTCCAGCGATTCTACCGCTAATAGCACCAAGGTCAACGATGTTGATGCTAAGGCAGCTAATGCCTACATCGACACTCTGAAGTCCAACGCATCTAGCAGCGACCAGACTGCGCTTCAGACTATTGAAGATGCCCTCACAGCTAAGGTAACCGCTGGTACCGCAACTGCACTCGATGTGTATAAGGCTATCGCCAAGGCTGAAATCCAGACCAACTCTAACCTGAGCGATGCTCAGAAGAAGGCACTGGAAGACCAGATTGATGCTGCCGCTGATGGTGCAGCGGTCAAGGATATTCTTGATGCTGCTGATAAGTTGACCGATGAGGACACTAAGACTAACACTGCTGATGACAACACCAAGGCTGTAGCTGCTGATGTGATTAGCGGTCTTGACAATCTGGTGGATGGTCAGAAGTCCTCTTATGAGGATGCTGTTAAGGCTGATGGTCTCACGAATGAGCAGGTTAAGGAGATTCTTGACCATGCTACTAACCAGGATGCTGTTCAGGGTGGCGATGACAGCGCTGCTTATACCCAGGCAACCAATGATGCCGATAAGGCCGCTGCTAAGTCTGGTGTACAGGGTATTCTGACCACTGATGGCACCACTCCTAAGGATGGTGTCCGTGCGGACAAGGTCACCGAGCTCGAGAATGAAGCTGCTAGTGCTGCTACCGCTCTTGATGTGGCTAAGGCTATTGCTAAGGCAGAGATTGAAGCCAATACTGATCTGACCGATGCTCAGAAGGATTCTTTGGAGCAGCAGATTGCTGATGCAAGTAAGCCTTCCGAGATTCAGAATATTTTGGATTCTGCTGATGCACTGTCTGGTAACTCTAAGGACAGTGAGGCTGCTAGTGATGCAGTGAAGGCTGTTGCTGAGGCTCAGATTGGTGCGATGGATAATTTGACTGATGGTCAGAAGACTTCGTATAAGGCTGCTATTGCTGCTGATGGTGTGACTGTTGGTACTGTTAAGGCCATTGTTGCCGCTGCTGACAATATCGATAAGGTCATGGGTGCCGAGTCTGATGGTAAGGCAGATACCGCTACCATCCAGCAGGATAAGGACGCTGCTAAGGCTGGTGTTCTTGGTCTGCTGACTACTGATGGCACCACTCCTAAGACTGGTGTTCGCGCCGATAAGCTCACTGAGATTGAGAACGAGGCAGCTAATGCTGCTACAGCTCTTGATGTGGCTAAGGCTATTGCTAAGGCAAAGATTGAAGCTAACACTAACCTGTCTGATGCTCAGAAGGATGCTCTTGAGAAGCAGATCGATGATGCCACCACTGCTGAGCAGGTTAAGAACATTGTTGATGCTGCTGATAAGTTGACCGATGAGGACACTAAGACTAACACTGCTGATGACAACACCAAGGCTGTAGCTGCTGATGTGATTAGCGGTCTTGACAATCTGGTGGATGGTCAGAAGTCCTCTTATGAGGATGCTGTTAAGGCTGATGGTCTCACGAATGAGCAGGTTAAGGAGATTCTTGACCATGCTACTAACCAGGATGCTGTTCAGGGTGGCGATGACAGCGCTGCTTATACCCAGGCAACCAATGATGCTGATAAGGACGCTGCTAAGGCCGGTGTTCAGGGTATTCTGACCACTGATGGCACCACTCCTAAGGATGGTGTTCGTGCGGACAAGGTCACTGAACTTGAGAACGAGGCTGCAAATGCTGCTACCGCTCTTGACGTCGCCAAGGCTATTGCCAAGGCTGAGATCGAGGCTAACTCCAAGCTCAGCGATGAGCAGAAGGATGAGCTTCAGCAGCAGATCGATGATGCAACCAAGCCATCTGAGGTGAAGAGCATTGTCGATGCCGCTAGCGACCTGACCGATGACTCCAAGAAGGATGAGACCGCATCCCAGGGCACCAAGGATGTCGCAAGCAAGTCCATCGACGATATGACTAACCTGGTCGACGGACAGAAGTCTTCCTACAAGGACGCCATCAGCGCAGCTGATACCACCAACGGTGATGTCGCTCAGATTCTTGAGAATGCTTCCAACATTGACAAGGTCCAGGGTGGCGATGATTCTGCTGATGCATCCAAGGCAACCAGCCAGACCGATAAGGACGCTGCTAAGGCCGGTGTTCAGGGTATTCTGACCACTGATGGCACCACACCTAAGGATGGTGTTCGTGCGGACAAGGTCACTGAGCTCGAGAACGAGGCTGCAAATGCTGCTACCGCTCTTGATGTGGCTAAGGCTATTGCCAAGGCAGAGATTGAAGCCAATACTGATCTGACTGATGCTCAGAAGGACGCCAATCAGAAGGCCATCGATGAGGCAACCACTCCTTCTGCGGTGAAGGATATTATCGATAACCCATCCAAGGACGCTGGCGAAAGCACTGATACCAGTGGTACCGCTGATTCCCGCACTGATTATCAGAACAAGGCAGATACCATCATCGACAATCTGCCAAATCTGACTGATGATCAGAAGAAGGACTACAAGGACCGTGTTGCAGGTACTACCAATCCTTCCGAGATTTTGACCATCGTCAAGGAAGCAGCTGTCGAATCCATCAATAGCTCCGGCATGACCGACGATCAGAAGCAGAGCGCGACTGACAAGGTCAACGACGGTGATGACATTGACTCCGTGGATACTGTGGTGAAGCAGTATAGCAACCTCGATGCCGCTCTTGAGCGTGCAAAGCGCCTGCTCGATGAAGTAACTTCTGTCCGCAACGGTGATAACTACACCAAGGCTTCTGATGATTTGAAGAATGCCTATGACGAGGCCATCGAGACTCTCAAGGATAACTACGACAAGGCCAAGGCAGCTGTTGATGCTGGTACTGATTCCCCTGTAACGGCTGCTGACCTTACGGAATACTCCGATAAGGTTGAGGCTGCTCGCGACGCACTGACCCCAGCTTCCAGCAATAGCGGTTCTTCGCTTTCCTCCGGTCCTGCTTGGTGGGTATGGCTCCTCGGTGTGCTTGGTCTCACCGGTGGCGTGCTTGGTTGGGGTTACGTCCACGACGCTGACTTCCGTGCAGTAGTCGACACCGCCATTGCCAACTTCCAGCATGCAGTGGATGATGCACGTGCCAATGTTGAGCGTGCCCTGGGTATTCGCCAGTAGGTTGATCCCTCCGAATTCTCCCTACCAGAGACGAGATAAACTATCAATCCTATAATGTGTGTGCACCCCAGTACTTCGGTACTGGGGTGTTTTTATGTGTATATACGAGTTTCAGAAAAGCTACCGGGGCAGTGAAAATAACCGAAATTGACGGCATACGACGACTCAAATGTATTACATAAAAAGGGGAGTAGTGCATATGTTGCCGGGCATAAAAGCTGCAGCTAGAACCTTAAATTAAGCTGTGAAAATGCAAAAGTTTGCTTGCGGGGGGGGGATTTGCTGCTATTCTTCCTGGTGTTTAAATCGCAGTTTCATCAAGTCTTACTGAAAGGGCTTTGAAAGATGAATAAAAAGGGTCGTATTACCCGTGGCTTTGGCCGTATGGCTGTAGCCTCCACCCTTGCTCTGAGCACCACCGCTGGTGTCATGGTTGCACCTCAGATGGCTCAGGTCGCCCATGCCGATTCCAGTGATCTGGGCACACTTGTAAAGCGTATTGGTACTGACACCAACTACATTGATGTATACACTCAGAATGGCACTGTTAACCTCAAGGTTTACTTCTATAACCCAAGTGGTTACACTAACAAGATGCCAATGACGGACATGAGTGTCCAGCTCGGCGGTTTCACCTACGACGCAGATAACAGTACGCTCGAGTATCAGGATCTTCGCTCTTGGAACACTCCGACCGGCGATACCAGTACCGTGATTACCGATCGCTCCAAGATGAATACGACCGGCAAATTCAGCGGAACTAATATGCCGGCAACCTTGATTGGTTCCACTAAGCAGACCTCTTGGAATGGTGACGTTAATAATTACAATCGCGTTGTTCTTGCAGCGAATGCTGCTTGGACTGCAGTTTTCAAGGACGTGAAGCTGACAAGCGATAATACTGCACCGTATGTTTATTTCCAGGGCAATTTCCGTGCTATTACCGATGGAATTACTCGCGACAATGGCGGTAGCTGGTTCAATGACCGTGTGAGCGCATTCTCGGCTTCTAATACTGTCGGTGGTAACAACAATGCTCTCGCAGTTTATGGCCAAGACTTCATCGATGCATACAACTCTTGGAAGAGTGGTCATGCTTCCGGCGCCTTTGATTCTGTTATTGCCAATTATTTGGCAGCAGTTACTGCTCGTCAGGGCACCAGTGCCCAGTCTGCTGGTGTTGATTTGAAGGGGGTAGCCAATAATGATTTGTCTAAGGCTATTACCTCTGCTGCTAATGGCGGTGCTGCAACTCAAGAAGATAAAGACACGGCAAAGACAAAGCTAGGTTTGTTGACTGATCTTGCACCTAAGCAGCTTGATACGTATAAATCCACCGTTGACAGTGCTTCGACGACTTCAGATATCAACGCTATCGTCGAAGCTGCGACTAAGCAGAATGCTGTTCAGGGTGGCGACGATAACGCAGCATACAGTGAACAGCCTGTAGGTTACGGCCAGTCTGATGGCAAGGACTATGAGAATGCCGCTGGTGCAGCAGGTGTTGATGGCCTGCTGAAGAACGACGACGGTACTTATAAGAACACCGTCCGTGCTACTGTGGCTACAAAGCTCCACGATGATGCCGCTAAGGCTGATACCCGTCTGGGTATTGCTAAGGCTATTGCCAAGGCACGTATCGAGGCTAACGAGAATCTGACTGATGACCAGAAGGATGCCCTCGAGCAGAAGATTGATGACGCTACTAAGCCATCGGATATCAAGACCATCGTTGATGATGCTGCTAAGCTGACTGATCCTAAGAAGGAGAATGAAGCAGCCGATCAGTCCACCAAGGACGATGCTGCTTATGTCATTGGTACCTATAAGAACCTTGCTCCTGGTCAGAAGAATTCTTACAAGGACTCTGTCAATGCAGCTGACCTGACCAATGGCCAGGTCAAGGAAATTCTTGACGCTGCTACTAAGCAGAATGCTGTTCAGGGTGGCGACGACAACGAGGCCGTTTATACCGAGGCTGCCAAGGATTATGATAAGGCTGCGGCTGTCAAGGGCGTCGATGGTCTGCTCAAGAAGGACGATGGTTCTTATAACACGGGCGTCCGTGAGGATGTAGCTAAGAAGATCCATGATGAGGCTGAAAAGGCCGAGGATCGTCTTGATATTGCTAAGGCCATCGCCAAGGCACGTATTGAAGCTAATACCAACCTCAGCAATGATCAGAAGGACCAGCTTGAGGCTGCTATTGATGCAGCAAAGAAGCCATCCGATATTAAGTCCATTCTTGACAACGCTGACAGCTATGCTGATGACTCGAATAAGGGTAACGTCGCAGATCAGGCATTCAAGGACTTCGCAGCTCACGTCATTGACGGTATGGGCAACCTCGTTGATGGCCAGAAGGATGCTTATAAGAAGGCTATTAATGAAGGCAGCCTGACCGTCGGTCAGATCAAGGAAATTCTTGGTACTGCCGGCAATATCGATAAGGTCCAGGGCGCAGTTGCTGGTGGCAAGGCAAATGAGCCTACTACTCAGACGGACAAGGATGCTGCGGTTTCCGGCGTTGATGGTCTGTTGAAGGGTAAGGACGGTTCTTATAACCCAGGCGTCCGACCAGAGAAGGCAGCCGCTATTGCCAAGGAAGCTAGCGAGGCAGCAACCGCTCTTGATGTTGCTAAGGCCATCGCCAAGGCAAGGATTGAGGCTAATTCTAAGCTGAGCAATGCCCAGAAGGATGCTCTTGAGGATGCCATCGACAATGCAAAGACCCCTGAAGAGGTAAAGGCTATTGTCGACTCCGCCGACAAGATCACCAAGGACGATGACAAGACTAAGCCAGCTGAGCAGGGCACCAAGGATGCCATTGCCAAGGTTATTGAGGGCATGGAAAACCTCGCCCCAGGTCAGAAGAAGTCCTATGAGGATGCTGTTAAGGCTGACGGTGTAACCAACGAAAAGGCCGCCGAAATTCTTGACCACGCCTCCAACATCGACCAGGTCCAGGGCGGCAATGACAAGGCTGATGCTTCCAAGGAAACCAACAAGGAAGACAAGGACGCAGCTAAGGCCGGCGCCGAGGGCATTCTGAAGAATGATGATGGCACCTATAAGCCAACCGTCCGTCCAGAGGTTGCTGACAAGATCATCGAGGATGCATCTGAGGCTCCTACCGCTCTTGACGTTGCTAAGGCAATTGCCAAGGCAAATGTTGAGGCTAATCCAAATCTGAGCAATGATCAGAAGGATGCTATCGAGAAGGCCATCGACGGTGCTACCAAGCCTTCCGAGGTCAAGGGTCTTGAGGATTCTGCTGACAAGATCACCAATGATAAGACCAAGACTGATCCAGCTGACCAGACCACCAAGGATGCCATCAGCAAGGCAATTGATGGCTTGACCCACCTGGTAGACGGCCAGAAGGACTCCTATAAGGAGGCCATTTCCAAGGATGGCGTAACCAACGAGAAGCTTGGCGAGATTCTTGACCACGCTGCGAACATCGACCGTGTCCAGGGTGGCGATGACAACGCTGATGCTTCCAAGGCAACCAACCAGGAAGACAAGGACGCTGCTGTTAAGGGCGTTGAGGGTCTGCTGAAGAATGCCGATGGTTCCTACAAGGACGGTGTTCGCGAGGATAAGGCCAAGGAGATCATCGAGCAGGCTAAGAATGCTGGTACTGCTCTTGATGTTGCTAAGGCCATTGCCAAGGCAAAGATTGAGTCTGACTCGAACCTGAGCGATACTGATAAGGACGCTAACGAGAAGAAGATCGACGACGCCACCAAGCCTTCCGAGGTTGCTGAGATCACCAATAACCCAACTAAGGGCAATGGTGAGAGCACTAATCCTTCTGATACTCGTACCGATGATCAGAAGAAGGCAGGTACCATCATCGATGCTCTTCCAAACCTGACTGATCAGCAGAAGAAGGACTTTAAGGACCGTGTGAATAACACCACCGATCCTTCCCAGATTCTGAGCATCGTGAAGGATGCTGCTGTTGCCTCCATCAATGGCTCCGGTATGACCGATGACCAGAAGAAGGATGCTACTGCCAAGGTCAACAATGGCGACAACATGGACGATGTCCAGAATGTGGTCAGCCAGTATACCGACCTTGATGCAGCTATCGCTCGTGCTAATAAGCTGCTTGATGAGGCTGCTACTGTCCGCAGCGGTGATAACTACACCAAGGCAAGTGACTCCCTGAAGAAGGCTTATGATGATGCCATCTCTGCACTTCAGGAGAAGTACGACAGCGCAGTGAAGAACGGCAAGGACGGCGACGTCAGTGCCGCTGACCTTACCGCATACTCTGACAAGGTTGAGGCTGCACGTGATGCGTTGACCCCAGCTGCTGGTAATGGTGGTTCTTCGCTGTCTTCCGGTCCTGCTTTGTGGGTCTGGATTTTGGGTCTGCTTGGTCTTGTTGGTGGTGTGCTCGGTTGGGGCTATGTCCACGACGCTGACTTCCGTGCAGTTGTCGATGGTGCTATCGCCAATGTTCAGCGCGCACTGGGTATTATCCGCTAGATGATTCCCTCTTTAGGCTCCCTACCTGAGACGAGATAAACTACCAAATCCTAATAATGTGTTTGAACCCCGGTACTTCGGTATCGGGGTTCTTTTTGCGCCTGCATGCATAATATGCCTTCATGGCATTCATCGAAGAACTTGCCCGAATTTCCACGACATTACATGACCTTCAAATCACGATCCTTGCCTATGTGGGTGCATAAGATTGGTGTCTCTATTTTTACTGGTCAAGCAAGTTAATTTGTGCTGATCGCAATTTCGGTTGCTTGCAAGGCTTCAGATGCGTTGCTATGCTACCTGGTTGTCAAATTGGAATTTCATTAAGTCTTGATGAAAGGGCTATGAAAAATGAATAAAAAGGGTCGTATTTCACGTGGTTTCGGCCGTATGGCCGTTGCCTCAACCCTTGCTCTGAGCACAACCGCTGGCGTAGTGGTCGCGCCCCAGATGTCTCAGATTGCTCACGCTGACGAGGCTAAACTTGGTCAGGCACAAACTTTGAGTAGTGATGGCATTTCGACGAGTGTGTTGACCATTACCAAAGATTCCGATGGCAAGTACACGTTTGATTTGGTATATCAGAACAAAACGAGGCTTCCGCTCATTAACCCAAAGCTCACTATTGATGGCTTGAGTTACGATGCGGCTAACTCCACGATTGCTATTGGTGACTATCGTTATAGTAAGCAGAATCCAAAACGACATGATGATTGGCTAGATGCCGGTGGTCGTTTTGTTTGGAAACTCACTGACGCAGATGGTGCCGCTCTACTTACAGGCGGCCAAACTGCTGTCGGTATTCAGGCAACCGGCAAAGCAGGTAGTCGATCGGTTGTTGGTGCTTATCGCGATGAAACTGGTTGGAATAACGGGCAGAGTGAAGATATTTCAAAGGTTCACGTTGTTCTGAAGGGTGTAAGCCTTGTCGATGGCAAGACGCCTAAGTTCACTTTCAGTGCGGTACCAGGTACAATTTTGACTTCCACCGCATGGAAAAACGGCGGAAATGACTCGCGTGGCGTAAATTTTGCTAACGCAATTAACGATCTGACCAATAATTCCGTGCCTGTTGAGGATAACCGCGCGTATAACGTGTGGAACTTGATGAATATTCGACAGCGTGCCTATAGTGCTAGTGAGGATGGCAGTTTTTCGGGCGCTGCAAATGCAACCATTAATCAGCTCAGCACTTATGGTGACAAGCGCTCTGAAACTCCAAGTACCGATTCTTCCGGTAATAACATCATCAACAGCATTGTCGATGAGACCCCGGTAGTAAAGGATAGCTTCGCAGACTTTACCAATCTGCGTAAGACCCAGCGCGGTTATTATCATGATAATGCTGAGGGCAATCAGACTGCCGTTGATTCTGCTAAGGCAATTAATAGCGTCATGGGTGGCAGCACTGACTCTGGCGATAACAGTTACACAGTCGCAGATATTGACTATAAGGCAGCCGCTGCTTATATCGATACGCTGAAGAGCATTGATGGTGTCAGCACGGATGACCAAGCCAAGATCGACGCAATCCTGAAGGACCTTCAGGACAAGGTAACTGCTGGTACTGCGACCGCACTTGATGTGGCTAAGGCTATTGCTAAGGCTGAGGTTCGTGCAGGTTACACCATTGATGATGAGGGTAACGCCCAGCCAATCACTGGTGATCCAAAGAAGACCCTGAGCGATGATGACAAGGACAACATCGTAAAGACCATCGATGAGGGTAAGACCGGTGGGGATGTTAAGGATGCTATGGGCAACCTTGACATTGCCAAGCTTGGTAATTTGAAGCCAGAGCAGCGCAATTCCTATATCGAACAGGCAAAGGCAAATGAGGAAGATCGCAAGGCCATTGCCGTCACTGCGCCTGCCGTTGACGCAACCATGAAGGGTGGCGAGACCAAGGACCAGCGTGAGACGAAGGTCGATGGTCGTGACGCAAAAGCTGCTAAGGCATACATTGATACCCTTAAGACCAAGGACGGCGTGAAGCCTAGCGATGTTTCTGGTATTAAGGACATCGAAGATAAGCTTGATGCCAAGGTCACTGACAAGACTGCTACGGCACTCGATATTGCCAAGGCTATTGCTGAGGCTGAGATTCAGGCTGATCCAAATCTGACCGATGACCAGAAGGCAGACGCAATCAAGAAGATTGAAGATGCGCCTGATGGTCAGGGTGTCATCGACGCCAAGAATAATGCCGGCGATCTTAAGAGCACCAAGGAAAGCGCTAAGGACGCCATCGACAAGCTTCCGGGTCTGAGCGATGACCAGAAGGACTCCTATAAGAAGCAGATTGATGATGCCCAGAACGCCGGTGAAGTCAAGGACATCAAGGACGGCGCCAAGAATGTTGATGATTCCTATGGCAATCCAACCGGCCCAGCATCCCAGCAGCCAGGTAAGGGTTACGATGTAAAGGCCGCTGAGGAAGCCATCGACAAGATGACTGGTCTTAACGATGACCAGAAGAAGGAAGAAAAGGCCAAGCTTACTGAGTCCGATGGTAAGACTCCTAAGACCGCTGGTGAAATTGCCAAGGTTACGACCGAGGCAGCTAAGAAGGACGCCGAGGCCATTATTGATGGTCTTGAAGGCCTGACCCAGGACCAGAAGGATTCTTATAAGAAGCAGGTCGAGGATGCAAAGAGCCCAAAGGAGGTTCAGAACATCCGCGACGGTGCTAAGAATGTCTCCGATGCTGCACTGAATCCAAATGGCGATTCTGCCTCCAAGCCAGGCAAGGATTCCGATGTGAAGGCTGCTAAGGAGGCCATCGAGAAGATGACCGGCCTTACTGACCAGCAGAAGAAGGACGCCGAGGCCAAGCTCACCACCGATGCTGAAGGTAAGAACCCTGCAACCGCTGGTGTCATTGCCAAGGCCGTGACCGATGCAGCCAAGGACAATGCAACCAAGCGCATTGGTGAGCTCACCAACCTGACGGATGCCCAGAAGGACTCCTACAAGAAGCAGATCGCTGAAGACACCACCACCGGTGCTAAGGCTGAGGAGATTCTTGCTGGTGCGATCAATGTTGACAATGCCGATGCAAATGCAAAGGCACTGGATTCTGATAAGACCGCAGGTATTGCATCCATCGAAGCAGCTGCAAAGCGCAGCAAGACTGCACGTCCTGATAAGATGCAGCAGTTCCGCGATGAAGTGAACAACGCTCAGACTGCCCTCGATGTTGCTAAGGCTGTGGCAAAGGCTGAAATTGAAGCCAATGACAAGCTCAGCCCTGAGCAGAAGGATCTCTACGAGAAGGCTATCGATGATGCCAAGAACCGTGAAGATATCCAAAAGGTCCTCGATGAGGTAAAGAACCTCACCGATCCTTCCAAGGAAGGCGAAAAGGCATCCTCTGATGCTGTTACCAACGCCAAGGCTGCTCTTGGTGAGATGAAGAATCTGGTTGATGGCCAGGTTGCATCTTATAAGGATGACCTTGATAAGGGCCTGACCAACAAGGAACTTCAGGAGCTTGTAAACAACGCCTCTAATATCAACAAGGTTCAGGGTGGCGATGATAAGTCTGATTACACCCGCGAAACCAACCAGCACGACAAGGATGCTGCTGTTAAGGGCGTTGATGGTCTGCTCAAGGACGGCGATAACTACAAGCCAACCGTACGTCCTGAGGTAGCCCAGAAGATCCACGATGAGGCTGCAGCGGCTAAGACCGCTCTTGATGTTGCTAAGGCCATTGCCAAGGCAAAGATCGAGGCCAATGACAAGCTCACTCCTGAGCAGAAGGATGCTGCTGAGGGTGCCATCGAGAAGGCAGAAAAGCCTTCCGATGTGAAGAACATTGTCGACAACCCAACCAGCGTTCCTTCCACCGGTGACAAGGACTCCGGTCTGGATCCAAATCAGCAGAAGGCTGGCAACATTATTGATGCACTGCCACTGAGTAATGATCGGAAGAAGGACTACAAGGACCAGGTTGCAAAAACTACCGATCCTTCCCAGATTCTGAGCATTGTCAGGGATGCTGCCCTCGAGGCCATCAACAATTCTGGCATGACCGATGACCAGAAGAAGGATGCTACTTCCAAGGTCAACAATGGCGATGACATTGATCAGATTGGCACTGTCGTCGCGCAGTATAGCGACATGAAGACCGCCCTTGAGCGTGCAAAGAAGCTGCTCGATGAGGCTGCTACTGTTCGTGCCGGTGACAACTACACCAAGGCAAGTGACTCCCTGAAGAGGGCTTATGATGATGCCATCAGTGCCCTTCAGGAGAAGTACAACACTGCTAAGGCTGCTTATGATGCAGGTACCGAGTCTTCCGTGACTGCGGCTGACCTCGCTCAGTACTCCGACAAGGTTGAGGCTGCACGTGATGCGTTGACCCCAGCTGCTGGCAATGGTGGTTCTTCGCTGTCCTCGGGTCCTGCTTTGTGGGTCTGGATTTTGGGTCTGCTTGGTCTCGTTGGTGGTGTGCTCGGTTGGGGCTATGTCCACGACGCTGACTTCCGTGCAGTTGTCGATGGTGCTATCGCCAATGTTCAGCGCGCACTGGGTATCATCCGCTAGGTGAAACCCTCTTTAGGCTCCCTACCTGAGACGAGATAAACTACCAAATCCTAATAATGGCTAAGGCTCTGTTCCGATTGGAACAGAGCCTTTGTTTTTGCCTTATGAGCTTAGTTCTGGGCTGGGTTTACCCAGTCCTTTGGGAAAGTGCAGTGCTCACCGAGCTGGGTAGCGATGGTGGAGGCGGCATTGAATACCTGGCCGACCACAGCCATGAGCTGAGAGTCAAACCACGGAGTACCGAGGAAAAACTCATGCTCAATTTGGAAAGCCTGGGTGGCTGGGGTGGCATCGCTGTCGACAATGGAAACAGAGACACCAAATGGGCCACTATTGAATGGCACACACTGGAGGTAGTAGGAAGGATCAGGGGAGTCGGTTGGGCGATCGGTCTGAACCTGAACGCGGGCAACCATCAGAGCCTTGTCAATAAACCAGAAATTGTAGATAAAGCCATTGATATTGGCGCCGAGGATTTCGACATTTTCCGGCTGATCCGGGTTCTTATCCAAAGGGTGCAGAGTCACACCGGCCTTCTTCAGCGCGGTGGTGACAGCCTCAATTGGGTTTTCCGTTTCGGGATTGTGGGCTACTTCCTTAGCCATGGTTATGCTCCTCCCAGGTGACAGATGCAGGGAATTGGGTGGCCAACCAAGCAAAATACTGCTGGGTGGTTTCAATGCTTGACATAATAAAGGCACCAATCATCTGGTGGGTGGCCTCAGCATCCTGGGGCAGGTGATAGACACGACGTGCACCAAAGAGAATCTTTGTGCCTTCATTTTCTACTGGGGATTCACCAAAGTAAGCATTAGGGGTAATGCGGTGGGAGTTCCACTCATTGGTCGCAGCCAGGGCCATTGGGGCACTGCTGGTTTCCACCATGCCGCGCCAGGAAGCATCGAGGACAAGAGCATTAATGGACTCTTCCCATGCAAAAGCATAACGACCATTGGTAAAGCCGGTGAAGACGACATTTTCCCCATCGGTGTACCTGTATTGAAGATTTTGCTCTTCAAATACGGAAATTACTTCTTTTACAATATCGGTCATAGATTCAGTATAGGTGGTTTTTCACCCATGAGTTCATGAGCCAAGGCCGCATCAATGGTGGGGTAGCGGAAGCGATGGCCCTCAGGGAGCTCCGCTTGGAGGGCATGATCCCTGGCAATGAGCAGGCGTGCACCTGGTTCGCCGAGAAGTAGGCGTGGAGAAAAATCAGGAATAGGAATAATCGTGCGGGTATTAAAACGGCGCGCCAGTGTTTCCATCAGAGTAGCCGTGGTGATTTTTTCCGGTGCGACGGCAGTGTAATAGCGTGGCCATATATGGCTGTCGCCATTTTGGCACAGCTGGTGGACCGCCCGGGCATAAATATCGGTGAGGTCATCAATGCTAATCCATGAGCACTGGGTTTCCAGGGAGCCTAGCTTGCCGCCAAGCCCAGTCTTATGCACGGCACGAAGAAGTGGAAGCAGACCAGAGCGGGCGGAGAATACAGCAGCGCGGCGGATGGGAAGGAAGTTTGCGCAGTGGGCACGTGCAGCTTCCTCAATTTCCGTGAAGATACTGGTGAGCCGCTCATCACCGCAATCCACGGAGTCCATAATCATGCCCTTGCAGCGAGGCGATGCGCTAACGAGCTTGGCGAGTTCCACAGTCGGGCCAAGTCGGGAATCACGAATGGCTTGATAGTGGCCATCATTAGCGCGCCCCTGGAGGGATTCACCAGCAAGGTGGATAAGCAGGTCCACATCATTAAGAAGATTAGCTGCTGGCTTCTTTGGGTCCCAGGCATTGGGGTCCTTGGAGCGCGAGCCATTCTTGCGGGGCAGAAGCTTCACATTAAAGCCCAGGGTTTGAAGCTGGGCAATGAGGGGCTGGCCAATGGTGCTGGAGGTACCTGTTACCGCGATAGTGAAAGGATGTGCTTCCTTATCGCGCTGAGAATCAAGCAGGCCGAGGTCATTGGCCAGGCAGAGGTCACGCAGAAGCTGGTTGTGATAGTAGCCAAAGTAGGCGCGGAGGTTGCGCTCAGGGAGCTTGGCAATAAAGCGGTTTTCAAGAATTGTTCCCTTGGGATTTTTCAGATCAACATCAGGGCTGTAGGGAAGGGAAGAATCGACCAGAGAAATAGAGGTGGCATCGGAAGAGCTCTTTTCTGAATTATCTTCAGTAGTGTCTTCAGTGCTGGCGGCGGCTATGAATTCCTTGGCGTCCATGAAGTGGTGCTGGTGAGACCAGTCGGTCAGGGGGCGGAATGGGCCACGGACGCAGGTTTCGGTGAAAGAGCGGCCACGCTGGTAGCTGGAGAGCTCATAGCGGGTGATCCATTTGAGGCCAGCGGGGAAGGAGTAGACGCTGGAGCCGGTGGCGTGGTTGGTATCCGCCAGAATATGGGTGATGGGCAGAGAGTTTGGGGCGAGGCGTTCGGTGGAGCCGGGCATGGTAAACCAGGACCAGACATCTTCCCGTGCAAAGGGGAGAAATACCCCTGCCTTAATGCTCACACTGCCTCCTGCTTTAAGGTTGTTGACGGATGTGTTATCTTTAATTTAATGCTAGTTTACTCGACTACAGTCGGGTTTAGTAGCCGGCATTTTTTCGAAAATATTGGACATCCTTTAAGGGACCGTACCGAGATGCGGGGAAGGAGGTCACGATGAGCGAAACTGTGGAGTTGCTCTCCGCAAGCGACGTGAGTCGCACTATCGCACGCATCGCGCACCAGATTATTGAGAAGACGGCACTAGATGATCCTAGTGTGGCACCCAAAGTGGTGCTGCTAGGTATTCCTTCTGGTGGTGTGCCGCTGGCCCGACGGTTGGCGGAAAAAATTGAGGAATTCGCGGGGGTGAAGGTTCCATGCGGTGCGTTGGATGTGACGCTCTACCGTGATGACCTTCGTTCCAAACCACACCGCGCCCTTTCCCCAACAAAAATCCCAGTTGCTGGTATTGATGGCCAGATTGTGATTCTTGTTGATGATGTGTTGTTCTCCGGCCGAACCATTCGTGCAGCCTTGGATGCGCTGCGTGATGAGGGGCGCCCTGAGATGATTCAGCTGGCCTGCTTGGTTGACCGTGGTCACCGCCAGCTGCCAATCCGTGCTGATTATGTGGGTAAAAATATTCCAACCGCCCGCACTGAGGATGTCACGGTGTCTTTGGCTGAGATTGATGGCCATGATGGTGTGAGCCTTAGCCGTTAAAAACCTTCGGGAAAGAGAAGAAAATTTAAATGAAACACCTGCTGAGTATTTCTGACCTCAGTCGCGATGAAATTATTGGCCTCATGGATGAAGCAGATCGCTTCAAAGAGGCTTTGATGTCGCGTGAAATTAAGAAGCTGCCAACTCTTCGAGGCCGCACTGTTTTTACGCTTTTCTATGAAAATTCCACTCGTACCCGTTCTTCTTTTGAAACTGCGGGTAAGTGGATGAGTGCCGATGTGATTAATATTTCGGCTTCTAGTTCCTCAGTGAAGAAGGGTGAGAGCCTGCGCGATACGGGTCTTACCCTGGAGGCTGTGGGCGCGGATGCTGTGATTGTGCGCCATCCTTCGGCCGGTGCCGCCCAACAGCTTGCCCAGTGGCTGCCAGAGACCAGCATTATTAATGCCGGTGATGGTGCTCACCAGCACCCAACCCAGGCCCTCCTAGATGCAGTGACTATGCGTCAGCGCCTTGGTGATATTGCTGGCCGCAAGATTGTGATTGTGGGTGACTGCCTGCACTCCCGCGTGGTGCGCTCCAATGTGGACCTGCTCAGCACCCTTGGTGCTGAGGTTGTGCTGGTTGCCCCACCAACCTTGCTGCCTGCCGGTATTGATTCCTGGCCAGTGCGCTATTCCTATGACATGGATGCAGAAATCACAGACGCTGATGCGGTCATGATGCTTCGCGTGCAGCAGGAGCGCATGCTTGGTGGTTTCTTCCCAAGCCACCGCGAATATGCCACCCTCTATGGCATGAGCAAGGAGCGCCTGGCTAAGCTTCAGGACCACGCTATTGTCATGCACCCAGGCCCAATGCTTCGTGGCATGGAAATTAATTATGCTGTGGCCGATGCACCGCAGACTGCTGTTCTGCAGCAGGTCACCAACGGTGTTCATGTGCGCATGGCTGTGCTCTTTAGCCTGCTTGTTGGCACTGATGAGGCTCTGTAAGGGAGAGAAGAAAAAGAATGTCAACTGTATTGATCATCAAAAATGCCCGCCCCTATGGTGAGGAGCAGGTCGACCTCACCATCGTTGATGGTGTGATCAGCGAAATTTCCCCTGCTGCAAGTAGCTCCGCTGCTTCCAAGGACTCCATTGAGGCTGATGAATCCAGCGAGGTTACCGTGATTGATGCCAAGGGCAAGGTGCTGCTTCCGGGTCTCGTCGATATGCATGTGCACCTGCGCGAGCCTGGCCGTGAGGATACCGAGACCATTGAGACTGGCTCCAAGGCAGCAGCCAAGGGTGGTTTTACCGCAGTGTTCACTATGGCCAATACCAATCCAGTGATGGACCAGCCAGTTATTGCCGAATCCGTATGGCTCAAGGGCCAGCAGATTGGCCTGTGCGATGTACATCCAGTGGGTTCCATTACTAAGGGCCTTGAGGGCAAGGAAATTACTGAGTTCGGTATGATGGCGCGCTCAGCGGCCAAGGTGCGCATGTTTAGCGATGATGGCAAGTGCGTCAACAACCCGCTCATTATGCGCCGTGCCCTGGAATATAGCCGTGGCATGGATGTGCTTTTGGCCCAGCACTGTGAGGACCACCGCCTGACTGAAGGCGCTGCGGCCCATGAGGGTCCTAATGCCGCCAAGCTTGGCTTGCGCGGTTGGCCACGTGTGGCCGAGGAGTCCATTGTGATTCGCGATGCGCTGCTGGCGCGCGATTATGGTGGCCGCATTCATATTTGCCATGCATCCACCAAGGGCACTGTGGAGCTTTTGAAGTGGGCCAAGGAGCAGAATATTCCGTTGACTGCTGAGGTCACCCCGCACCACTTGATTCTGGATGATAGCCGTCTGGCCACCTATGATGCGGTGAATAAGGTCAACCCACCGCTGCGTGAAGAGTCCGATACTAAGGCCATGCAGGAGGCATTGCTTTCTGGGCTTATCGATGTCGTTGCTACCGACCACGCCCCGCACGGCAGTGAGGATAAGTGCGTGGAATTTGATCATGCCAAGCCAGGCATGCTGGGCTTGGAGACCTCCCTGGCCATTATTGCCGATACTTTTGTACGCACCGGCCGTGCCGATTGGCGCTTTGTGGCCAAGGTCATGAGTGAGCGTCCGGCGGAAATCACTAAGCTTAAAGATCAGGGTCGCCCAATTGCTGTGGGTGAGCCAGCTAATCTCTGCCTGGTGGATCCTGAGGCTGCCTGGGTTGCCCATGGTGCCGATATGGCCTCCAAGGCGGAAAATACCCCATTTGAGGATATGGAATTCCATAACCTGGTCACTCACACCGTGCTTCGCGGTGAGCTGACCTGGGATGCGGAGAGCCAGTCTCATCCAAAGAGCGAAAAGAAGAATAACTAAGAAAGGCGCATTGTGACTGAAAATAATCAAAATTCCAGCGCACCACAGCAGGATATTCCCGCTGTTCTGGTTCTGGGGGATGGTAAGGCCTATCGCGGCTTCCAGTTCGGTGCTGCCGGCCGCACTGTGGGTGAGGCAGTATTCACCACTGCTATGACTGGTTACCAGGAGACCCTGACGGATCCTTCCTATCACCGTCAGATTGTGGTTTCCACCGCACCACAGATTGGTAATACCGGTTGGAATGATGAGGATGGTGAATCCCACGGCGATAAGATTTGGGTCGCTGGCCTGGTTATTCGTGACCTTGCTCATCGTGTATCCAACTGGCGTGCCAACCGCAGTCTGGAAGATGAGATGAAGGCCCAGGGTATTGTGGGCATCCAGGGTGTGGATACCCGCGCACTGGTGCGCCACCTGCGCAACTTCGGTTCTGTCAATGCAGGTATCTTTACTGGTGATGAGGCCAATGCACCCCTTGAGCGCCTTGTTGAGGTAGTCAACGCCCAGCAGTCCATGGCTGGTTCCAGCCTGGCTGAGGATGTTTCCACCAATGAAACCTATGTGGTTGAGCCTGCTAATGGTGAGGCCAAGTACACCGTGGTGGCCTATGACATGGGTATTAAGACAAACACCCCACGTAATTTCGCTGCCCGTGGTATCCGCACCGTGATTGTTCCTGCCAATACTCCTTTTGAGGAGATTAAGAAGTACAATCCGGACGGTGTTTTTGTCTCCAATGGTCCTGGTGACCCAGCCACTGCCGACACCATGGTGGGAATCGTCAAGGAAATTCTTGCTGCCGATATTCCATTCTTCGGCATTTGCTTCGGCAATCAGATTCTTGGCCGCGCCCTGGGTATGGAAACCTATAAGCTCAAGTTCGGCCACCGTGGCATTAATGTGCCGGTGCTTAACCACCTGACCGGCAAGATTGATATCACCGCACAGAATCATGGTTTTGCCCTCAAGGGTGAGGCTGGGGTAGAGTTCGACACCCCATTTGGCCCAGCCCAGGTCACCCACACCTGCCTCAATGATGGTGTGGTTGAGGGTGTGGCTCTGACCAGTGGTCGTGCCTACAGTGTGCAGTACCACCCTGAGGCTGCCGCCGGCCCACATGATGCCAACCCACTCTTCGATCAGTTCATCGAGCTTCTGGAAAAGTAGAAAGGTCCCCGATGCCAAAGCGTACAGATATTAACCATGTGCTGGTTATTGGTTCTGGTCCGATTGTTATCGGTCAGGCCTGTGAGTTCGATTATTCCGGCACCCAGGCATGCCGTGTCCTCAAGGAAGAGGGCATGCGCGTTACCCTGATTAACTCCAACCCGGCCACCATTATGACCGACCCAGAATTTGCTGACCACACCTATGTGGAGCCAATTCTGCCGGAGTATATTGAGAAGATTTTTGAGCGTGAAGCCGAGCAGGGCCACCCAATTGATGCTGTGCTGGCAACCCTCGGTGGTCAGACCGCTTTGAACGCAGCTATTGCGCTCGATCGCCGTGGTACCCTAAAGAAGTTCAATGTGGAACTCATCGGTGCCGATATTGATGCCATTGAGCGCGGTGAGGACCGCCAGAAGTTCAAGGATATTGTGGCTAAGATTGGTGGCGAGTCCGCTCGCTCCCGTGTCTGCCACAATATGGATGAGGTCCACGAGACAGTCAAGGAACTGGGCCTGCCAGTGGTTGTTCGCCCATCCTTCACCATGGGTGGCCTGGGTTCCGGTCTGGCCTTCAATGAGGAAGACCTTGAGCGCATTGCTGGTGGTGGCCTTGCTGCCTCCCCTGAGGCCAATGTTTTGATTGAGGAATCCATCCTCGGTTGGAAGGAATATGAGCTGGAGCTCATGCGTGATGCCAATGATAACTGCGTGGTAGTCTGCTCCATTGAGAATGTGGATGCCCTCGGTGTGCACACCGGTGACTCGGTGACCGTTGCCCCATCTATGACGCTCACCGACCGTGAGTTCCAGGTCATGCGTAACCAGGGTATTGCTATTCTGCGTGAGGTCGGTGTGGATACCGGTGGCTGTAATATCCAGTTCGCCATTAACCCACGCGATGGCCGCATTATCACCATCGAGATGAACCCACGTGTATCCCGTTCTTCGGCCCTGGCCTCCAAGGCCACCGGCTTCCCAATTGCGAAGATTGCTGCCAAGCTTGCTATTGGCTACACCCTGGATGAAATCACCAATGACATTACCGGTGTGACCCCTGCCGCCTTCGAGCCAACCCTGGACTATGTGGTAGTCAAGGCTCCTCGCTTTGCTTTTGAAAAGTTCACCGGCGCTGATGATACGCTGACCACCACCATGAAGTCCGTGGGTGAGGCCATGGCTTTGGGCCGTAACTATATTGCTGCCCTGGGTAAGGTCATGCGCTCCCTGGAAAATAAGCAGGCTGGTTTCTGGACCATGCCGGATGAGGCCTTTGCCAAGTATCCAAAGAATAAGGAAGCCGTGCTTGAGGATCTCAAGCGCCCAACTGAGGGCCGTCTGTATGATGCTGAGCTGGCTCTGCGTCTTGGCGCCACTATCGAAGAGGTCTATGCTGCTTCCGGTATCGACCCATGGTTCCTGGCTGAGCTTCAGGCCCTGGTCGACTTCCGCGCTGAGCTTGTCAGTGCACCAACCTTGACTGAGCCTTTACTGCGCAAGGCTAAGTACCTTGGTCTTTCTGACCGCCAGATCGCAGCCCTTCGCCCAGAGTTCGCCGGTGAAGATGGTATTCGTCGCCTGCGCTGGTCTCTTGGTATCCGCCCAGTATTCAAGACTGTGGATACCTGTGCTGCCGAGTTTGAGGCAAAGACCCCATATCACTATTCCGCCTATGAGCTTGACCCTGCTGCCGAATCTGAGGTTGCCCCACAGACCGAGCGCCCAAAGGTCCTGATTCTTGGCTCCGGTCCTAACCGCATTGGTCAGGGTATTGAGTTCGACTACTCCTGCGTGCACGCAGCCCTCGAGCTCTCTCGCGTTGGCTATGAAACTGTCATGGTTAACTGCAACCCTGAGACTGTCTCCACCGACTATGACACTGCAGACCGCCTCTACTTCGAACCACTGACCTTCGAGGATGTCATGGAGGTCTACCATGCTGAGTCCCAGTCCGGCACTGTTGCCGGTGTAATTGTTCAGCTCGGTGGCCAGACCCCACTGGGTCTTGCCGAGAAGCTTCGCGATGCCGGCGTTCCAGTCGTGGGTACCACCCCAGAGGCTATTAACCTCGCTGAGGACCGTGGTGAGTTCGGCCAGGTTCTTCGCAAGGCCAATCTCCCAGCCCCAGCTTTCGGCACCGCCACCTCTTTCGAGGAAGCACATGAGGTTGCTGCCAATATTGGCTTCCCAGTGCTCGTCCGCCCATCCTATGTGCTTGGTGGCCGTGGCATGGAAATTGTCTATGATGATAAGTCCCTGGCTGACTACATCACCCGCGCTACTGATATCACCTCTGATCACCCTGTGCTGGTTGACCGCTTCCTGGATAATGCGATCGAGATTGACGTCGATGCGCTCTGCGATGGTGAGGAGGTCTACCTTGCTGGTGTCATGGAGCATATTGAGGAGGCCGGCATTCACTCCGGTGACTCTGCTTGTGCACTGCCACCAATGACCCTTGGCCCTGAGGACATTGAGAATGTTCGCCGTTCTACCGCGGCTTTGGCCCATGGTATTGGCGTGAAGGGCCTGATGAATGTGCAGTATGCTTTGAAGGATGACATTCTCTATGTCATTGAAGCGAACCCCCGTGCTTCACGTACTGTGCCATTTGTTTCAAAGGCCACCGGTGTGCCACTGGCTAAGGCTGCATCTCGCATTATGATGGGTGCAAGTATTGCCGAGCTTAAGGCGGAGGGCATGCTTCCTACCAGCTACGACGGTGGTTCGCTGCCAATTGAGTCCCCAATTGCGGTCAAGGAAGCTGTGCTGCCATTTAACCGCTTCCGCCGTCCGGATGGCACCATGCTCGACACCCTCCTTTCCCCAGAGATGAAGTCCACCGGTGAGGTCATGGGTCTGGCTGATTCCTTCGGTGCCGCCTATGGTAAGGCCGAGTCCGGTGCCTTTGGTGCACTGCCGACCAGCGGTAAGGTCTTTGTTTCCGTGGCTAACCGCGATAAGCGCACCCTGATTTTCCCAATTATGCGCTTGGCATCTCTGGGCTTTAAGCTCATGGCCACCCGTGGTACTGCTCAGATGCTTCGCCGTAATGGTGTGGATTGTGAGATTGTGGAAAAGGCCAGCGATGTTCGTGCGGATTCCACCAAGCGTTCCATTGTGGATAAGATTAATGCCGGTGAAGTGGACCTTATCCTTAATACCCCTGCTGGTTCTGCTGGTGCCCGCAATGATGGCTATGAGATTCGTGCCGCTGCGGTCAATGTTGGTGTGCCACTGGTTACCACCGTTCAGGGTGTGACCGCCGCTGTTCAGGGCATCGAGGCCCTGCAGAAGGGTGACCTCTCGGTCCGCGCCCTCCAGGAGATCGACCATGGCATTCGCTAAAGCCCTCACCAAGCAAGCAAAGACAAGAGGTCGCCTCTGCGCGGGTATTGACCCCCATCCCGGTCTCCTGGATGCCTGGGGTGTGGATCTTGCCACCTTCTCCAAGATCTGTGTTGAGGCTTTCGCTGATACGGTCGCACTAGTCAAACCGCAGGTCGCCTTCTATGAGGCCCATGGCTCCAAGGGCTATGCCATCCTGGAAGAGACCATCCAGGGCCTAAAGGAAGGCGGCGCCTTGGTTCTTGCCGATGCGAAGCGTGGCGATATTGGCTCCACCATGGCCGGCTATGCCGATGCCTGGCTCGATCCATCTAGCCCCCTTGCCGTGGATGCCGTCACGGTTTCCCCATACCTCGGCTTCCACAGCCTCGACCCGGTCCTCAACAAGGCTAATGAGCACGGCAAGGGCGTCTATGTCCTTGCGGCCACCTCCAATCCGGAAGGTGCCAGCGTGCAAAAGGCCACCACGCAAAAGGGCATCACCCTCGCTCAGGATATGGTGAACCAGGCCGGTGAATTCAACAAAGAGCACGCTGATGAATCCGGCTTTGGTCCTGTCGGTGTGGTCATTGGTGCCACGCTCACTGACGCTCCCGACCTAACGAACCTCAACGGCCCAGTGCTCCTGCCGGGCGTTGGCGCTCAGGGTGCCACCATGGAAGATGTTGCCCGCCTCACCGTGGGCGTGGAAGCAGTAAGCTTCCCCAACATCTCCCGCGCCATCCTCAGCCAGGGCCCTGATGTCGAAGCTCTGCGCGCTGCGGTTGCCGAAGCGGTACAGCAGATTGGTGACTAGCGCCAAAACACACAGGCCTCTTAAGAAGAAGCCAACCTAAAGAAACTCCTTACACCAGGCACACGCCCGGTGCGGGGAGTTTTCCCATATCCGCGCCTCAAATACGCAGTCATCTTGAGTATTAAAGTAAATCTGCTAGTGTCATTCTTGCTGCTGTCTAAATCGTGGGATAATGCAAGCATAGGCACAGGACATAGCAAAGCGCCGATTGGTGAGTTGGTTCTGGATTGGTTAAAGAATAATGAGACGAAAAGGCACAGGCACAAAGCTGGCTCTTGCCGTAGCCGCACTAGGACTCTTTCTTGGTGCTAGCCCGGCGCTGGTATCAGCTGATGAGCCAAGCACACCAGTAAATCTCTTTGCCCAGGAAGTATCACCTGCCTTGGCCTATATGCACCCAAGTGAAGATGGTACCCATGTGCTCTTTGACCGGGCTGCTGCCAAGGCGAATCTCTCCGTATCAGAATTCGCCCAAGGGGAGTGGCTCGAAGGTCGCTTCGCTGGCCCAATCCCTCCTATGGGCATTCGTCTCTGGGGTAATTGGTGTGGTCCGGGTATCTCCGGGCCCGGCGCACCCATCGATCTTTTTGATGAATCCTGTATGCATCATGATGCCTGCTATATGGTACGCGGTCTTTTCGACTGCTACTGCGACCAACTACTCATGAGGGAAACCGCGATTAATCGCCGCTTCCTCAGTCCACAAACTCAGCGTCTTGTGGACCCCACCATCGCGATTTTCGCCCTCGGTGAGAAAGTCTGTCGCTCGCACTAGCCACAGCATAGGTGAATCCATAATCCAAGTTAGGCTGTTAAAGTTGTTACTGGAGGGAAAATTGTTGTGATTTAAACCCTGCATTGAGCAAATCTAGACTTAAGTCACAGTTAATTCTAGAATGTTCCCTATGCGCTCCTCGATGAAACATATCGCAATCTATGCTGTGCTGGCGCTGGGCATCCCATCCCTTAGTGCTTGCGCTGGTAGCAGTAATTTCCTTGGCTCTAGTCTGTCCTCCGGGCATGGCTCTGGGGCCAACCAAGCTCAGGCTCAGGATGAAAACACTAATCCATCCGATCAAAGTGAGGAACCTTCTGAGGATAAGAAGCAATTCAGCGACTATATCTCGCTGAGCTTCACTCCTGACTCTGATGTGACCGCCTCCGATTCTTATGACACTGGCGATATACTTACGCTGTATCTGCGTGTGAAGGACGGTGCAGATTTAACTCCAACCAGCGTCCAATTCAATGGTGAGAGCTACCCACTAACAGCTGTAGGGGCGGGCAACTATACTTTTGAATTCCCAGTGGACAAGGCCCAAAATCCTGAGGTCGCGCTAACCCAGGTGCGTTTCGCTGATGGCACCTCCTGGGATTGTGGCTACTCCTTGTTCTTCACCAAGGACCTCCACGCCACCAGCACCCCAGCAACTACCGAAGAATCCACCACCACTAGCAACGACACCGAAGCTACTGAGGAATTAACCCAGCCTTTGGATAATCGCTCTACCGAAGCAACTACCAGCAAGGAAGAGCAGCCAGTTGCCCCTACCACGACCACCTCACCAACCCCAACCAAGGCCACCGGCAACGAGGCCACACCTGAAGCTACCGATACATCCGCGACTACCGCCAAGGACGGTGGCAGCGAAGCAGGGGATAAAGACTCCACAACAACCACTGCTAAAGAAGAACCAAGTAGTGAAAAATCTACTGAAGTCGCACCTGTAGTGTCCCCAACCACCAGTGCCGAGGAGCCATCCTCTGAGCCTGAGGATACCTCGCAGCCAGAATCCCCCGAAGTGCAGCCAACCGAGGAAACCTCGACAACTACGCCGACAACCTCGCCAACTACCAGTGAGACTGCACCTGTTGAACTCAATGTGACTTCCCAGTGGGTTGATGCACAGAATGTCGAGTTCACCGCAGTTGGTGAAGGCCAGAAGCTCGTGGTTAGCGATGATGATGGCAATGAGCTTGGCTCGGTCGACGCAACCCCAACGGGTGCAAAACTGAAGCTCAATGCTGCTGGTAGCACAGATCTGCACTGGACCGCAGGGGATAAGAGTGGCACAGTTGATGCTGCGGCACGAATCAGCTTCGGACACGTGACTGGAGTGACCGTTTACCGTAAGGGCAGCAAGGGCCTCGATAAACTACCACCCAATGTTGTAAAGCCGAATGACATTATGCTCGTCAAGTTCTCCAACGGCATGAATAAGTTCTTGCGCGTGGACTCCACCAACTGGAAAACCACTAATGGAGTCACCGTCAATTCGGTCACCCCGAAGTTGGATCAAGATACGAAGTATGTGCGCAGCTACCGCGATGATCTGGATGCTAACTTTGATGGTCTGACCAAGCCAGAAGGCGCGGAAGACAAGCTCTACATCGCAATGAGCAATACTGACACCTTCCGTCAGGTCGGTGATGACACCAAAACAGACACCCTGAGCGACAATCTCTATTTGCTCGCACCATACATGGACCCAGCTCAGCGCGTCCGCGTAGCCCACTTCCTTCCACAGGACAGCGTGCTGCGAACCCACGCTATTAGCCAGATTGTTCCGCGCAATGCCGATGGTGATGCTGTGGGCTATACCAGCAAGAATAATGCTGACCAAGTAACCTCTGTTGAGGTGGCATTCACCGATGCCACACCTATTGTCATCCCCCTGGGTGCCCCGACTATCCATGCAGGTGTAGTTAGCTACCGCAGCACAGTGGATAGCGATAAAGAAGCGGCAGCAGTCTGGTACCAGCCAGCAACGGCAGCCTTCAATGATGAGAGTGCTTATCTCAATGACATTTACACTAAGGCTGCCGCAGCTACCCAGATGAATGTCCAGAAGGAAGAGGCTAAATACCAGGCACCACTTAACCGCAACTGGGCTGAATATAAGGGCAGTCGTCTCAAGACAGACATCGCCACTGCACTCGCTGCCGACCCATATTGGAATAGTGTTGGGGATGACGCTGATTTCCAGACTTTGGCTACACAGTTTGCTACGCCATTAATTAAGACCGATGCGGACGCAAAGCGTCTGGCTCTTCTGCTTAACTGGAATGATCGTGGGTTCCGCTACAAGTTCAACAGCATGCGTGCCTCGACCCTCTTGCTCGGCTACCGTGGACCAGATGCACGCACCCACCTGGGCTACGGCTCCATCCGCGCGCTCTCCCTAGAATCACGCTTCGCCTCATGGAACGGCCTACTCCTTAACGGTGGTCGCTTTGCCAATGCCTGGTACACAGATGCATTCCCAAACACCACGAACTTTGCTCAAAAGACTGAGCTTTGGATTCAGCGCTTCACCACGCACGGTACGGACTATTCCGCATGGGCTAAGGAAGCATTCCCAGGCACGGTCTTTGAAGCCGACCACACAAGCTATAAGGGTAATGACTTCAACTTCTGGAAGAACCTGACCACCTTCAACTACAGCGGCAACAAGGCGAACCTAGGCGGTACGTTGAACTCCGTCTTGAGCGTTCCAGAACACGGCACACCACAAGAATCTGGTTACAGTGCTGGTGCTAAGGCAAGTGCCAACTCATTGGAACCACAGATGTACATCGTGAACCTCCCAGGTACCCTCGCCTTCGGTAATGCCGGTCGATACACCCCACAAAATTTCACTACGCTCGGAAATAAATTCGCTGCAGACGCAACATTCTATGTCGAGCATATCGACAATGTTGTCGACGGCTATATGGCCCGCTTGACCTCAGGCACTTATGGTTCGTATAAGCATAGCGGTACATATATCGTGTGGGACACCAAGGGTGCTAAAACTGCCGGTTATGCCGACACAGACAATCCATACTTGTCTGAATTTGCCGTCTTGCTTGATGGCGCAAACTCGGACTATGGCTCCGTCCAAGCATATAACCGATACGGCCAAGTCCACTTCACCCGTACACTGCTGAATAACTACGGCACCTACACGCACGAATATACCCACGCAACAGATGAAGATGCGCCACTATTTGGCAAAGGCACCGACTTCCGTCAGGTGGGCGGCGCAAAATTGGGCAGCGAAACAGTAACCCAAAATGTCATGGAGCAAGAATTCAACTACTCCAGTTTCGCACCCACCTTCAGCAACGTAACAGTCGGCAATGATGCAATGAGTGCCTATACTCCGGACCGTCTTAGCAGCGACGCTGACTATAAGAGCTACTACCGTGGACTCTTCGATACATTGAACTTGCTCAACTATGTTCAGGGCGAAGCCTTCTTGAAGCTGACTTGGGAGGAGCAACAGAAGCTTGGTTCTCAGGCTGCTGAGACAAACAAAGCCGGGGTAATCGCCCCCGCCAATTCGACTGATCCATTGGCTCGAATCAGCACTAAGTGGACTCACCTCGATGTGACATATGCAAATTCCACAGAGCAACTAAAGCTCACTTCTCTTGAAGACCTGTGGGATAACAAGATCGTGGTTAACCCTAATTTCACGAAGACTGCAACAACTTCCTTCTCTGGTAGTAGCTATTCTTCCGTTCCTGGTGTAGCAGCAACCTGGTACTTGCCTCATAATGACTACGGTATTTCGGATGGTGTCACCAACAAGTACTATGCCTTCATGATGGCTGGCGAAGCCGGATGGCAAGGAACCAAGAATGTTCTCACCGGTAAGATGACTGACCTCGCGATGCTCCGTGCTTGTACCCAGAATGACACCATTGATTGGAAGAGCTACATTGTCGATGGCTACAAGAATGCAGGTGCGAAGGCACGCGCTGAAGGCAAGGACGTTGATGGCATGATTGACGCTATGTATAAAGCCATGGTGGCTGATGCCAAGCAAGCCAAGCTGTATAGCGAGAACAACGCCAAGGAGTGGAACTACACCAAGACCACAAGACAGCGTCTGGACTTCTTCAACCAGATAAAGCGAGAAACCAACGACTTCCGCAACTAAGAACAAGAATCGCGCCGGGCTGATGTCCGGCGCGATTTTTTTGTATAAGCCACAGCTCTGATGGGCGGAGATGGAAGCCGGTGCCGCTTTTGGCGACACGTTGAAGCAGCGGTGAATCCGCTGTAATCGAGAAAAAAGCCGTACAAAGATAAGGGTCGACGTTGAGGAGTAGTTCCTTGTAGTCGACCCTTTCGGCTAGCTTGCGGTCTTGCGCTTTAGCAGGATTTTCTCATCTGCTGCGCGCAA
>JAUMUD010000018.1:0-38447 GCA_030530875.1 Corynebacterium sp.
AAGGACGCTGATAAGAAGGAGCCTGCAAAGAAGGGCCTTCTGGATACTATCAAGCAGTTCGTTCTTAAGAACAAGATTGTCGTGGCCATTGTTGCCCTCCTGGCAGTGCTTGGTCTTGGCGGTGCAGCAGCTGCCAATGCTGGTCTTCTGCCACCAGCACCATGACCTTAGTCAACATAAGCCTGGTGCTTTAGGCTACCGGGAGTATCAAATTAGCGTCCCATCCGATAGGGTGGGGCGCTTTTTCATGCGTGAATGCTGTGATATATCGCATATTTTTGGGAACATGTGCGTGTGTTTGCGCATGTAGTGGGCTGATTGGAATTTTGTGAAACTTTTATGCAACACGAAGGTACTTGTGAGGGTAGGAATAAAACTTTAGTATGAGTTGCGTTAGGTTCACCTTACTAAGGTAAGCCACAGTTTATGTTCGTTGTTGTAGGGGAGTTTTCTTCATGAGTAAGTCTTTCGGTTCCCGCGCAATTGCGCTGACCATGGGTGCAGCGCTGGTATTCGGCGGTACTGTTGTGGCACCACACTTCACGGCAGTCGCAGCCCCAGCTGATGGCGCAGCCACCAGCAATAAGGGCGGAACCCTCACCATTCTGAACCCGGATGGCAAGGTCACTGCTGATGGTCTTTTGTGGGTTTCGGGTACTGGTTTTGAGGACCGTGTAGCCAGTGCGGCAGATCTCTATGTGAAGATTGATAATCAGTCGGCCAATATTTCCACCACAGATACCGGCGATGATGTTTCTGTTAGCGGCGGAAATTTCCGTCTGAGCCCAAGCAAGCTTCCAGGTACTGATGGCACGACCCTCTTTGCTGTTCGCCTTGATGGCAAACTTGCAGCTGGCAATCACACCGTTCGTCTGCTCGGCCAGAACCCACAGGTCACCACGGCCGTGAGTTTCACCGTTGATCCAGCTGCCAAGGCTGCTGCTGTTGCGTCCGGTACTTTCACCAGTGGCACTGCTCTTGCAGTAAGCGCTGCAGGTTTCGCAGCTAATGGCACTCTGAACGCTACTGTTGATGGCGCGGCGGCTCAGTTCGATCTTGGCCGTAGCTTTGGTAAGGCTGATTCCGTAACCGCTGATGGCAATGGTGCTTGGAACGGCAACCTGGTCGTCACCGCCAAGGCCGGTGAGTCCAAGAATGTTGTAATTAGCGATGGTACGAATAGTGCCAATTTCACCGTTGTTGGTATCCCTGTTGTTACCTGGGCTGTTGGCGTTAATCGTGGCGCCTACCCAGGTGGTAGCTTCAGCATGGAGCTCAGCAACCTCCCCGATGGTGCAAGTATCACCTCTATCACTGCTGGTGGCAAGACCTTGACCAGTGCCGCCGTTGATGCCGCAAGTGGCAAGGCTGCTGTGCCAGTTAGCATCCCTAATGATGAAACCCTGGTTGGTAAGTACTTCGTGGTGAACTACACCGTGAATGGCCAGAGCTATACCTATGTCACCCCACGTCAGGTCACTGAGTCCGATTCGGAATTTGGTACTGCAAGCTATGACTCCAAGAAGACGATGCTGAATACCGGTCTTTATCAGAGCGCTTATAACCCAGTAAATAATACTGTGGTCGTTGCACTGGCTAACTGGGATGCGTCCACCACCACCCACAGGGAGGGCAAGCTCTATGAGCTCGACCCACAGACCCTCGAGGTGAAGAAGGAAGTTGACCTTAAGGCGCCAGATGGTAGCATTCTTGGCGGCTATGGTGTTGGTGTGGATACCTCCAATGGTGATATTTGGGTTGGTCACACCCGCGGTGCCAGCGGCAAGACCGGTGTATCCCTCTATGACAAGGACCTGAACCTTAAGAAGCAGTGGCTCGATCCAACTAACACTGTTCAGCACGCGCGTGACATTGTGGTTGACCCAACCACCCACAAGGCATATGCTTCGGCAGCTAACCGCACCAATGATCTCAAGATCTATGACCCAACTAAGGACGCGCCGGTTGGCTCCATCCCACTTAATGACACCGTCGGTGCCGCCATGGGTCTTAGCTTCGATGCAGCAACTCGCACCATTTACACTGTTGGCCTGAATAGCCCGGTGGTCGGCGCCATCAATATTGACCAGGTTGTTCCAGTGGCTGCCACCAATGATGCAACGCAGCTTGCTACCAACCCAAATAAGGCCGGCATCACGACTTGGAATATTAAGGAATCCGGTCTGGCACAGGGCACCACCACTGCTTATGATGCTGACAACAATGTCCTCTACATTGTTGGCCAGGGTAATAATAGCCTGCTTGCTTTCGACCTCACTACCCACACTGTAACCAAGCGTGTTTATACCGGCGACCAGCCAGTATACGTGGTCTACGACAAGACCGAGAAGAAGCTCTGGGTTACCAACTTCTCCTCTGGCACCACTGTGGTTGTGGACCCTGTCACCGATGCTGTGACTGCACGCTTCCAGACCGGTACTCAGACCAACAGTCTCTCCACTGATGGCAAGGGCAATGTCTTTGTCGGCGTGAAGAATAATGACAATGGTCAGGATGCTTTCTGGCGCTTCACTGCTAAGACTCCTGCTTCCTCGGATAATGGCACTGGCTCTACCAATAACCAGAACCAGGGCAGCGGTGAGCAGAAGGCTACTGAGGCTCCAAAGGGCTTCTTTGCCAATATTCTCTCCTTCCTTAGCGCAAATAAGCTGATTGTTGGCGTTGTCGCAGCTCTGCTGGCCATTGGCGGTGCAGTGGGGGCTGGTATCACTAGCGGTGCAATTGTGCTGCCACCAATGCCAAACTAAAGCATCTGCGCGGATCTAGCCCTGCGTTAGATTTTTAGATTTAGCCCACAGGCGTCAGGTTTTTACCTGGCGCCTTTTGTGATCTTCGACATAAGAATCTGTGGTTCTTTTCCTCTTGTTGGTATGTGATGGTGTGATGGATGCCTTATTTTCAAAGGCGACACGGGTCGTTTTCGCAGCGTGTGGAACTGTTTTCTTTTTAGTCCTTTGCATTTCCTATTTCTTCCATGTGAATCCAGGTGAATGGATAAGTGGTTTCAAGTCATTGAAAATTTTGCGTCGAATAGGAATCTATGCAATTCTTGTACGTAGGCAAGCCTAAGCAAGGTTAGCCTAATGTTGTTGCTACTAAAAAGAGGAGTCATATGACCCCGCAATATTCCATTGGCAAGCGCCTGACTACCCTCAGCCTTGCAGGACCACTCGTACTTACTGGTGTTATTGCACCACAGTTCATTTCAAGCCCAGCGGCCAGTGCGGCCACTCTGAACACAAGCCCACAGCTCACCGTATTGACCCCGCAACCGCAGGGTGGATACCAAGCAGGGGATGTCATCCAATTCCAAATCACTAATTTCCCAAGCAGCCCGGAATATCTGCTCTACCGCTTTGCAGGGGACTTTATCCCAGATACGGCAAAGACAGACGCAGCCATCAAAAACATGGCTGAAGGAGAAGAAAAGACGAAGGCACGCGCGGAATTCGCGGGCATCTTCGGGCCAGATTTTGAATTCAAGTCGGATAGCAATGGAAACTACTATGCTTACCTGATAGATTCGAAACTCGCCGCGCTCAAGGCTTCCGGCAAGGGCATTGTGAATCTTACAGTGCCGCCGGTCGACGACTACACCCAGGCAAACTCCAGGGAGTTCCTCCCGCTGCTTGCTCCAAGCGTGAGCCTTCGTGCTTATGGATTGAAGTTCCAGGCCAAGCAGGCGGAGCATACCTCCCTCACCGCGAAATATTCCGAGAATATTCTGGTCAGTCAGATTGGTGCCACCCCAGCAAGTGCTGCGCTCAACACTGATGCCAAGGGAACAGTGACCCTTAATCTTCTTGGTCTAACTGCCGGCGCGCAGCTCAGTGAGATCAGTATCAAGAATGGCGACACTGAGGTAGCAAGCCTCAGCAAGAAGAGCATTTCCACCCCACGCGGTTTTAGTACCACCATTCCGGAATCCGGAAATCTCAGTGCCACACTGACCGTGCCATTGGCGGCTATCTCGGCCCAGACCCAATACACCATCACTGCAAGCGTGGCAGGGCAGGAGTACACGACCGCATATACCCCAAGCGGTGTAGTGGCCTATACCAATGATGACCACTCTGAGGATGAACTGCTCGCTGGTTCTACTGGTACAGTGACCCTCTATGGCCTGGCCGATGTGGCAACCATTACCAAGGTAAGCTCCGGTTCAACTGACTTCACCATTGGAACCGCAACCCCAGCCACAAATGGCATTGCCACTGTTGCTGGCGTGAAGATCCCTAATGATTCCAGCGTCAAGGCAAAGCCAATCACGGTCACCTACCAGATGAGTGGCCAAAGCTATACCACCACCTCAGATATCCTGGTCGAGGGTAGCTTTGCGGAAAATACCGCCAACTACACTATCGAGCAAAAGGAACTCGACTCTGGTCTCTATCAGTCCGCCTACGATGCGAAGAATGACCTACTCTATGTCACTCGCGCTGTCGGCCGTCCACCAATTAAGCAGTCCACGCTCTATGCCATCAAGGCAGGGGATCTCACAGTAGAGAAGGAGACTACCCCAGCTGATGGGGGCACGGTCGATGGTCGTGCTGTTGGCCTCTATGCTGTTTATGGTGTCGCTGTGGATAGCACCCGTGGGCAGGTTTGGGTTTCCAATACCCGTCAGAACACCATTGCGGTCTATGATGCTGAGCTCAACCTACTGCATCAATTCGACTCTGGCTCCATCGCACACTCTCGTGATCTGCTTGTCGATGAATCCACTGGCAAGGTCTATGTCACCGGTGCTAACCGCGCCGGGCAGTCCGAGATTGCAGTCTTTAGCTATGACAAGACCAATGGGGCCAAGGAGTACAAGGAACAAGAGGTCACCTTTGGGGATGGCACTGTTCCAATGTCCCTGGTTGCCGCGAAGGATGCTGATGGTGGGGTAGAGAAGCTCTACACCATCAATATGGCTAAGCCGGAGTTGCTCATCCTTGACCTCGGTGACGGCACATCCCCAATTGGTGTGAAGCGAATTGCTCTCGGTGATGACCTCAAGCAGGCCTCTGGCGTGGCCTTGGATACCAAGCGTAATAAGGTGTATGTCGGTGGTCAGGGTTCTGATGTCATCAAGGTCATTGACCTCGCTACTGAGGCTGTCACCAGCATTGATGCGGGTGCAAGTACCCTCAACCTTGTCTATGAACCAGTAAATGATGAGGTTTGGGCCATTAGCCGTGAGGGCAACCGCGCCACTGCCATTGATGCCGAAACCGGCACTGTAAGCGCTCGTATCCCGGTGGGCGTCTATGCTAACCACGCCTCTGTTGATGGCAAGGGTAGCGTCTATGTGGTCAATAAGGCGGCCCGTGATGGCAAGGATGTGCTCTTCAAGATTACAAAGAATGGCGTATCGGAAGAGCAGAAATCTTCTGAGCAGAAGCCTTCGGAGCAGAAGCTTGCTGATCAAAACGAAGCTGATAAGCAGCAAGAGCCTCAAAAGGGCGTATTTGCCAAGGTCAAGGACTTCTTTGTTAAGAACAAGCTAATTCTTGGCATTGTGGGTCTGCTGCTTGCACTTGGCGCGGGTGCGGCCAATGCACTAAGCCTCAGTCTCATTGCTTTGCCACCAATGTAAACCGAAGGACATTTTGAACCGACATAAGCTCCCGGTTGCCCAGAATTCTTCTGAGCGGCGGGGAGCTCTTTTAGTATTCTTGTGGCGCTGTGATATAAATCACCAAATATTTTTCTGTGAGAAAGCGTAATGTGCTTTTCCGTAAGTTAGCGCTCGTGCTTGAGGGATCTGACCTGTGTGCATGGGCCAAAAGTTGATGAATAAATAATTTAGTTCTCATGGGGATTTATCCTTCGATCGGTGCCTGAAAATGGGGGAAGTTGCATGGGAAGGGCTTGAAATTTAACTCAGTGTAGCCTTAGTATTCCGTTGGGTAGGTTGGCCTAACTTAGGGCAGCCTTGATTTGGTTTCTATGTGAAAGGGCTTTCATGGCTTTGAAGAATACTGTTGGTGGCCGCGCTATTGCGGCTGCTCTTGCCGGTGCACTCTCTCTTGGTATCGCTGGCAGCATTGTTATTGCACCACATGCTATGGCAGTGGAGGGGTCCAAGGTTAATGCAGGCCAGGGTACTCTGACCATTCTGAATAAGGACTCTGCTGTTAAGCCAGGTGGCACCCTTTACGTCCAGATGTCTGGTTTCCCAGCCAATGAGAATTACTATGCACTCAAGATTGATCGCAATGCCATCACTCAGGATGCAGCAGGCGATGATGTTACCCTCAATGGCGCCGATAGCTATGTCTCCGATGAAAAGTTCGCTGAGATTAACCCAACTGGTGCCGGTATCTTCAAATTCACCATTCCAAGCTCTGTAGCTGCTGGTGACCACACTCTGTACCTGTTGAGCTCCAGCCCAGCTAACTCTGTCCAGGTCGGCTTCACCGTTAGTGACTCCGCAACTGACTATGACGCAAATGCTGTTAGTGCTGATCTAAGCTTCAGCAGTGTAAGCCTGGGCAATGACGGCACTATTTCCGGCAGTGTTGCAGCCACCCTGGCTAATGTGCCAGCTAATGCAGCTGTGAGTGCTTACCTTGATGGCGACACCAATGCTGCTCTTCAGTGGGCAGGTCAGGGCCGTGGCGCAAAGCCATCTGCTACCAAGAATGCCGATGCCAGCGGTGCTGTGAGCGGCAACCTGAGCATCCCAGCTGCTGGTCTTGGTGCAGGCTCTACCCACAAGATCACCTTCTCGTGGAGCGATGGTTCTGCAACCAAGACTGTGGACGCCACCTATACTGCTGGTACTTCCGCTTCCTTCCTTAATGATGATGCGGCCCTGGGTACCAAGGCTGTTCTTGGTTCCAAGGGCACCGTGACTGTTATTGGTCTTGCTTCCGGCTCCACCATCACCGCTCTAAAGTTCGGCGACACCAAGGTGAATAGCGATAATGTCACCGCTTCGGGTACGTACAAGGACACTGTTGCTATTAGCATTCCTAGCGATACCAACATTGCCAATAAGAACCTGACTATCACTTATAATGACGCATCGGGTGTTGCTCATACCGACACTATTAGCGCCATCACCAGCGCTGTTGATACCTCCAATGGTGCTGATAAGTTCACCGTGAGCCATGTCGATGTTGACTCCGCCCTGTATCAGAGCGTGTATAGCACTGTGACCAATAAGTTCTATGTATCCGGTTCCGGCAACTTCTTTATCGTTGACCCAGCTACCGGCAATGTTGAGAAGCAGCAGGCTCTGCCAGGCACCGCTGAGGGTGGCTACAATGTCTTCGGTATTGGTCTTGACCAGTCCACCGGCGATGTATGGGTTACCAACTCTCGTAATAACACCCTCGCTGTATATGACAAGGATCTGAACCTTAAGAAGCAGTGGGCAGCTAATATCACCACAGGTTCCCGCGATGTTGCCTTCGACTCCAAGAACGGTATCGCCTGGGTGAGCTCCCCAACCGCAGGTAAAATCTGGGGCTTCAAGGCTGACAGTGACAATCCAGTAGTTACCCTCGACTCCACCAATTTTGGTACTGGCTTCGGCCCAATGTCGCTCAGCCTCGATGGCACCAATAATGCTCTCTATACTGTGAGCCTCAACACCAAGGCTGCTGCCAGGATTGATCTCAGCAACCCAACCAACCCAACTGTTAGCACCTATGATCTCTCCTCGCTTAGCGACGCTGAGTTCAAGACCGGTGCTGGTGCTGCTATCAATCCTGACAAGAACCTGCTCTATGTCACCAGCCAGGCTGGCAACTCCGTGATCGCCATTGACACCACTAGTGGTCAGATCGCTAATAAGATCAACATCGGTGACGGTGGCCTCAATGCTGTTTATAACGCACCAAAGAAGCAGCTCTATGTCACGAGCCGTGCAGGTTCTAACCTGACTGTCATCGACACTGAGACCAATAACATCCTGGCCAACCTCAACATGGGCCTCAATGCTAACCACGCTTCCGTGGATACCAATGGTGATGTTCTGGTTGTGAACAAGGCTAACCGTAACGGTAAGGACTCCATCTACAAGGTTGTCTACACCGGCACTACCTCTTCCGATAACAGTGCAACCCCAGCTCCTGAGAATAAGAGCGCATTTGCTAAGTTCATCGACTGGATCAAGAACAATATCCTGCTCGTCGGTGGTGTTACCGGTATCCTCGCTGTTCTTGCAGGTATCGGCGCAGCCATTCAGAACGGTCTCATCGCCCTCCCATCAGCTCCTGGCATCTAAGGGTTGTGAGTTTTCCCACTTTGCTTGATTGAGTCCTAAGACCTCTATAAGCTATTAAGCGTAGCCTACACTCACCCTAGGTGAGGCTACGCTATTTCATTATTGAGGAGTTTTATATGAAGAATCGCTTTTCTCGTCCCCTCGCTGGCGCTTTTGCTGTAGCACTCATTGGCTTCGCTGCTCCAGCTGTTCCAGTAATCTCCGGTAGCCTCAGTGCAGTTGCCCTCCCACCGGGTGGTGCTGTGGAAAAGGGTGAAGGTACTCTCAGTGTCGGTAATCCTGATGGCAAGGTTGAAGCAGGTGGCCTGCTTATTGTGAAGGGTACTGGCTTTGCTGAGAATCATTCTTACCTGGCCATTAAGCTGGATCAGACCGAGCCAGCCGAGGACTTTGACGGCGATGATGTCGTGAAGGATGCTTCTGACGGTAAGTTCTACGTGGTTGACTCTAAGGTTCCACATGGTAGCGGTGATTTTGAATTCACTCTCCGCTTGCCGGCAAATATCTCTCTTGGCACCCACGAGATTCGTGTTCTTGATAATAATCCTGCAGTCTCCAAGGCGGCGAACTTCACTGTCGTGGAGGCAGCCCAGACCTCTGAGAATCTTCCTTGGTATAAGAAGCTCTTCACTAGCAGTGGTCTTAGCTCCTAATAGTCATGCTCCAAAGCGTCACGCATTTGCGTGGCGCTTTTTGTTTAGTTTTGCGCTGCCTTCTGCCTCGGTAGTGTGGGTTTTTAAGATTCTCGGGCTCTTCGCTCTGTCTTCGCTCTGTCCTTGTTGAAAAGAGATGGATAGGCCGAAGATGAAGAATTCGCTATAGGCTGCTGGCACAGCTGCATGTGTGGGGTATGAGGGGCGTCGAAAAGCAAAAATAGGGGGCGGACTTTGGGGAATGTGATCTTTTCTGGTTTTATGCAAAAAAGCTTGCTTTATGTTTTAGCTTTATTTAGGATAAATGAGGACAGGCTTAGATAAGGTAGCACAGGCTTAGTTAAGAATAACTTCTTGTGTTGCCGGCATTCGACACAGAGGGATCCATGCGTCGTCGTAGTTTTCTTGGATTAATGGCCGTAACCGCACTCGGCCTAACAGCATGCGGAAAGAATAATGGTGGGGCAGCGGTAAGTGGACCGAGTCGCACCATTCAGGATGTGTGGGGCAAGGATATTGCCGTGCCGGAGAATCCACAGCGAATTATTTCTCTTTCGGAACCAACCATTGACTCTTTGGCGGCGCTGGGAGTAAGCCCGGTTGGTGCCGTGGCCGGTCGTGGCCAGTCGGATTTGGCACCTTATATTAAGTCCTATTTTCCTAATGTGCCTTTGATGGGTGTGGTGTCCCAGCCAAACTTTGAGGCCATTGGTGCTGCTAGGCCGGATTTGATTCTGGTGGATGGCACCTCGGTGAATAATAATCAGCCGGTGCTGGATGCCCTGGCTAAGATTGCGCCGACCGTGTACACCGGCAATGCTGGTGGTGACTGGAAACAGAATTTTAGGATTGTGGCCAATGCTGTGAATAAGGCAGCGGATGGGGAGAAGGTCATTGCTGATTATGATGCGCGCTGCGTGGAATTGAAGGCCGCGCTTGCCCCGGATTATGGGGATTCGACCTTTAGTATTGTGCGCTGGCAGGGCACTAGTGCCGCGCTGATTTTGAAAGAGTTGCCGGCCGGTCGCGCGCTCAATGATGTGGGTTTGAAGCGCCCACCAAGCCAGGACCGTGAGGGCATGGGCCACTCAGACCCTGTATCCAATGAGAACCTCAAGGATATTGATGCCGACTATATTTTCTTCGGCACTTTGGGTGGTTCCTCAGTTTCGAATCCGAATGCCGGTGGCACCGTGGATGAGGCTGCCGCCCAGCAGGCCCTCTCGGTGGCTGAGGGCGTTCCTGGGTTTACAGATCTTGAGGCCTATAAGAATGGCAAGATTTTGCCCGTGGATGGTTCCGTGTGGACCTCGACCGGTGGGCCAAAGCTCATGGACCGTATTTTGAGCGATATTCAGAGCTTGTTGCTTTAAGCGGGGCAGTAATGAAAGTAATTAAGAGAATTTTGGCCTGCAACTTTGCGGCCTTGTTGGTTGCTGGCGTGGGTATCGCCGGTGTTTCGGCGCATAATGCGGCTGGCTCCGCAGTGGCTGTGGCTGCGGAAAACAGCACGGCATCCTTTAGTTTATCTACGACTAATGTGACCTCCTCCCAGCATATTCGGCTCACTGGTTCCGGGTGGACCACGGAATCTGGTTCAGGTTCCACTGTGGTGCTGAAACTCAAGTACACCCTGCCTGGTGGTAGTGGGGATTCCTACTATTCGCGCAGTGGCAGTGATATCAAGAACCACCCTGGTAATGGCAAGGCTGATGCCACCATTTGGCTGCTCGTTACTGCGGATTCTTCCGGAAATTTCGATGAGGACCTGGACCTGCCATCGGGTTTGGTGGCGGGGCAAAAGCTCACAGTCCAGCTCACCTCCGGCTTGGTGGATGGGGATGTGCAGCGCTCCCAAAGTTCTGATCCCTTGGTAGTGGATGGGGTGGCCTGGGCTGGTGGCAGCCAGGAAACCAAGAACTGTGTCCCCTCCGTTTCCACCCCTGAGGTCGGTGTGGGCGATAGCCTCAATGAGGATGGCACCCTGACAGTCTGGGGTAAAGGCTTTTGTAACCCAAGCCTGGGTGGTGCGAAGGTGGCCATCAAGATCGATGAGGGTAAAATCTCCCGCCTCAATGAGGACTTAAGTTCCAATACCACCATTTGGGCCATTGTTCGCGGTAATGATGAGAATGGTGACTGGTCGATTAATATGACCATCCCTGATGGAACGACCAATCTGCCTAATGGCTCCACCCCTGCCTTTGACCGCTCCACCACGCACACCCTGCGCTTCCTTTCTGGTTCCCTGCAGGATAATGACCCAATTATCTCCCTGCCTAAGCGCGGTAGCCAGCCAATTAGCTTCAGCGCCGGTGCCTATAAGCCAAGCGGTGCGCCGGACCCACTGGACTATAAGGAAAACCTGGTCGGTTCCGCACAGAACGGGGTCAATATTGACCTGACCGATGATAAGAAGATTATTGTCGATGTCCCCAATGCTGAGGCTGGTGACTGGGTTTACCCATCCATCTATATTGCTGATGGTTCCGTGCGCTACCCATGGGGTGGTGATTGGTATCAGCTGGATGACAATAAGAACATCACTCTGCCTGGCGATGGGGTGAGCCTGCCAAATGGCAAGCTCAAGTTCGTGGTTCAGAATGGCAATAAGGGCCACTTAGGTGAGCTCATGGGTTGGACTTGGTGGACGCGCTCCGTGAGCGACTCGAATTCGGATTCTGATTCCACCAGCTCCACCACCACGCCACCTTCGGACTTGCCAGGTTATTTGGCTGATGGCGCCAATGTGGTTGCCGGTCTTTTGAGCTCCGTAAATGCGCTGGTAAACCAGGCATATCCGCCACCACCAAGCCCTGAGGAACCACAATCTGTGGACACCACCGAAGCAGCCACCGTGACCAATGTGGCCCCCGCAACCACGGAGGAAGTGGTGGTGCGTCGAAACGCAAATAACAGCGGGGCGCGCGTGGCAAGCGCGGGTTCTGGGAGCGGAATTTCTGCTGCTGCCGCACCAACCACCACCCCCAACCTGGCCGTGAAGGAAGAAAGCGCGCTGCGCCCGGCGAACTCCGGCAAGATGCGCGGGGAGCAAAAGGATGATTCCCTGAGCATCACCTTCACCAACCCAAGTGGTGAAACCGCGCCGGGCTCCTGGGTGTACCTCTACGCCTTCACCCCGGCCCTGACCCCAATCGGCTGGACACAGATCGGCGATGGGGGCGTGCTGAAACTGCAGCTTGGCGCGCTAAGCCAGGACACGAAACTCGCCATTGCCGCCCCAAGCGGTGATTTGCTCGGCTGGTTCAAGGTCCGGGCCACCGGGAATAGCAGCAGTGCCGCGAATTCCGGGGCTGATATTGCCCCAGTGGTGGTAGTCCAACAGGGACCAACCCGCGCCCTTGACTGGATTTTGATTATTGCCGCGATTATTTTCGTCGAGGCCCTTGGATATTGCATTTATCTGGTCCGACGCCATAAGTCCCTTCGCCCAGTTCCCGTGGAGAAAGAAATTTAAATGTTGACCAAAACCGTACACTCCATCGCTGCCCTGGGCGGCGCAATTTTCCTCGCTGGTGTGAGTGCCTTTAGTGGGGGCACGGCTATGGCGCTGCCACCGGGCGGTGCCAGCTCTGATACCCCCGGTACCAGCTCTTATGTGAGCCCCACCAGCCTGAAGGCCTGCGAAACCCTCTCCTATTCGGTCTCTGGTTTCCCTGCCGGTCAGATTGTCTATATCAAGATCGATGATGGCTCCGCCTCCTCCGGCGACCAGTCCATTCAGGGGCAGGGTGTTGTGGCTCAACAACGCATTGATTCCTCCGGTACGGCCGCCGGCTCCTTTAGCCTCCCCTGTGATTTGGCCCCTGGCGATCACTGGCTGCGCTACCTGGCTGCCGAAAGCTCTTCGGCCGGTGGCACCATTGGTTATAGTAACCGCGGTGATTCGAACTTCACCATTGTTTCCTCCTCCAATAGTGATGACAGCAGTAGCACCACCACCGCCACCACCACCACTGCGGCCAGCAGTGGTTCCGGTTCCGGTTCGGGCGGCGGCTCCCAGCCTGTTACGCAGGTCACCGTCAATGCCGCCGGTGAGCGTGTGGTTGTGACCCGCTATGTGGATGAGCCGGCGGACCCGGCGAGCGGTAATTCGGCGTCGAATTCTAATGCTGGTGTTAATGCCGGTGGCTCAACCGCTGCGACGACTTCTTCGAACCTGCGCCTTGGTGCTGCTGGGTCCACTGGCTCGGGTGGGAATTCTGGTTCAAGTGGTACTAGTGGTGGTTCGGGATCTGTCGTGTATGCCGCGGGTTCCACGGGCAAGCCTGTGATTGGTCTGCTTGTGGGCGGGGCCATCTTGATTGTTGGTCTGCTTGGTATTTGGGCTTATCTCTATGTGAATAAGCCACGCTACCAGGATGGGGAATACGCAAATTTTTAAATGCCCGCCAGCGCACGGGCAATAATATTTCCCGTGGTAGGGGCCCTGTGCCACGACCTGCTGTGAAGCGTCATGAGATGACCGGTAAAGCCAAGCGCTTTGCCGCACGACGCTGTGCCATTGCGGCCATAGTGGGTCTGGTATTGGTGCTGGTGGGAGCGCTTCTTTCCCTCATTATTGGTTCCGGCCATATTGGCATGGGCCAGTCCCTGCACTTGCTATTCCACCCGGATGGCTCCTTTGAATCCACCGTGATTCACTCCCAGCGTATTCCGCGCACCATTCTTGTCATTCTTGTGGGCATGGCACTTGGTGTGGCCGGTGCACTCATGCAGTCCTTCACCCGCAACCCCCTGGCCGACCCCGGTGTGCTGGGTGTGAATGCTGGTGCGGCCATTGCGGTGGTCTGTGCCGTGGCTTTCTTCAATATTGTGAGCATCTGGTTCTACCTGTGGTTTGCCTTCCTGGGTGCGGCCATGACCAGTGTGGCGGTCTACCTGCTTGCGGGTATTCGTGCAACCCCTGCCCGATTAGCCCTTGCCGGTGTGGCCATTTCCATGGCGGTGACCTCCTTGGTGCAGATGGTTATTCTGTCCAATCAGAATGCCTATAATGAGTTCCGCTTCTGGGCGGCCGGCTCCGTGGAGGGCCGTGGCCCAAGCATTATCTATGCGATTGTGGGCTTTGTGCTGGTGGGTTTGGTGCTGGCCTTCCTCTGTGCCCCTGGTCTCAATGCCCTTGCCCTGGGTGAGGATTCCGCCAAAGCCCTTGGGGCACGTATTGGGATTATCCGCGCGGCTGTGATGGTGGCCATCACCCTTCTTGCTGGTAGTGCCACTGCGGCGGTTGGTCCCATCATGTTCATCGGTCTGGGTGTGCCCTATATTGCCCGCGCCATTACGGGGCCGGATCAACGCTATGTGCTGCCACTTTCGGCTCTTGCCGCCCCGGTGGTTCTGCTCGCTGCTGATTTGCTTGCCCGCCTGGTTATCGCCCCGCAGGAAATTCAGACCGGTGTGGTTACCGCCATCCTTGGTGGCCCTGTCTTTATTGCCCTGATTCGTAGCAGGAAGGTGAATCTCTAATGCGATATGAAAAGAGAAGCCTGCTTATCTGGGCAATCCTGGCTGTGGTACTTTTTGCTGCTGCGGTGGTGGCTCTCATGATCGGTGATTATCACATCAGCCCGATTAATGTGGTGGGCGCTATCTTTGGCAGCAGTGCCGATCCGCTGGCCACTTTCTTTGTGCAGGATATGCGCGCCCCACGTGTGGTTATGGCCCTGCTTGTGGGCCTCGCCCTGGGGCTCTCTGGCTGCATTTTCCAGTCGGTGACCAATAATCCACTGGGTTCCCCGGATATCACTGGCTTTAGTGTTGGTGCGGCTACCGGTGCGCTGCTTCAAATCATTGTTTTTGATGGTGGCGTCTATGCCGTTGCCCTAGGTGCCATTGTTGGTGGCGCCATCTCCGGTCTGCTGGTGTACCTGCTTGCCCGTGGCGGTGGCGGTACGCGCTTTGTGCTCATCGGTATTGGTGTCTCGGCCATCTTGAGCGGTGTGAACTCCCTGCTCATTGTCCGTGCCTCCCTTCAGGCCGCGCAAACCGCCTCGGTGTGGATGTCCGGTTCCTTCAATGCCACGACCTGGACGCAGTGCTCCGCGCTCTTTGCCGCACTGATTATCTGCGTGCCCCTGGCCCTGCTCCTTGCCCGCCCGCTGGCCATTATGACCAGTGGCGATGAGCTCGCCCACGGTCTTGGTGTGAATGTGAACCTGCGCCGCCGTCAGCTCCTCGGTCTTGGTATTATTCTTGTGGCCGTTGCTGTGGCCTCCTCGGGTCCGATTAGCTTCGTGGCCCTGGCCGCCCCGCAGCTTGCCCGCCGCCTGACTAAGAGCTCTGGCATTTCCATGTTGGCCTCCGGCCTGATGGGTGCCGCCATTGTCCTTATCTCTGATATCATTGCCCAGCGAATCTTTGCCCCAACCCAGCTTCCTGTTGGTGTGGTCACCGGTGTGCTTGGTGGTATTTACCTTATTTGGCTTCTGGCCATTGGAATGCGAAAGAAGAACTCATGACTCAGTCCCTCTCAGCCAAGAATATTACTGTCGGCTACGGTGAAAAGATCATCATTAATGATCTCAGCGTTGATATTCCCGCCGGCGAGTTCACCGCCATTATTGGCCCTAATGCCTGTGGTAAGTCCACGCTGCTCAAGACCCTTTCGCGCATGCTGGAACCCAAAAAGGGCGTAGTGGAACTCAATGGCAAAAATATTAAGGAGTACTCCACCAAGGAAGTTGCCCGCCAATTAGGCCTACTCCCTCAAAGTCCCATCAGCCCTGAGGGCATTCGCGTTGAGGACCTCGTCGGTCGCGGCCGCTACCCCCACCAGGGCCTCTTCAACCAGTGGTCCTCCAAGGACACCGAAGCAGTCGAACGCGCCATGGCCCGCGCCAAGGTCAGTGACCTCAAGGATCGCTATGTGTCCAGCCTCTCCGGTGGTCAGCGCCAGCGCGTGTGGATCGCCCTGGTTCTTGCCCAGGAAACACCCATCGTGCTTCTGGACGAACCAACCACCTACCTCGACATCACTCACCAGGTCGAAGTCCTCTCCCTGGCCCGCTCCCTCAAAGAAGAAGGCTTTACCGTGGTGGCCGTGCTCCACGAACTCTCCCTGGCCTTCCGCTATGCCTCCAATCTCATCATGATGAAGAATGGATCCATTGTCGCCCAGGGTGATGTCAAGGAGACCGTGACCCCGGAACTCATCGAGCAGGTCTACGAACTCCCATGTGATATCCTCACTGACCCGCGCAGTGGTTCCCCCATTGTAGTCCCGCGCTAAGTGGATGAACACTCAGCGCCCTCCTTTTTCGCTTATTGATCAAAGCCAGTGAAGCGGGTGGAGATTACAGGCTCATCGCGGGACAGGGCCAGGCCTTCCCATGGCAGGGAGACGAGCTGCTGGGCCAGGTAGTCGCGGGATTCGTGCAGATTTGGCAGACCCTCCACGGTCACACCATCGCGCATCAGTGGGATGGTGAGTTCATGAGGAACCAGGGTGCCGATCTCCGGGGCCTCGGCGTGGAGAGGGTAGATGACCTCTTCCACGGCAGTGCCGGTGGCGCGGTGGGCGCGAAGGGCGCGCTTGGCGCCACCCACACTGTTCTTATTTAAGGAGCGCTTGGCCACAGGGTGGCCGTCGACTTCCACGAGCTTGTAGACAAGACCCGCAGTAGGAACACCGGAGCCATTGACCACGGAGGTGCCCACACCAAAAACATCAATTGGGTCACCGCGAAGACCAGCAATGGAGAACTCATCCAGGTCCGAGGAAACCACAATCTTGGTCTTCGTTGCACCAAGCTCATCGAGTTGGGCGCGGACCTGACGGGTCAAAACACCAAGTTCGCCGGAGTCAATGCGCACACCACCAAGATTGGTGCCGGCCACTTCAATGGCGGTCTGCACACCACGGGTGATATCAAAAGTATCAACCAGCAGGGTAGTATCCACGCCGAGGGTATCAATCTGTGCCTTGAAGGCAGCGGCCTCATTAGGCCTACCATCCTCATCCACATGGGCAAGAGTCCACGCATGAGCAGCAGTACCGGCAGCGGGAATGCCATAGCGGTGGGCAGCCTCAAGGTTAGAGGTGGAGGCAAAACCGGCAAGGTAAGCCGCACGGCTGGCAGAAACAGCAGCATATTCGTGGGTGCGGCGCGAACCCATCTCAATGATTGGGCGGCCATCAGCAGCAGTCACCATGCGGGCAGCGGCCGAGGCCACTGCGGAGTCGGAATTCATGATGGACAGAATCACGGTTTCCAAAACCACGCACTCAGCAAAGGTGCCGCGGATGGTGAGAATAGGGGAGTACGGGAAGTAGAGCTCACCCTCACGGTAGCCATCAATTTGGCCACTAAAGCGATACTCACGGAGATAATCCAGGGTCTCCTCATCGAGGAAGTCCAGGGATTCCAGCTGCTTGTCCGTAAAGACAAAATTCTCAATGGCGCGGAGCACGCGGGCAGTACCCGCGACCACACCATAACGGCGCTCACCAGCAAGACGTCGGGTAAAAACCTCAAAAACACACTGGCGATGCGCAGTGCCATCCCTCAAGGAGGCCTGCAGCATAGTTAGTTCATATTTATCTGTGAGTAGTGCGCGTGATCGCATAAGCTAAATGGTATCAGGTAGTCTGGGTTGATGTGTCACAACATTATGATTTTTATGCCGACCTTAATCTTGATTCCAGCCTGAGCGCTGAGGAACTTTCTGTTCTTATTGAGGCCCGTCTGGCCGAATTGCCAGCCCCAGTGGCCACAACTCCTGTAGTCCCAGCCTCCCCTGAGGGTGCCGGCGCAACCGACGGTTCCGAAGGAAGCCAGCCTGTGGCTACGGCTTCTGCCGAGGCGGCGGAAGCACAGAAGACTTTCGACGCCGCTGCGGAATCCGCCGATGTTGTCGCCCTGCGCGATAAGCTCACCACCGCCAAGGCTGTTTTGGGCGATGCTTCGAAGCGCGCGCAGTATGATGCCGCTTTGCAGCGTGATGATATTCCAGTCATTGGCCCAATGGAGCTTCACCGCTTTGTGGAAAAGGGCTATTTCTACGAGAAGCCAGCCATTGCCTGGGAAGTTCGTGCTGCTGTTGTGGCACTGGCCATTTTGGTTCTTGGCCCATTTATTACCGGCATTCGTCTCATCTTTGAACTCAATGATGTTTATCAGGAGGTTCAGAAGATGTCTGCTTATGGTTCCAATAGCGTGGTCTATATGCTCTATGATTACTCGCTGATGGGCATGTATCTTGCTTCCATTGTGGCCATGTTCTGGTTCGCTAGCGTTGCTGGCCAGGGCATTTACACCCTGCTGACTTCCAAGGACCCACGGGCCCGTGTGCCAATGGTCATTAAGATTGTCTGCGCCATTGCCATGATTCTGGCCATGCTTGTCGTTCAGGTCACCACTGAGAGCATTCTCATTGCTACCTGCATCATTGCCGTGATCGCTATCATCCTGGTGGCCCTGCCAAAGGTGACCGCGTGGATGCAGCGCGTGGACCCAAATGAGGCTCTGAAGAGCTAGACTTTCTGGGCTTTTTGATGATGGAGTACGCTACCGCGTACTCCATTTTTCTTTCTCCGCTCTCTATATTGTTTGGACAAGGTCCTGAACGATATAATTGATTCCATGAATAGCGCTTTTCCTGATCTAGAAGAGGCAGTGGACACTGCCCAGGACACCGCGGCGGATACGCCCTGGCAGTGCATTGTGTGGGATGACCCGGTGAATCTCATGAGTTATGTCACCCATGTCTTCCGCACTGTTCTTGGCATGCCTTTTGAAAAAGCGCAGCAAACAATGCTTGAGGTCCACACCAAGGGCAAGGCCGTAGTGGCTAGCGGTGAGCGCGATAAGTGCGAATTGCTGGCAAAGAAGCTGGGTACCTGGGGCCTGTGGGCAACTATTAAGCAGGGATAATCCATGGCAGTTTGGCATAAAAAGAAGAATCTCCTCCGCCCATCCAAGTATATTTTGGAACTTCCAACGCAGTCCTGGATGCTGCTCTACGGGGCAGCCAGTGAGTGCAGCAATCAGCTCATGGCCTATGTGCGCAGTGCACGTAGTGATGATGAATTAGCTGAGATTACCGGCATGAGTGGTGGCCATACCGTGACCCCACGCGACCCAGCCATTGCCCGTCTTCTTCCTGATATTCAACATGAGGATGATGAGGGATTTGAGGGAGCCAATGGTCTATGGCGAGCCCTTAATGAGATTGATATGGCCAAGGAGAAACTTCAGGATTGTGTATTCTTGAATAATCTCTGCCAGGAGGGCATGGAAGAAGGCTCCATTGCCATTGAAGAAAATGAGGTGGATAGCTTCCTCCGTGCACTGACCTCCACTAGGCTTTTCCTCGGCATGCGTCTTGAGCATTCCCGCGAAGACCGTGAAGGGGAGAGGTGGCAGGGCGCCAATGAGATTAATGAATTCTTCGGTTTCCTCATGCAGGACCTTCTTGAGGTTGCTTATGGGGAGTCATAAGTAGAGGAGTAGCCCGTGCGCTATGCCATTGGATATTTGGTTGTGATTTGGACCGTATTCCTTTTCCATATCACTGCCTTTGGTATTCACCCCCTGCAGGTTTCCTCCCTGCCATTTATTTTCCTTGCACCCCTGCAGCATGCGGACCTCGCCCACATTATTAGCAATTCCATTCCGGGCGCGATACTGGCTTTCTTGGTGCGCGATAAATTCTGGCGAGTCACATTAACCGGTGTCATACTTGGTGGCCTTGGTGTGTGGCTCATCGGCGGTGTGGGCACTAACCATATTGGCGCCTCCGGGGTGATTTATACCTGGATGCTCTATGTTCTTCTTCGCGGTTTCTATAACCGCAGTCTGTGGCAGATTCTTGTGGCCGCCGTGCTCTTTTTCTTCTACGGCTCCCTACTCTGGGGTGTGCTTCCGAGCGTGCCGGGCGTATCCTGGCAGGGGCATCTCTGCGGAGCAATTTCCGGTGTAGTTGCTGCCTCCCGCTTCCGTGAGAAGCCAAAACAGAAAGAACTGACTGGTGGAACGAACTTTGGATAAGAATGCGCCCATTGGCATCTTTGATTCCGGCGTGGGCGGGCTCACCAATACTCGCTCAATAGTGGACCTTTTGCCAAATGAATCCGTGATTTATATTGGTGATACGGAGCACAGTCCCTATGGGCCAAAGCCTATTGCCCAGGTGCGCCACTATGCCCAGGAGATTGCCGATAACCTGGTTGAGCGTGGTTGCAAGATGATCGTCATTGCCTGCAATACGGCCTCCAGTGCATTCTTGCGCGATGCCCGCGAGCGCTATGATATTCCCGTCATCGGCGTGATTGCTCCCGCTGTGCGCCGTGCTGCTGCGGTTACCCATAATGGCAAAGTCGGCGTCATTGGCACAGTGGGGACGGTCAATTCCGGGGCCTACCAGGAACTCTTTGATGTAATTCCAGGCGTTCATTGCTATGCCCAGGCCTGCCCGCGCTTTGTGGATTTTGTGGAGCGCGGCATTACCAATGGCCGCCAGATTCTTGGCCTCGCCGAATCTTATCTTGCCCCTTTGCAGGAAAAGGGTGTGGATACCTTGGTTATGGGCTGCACCCACTACCCACTGCTCAGCGGTGTGCTCCAATTAGTGATGGGTGATAAAGTCACCCTGGTGTCTTCGGCGGAGGAAACCGCCAAGGATGTGTACAGGATTCTTTCCGATATGGATATGCTGGCCGACCAGGATGCCAGTGAGGCCAAGCATATCTTTGAATCCACCGGGGACCCAGAAATTTTCCGCCAGCTTGCCTCCCGTTTTTTGGGACCTGCTATAGAATTGCATGCATGAAGCTAACAGTCCTTGGTTCCTCGGGCTCAGTGCCGGGCCCTGATAATGCGGCCTCCGGTTATTATCTTTCTGTTCCCGGAATGCCAGGTGTACTGCTAGATATTGGCGGCGGTGTGCTTGGTGCCATGCAGAAATATGGCATTAATCCTAGTGATAGCCATGTGCTGCTCAGCCACCTCCATGCGGATCATTGCTCGGATTTCCCATCGCTTATGGTCTGGCGCCGCTATCACCCACAGTCCCATGCCAGCCAGGCCCATATGTGCATTGGCCCTTCCGATACTCCGGTGCGCATGGGGCTTGCCAGCGCGGATGAATTTGCTAAGCCCGATGATATGTCTGATACCCTGCAGTTCCGCCCTTGGACTACTGAGGGATATATGGAACTGGGTCCTCTTCGTCTTCGTGCTTTCCCAGCTATTCATCCTATTGAGGCCTATTCCATGCGCATTGAAATGCCAAAGGACAGGGTCCTTGCCTATTCGGGTGACTCGGCCTTCAATGAGAACCTGATTGAGTGCGCTCGTGGGGCTGATATTTTCATCTGTGAGGCCACCTGGGGTAAGAGCAGTGCTGGTCAGCCACCAGCCATGCACCTTTCCGGCCCTGAGGCAGGCATTGTCGCCCGCGAGGCGGGGGTTAAGCATCTGCTGATAACTCATATTCCGCCATGGTGTGATCCTGCGGACTCTCTCAATGGTGCGCGCTCCGAATTTGATGGTCCGATTACCCTTGCACGACCAGGTGAAAGTTATAGCTTTTAACAGCTTTAGGCTAACCTGTTCCTAGTTTCTTGACAGGTGGACCTAATTAAGGTTAGGCTGTGCTTATGCGTATGTTTTCACCGAGGCAAAACCCTCGTCTTTTCTTTTCCTCTCTTTCCCTTGGTCTCTCCCTAAGCTTGGGAATGGGCCTGAGTGTTGCCACTAGTCCTGCAGCCTTTGCAGTGTCGACACAAGTCACTTCCATCGACACCGTTCAGTCTGCTCACCAAATGAAGACTCGTGATGTCGTGGCTGGTACTCCTGCTGCTACTGAGGTCGCTGTTCCAACTAAGCCTGCTACCGCAGTGAATATCACCACCGGTAGCGTGGACTGGGGTTTCCGTGCCTCCTGGCGAAATTACTCCAAGGATATGGAGCTTTTCTATACTGGCTTGACCATCAATACTGACGGCACATACCACATGCCAGTCAAGGACGGTTGGTATGATGCCGCCTCGCAGACCACCGTTCTTAACTTTGATGCGGGCCTGCGCTGGCTTGGCCACTATGAGGGTGATGACTACCTGCTTGACGTGATGCTGAATAACCTCAGCCTCGTCATTAGCCCGGATGGCATCTACATTGCCGGTGACTATACCGGAATTTCCATGGATGATATGCAGGGTCCACGCGTTAAGTACACCGGCATTCATATTGCCGATGCTGATTTCTCCTCGGCCACCATTAATCAGGACTTTGATGCCAACGGCACTGCCACCGCCACCAACATTAAGCTCCCAACCCTCTGGGGTGGCAAGAATATGCCGATTTATACCTACCCATCTGCCATGGACTCCTTGAGTCTCAGCTACGATGGCCCCGGCACTCTGCCAAAGGTGGAGGACAAGACTGTGTCCGGTGACCAGCCAGCCTTCACCTCTGGTGGCTCCATTAATCAGGCTGGTACCAGCCAGTACTTCACCTCCAAGTCTGGTAATGGCAATATCATCTACGCCGTTAATGGCAATAAAATCACCGCCATCAACGGCGACACGATGCAGGAAATCACCAGCGCCACCGTCGAGGGTTATGACGGCGGCAGCTATCAGTGGGGTTTCTACTCTGAGCCATCCGTTGACCCTAGCAGCCAGCAGGATCACATTTATGTCCTTGCTTTCGGTACTGAGGGTAGCCGTGAATATGACGTGGCCTTCACCACTTCCACCAAGGAGTTTGACGAGGAAGAATATACGAAGTCTGATTATGATCTCCTCGCCGGAGGTCTGGGTGTAACCAGTAAGGACAACCCGCGGCTCTACTGGGTTGAGGGTACGACCTATGGTCTGCTTTTTAGCAGCAAGGGTATCTTCAAGCTCTCCGATCTTGGTACAGATTCCGAGGAGGCATTCACCCTCATTTCCGATGGTGATGTGGGTAAGGGTAGTAATGCCGGTTTGAATAACAACATCCGTATTATCCAGGACCCAGCCAACCCGGATTCCCGCTACCTTATTGCCAATACTGATACCACCGCCCGTGGTGCCGGTAATTTCGCAGCCATCCATCTGAGCACCAATAAGGCTGAGAAGACTTCCCTTGCCACGGTGGATACCTTCAAGGCAGTGGATGGTGAGAAGCTTGCAGGCTATACCCACATTCTTGATTTGAGTGGTACGCCGGGTGGTAATCCAGGTGAGTTCTTCGCCTTTGGTAGCCCAGGTGTTTATGCCTTCATGAATGTCAATAATGGTGTCATTCACCGTGAAGGTGAAGCGCAACGCCTGGCCAAGTGGGATATTGGCGGTACTTATGGTGCAGCCGCAAGCCCAGATGGTAAGTATGTCTATCTGCTTAACCGCGAGAAGGCCACCATCTATGTAATTGACCGTGCAACCCACGAGGTGACCGAGACCATCGCCGCACCAAATGCTGGTGGTGCCAATGCTGTAGCTGGTAGCCTGCAGGAATTCCGTGTGGATGAATCCGGCAACCTCTACTACAGCACCTACAGCGGCCTGGCCAAGCTTAGCTACCAGGGCATTCGTGCTGGTTTTGATACCCCTGGTACCAATATCAACCTTGAATATAAGAATGGTGCAAGCACCACTGCCACCATTACGGTGGCCACCCACGGTGCCGCTGATACTGACACCATCACCTGGCAGAAGCGCAATTCCGGCACCCTTAGCTGGAAGGAAATTGAGGGTGCAAGTGGCACAACGCTGAACCTTGATGTCGCCAATACTGATCCGAACCAGGATATTCGTGCCGTGCTGCACACCTCCCTTGGTGATATTCGCTCCGACATCTTCCACGTAGTCCAGCCGGAAGGCAATAATGCACCTGACCTCGATGAGGACGGTCAGCCAACCGTGCCGGAAGCAAAGCTAGATGACCAAGCCCCATCGCCTAAGCCAGAGGAGAACACTGGCAAGGGTGGCGAGACTAGCACTCCTTCGGAAGAGCAGAAGCCTGCAACCAATGAGGGTGAAACGCAGGATTCTGAAAATGAAGGAGGCACGGACCCACTCCCGAACCAAGATAAGAGCATTCTTGCCACCGTGCGAGATTTCCTCCTTGGTATTCTTCGCTCCTCCTGGTTCGTTCCACTGCTCCTGGTTCTGAACCTTGGTGGTCTGGGAGTTGTCTCTGCTCGTCAAGACGGCCTAATTCCGTAATTTAAAAACCCGCTTCAATTCGAAAAACCAACTTCGCACATTTTTCGAATTGCCCCACGGGCTATCAACTATTCCAGGGTTCCCACTTATGTGGGAACCCTCCTCTTTTGCGCCGGGCAGTCTTGGCTCTCCGGCGGTATACTGGTGGAATGACTTCATTCCTCCGCTTTGATGGTCGTGCTGTTGATGAGATGCGACCAATTTCCATTACCCGTGGTTTTACTACTAATCCTGCTGGTTCTGTGCTGGTGGAATTCGGTAATACACGCGTGATGTGTACTGCTAGCGTTGAATTTGGCGTGCCACGATTCAAGAAAGATAGTGGTGAAGGCTGGTTGACCGCAGAATATTCCATGCTGCCAGCAGCCACCCACGAGCGCATGCCACGCGAATCCATGCGCGGCAAGGTCAAGGGTCGCACCCACGAAATTTCCCGCCTGATTGGTAGGAGCCTTCGTGCCGCCATTGACCTTTCCCAGCTTGGTGAAAATACCATTGCTATTGACTGCGATGTGCTGCAGGCCGATGGTGGTACCCGCACCGCATCCATTACCGGTGCATATGTGGCCTTGGCCGATGCAGTTGAGTACCTGCGCAAGGAGGGTGTGCTTCCAGGTAACCCACTTCGTGAGCCAGTTGCTGCCGTATCCGTTGGTCTTATTGATGGCCACGCCTGCCTTGACCTCCCATATGAGGAAGACTCCAGGGCAGAAGTAGATATGAATGTGGTTATGACTGCTTCCGGCAACCTCGTTGAGGTGCAGGGCACTGGTGAACACGGCACCTTTAACCGTGAGCAGCTTGGTGCCTTCCTTGATCTTGCTGAAAAGGGCTGTGGCGAACTCTTCGAGCTTCAGCGTGAAGCCCTTGCTGGTCCTTTGTTTGAGGAAGACTAGGAGAAACCCATGATTCTTCATGTTGCTACTGGCAATGCCAAGAAGCTTGCTGAGCTTGAGCGCGTGCTCAAGGAAGATGGCATTGAAAATATCACCTTGCTGCCAACCGGTGAAACCCTCGGTTACCCTGAGCCGGAAGAAAATGGTCGCACTTTTGCTGATAATGCCCTGATTAAGGCCCGCGCAGGTGCTGCTGCTACTGGGTATGTGACCCTGGCTGATGATTCCGGTATTACCGTGGATGAACTCAACGGCATGCCAGGTGTACTGAGCGCCCGTTGGTGCGGTGAGCACGGCAATGATGAGGGCAATAATAAGCTGCTTCTTGCCCAAATGGAACATGCCCCACTCGAGCGCCGCCATGCCGCCTTTGTCTGCGTGGTCGCTTTGGTGACCCCAGATGGGGAAGAATTTATTGAAAAGGGCGTCTGGGAAGGTAGGCTCACCCGCACTCCAGCTGGTGAAAATGGCTTTGGCTATGATCCACTTTTCGTCCCAGCCGAAGAGGATGAGAAGGAGACCCCACGTACCTCCGCGCAGCTAAGTGCAGCGGAGAAGGACGCAATTTCTCACCGCGGTAAGGCCCTGGCCGCCCTCGTGCCAGCCCTTCGCTATGTGGCAGAGAAGTATGCCAATGAAGGTGAGTGACGATGAGGATTGAGTTTTCCTAGTCGTCGAAAAGCGAAAGGCTGGAGAATACCTAACGGTACCCTCCAGCCTTTCGCTTTTGGTTTATCGGCCTTTGTCTTTTCTGTATATATAGTGCCCCGTATATACAGCCCCTGGCTTTGACCGCCAATCGAGCTAGTCAGTGCCAGGTTTGCTAATCAGTGCCAGATCTTTAGGCAGGTATTTTGACTCTAGTCAGAATCTAAACTCGAGTTGATTACTGGGCCTGGCTCTGATTGTTGCCTTGTGCCTGTGCCAGGGCAGCGGCCTCTTCCTGAGCAATCATGTTGAGGACCTCACGGCGGCGGTAGTGCTCGGCCACGAAGGAGAGGAATGGGATGGTGCCGGCCAGGGCGGTGAGGATCCACTTGCCCGGATTCCAGCGGGCCTTGGTGCCCAGGTTCAGGGTGGCGCAGAGATAGAGCATATAGAACAGGCCGTGGACCTGACCAATGAACATTGCCCACTTTGGCATTTCCATATGGAAGCCGTACTGCAGGATCATGCGTACGCAGAGGATTAGGAGCCACACACCGGTGATCCAGGCGGAGATGGCATAAAGCTTGAGGGCCTGAAGGATGCGTTGCTTACGAGCAGGATGCATAGGAAGCCTTTCTAAAATCTTTGTTCCTCGTCCTCACGGCGGCGACGCCGGGAGCGACCAACCTCATCATTGAGGGAATTAAAAGTTTCGACATCGAGCTGCGGGCGTGCAGGGAGGAAGTCCTCATCGATGGCAGTAACATCGGTGTTGGTCAGGATGAGATCTTCGCCGTCTTTTTCGCGCTTTTCATACTGTAGATATTTACGGTACGCATAAATAAAGAAGGCGGCAAAAAGTGGCCACTGGAGGGCATAACTGAAGTTTTGATATGTGCCCGAGCCAGAGCGCCACCGCGACCATTGCCACCATGCCAAGAAAAAGCAGGTAATGACAGCGGCCGTCAGGAATAAAATTTGCACGACTCTCTTTGTCACATTTCCAGAATACTCGCTTTGCTTTTCTAAAGCACACACGGTAGTCTAGAAGACGCTTATGTGCGCGCCTGTGGCGGAATTGGCAGACGCGCTGGATTTAGGTTCCAGTGTCTTTGACGTGGGAGTTCAAGTCTCCCCAGGCGCACAAATTTACCGAAAGCGTCCCTCGCCTGAGGGGCGCTTTTTTCGTGTCTAGGTTCAAATGTGACATGAATTACAGAGTCTATTTATTGGCAGGCTGGTATGTTTGCATGTTCGCAATTTCGAGGGAACACGCGCTAAAATATGAGGAATCCGTCAAGTTTTCTGGCATAGTTACCTCTAGAAAACAACAACTCTGATGAAGGAGAATCTGTCCACGTGAGTACCTATTCCGATCAGATTACTGTTCCTGAGAATATGGCACGCCCCGTGTCCGAGACTTTTGCCCTGGCCTTCGCTGGTCAGGGTTTTCCATGGCTGCCAACACTCAAGGAGCAGGTCGTCGGCCAGATCCACGAGACTATTGCTGGTGTGATTGCTGAGGCTGCTAGCCTCATTGAGCCTCTTGAGGATGTCATCTCCGGCACCCGTCCATTTGGTTTTGCCCCACTGGAGTGGGCGCAGCAGGAGCAACTCAGTGTTCCTGCCCACCATGCTGCTGTGAGTGTTCCAGGTATTTTCCTGGCACAGCTTGGCACCCTTGAGTCCCTGAAGGCTCAGGGTCTTGATATTGCTGCTGCTAAGACAGTCATTGGTCACTCCCAGGGTGCCCTTGGTGTTGCTGCTGTTGAGCACCCTGAGAAGGCTGCCCAGATTCTCGCCATTGCGGAGCTCATTGGCGCGGCTCTTAGCCGCACTGCCCGCACCACCGGCCTGATTGCTGCCGGTGAGGCCACCCCAATGCTTGCTGTTCGTGGCGCTACGCGCGAGCAGATTGAGGCTGCTATTGCCCGCATTTCTGGTGCTGAGCTTGCTATTGGTCTGAAGAACTCCCGTGATTCCTTCGTTGTTGTCGGTGCCCCAGCTGCCCTCGAGGACCTCCGTTCCGTGCTCTCTGCAATGAGCGCTAAGAGCGTGAAGGAAGTAGAGGAGAAGCTGCGCGGCGGTGCTGCTTTTGCGCCAAAGACCGAGTATCTCTCTGTTGATGTTGCCTTCCACCACCCAGCTCTCCAGCCAGCTGTGGACCAGGTTGTGTCCTGGGCTACTGAGCTCAACCTGGATGTGGAGCTTGCCCGTGGTCTGGCTCAGGCCATCATCATTGATCCTGTTGACTGGGTAGAGTCTGTTGCATCTGCTGCTTCTACTGGCGTTGAGTGGATCTTTGACCTCGGCCCAGCCGCTGGTGTGTCCAAGCTCACTGAGGCCAATGTTGCCGGCCAGGGCATTGGTGTTATTGCGGCCGCCACCGTTGAGGGCCAGGATGCTCTCTTCGATGCTGGTAAGACCCCTGCACGCCCACGCCCATGGTCCGATTTCGCCCCACAGCTCGTGCGCGAAAACGGCCAGGTTCGTCTCTCCACGGCCTTTAGCCGTTTGACTGGTCGCAGCCCAATGATGCTGCCAGGTATGACCCCAACCACCGTGGACCCAGAGATTGTTGCCGCTGCTGCTAATGGTGGCCACTGGGCTGAGATGGCTGGTGGCGGCCAGGTCACCCCAGAAATCTTCCAGGCACATCTTGATAAGCTCAAGAGCCTGCTCAAGCCAGGTGTGAACGTCCAGTTCAACTCCATGTTCCTTGACCCATATCTGTGGAAGCTCCACGTGGGTGCAACCAAGCTGGTTCCTAAGGCCCGCGCCAATGGTGCGCCTATCGACGGCCTCGTTGTTACCGCTGGTATGCCTGATCAGGAAGAGGCTCTTGCCCTCATCGAGTCCCTGCGCGCCGGTGGCTTTAGCTGGGTTTCCTTCAAGCCAGGTGCCGTCAAGCACATCCACAAGGTACTGAAGGTTGCCCGCGCGGTTCCTGATTTCACCATCATTATGCAGGTTGAGGGTGGTAAGGCCGGTGGCCACCACTCCTGGGAGGACCTCGATGAGCTCCTCATTGCCACCTATGATGACATCCGTCAGACCCCTAATGTGGTTCTTTGCGTTGGTGGCGGTATTGCTACCCCTGAGCAGGCTGCGGACTATATTGATGGTTCCTGGGCTGCTAAGTACGAGCTTCCTAATATGCCTGTCGACGGCATCCTGCTCGGTACTGTCGCTATGGCCACCAAGGAAGCCAAGACCAGCGAGTCTGTAAAGAAGCTCCTCGTTGAGACCGCCGGTACCCATGGTTGGGTTGGCGCTGGCCACGCAGCAGATGGCATGGCTTCCGGCCGTTCCCAGCTTGGTGCTGATATTCACGAGATTGATAACTCCGCTGCTAAGGCCGGTCGCCTCCTTGATGAGGTCGCTGGTGATGAAGAGGCCGTTGCTGCCCGCCGCGAGGAAATCATCGCTGCTATTGCCAAGACCGCAAAGCCATACTTCGGCGACCTTGAGTCCATGACCTACCGTGCTTGGCTCGAGCGTTACCTCGAACTTTCCGGCCCATTCAAGGGCGAGTGGACCGATCCTTCCTGGCTCAAGCGCTATGAGGATATGGTTGCCCGCGCTGAGGCTCGTCTGAACCCTCAGGATCACGGCACCCTTGAACTTGCTGTTTCCGTGGATGCATCTAACCCAGCTGCTGCTATTGAGCAGCTCGCCTCCCTCTATGATCTTGAGCAGATTCTTCACCCAGCTGACCGCGACTGGTTCCTGAAGCTTGCCCGCATTCCTGGCAAGCCAGTGAACTTCGTCCCAGTCATTGACAAGGACGTCCGTCGCTGGTGGCGCTCCGATTCCCTCTGGCAGGCACAGGATGAGCGCTATGATGCCGACCAGGTCTGCATCATCCCAGGTATTTCCGCTGTTGCCGGCATCACCAAGCTCAACGAGCCAGTTGCAGATCTTCTTGATCGTTTCAACGCCGCATCTATCTCGCGTCTTGAAACTTCCGGCCAGGAAGTTCAAGAGGGCGCAAGCGCACTCGAGCACATTCTTACCGCTCCTGGTATGAACTGGGCCGGCCGCGATGTGCAGAACATCCTGCACCGCATTGCCCCTGCTTCCGAGTGGGTTATTAATGGCGATTCCGCTACCTGCGCTGATGCCACCATCACCATGTCCGGCACTACCGCCAAGGTCGTTGTGGCACTGGGTAAGAATGCCCGTGTTGCAGGCAAGGATGCTGTCCTTGAGTTCACCATCGAGGCCCCACAGATTCCTGGCCAGAGCCCAATTATTTCCCAGGCTGATGCCGATGAGGCTATGTCCGCACTGACCGTGCTTGCCGCTGGTGGTCAGCTTGCTGAGGGCACCTTCACCACCACCTTCAATGGTGCACAGGCCGCTGATTATGCTGCTGTTACTGCCGGCATGCTTGGTTCTGACCTTGCCCCAGCAGGTCTTGCCCCAGACGTCCTCGTTGGTTATGCATGGCCAGCAATCTTCGCTGCAGTGAAGAACTCCGGCGTGGTTGAGGGCATGCTTGACCTGGTTCACCTTGAGCACCAGATTGACCTTGATGCCGCTCTTCCTAAGGCCGGCACTGAGCTCAGCATTGCTGCCAAGACTGAGGCCGTGGCCGATACCGATCTTGGCCGCGTCATTCTTGTGACCGCTACCATTGAGGCCGAGGGTCAGTCCCTTGCCCGCCTGACTGAGCGTTTTGCTATCCGTGGCCGTTCCGGTAATGAGCCAATGCCACAGGCAGGGGAGCAGCTTGCTACTACTGTGGCTGATACCCCACGTTCCTTCCGTGCACAGACCCACCTGCACGCACCAGAGAATATGCGCGCCTTTGCCATCACTTCCGGTGACCGCAACCCAATCCACGTGTCCGATGTGGCAGCCCGCATGGCTGGTCTTGGTGCACCTATTGTTCACGGCATGTGGACCTCCGCTATTGCACAGCTGGTTGCTTCTGCAGCTACTGAGGATCAGCCAGCTCGCGAAATCTGCGATTATCATGCACAGATGCTGGCCCCAATCCCACTGGGTGCGGATCTTGAGGTGACCGTGGTGCGCAAGGGCATGGATAACCGTGCCGGTCGTGGTGAGGTCCGTGAGATCACCGTTGCCGCCAATGGTGAGACCGCACTCATTGCTACCGCTACTGTTCGCGCCCCACGCACCTTCTACGCTTTCCCAGGTCAGGGTATCCAGAGCCAGGGCATGGGCATGGATAGTTATGCTTCCAGTGCTGCTGCCCGTGATATTTGGGACCGCGCTGACCGCCACACCCGCGCTAACCTGGGCTTCTCCATTCTGGAGATTGTTCGCAATAACCCAACCGAGGTTGTTGTTAAGGGCGAGCGCTTCCATCACCCAAAGGGTGTCCTCTTCCTGACCCAGTTCACCCAGGTTGCTATGGCAACCCTCGGTGTGGCTCAGATTGCGCACATGCGCGAGGCTCATGCCCTTGAGGATTCCGCTTTCTTCGCAGGTCACTCTGTTGGTGAGTACAATGCACTGGCTGCCTATGCTGGTACTTTGTCCCTTGAGGGTGTTGTGGAGATCGTCTATCGACGAGGCCTCACCATGCACCGCCTTGTTGAGCGTGATGAGCACGGTGTCTCCAACTACGGTCTTGCCGCTCTTCGTCCAAATAAGATGGGCCTGACCAAGGACACTGTGGCTGAGTTCGTGGCCGCAATTTCTGAAAAGACCGGCGAGTTCCTTGAGATTGTGAACTACAATATTGCCGGCGTTCAGTACGCTGTTGCTGGTACCACCAAGGGTCTTGCTGCTCTTGCCGCTGCTGCCGAGGAGAAGGCTCCTGGTCAGCGCGCCTACATTCAGATTCCAGGTATTGACGTTCCATTCCACTCCTCCAAGCTGCGTGACGGTGTGGCCGATTTCCGCGCCCACCTCGACCGCCTGCTTCCTGAGACCGTGGACTTGGGCGTCCTGGTTGGCCGCTATATTCCTAACCTTGTTGCCCGCCCATTTGAGGTCAGCGCTGACTTCGTGGCGGACATGATGAAGGTTGCCCAGCACCCAATTGTTGAGGAACTTCACCAGCGCCTGCTCGCTCATGAGTCCGGTGCCGTGACCCTTGATGAGGCTGCCATCAACAGCACTGCTCGTTCCATGCTCGTTGAGCTCCTGGCATGGCAGTTCGCAAGCCCAGTTCGCTGGATTGAAACCCAGGACCTGGCTCTGACCAAGCTCGGCATCGAGCGCTTCGTTGAAGTTGGTGTGGGCTCCAGCCCAACCGTGGCCAATATGTTCGGCCAGACCCTGCGTCTGCCTCAGTACCAGGCCTACCACCCAGAGGCTCTGAACATCGAGCGCGACTCCGCCGTGGTGTTCGCGACCGACAGCGTCCCAGTTCCTGCAGCTGAAGCTCCAGCTGCCGAGGCTGAAGAAACCGCACCAGCAGAGGCTGCGCCAGTTGCAGAAGCTGCACCCGCACCTACCACGGCGCCAGCTGCGCCAGCAGCTGCGTCGGGTCCGGTTTCCGATATTGTGTTTACCCCTGCTGATGCAACTGAGATGCTCATTGCTCAGTGGACCAAGGTTCGTCCGGACCAGATGAGTGCAACTGACACCATCGAGGCCCTGGTTGAGGGTGTTTCTTCCCGTCGTAACCAGCTGCTGCTCGACCTGGGTGTTGAGTTCGGTTTGGGTGCCATTGATGGTGCTGCCGATGCTGAGCTGGCAGACCTGAAGAAGACCGTGACCGGCATGGCCAAGGGCTATACCGCCTTCGGCCCAGTTCTTGGTGAGGCCGCAGCTGATGCCCTTCGTCGTATCACCGGTCCTGCCGGCAAGAAGCCAGCCTATGTGGCTGAGCGTGTGAGCGGCACCTGGGGTCTTGGTCAGGGTTGGGTTGACCATGTCACCGCAGCTGTGGTGCTTGGCACCCGTGAAGGCTCCTCCCTGCGTGGTGGCGAGCTTGCTACCTTGACCGGTTCCCTGGATGATGTAATTGATACTGCTGTTCAGCAGGTAGCTGCAGCGCAGGGTGTGGCCGTCGCAAAGCCAGGTGCCGGTGCTGGTGCTGGCGGTGGAGTAGTTGACTCTGCAGCGCTGAATGAATTTGCCGAGAAGGTCACTGGCGAGAATGGTATTCTTGCCGAGACCGCCCGCGGTATTCTGCGCGGCCTTGGTCTTGAGCAGGAGATTCCACTTCCTGAGGCCCCAGATACTGAGCTCTATGACACTGTCTCCCGTGAGCTTGGTTCCGATTGGCCACGCCTGGTTGCACCTTCTTTCAGTGCCGCTAAGGCCCTGCAGCTTGATGACCGTTGGGCATCTGCTCGTGAGGATCTGGCTCGTGTTGTTACTGGTCAGGTCGATCCAGCCACCGTCAATGTTTATGGTGCTGGTGAGGCTGTGGCTAAGCTTGCTGAGTACTTCGCTTCCGAGTACCCAGAGTGGAAGACCGAGATGGAGGGCTTTGCAAGCTCCGCACGCAAGACCGATAAGCTTGACTTTGCTTCCGATATTGCGGTTGTGACCGGTGCAAGTCCACGTTCCATTGCGGCCTCCGTGGTTGCTGGTCTGCTGCGCGGTGGCGCCACTGTTATTGCCACCACCAGCCGCCTGAACCATGAGCGTACTGAGTTCTACAAGAGCCTCTACCGTGAGAATGCTCGCGGTGGTGCAGCCCTGTGGGTTGTTCCAGCTAACCTCTCCTCCTACGCCGATGTGGATGCATTGGTTGAGTGGATTGGCAATGAGGAAACTGCCACCGTCAATGGTGCTTCCAAGCTGGTCAAGCCTGCTCAAGTCCCAACGCTTCTCTTCCCATTTGCTGCCCCACGCGTTCAGGGTACCCTGGCTGATGCTGGTGCCCAGGCCGAAAACCAGATGCGTCTGCTGCTCTGGAGTGTTGAGCGCCTGATTGCTGGCCTTGGTCAGATTGGTGCCAATACCCATGTTGGCCAGCGCCTGCACGTGGTTCTTCCTGGTTCCCCTAACCGTGGCCGTTTCGGTGGCGATGGTGCCTATGGTGAATCCAAGGCTGCTCTTGATGCACTGGTTCAGCGTTGGAATGCCGAGCCAGTCTGGGCCGATAACACCAGCATTGTCCACACCCTCATTGGTTGGGTTCGTGGCACCGGTCTGATGGGTGGCAATGACCCACTGGTTGAGGCTGTTGAGGCTGCCGGTGTGACCACCTTCTCCACCGATGAGATTGCTGTGAAGCTCATTGAGTGCGCCTCTGCTGAGGCCCGCGAGGCTGCTGCTCAGGCTCCTATTACCAAGGACTACACCGGTGGTCTTGGCCAGGCTGAGCTGAACCTTGCTGAGCTGGCACGTAACGCACGTGCCGAACTGGAGGCCGCTAATGCAGCCTCCAATTCGGGTGAAGAGCAGGTACGCGTCGTCGATGCGCTGCCTAATATTCCTGCACGCAAGGAGGCTTCCGCTCCTGAGTTCTCTGGCATTAGCCAGAAGCTTGAGGACATGGTGGTTATTGTTGGTGCCGGTGAGCTTGGCCCTTATGGCTCTTCCCGTACCCGCTTTGAGGCTGAGCTTGATGGCGACCTCTCCGCAGCTGGTGTGGTTGAGCTGGCCTGGTCCATGGACCTGATCTCCTATGAGAATGGCTGGGTCGATGCTGATGGCAATGAGCTTGATGAGGCCGAGATTTACGACCGCTTCCACGATGAGGTCATGGCCCGTGTTGGTGTTCGCCGCTACAATGACGACTTTGACATGGTGGATAACCTCGCCCCTGAGCTCACCACCATCTACCTGGATAAGGACATGGAATTCGCCGTGGCTGATGAGGCCACTGCACGTACCTTCCTCGAGTCCGAGCCTGAAAACACCACTATCGCTTTTGAATCCGGCGAATGGAAGGTCGTACGCAAGGCCGGTAGTGCTATTCGCGTGCCACGTCGTGTAGCTATGAGCCGCTTTGTTGGTGGTCAGATTCCACAGGGCTTTGACCCAACCGTCTACGGTATTCCAGCCGATATGGCCGATAACCTCGACCGTGTTGCACTGTGGAACCTGGTGTGCACCGTGGATGCCTTCCTGTCCTCCGGCTTTACCCCAGCTGAGCTGCTGCATCACCTGCACCCAGCACGCATTAGCTCCACGCAGGGTACCGGTATGGGTGCTATGGAGAGTCTGCGCAGCCTCTACCTGGACCGTATTTTGGCTGAGCCACGTGCTAATGACATCCTGCAGGAGGCCCTGCCAAATGTTGTGGCAGCGCACGTCATGCAGTCCTATGTTGGTGGCTATGGCCAGATGATTCACCCAGTTGGTGCTTGTGCCACCGCGGCTGTTTCCGTGGAGGAAGGCATGGACAAGATTCGTCTTGGCAAGGCCGACTTCGTGGTCGCCGGCGGTATTGATGACCTCTCCGTTGAGGGCATCACCGGCTTCGGTGACATGGCCGCAACCGCCGATTCCGCCGAGCTTGCCGCCAAGGGCATCGAGGACCGCTATTTCTCCCGCGCCAATGACCGTCGCCGCGCTGGCTTCATTGAATCCAATGGTGGTGGCACCATCCTGCTGGCTCGCGGTAGCGTGGCTGCCGACCTCGGCCTCCCAGTTCTTGGTGTGGTTGGTTACGCACAGTCCTTCGCTGACGGTGCACACACCTCCATTCCAGCTCCTGGCCTGGGCGCACTCGCAGCTGCTTGCGGTGGTCCTCAGTCTGGCCTTGCGACGAGCCTCCGCGCTCTCGACGTCTCTGCCGATGAGGTCTCCATCCTGTCCAAGCACGACACCTCCACCAATGCCAATGACCCGAATGAGTCCGAGCTTCACGAGTCCATCGCCGAAGCCCTCGGCCGTAAGGAAGGCAACCCACTCTATGTGATTTCTCAGAAGACTCTGACCGGTCACGCCAAGGGTGGTGCCGCTGCCTTCCAGATCATTGGTCTGACCCAGGTTCTGGCTGCCGGTGAGCTTCCTGCTAACCGAAGCCTCGACTGTGTGGATCCAGTTCTTGCCAAGAATGAGCACCTGGTCTGGCTGCGTGACCGTCTGGTTCACTCTGCCAAGGCTGGCTTCGTGACCTCCCTTGGTTTCGGTCACGTCTCCGCTCTGGTTGCCGTTGTTCACCCAGAGGCCTTCTACAAGGCAGTGGAAGAACAGCGCGGTCAAGACCTGCGCGAGGCTGCTGCCCAGCGTCTGGCCGCCGGTTCCCGTCGTATTCTTGACGGCATCTACGGTGGTGAGGCTCTCTATGAGCGTCCAGTGGAGCGCAACCTGGGTAAGAATGCCAAGGCTAAGGAGAAGAAGATCCTCATCGACCCTGAGGCTCGTATCTTCTAGTGATTGGTATCGACCTCGTCCACATTCCCAGCTTCGCCGAACAGCTGGCGATGCCTGGCTCACGCTTTGAGCAGGTATTCTCCGTGGCGGAGCTGCGTGTGGCGCACGCCAAGCCCGACCGTGCAACCTATCTTGCGGGGCGTTGGGCTGCCAAAGAAGCCTTTATCAAGGCCTGGGATAATACCCTCTTTGGTCACGAGCCCCGTATTAATACCGTGAACTGGTCCGAAATTTCCGTGGACCAGGATCGCTATGGACGCACCCGGATCGTGCTCTCCGGCGCCATTCGGGAGTCTTGCGAATACAAAAATATCCCCGTCTCAATTAGTCATGACGGGGAGTACGCTACGGCCATAGTACAACTTCCGTTGAACTAACCGGCGACGGAGAACAGGTAGGCTAATAACATCTTCTTGAGTTCCTCCACGGTGAACTCAAGGTGGCCTTCCACACCATAATTAAGCAGCGAAAAGACTGTGTGCAGCAAAATGGATGCAGTCTCCATTCGCTGCTTTTCTTCTGCCGCAGGGTTAAGCGGCTTCAAAATCTGGGCGATGATGACCAGCAGCTGCTGTTCCGTATCGGCAGCAGTCAGACGGGTAGCAGGGGTGGACTGCACAGCGAGCCAGACGGCACGACGGCTTGGGTCCTTGGCCCAAAGGTCGGCCAAGTGATCGATGAACTCGTCGAGAATTTCAGGCCACTGCAGGGCCGGAACCCGCTGAGAGAATTTTGCCAGCTCAGCGGTAATAGCCTCTGCATCCTGGCGGTCAAGCTCACAAATGAGCACATATTTATTAGCGAAGAACTGGTAGAGCGTACCAATAGGTACCTCTGCACGTTTGGCCACCTCATCAAAGGTAAAAGACTCAAAGCCATGGGTGACCAAAACCTCACGGGCGCATGCCAGAATACGCGCATATCGTTCACGACTGCGCTGCTGGCTTGGGCGCCTCCTGGGGCGGAGAATCTCTTCCACTATTACTGAGTAAGTTCTTTCACAATACGGGCCACATGGCCGGTGGCCTTGACATTATACTTGGCAAAACCAATGGTGCCATCAGCCTCCACCAGGAAGGTGGAGCGAATAACACCCTGAACAATCTTGCCGTAATTCTTCTTTTCGCCAAAAGCACCCCACTCCTGCATGACCGTCTTGTCGGCGTCAGAAAGCAGCGGGAAGTTGAGCTCATGGTCCTCACGGAACTTCTGAAGCTTCTCCACCTTGTCCGGGGAGATGCCGACCACGGCAATGCCCAAATCATTCAGCGGCGCCAAAGAGTCGCGGAAATCACAGGCCTCTTTGGTGCAGCCAGGGGTATTGGCCCTGGGGTAGAAGTAGACCAGTACACGCTGGCCAGCAAAATCCGACAGGGAAGTAGTGCCACCCTGATCATTGGGTAGGCTAAATTCAGGGGCCTTATCGCCTGGCTCTAAACGTGAGGAATTAGTCATGTCTACCAGGATACCAAAGACAGTGTTAGTATCTTAACTAGTTGATTAAAACACGAAAGGACTTGCCCTATGGCACGCAATATTGATGACATCGAGCGCGATATTGAACGCACCCGCAAGCAGCTTGCTTCCACTCTTGATCAGATTGCCGACCGCACCAAGCCATCTAACATGGTCAATGATGCTAAGAAGAGCCTGACTGAGAAGCTGAAGGACCCACAGGTCCGCAATATTGCCGGTGCTGTTGCCGGTGTGGCCGCAGGTATCGTGATTATCACCCTGGCAGCTCGCCACCGCCGTAACCGTCAGCTGCGCGAGCTGCGTAAGCTGCTCTCCGCTTAAAGCCCGAGCTTAATTTCAATACCGGCTGTCCTCATATCCTCGAGGGCAGCCTTTCCTGTATCTACAGAGACTGGGGCGACCAGGTCACGCAAAAGCCTGACGTCAAAGCCACGCTGCTTGGCATCCATGGCGGTTTGGCGCACGCAGTAGTCCGTAGCAATGCCACAGACGTCCACATAATGCACTCCACGACTCTTAAGCCAGTTCTCGAGTGAGGTGTCCTGATAGAGGCCCTCAAAGCCGGAATAGGCGGCAGTATAGCGTCCCTTGCAGAAGGTGCCGTCAATGAGGTCCTCAACGTTCTTGATTTCCTGGTGGAATTCCGCGCCGAAGGTATCGGCCTCACAGTGCACAGGCCAGGTGTTAATGAAGTCGGGATTTTCGGACCAGTGGGTGCCAGGGGAGACATGCCAGTCCTTGGTAGCTACCACGGTCGTGTACTTTTCATGATTGGCACGTAAATATTGTGCGATCTTTTTGGCCACTACGGCGCCAGAACGCGTAGCGAGGGCACCGCCAGGGCAGAAGTCATTTTGGACATCGACAATAATTAGAGCACGCATGCATCTAGGATAGCAAAAAGCCCCAGGCCTGAGCCTAGGGCTTTTGTGCGCCATCAGGGACTCGAACCCCGAACCCACTGATTAAGAGTCAGTTGCTCTACCAATTGAGCTAATGGCGCGAACTTTTATTTACAAGCCGTTCGCAAGAAGGCTTGGTGCGCCATCAGGGACTCGAACCCCGAACCCACTGATTAAGAGTCAGTTGCTCTA
>JAUMUD010000018.1:38547-41852 GCA_030530875.1 Corynebacterium sp.
CCAATTGAGCTAATGGCGCTTAACAACAAGATGTAACTATACACGGATATTGAAAATTCGCCAAATTGGCAGCTTAACCCCGCTTTCTCCTTAAACTGGTGTCAGAACTTGATTTACTTATTGGCCGGCTATGTAACAAGCTCATAACTATTTCCCGATAATCCCCTTAAAGGGCTATTCGACGGCCCTTAAGCGTGATATAGTTGAAACCTGTACAAAATTCCTTTCATAACTCTGGAGCTTTAGTGAAGAAGCCAACCCTTCGTATTCTTGCACCTGTAGCAGCTGTCCTTGCCGCTATTAGCCTTGCAGCCTGCTCGTCCAGCGGAAACGCAATTCCTGGTGTAACCATTACGGAAAAGCCAGCACCAGCTAATCCTGTGGCCTCCATACAAGATGGTGCCTCTAATGTGAACCCAAATACCGCCGTGAGTGTTCGCCCAATGGAGGGCAATCTTACGGATGTCACCATGACTAATGAAGACGGCAAGGTTGTTGACGCCACCCTTGCTGCCGATGGTTCCACCTGGCAGACCAATGAGGAACTCGGCTATGGCCGTACCTACACCATTGTCGCCCATAACTCTGCCGGCGGCGCGATGACCTCTACCTTTACTACCATCAACCCAGCTGCCCAGGCTTCAGTAGCCCTTAGCCCATTGGCTGATTCCACTGTGGGTATTGGTCAGACCATCCACTTCCGCTTCAGCCAGGCCATTCCAGACCGTGAGGCTGCACAGAAGTCCATTGAGATTACTACCAATCCTCCAGTCGAGGGCGCTTTCTACTGGGTCTCTAATCAGGAGATTCGCTGGCGTCCAGCCCAGTACTGGACCCCTGGTACTCAGGTCACTGTGAAGGTGCACAACTATGGCACCGACCTCGGTGATGGTGTCTATGGTGGTGACGACAATGAAACCAACTTCACCATTGGCGATGCCGTTATTTCCACTGTGGATGATTCCAATAAGATCATCACGGTCACCAAGAACGGTGAGGTAGTCAAGACTATGCCTACCTCCATGGGTAATGCACAAAACCCAACTCCAAATGGTGTCTATACCGTTGGTGACCGCTATGACTCCATTGTGATGGACTCCTCCACCTTCGGTCTGGCTGTCGATGCGCCAGGTGGCTACCGTTCTAATGTCCAGTACGCCACCCAGCTGTCTTATTCCGGTATCTTCGTCCACTCCGCACCATGGTCCGTTTGGGCTCAGGGCAATACCGATACCTCCCATGGTTGCCTCAATGTCAGCCCTGAGAACGCCAAGTGGTTCCTGGACTTCTCCAAGCGCGGTGACCTAGTGGTTGTCTCCGGTACCCAGGGCGGTACGCTCTCCGGTACTGATGGTCTTGGTGACTGGAATATTCCTTGGGAGACCTGGAAGGCAGGTAACGCAACCTAATGCGTGTCCTCCCAGTTCTACTGGCAATTCTTTTAGCAGCCTGTGTCGCACCTCCAGCGGCACAGGCTGCTTCTTTGGATAACCTTGTAACAAGCTCTCGGAGTCTTGCTGCGACCAATGACCGTATCGCCACCAAACTGGGTGCCGGTGTGGAGCTTAACCGCCCACGCGCAGCCTCATCCGACTTTCATCCCGATGAGGTAATTCCAAACCCTACAGAGCACTTCACCTATGATTTGGGTCTTCCGGAGGGCTATAGTCTCCACTTCGCGCCCCGTGATGAGGGCGGACCTTCGGCCATTGTGTGGAATAAGGATGCGGAGATTGTCGGTGAGATTTTGGAAATCTCGGCCTACTCAACCCGAAGCCTTGACCTCATTCCTGCCACCCTCTCCCTTGATGAGTCCGGTGTTCTCCACGTCGACTATTCTGAGCCTATTTCCGGGTCCGCCTATATTCAGTATTTTGATGTGACCCGGCCTGGGGTAGTGAAGAATGGCAGCGGCAATCCTCTCTATGTTTCTGTGCCGGCTGACTATGTCTACGACCCGCAGTGGCCTGTAGTCAATGACCGTGCCCGCCATGATTACTGTACACACGCCCCAGATGAGTTCTGGGCGGCGATTAATATTGTTGCGGACTTCCGGGGCCCCTGTGCCCGCCACGACATGTGTTATGACGCTGAGGGCGCCACGGTGGCCTGCAATATGGACCTCTACCGCGATATGCTCCTCAACTGCACCGCCTCGCTGTGGGATGACCCCGGCAACCTCGGCGTCTGCTATTCCGTGGCCACCGCCTACTTCGCCATGGTCACCATCGCCCACGCACACTAAAAATGCCTGCGTCGAAGTTCCCTTCGATGCAGGCTTCTTTTTTAGAAGATCCAAGTCAAGACGTGGATGATTACTGCAAAAATACGCGAAGTCATTCGCCCAACGAAAGCCGCAGCGGCTTCGAGAATTCCCTTCTTTGCTTGGACAACAACCGGGCTCTCAGACTGCTGAGTTTGCTCCTGCTGGCTCTGATCAGGATTATTCTCCTTCACCGCCTGCGGCATAGACCAGGAGTTCTCATATTCTCCCAGGCTGGCACATTTCCTCGCCACCTCGTCGCGATTGGCGAAATATAGCTTCGCGAATTCTTTCTCTAAATTGATTTTTGCTTCAAACTCTTCCAGCTCCGCATCGAGCCAGTTCTTATAACTCGCGACAATTTCGTCGGCAGAACGGCCATCCAGTTGTTGAGCAGAGGCACCTCGGAGCTGTTCGGAGAAGTATGCGACAGAGCGTTTAACCACTTCCTTATACTGGGCTGTCACTTCCTCAAAGCTATCGAGAAGTTTGATAAAGTCCTCGGCATTATTAGGGAGCGGATCATTCTCGGCCAGAGGGTACCTGAAGCTAACGGTGTAATCAATGAATTTCCAGTCATCCGTAAAAGTTTGCTGGCCGTCCGGAGACTTAAGACTACTTGCTAGTTCTGACTCGACGGATTCAGAGCCTTCCTTCGCCCAGATACTAAGGTAATCTTGGAGCTTGGAAATTTGGCTTGGGATGTCATTTGCTGACTTCTTTTCGCGCTGGCCGGCCTCTGCTTCACGAAAAATTTTCCACCCATCCTTAGGAGATTTGTAGTCATCGCGGTCTGTGACTTCAATGGTGTATTCCTCGGCTGGTTTTCCGATAAAAGCAGTCCAATACGCTCGCCAGGCGCGGTCTGTTTTCAGCAACTTTTCGTCGAGAATCTTGTTGGCAGCCTCATAGGCAGCATCCTCACCCTCAGCGAATACTGGGGCGCAGGTTTTGATGGTCTTGTCGTTCTTGGTGTATTCAACCTTGCGGGCTATAGGACAGAAAATGTGGTTGCGTTAGTGGGGGAAACTAAATAAGGGAG
>JAUMUD010000019.1 GCA_030530875.1 Corynebacterium sp.
TTCAGGTGCCAGTGTCCTTCGGGACGTGGGGGTTCAAGTCCCCCTTCGCCCACAATGAAAAGACCAGCTCAGCTGGTCTTTTTTCTTTTACCCACGGCCCACCTACGGCCGTATTTCTCCACCTCCCCCTGGCGTTTTGGACAAAAACTAGGATTTTTTGCCCCGGCCGGGGTGTGGGTTCGAATGGTTTAGACGGATCTCCGGAACAAGAATTCTCCGGCCATGCCCGCCGCTGCGATCCCGTCTCAGACGCGACAAAGCCAAAATTTTCGATCCGTTCCTGGGCTTTTAGATAAAAACTCGAAATTTTCGCGTCCGCGCGGTTCTCTCGCCCACCAGCTCAGCTAGTCTTTTTCGTATCTGGGCTCCCGCAGAAGTCCGGGGGACTTCTTTGGGCTCAGGGAATCTCGGGGTACACAGCTTGGCCGGATCCGCTTCTGGGTTGACTGGGATCCGGTGCTTGAGATCTTAAGTTTTTGGATCCGCTCCTGGGCTTTTGGATAAAAATTCAAAAAAATAACGCCCCCGAAGGGGCGTTGGGTTTGAGGCTTAAGCCTTCCACCAAGGGCGGAGTGGCAGCTGCCAGGTGCCGTCCTCTGGGAGCTTCTGGCCGAGGACCTGGTGGAGCTGAACCACATTGTGGTCGAAGCCCCACTCGGAGCCAGCCATGTAGAGGCCGAAGAGGCGAGCGGTGGCTGGGCCAACAATCTCGACTGCCTTGTCCCAGTTCTCCTGAAGATTCAGGCACCAGTCGCGCAGGGTGCGAGCATAGTGAGGACGAAGGTCTTCCTCGTGGATGACGTCGAAACCGACGTTCTGCATGATCTCAATGATGCGACCGGAACCGGTGAGCTCACCATCTGGGAAGATATAGCGGCCAATGAACTGGCCGGTGCGCTGGTTGCGGTTATGAGGGCGGGTGATGCAGTGGTTAAGCATCAGACCACCGGTCTTGAGCTTGCCATAGAGGAAGGTGAAGAAGGACTCGTAGTTCTTCATACCAATGTGCTCGAGGATACCAATGGAGGAAATGGCGTCGAAGCCCTCTTCCTTCACATCGCGGTAGTCCTGGAAACGGACCTCAGCAAGATCCTGCAGACCCTGGCGCTTAATCTCAGCCTGAGCCCACTCAGCCTGCTCCTTGGACAGGGTAACGCCCAGGGCCTTCACGCCGTGCTTGGCTGCGTAACGGACCATGCCACCCCAGCCACAGCCGACGTCGAGAAGCCTATCGCCTTCCTTGAGGCGCAGCTTGTCGAATACCAGGCGGTACTTATTCTCCTGGGCCTCCTCGAGAGTGGAATCCTCAGTCTCATAGACGGCGCAGGTGTAGGTCATGGAGTCACCAAGGAACTGCTCATAGAAGTCATTGGAGACATCATAGTGGTGGTGAATAGCCTCAGCGTCACGGCTCTTGGAGTGGCGGCGCTGGTTGAGGTTATGCAGGGTCTTGCGCCAACCTGGCATCTGCTCCTGGACTGGGATAGGCAGGTGGCGGAAAGCATCCTGATCCTTCAGGGCCTTGAGCAGGCCAGGAACGGAAGCAAGCTTAGGGAAAGAGATGACATCATAGCACTTGCGCAGGTCATCGAAAGCATCATATGGGTGTGCTGGGTGGGTGCCATGAACAGTCAGGCAGCCCATCACATAGGCGCGGGCCAGACCCAGATCGCCAGGAGCGGTGGCAATATAGGCCAGAGCATCCTTGTTTTCCAAACGGAAGGTAATATCGCCTTCGCCAATGGAGCTGCCATCATAAGCCTCAATGCGGAAAGGCAATGGGCCACTGGTAATAGCACCAATGATTTCAGCAACAGTCATGTCTAAATAGTCCTTCTAGAAATAATCAGAATTAGTTATTTACCGCCCACAGCCTTATCAAAAAGACTTGGGAAGCGACCCTTAGGATCATAAACCTTTTTAACCAGAGCTGGAATTTCGCCGCCGTAGAGGGCGGCAAACTGCTCCTCAGAATAGAAAGCCTCAGAGTAGAGGGATTTATGGCCACCCAGCTCGTCGACCTTCTTTTCAATCTCGCGGTTGAAGGCGCCCTTTGGTGCACCAACACCGAGGAGATCGGCAGGAACATCAGACCAAAAACCGACATTAATCCACAGGTCACCATTGGACAGAGGATAGAGCGGCCATGGGTGCACATCCGCACCGCCAGCAGCGGCCTCAGGGCTGAGCAAAACATCGCCCTTGGAAGTGAGTTCCTCAGAGGACTTGGCCAAAAGAATAGGGCAGAGCCATACTGGCTGAATATCGCAGGAGGAGAAGAACCAATTCAGGAACTCCGGGAGGTGCTGGGTGGTGACCTCAATATCCTGCACCACTCGCTCACGCGGGGCCTGGCCCTTGCGCTCATTCAGGCGGTCAGCAATGTCATATTTCTTATCCAGGCCAATGAGTTTCCAATAAAAAGAGGAACGCAGCAGGCCCTTTGGCCAAAAACGGCGAATTTTCGGATCCTGGGCACCAAAAGCACGGGAGCACCAGAACCAGTCCGTGTCCCAACGCCACAGATAGTCATGGGTGGTCAGGCAGTCGCGGGTCACACCGGAAGGATGCTGAATGGAGCGGTAATAAATACGCTCACCGGTGTAATCAGATACGTGGGCCGGAATATCCCACGACTTACGGCCCAAAACGAGATAGGCCTCCGATGGGGAAAAGACCACGCCATCAAGGTAGTCCACGGCTTCGCCCTCAAATTCGCGGCTGCGGGAGATCTCTGCCAGGGCAGCGGAAATGGAAGCGAAGTCGTCGAAACGCACATGGCGCAACTGCACAAATGGCGCAACTTTTTCGATTTTGATCTTGAGGCGAACCGCATAACCCAGCGAACCATAGGAGTTCGGGAAGGCGCGATACAGGTCGGCATTCTGCTCAGGGCTGCAGGTCACAACCTCGCCAGTGCCGGTCAGAATGTCCATTTCCAGCACAGACTCGTGCGGTAGGCCATTGCGGAAACTGCTGGACTCCACGCCCATACCAGTAACAGCACCGCCCAGGGTGATGGTCTTGAGCTCCGGAACGACATAAGGTGCGCAACCAAATGGTAGGAGCGTATCGACGAGATCCTCAAAGGTACACATACCCTGCACATCAGCGGTAAGCTCCTCAGGATCCACCGCAATGACACGGCTCAGGCCCGAAACATCCAGGCCCGGAACCGTGGTCTTGGTGCGGCTACGGAAGAGATTTGAGGTCTTCTTGGCCAGACGAACACGCTGATTTTCAGGAATAGCGTAGAAAGATTTTTGCAATTTTTCCACACCCTGCTGGTGGGCGAACCATCCGATAGGATCCAGCGGGCGAATATTGCCATTGCCCCAATGCGCCGCGGTGAGTTCCTCAGGACGAGGAACTCGCGTAGCTTCTTTGACTTCTGGATCCTTACCAAAATGATTGGTCACCCGTGCCAGGCCAGTTAGTGCGGAAGCTGTAACCCGGTCGCGAATAAGCATAAGGACTATTTTACGCTAATCTACCCGACCACACTGAGGATTCGGCCGCGCTGTTCGGCCAAACGGAGCTCCCAGGTTGGCCACGCGTGGATGCCTGGGCCGGTGAGGAAGGTCAGCGGAACACCCGCTAGTCCTGCTTTGAAAACAAAACTACGTGTGGAGAGGTTGATGAGCCATTCACCAAGGAAGGCAGGGATGAAGGCCAAACCTGGTGGCATGACATGACCCGGTGGGAGACGGCCATCGCCGACCCAAATAATGGTGTCGACATTACGTAGGCCGTTAAGATCCGACATTGGGTCGAGGTGCATCATGTTATTCCAGAGGACGAATGGGTTAAAGCCCCACATCTGGAAAATCAGGCCGCCACCAAAGAGTGGGGTAACCAGGCTCAGCATGGTGAGCATGACCAGGTGGCCAAACATGGCTGGGTCCAGGAAGCCGGACATGGCGAAAGTCTGGCGGAACTGATCAGGGTGGCGCTCGGCCAGGGTCAGGGTGGAAATGGCACCCATGGAAATACCCACAATGGAGTTGCGGTGTGGATTCACGCCGAAATTCTGCTGCAGCCACGCAGGAAGCTCCTGGGTGAGGAAGGTTTCCCACTTAATCTGCTTTGGTGGTGGCAGCAGCTGGAAGTCATTATTAGTAATTGGGGTGCCTGGGTACATCCAGTCCGCATAGAACTGGCCCTCGCCGCCGGTTGGCATAACCAGGGTGACATTGTCATTCTGGAAAAGCGCCGGGGCGGAAGTATTGGCCCACTGGGAGTCTGTTTCGGTACTACCAATGCCGCCGAGCATATAGAGGCCACCATCGCCGCCGTACTTTGCAGGCAGGATCACCACACCCATGGCGCGGCCATTAGAAGCCGAAGGGACATAGCAAATCTGCATTCCCTGGCCATGAGGGGACCAGTCGCAGCCGGGGCGCAGCCAGGAGCGGTTGTCCTGGTCAGCGTGGGCCGGTGCGAGATTTGTGCCGATCAGCAAAACAGCAAGCAGAATGCTGAGAATTGCCTGGCAATAGTGTCGTATAGTACGGCGTCTATGCATGCGGACAAGTTTACCCGATTGGGTATGTTAGCCAAAGAATTGTGCACGTAAATGCACCAATTTGGCCATTGTTGCGGCCTCTTCCTTGGTGCTGATACCTTTGCCGCCAAAAAGAACTCGTGAAGCTCCAAGGAACCTGGGTGCGGTGACCGCAGTTTCCGCGCAGAATCGCAGGATTCCTTCTTTAGCGTGCCGACGCCCATGGCCGCTTAGCCCAAAGCCACCCATTGGCGTGTCCAAACTCGCCCAGCCCAGGCGGTAGGGCGCATTAATTGTAACCGTGCCCACCCGGAGCTGCTTTGCCGCGGCGCGGCAAAAACGAGGGTGGCCGTAGATACTGGCGGCAAGACCGTAGGGGGAGTGATTGGAGCGTCGAATAGCTTCCGGCATATCCGCAACAGGCATGACCACCACAACCGGGCCGAAGACCTCTTCGCGGGCAATGGCCATGTCCTCGCGCGCCCCAGTGATAATGGTCGGCGCATAAAAAGCCGGCCCGAGGTGGGGGAGCGGATGACCACCCAGGGCGATTGTGGCACCTTCAGCCTTGGCAGCCTGGACCATATCATCGACCTTTTTCAGGTGCTGAGTATTGATGAGCGAGCCCATATCGGTTTCCCAACTTTTGTCCGCGCCGAGGCGAAGACCCTTGGCCGCGCCGATGAATTTTTGGAGAAATTCATCATAAGCCGAGGACTCTACGTAAATTCTTTCCGTGGACATGCAGACTTGGCCCGCATGATCGAAGCAACTGCTAAGCGCCCCGGCAACCGCCAAGTCCAAATCTGCGGTGGCGGAAATAATCATTGGGTTCTTGCCGCCAAGCTCCGCGCTAAAAGGCGTGTGGGCGGCGGCGCAATAACCCGAAACAATGGCAGCACTCTTGGCCGAGCCCGTCATGAGAATATAATCGCACTCCTTGGCCATCCACTGGCCAAGCTCCGGGGTGCTCATATTCCAGTCATCTTCATTGGCAAGAATCACTAATTCTTCGGGGATTCCTGCGGTTTTAAGCAATTTTACGGCCAAACGCGCCGTGGCTGCACATAGCGGCGAGGGCTTAAGGATGACCGCATTGCCCGCAGCGAGCGCCGCAATAGCATCCGCCAGGACCAAAGAGAAGGGGAAATTCCACGGGCAAATGATGCCCACCACGCCATAGGGGCGGTGATAGACCTTGGATTTGGTCAGGGCGGGAACCATGCCGTGGCGGCGCTCGGCGCGAAGAATGCCCGGTGCGCGCCGGGCATAATAGCCTGCGGTTTGGGCCACATCGAGGACCTCATCATAGGCATTGCGGCGGGTTTTGCCGGTTTCCATCTGGATGCTATCCATGATTTCCTCGGCATGATCCAAAACGACCTTGTGGAGTTCACGTAAAAAACTCGCCCGCACATAGGGCGTGGATTGTGCCCAGCCATCTTGGACTTGGCGGGCCCGGATACTTAGTTCCTGCAACGATAATGCCTGCATGTTTCAAGACTACCACCGGTTATAATCAATCCATGACAGGAAATATTCTCTTCGATTTATATGGTGTTCTTCTTCGCGTTCAAGGCGACCAGGCCAAACGTGATATTGAGCATGCTGTTGGTGGGGATTCCTCCATCTGGCCAGTTTTCTGGGAATTGCGCGGCCCGCTGGATGGTGGCCGTATTACTGACCAGGAGTTCTGGGAGCAATTCCAGGAGCGCACTGGCCTGGATTTTGATATCGAAGAAGCAATTCGCGTGGACTATTCCGGTTGGCGCCAGGCGGATCCCGAAATGATCGCCTATGTGTCCTCGCTCATTGATGAGGGCTGGCGTGTGGGCTTGCTGTCCAATATTCCAAAAACCCTGGCTGAGTTGATGCTGCCGGAAAACCCATGGCTGCAGAAATTCCACTCCGTGACCCTCTCCTGCGATATTAAGCAGGAAAAGCCACGCCCTGAGGCTTTCCGCATTGCTCTTGAGCAGCTTGGCACCAAGCCGGAGGAGACCTTCTTCTTTGATGACAATTTGGAAAATGTTGAAGCCGCGCGGGCGGTTGGTCTCAAGGCCTTCCAGTTCACCGGCGTCGACTCGGTAAAGAAAGCAATTAGCTAATGGCAGTAATTATCCCTTTCCGTGGTAAAACCCCACGTATTCACCCCACCGCCTTTGTGGCACCCAATGCCACCCTGATTGGCGATGTGGAAATCGGCCCCGATGCTGGCATTTATTATGGTGCAGTTCTTCGCGGCGACCTGGCCCCCATTGTGGTTGGTGCGCGCTCCAATGTGCAGGATAACTGCGTACTTCATGTGGAGCGTGATGCCCCTTGCATCCTTGAGGAGGATGTGACCCTTGGCCACATGGCCATGGTCCACGGCGCCTATATTGAGTCGGCAACGCTTATTGGCATGCAGGCTACGGTGCTGAGCCACTCGCGCATTGGCACTGGTTCACTCATTGCTGCCGGTTCGGTGGTCAAGGAGCATGCCCAGATCCCAGCCCGCTCCTTGGTCGCTGGCGTGCCCGGTGCGGTCAAGCGTGAATTGACTGAGGAGGATCGTCAGGGGCTTATTGCCCATGCGGGACGCTATGTCGATCTCAGCGCTGAGCACCGTGAGGCATTATCCTAGTATCCATGATTAAAAATATCGCCGTCTATTGTGGAGCAGCTGAAGGTAATCGGCCTGAATATAAGGCCGATGCGGTGGCAGTGGCCAAAGCCATTGCCAATCACGGTTATGGTTTGGTCTACGGTGGCGGCGATATTGGCTTGATGGGCGTCGTGGCTGATACCGCCATGGCTGCCGGTGGCTATGTCCATGGCGTTATTCCACATCACTTGGCTGATAAAGAAATCGCCCACTCCAAGCTCTCTGTCCTCGAGCGTGTCGACGACATGCGCATCCGCAAGGCACGCATGGAGCAACTCTCCCAGGCCTTCGTGGTTTTGCCGGGCGGTTCAGGCACTTTGGAGGAATTCTACGAAATTTACACCATGCAGCAGCTCTATGAAGGCATGGGTCCCATTGTGCTTTTTGACACCCTGGGCTACTGGCAGCCAATGCTGCGCATGCTGGAGCATGCCGTGGCCGAGGGTTTCCTGATGGAAAAATATCTCACCGGCTTGATTGTCACCCGCGATGCGGAGGATATGATCTCCCAAATTGAAAACTGGGTTAGCCCTGGAGTCAAGTACGAGTAACCTTTGCTGGTATATCCTTATTACATGAGGAACAGCAAACTTGATCAAGAATGTGATCGCTACGTCCACGACCTGGCCGCCCTGTGCCCAACCAGTGCAACGGCACTGGGCATTCCCGGTTTTGATGACAAACTGCAGGACTATAGTCCGGAATGGCATGAAAAAGTTCATGAGCGCACCAGTGAGCTTTATTCCTTCGCATCAACCTATCGCCCAGAGGATGCCATTGATGCCGTAACCAAGGAAACTCTGCTCGACCGCCTCGGCGTCGAACTGGAGCTTTCTGAGCGCGGTGAGGACCTGGCCTCTCTGAATAATATCGCCTCCCCACTGCAGGATATGCGCGATACTCTCCAGCTGATGCCAACCGAAACTCAGGCGCAGCGCGATAATATTCGCACCCGCATTAGCCTCATCCCTGAGGCTCTCGAGGGCTACAAGAATAGTCTTCTCGAGGGTGCACGTCGCGGAATTATTGCCGCCGCCCGCCAGGTGGTTGAGGTAGCCAAGCAGGCTGAGGATCTCTCAAATGGCGATATTTTCATTAAACTCGCTGGAGATAATGAAGAAACTCAGGCCGCCCGCGCCGCTGCCAAGGGTTTGGCCCTGTGGCTGCGTGAGGAATTCCTCCAGAAATCCATCCGTGCCAATGGCGACCGTGATGGTGTGGGCCGTGACCGCTATGAGCCATTCTCTTGGCAGTTCGTCGGCGCCAAGGTCGACCTTGATGAGGCCTTCGAATGGGGCAAGGAGCGCCTGCAGGAAATCATCGCCGAGCAGGAAAATATTGCCGGCCAGCTCTATGGTGATGGCACCAGCGTTGCCCGCGCCTTCAAGCTTCTCGACCAGGAAGAAAAGTACACCATCCGTGGTGTAGATAATCTGCGCGACTGGATGCAGGCCACCGCTGACCAGGTCATCAGCGATATGAACGGCGTCAATTTCGACATCCCTGAGCAGGTTCAGCGCATTGAGGCCTGCATTGACCCAGCCGGCACCGGCGGTATCTTCTACACCCCACCAAGCGAGGATTTCTCCCGCCCAGGCCGCATGTGGTGGTCGGTGCCAAAGGGCCAGACCGAATTCCACACCTGGCAGGAACTCACCACTGTCTTCCATGAGGGCGTGCCTGGCCACCATCTGCAGATTGGTGCCGCCATGTGTGCCAAGGAGGACCTGAACCTGTGGCGTCGCATAGCATGCTGGAACAGTGGCCATGGTGAAGGCTGGGCACTCTATGCCGAGCAGCTCATGGAAGAATTCGGCTACCACGATGACCCGGCAACCCGCATGGGTCTGCTTGACGCCCAGCGACTGCGCGCCGCCCGCGTCGTGCTCGACATTGGTGTTCACCTGCAAAAGGATGGCTGGGATTATGATCACGCCGCCCAGTTCCTGGCTGATAATGTGGCCATGGCGCCGGAGAATCGCCAGTTTGAACTCATGCGCTATCTTGGTTGGCCAGGTCAGGCCCCATCTTATGCCCTTGGTCAGCGCCTGTGGCAGCAGCTGCGCCAGGACTGCGTGAATAAGGGCATGTCTCTTAAAGAATTCCACGCCCGTGCTCTTCGTGAGGGTTCTATTCCAATGGGCGTGCTCCGTTATGCTCTTCTGGAAGGACGTCGATAATGGCTCTAGAACGCTCACTTGCCCGCATGCACACCACGGTGGAAATTGCTGTTGATACCATCGCTGGTGTCTGCGCCGCTAAAAAAGCACAGGCCTCGAGTGTGGAGCTCGCCTCCGCGCTTTTTGAGGCTGGCGGGCTCACCCCAAGTCTCGCGCTGGTTGAGGAAGCGGTGAAGACTGGCATTGATGTCCATGTCATGATTCGCCCTCGTCCTGGTGGTTTCTACTACACCGAGGATGAGCTCGACATTATGCGCAAGGACATTGTGCACGCCTGCAAGGCCGGCGCCAAGGGTGTGGTTTTTGGTATCGCTGATGAAACCGGCACTGGACTTGATGTTGAGCGCATGCGTGAACTTACTAATTTGGCTGCAGATAATGGCGCCAAAGCGGTGACTCTCCACAGGCTTTTCGACGTCCTCCCCGACCGCAACCGCGCCCTGCTTCAGGTTGCTGGTGTGGGCGTGACCCGTGTTCTGACCAGTGGCGGTAAGGACACTGCGGTGGATGCCCAGGCTGAGCTTGGTGGCTTGGTCACTATTGCTGACACCATGGGTGTGGAAATTGTGGCCGGCGGTGGCATTACACCGGAGAATGTTCATGAATTGCGCGATGTTCGCCTCCACGGAATTCACGCCTCCTGCAAGATGCTCTCTACTACTACTGGACCTGCTGGTCCTGGCGGTGGTTCAGCGCCTCATTATGTAACAGATCCCGCTGCGGTAAAGAAATTAGTTGACATTATTTCCCCGTGGACTCGATAAAAATCTGTTAAATTGGGACTTATGCAGCACCGTCCCAATAGAGTAGTTCAAGGTTGGCGTAATAAACTTACCCACAATATGCGCGAAGGCCTGTCGAATGCCAAAGAAACTCGACAGGTCAATCGCGAATACGAACTTGCTCTAATTAACCACGAGCGCCAGCAACAACAATTTGTTTCCAACGCCCTTGGTTTCCTCAAGCGCATGGCTGAGGCCATGGCGGAGTGCGGTTATGATTCCGGCACCATCGAGGAAGATATTGCTGCTTGTGCCAATGCATGGGGGATTACCGATGTGCACGTCCACGTGATAGGACGTGCCATTATCATTCAGCACAGTCCGCTGGGTATCTCCCCAACAGTGGTGATTGGTGAGGCCACCACCATGGAGGCCTTTAACCTCAACATTATGCACGGTCTGCGCCAAATCAGGGATTTGATTTGCTCCGGTAATCTCTCCCTGGGCCAGGCCGATGCGAAGCTCTGCCGCCTCCTTGCCCACCCGCTTATTTGGCCATGGTGGGTTTCCGCCCTTGGCGGCATGATGCTCGCCTGCTCCATTACACTTCAGTCCAATGGCACCGTGGAGGATTCCATTATCGCCATGTTTGTGTTGCTGGTAGTGAACCGTGTGGGCGCGCTCCTGGATAAACTGGCAGTCTTCCGATTCTTCCAGTTGCTCATCCAGTCCATACTCTTCGTGGGCATAGGCGTGGGCTTATATGCCACCGGCATACTTACCCTGCAGGGTGCTGCGGCCCTGATTGGTGCCTGCATCATCTTGATCATCCCCATTCCGCAGATTGTTGCTGTTGCCGAAGATGCTATCCGGGGTTTCCATGTCACAGCCTGGTCGCGCTTCTTCGGTATCTTCCTCTCCATTCTGGCCATCTGTATCGGTATTGGTGGTGCCTTTGCCGTTGCCCGTACCAAGGTGCTCTTCTCCTCGGATACGGTGCTGATTTTCCCAACGCTGAACTTTGGTGTGGCTCTGATTGCTGCCCTTGTTGGTGCCTTGGGTAATGGCCTCTTTATGAATGGTTGGCCACGCGTGCTTATCCCTGCCAGCGTGGCCGGCGTGATTACCGGTGCTATTAACCTCTTCCTCGTGCGTGAAGTTGGTTTGCCATCCCCGCTCTCCGTGGCCATTGGTGGTGCGGTTCTTGGTTTCGGTGCAGTTGCCGTGGAGCGCAAGCTTGATGTCCCTGCCAAGGCGATTATTCTCACCGGCCTGTGCGGTGGTCTGCTACCCGGTCTTGATATGTACCGCTCGATGATTTACCTCATGCTCTTCCAGCAGGGCGCAAGTACCTATGTCATCTGGACCATCTTCATTATTCTGGCCATTGGTGGCGGCATTGTGCTGGGTACCACCTCTATTCAGACCCGTGGCCGCATGCGTCACCGTCGTGCCGTGCACGAGCACTGGACCAATACGGTCAACAAGGCCACCATTGGTGAGCGCCTTGGTGATACCCATGTTGTGCTCGAAAGCCCTGAGGCACCAAACCCGGAGGACTTTAAGGACTAAGGGTTTTCCGGCCAATCATGCTTGGGGTAGCGCCCACGCATTTCGGCACGTACCTGCTTATATGGGCCGGCAAAGAAGCTGGTCAAATCACTGGTTGTGGCCAGTGGACGCTGGGCAGGGGAGAGTAGCTCAAAAAGAATTGGGCGCCCACAAATCTCCCCGGTGTCCCGGTAGCCAAATAGATCCTGGAGCTTGGCCCGCACCTTGGGCTGTTCCCCGGAATAATCCACCTTGTACTTGCCTAGGAATTTCAGTGGGGCAAGCTCATCAATCTTCGCGGCCTCCGGCCACGGATAGAGATTTTTTAGGTTATTTTCCCAGTTGAGATCTGAAAACCAGCTCTCAATGCTCTCCGCCAAAGCCTCCATGCTCATATCTGGCCATGGTGCGCCAAGCGTCTGGTGCAGGAAATTGAGGCGCCAATAATCCACACATCTACGAATCTGGGTTTTGGCTTCCGAGTCGCGCAGTAAATCAGCCCGCACCTCCTCCATCAGTGCTTGCTTGGCTTGCTGCTCGGTGATCTGGGCAGGGGCCTGGGAGAGCACAATGGCACCCATATGGCGCTCACGCACACCCTTCACCCGATAGTTCTGGGAGATAGCCAGCACCGTTTCTTCCACCGGCACAATCTCCTCAGGGTTGTCAATTTCCGCCCAAGAGAGAATCATGGGGCGCATCCAATCAGCAACCGCAATCCACTCAGGACCTGGCTCGGGAAGCTTCAGGCGCTGGCCACTAACAAGCTGATATTCCTCACCCATTTTCTTCGCAATCTGACGAGGAAAGGCGCTACCCACCACAAAACCTACAGAATATTGACCCTTGTCCTGGGAATACTTGGCAAATTTTGAGTTTTTCTCATGCTTGACTCGATCCAAATTCCCGCGCACCCCATCACTGATGGTGCCCAAAACTGGGGCAGCACCAGAGCCCAAAGTCACCAAAGCATGGGCCAAGTGTGGCTCCATTGGGATGCGGGCAAGCTCCTGACCGTGCGCTGTGCAGCCACCGAACTCATCAATGGCGCCAAGGCTACGAAGCTCCTCCTCCGCCTTGTCCAATGCCACCACTGGCGGCAAGTCGAGCATGGCGAGACCCTCCGCACGTGGCGTACCCCACGCGGCCAAATAGAGAGCCGCATCGGTGAGATCACTGCGCAGAATCTCTGGCACGCTATAGGGCGCCATATTGTGAAACTCTTGCTCGCGGTAAGCACGGAACACCCTGCCAGGCCCAAGACGGCCCGCACGGCCCGCGCGCTGTGTGGCACTGGCCTGGGAGATGCTCACTGTAAAGAGTCCACGGCCATTCTTCTCCTTACCCAGACCCGTATCAACCACAGCCCGCACACCCGGCACAGTAACCGAACTCTCCGCAATAGCAGTGGACAAAATAATCAGCGGCTCATCCCCAGTAGGCAGATCCGGGGAGACCTGACCGTGGAGGATAAAAACCGGAAAATTATCTAAAAGTCCAGCAACCATCCGAATTTCTCGGATACCAGGCAGGAAAACCAGCACACTCCCATCCCCATAGGCGCGCCGGGCAAGGTCTGCCACCCCTGCATAAAACTCACGGCTACCCTCCATGCGACCAGCAATGGGGCAGTACTCAATCTCAAGTGGGTGGATGGGGGCGCTGATTTCCACCACAGTGGCATCCAGAAGCTCCGCCACAGAATCCGAATCAATGGTGGCCGACATGGCAATCACACGCAGATCCCGAAGGGCACGAAGCTCATTAAGAAAGGCGAAGATCAGATCCACCTGCATTTGGCGCTCATGGAGCTCATCGATAATGACCACACCCACCCCGGAAAGCTCCGGGTCACTCATGAGCCTGGCCAACATTACACCAGGGGTAATGAACATAATGCGGCTGCCCGAATGGTGCTTGCCCCGCACTGCATAGCCCACTTCGCTGCGCTCCATGCCCAGATCCCAGAGGCGCTTGGCCGCGGCAATGGCCGCAATCCTACGAGGAACAATAACCAGAACCAACTCATTCTGCAGCCCCGCAACCAAGGGTGGCACGAAGGTCGTCTTACCGGTACCGGGTGGGGCAATAATCACCAAATTTTGCCCATTATCCCAGGCCGCGATCAATTCTTTTTCGTGGGCTGCTACCGGAAGGTCCTGAAAGTCCATAGCACCAAGTATAAAATCTCTTTATGGAAAGAATCGCTCTAGTAACCGGTGCCTCCACAGGAATTGGTGAGGCCAGCGCCCGTGCTCTCGCCGCCGACGGCTGGAAAGTCATTTGTGCCGCCCGCAGCACCGAGGCCATCGAAAAAATCGCCCAGGAGATTGGTGGCGAGGCCATCACCCTCGATGTCACCGATCAAGAAAGCGTCGATAAGCTCGCAGAGAAAATCCCGCACCTGGATCTGCTCGTGAACAACGCAGGTGGTGCCAAGGGCCTCGACCCAATCAAAGACGCCATCCTCGAGGACTGGCAGTGGATGTACGAAGTCAACGTGCTTGGTCTCGTGCGCCTGACCAAAGCCTTGCTGCCAAAACTCATCGCCGCCGACGGCCTCATCATCAATATGAGCTCCATTGCTGGCCATGAACCATACGCCGGCGGAGCAGGCTACAATGCCGCCAAGCATGCGGTGGCTGCACTCACCCGCGTGCTGCGCATTGAAACCCACGAACAGCCACTGCGCGTCACCGAACTCTGCCCAGGGCGAGTAAAGACCGACTTCTCCCTCAAGCGCTTCAAGGGTGACGCCGCCAAGGCAGAGGCCGTCTACGCCGATAAACTCAACCTCACCGCGGAGGACGTGGCCGAAACCGTGCGCTGGGTGGCTTCCCTGCCTACCCACGTGAACATTGAGCGTCTCACCCTTAAGCCCCGCGACCAAGTGTGATTTTGCTCTACTTTGTAGAAGCATTCACGCCTAGGCCACTAAAATGGCCTAATTGTGAGCAGCCAGACCCGTAGTGCTTTAAAGAAATTCGCCCATGATGCCGTGCGAATCAAATCGGCACCTGGTCGAAATATCAACGCACTACGCTGGGTCTTCCCCCTGGGTGTGGCCCTAATTGTCACTGGTTTTATCTACGGCCCGCAGCACGCCGTCAATGGCTCCATTGCCGCCCGCGTCTCCGGTGCGGCCCGCGACGAACCCCTACGACGTCGCCTCCGCGTGGCCATTCCCGCCTTCATTTTCTGCCAAGCCTATTTGGTGCTGGGCATGTTGTCCGCGCGCTACCTCATCACCGAATTTCTCGCGATTACCTGCATCACAGCCTTCGGCCTGTGGGTCTGGTACTCGCTAGCCTACGGTGTGCCGGGCCGCATCAACATGGCCTTCGCCACCGCCTACGGTGTCTATCTCGGCTCCGAACACCACTCCATTCGTGAAACCCTCCGGGTTAACATCACCGTCTGGCTCATCTGCATGGCTGTGCACATTGCACTGATGTTACTGGACTTCCACAGGGCTGAGCGTGGAGCCGTCGAAAAGGCAGAAAAAGCTGTGGACACCTACATTGAGCTTGCCGAAGCCCGCGACCCCGCCAAAAAGGCTGAGGTCGACGACGCGCGCCTCCACGCCCTGGTCGGCCTCAACGCCGCCTGGACCACAATGGCCACCAACCGCGCCGGGCGTATGAGCGCCACCGCCAAAGCACTGGCCCAGCGTATCAACAAAGCTTACTTCCGCTTTATCGGCCGCCTCGAGGACAATTACTACCCACACACCCCAATTCACACCCGCGCCTACCACTCGCTCTCCGCTCTCGGTCGCCCCAGCGCCCGCTATGTGCTTTCCGACGCCCTCCACTACGGTTCCCGTCCACGCATGGTGGCCACCCGCACCTTCGTGGCCCTGGTCCTCATGGAAAGCGCCGTGCTTTTCTTCCACACCGGCCACGGCTACTGGGCAGCCCTTGCGGGCCTCATTGTTCTGCACCAGGGTGCGACCCGCTTCGACTCCGTAGTCCGCGGCTTCCACCGTGTGGTGGGTACTGCCATTGGTCTCTGCGTCTATCTGGGCTTGCTGATTATTGTCGATAATCTTTGGATTCGCCTGATTATCGTGATTTGCTGCATTTACGGCCTTGAATGCTTTACCGCGCGCAATTATGGCATTGCCGTCATGTTCATTACGGTCTACGCCCTGCTCCTGCTGCCAACCCCAAAGCCTGGCTATGAGCTGGTTATTGCCCACGACCGTTTCCTGGAAACCTGCATCGGTATTAGCACCGCGATTATCGCCGTGTGGCTGGTCAATGATGCCCGCGCGATTGTCTACCGCAGTTACCGCACCACCCTTAGTGCCATGATCGATGTGCTCAAGTCCATTGCTGCGGAGGATTTTTCCAGCCCTCATGCAGTGCAAATGCGTAGAAATCTCTTTTTTGAGCTCTCCCGCTCCGCCGAAATGCTCCAGCGCTCCGTGGGTGATGCGCCCGCCGACCTTGAGCCGTGGGTTCGCGTGGAGCGTGAGGTCTTCCGCTTCACCGGTGTTGTTCTTGCCGCTTCCTGGCGAATGACCTCCATGGACCCTGATATGATTGAACACACTCGACACGCCTCCCAATGGGCTGCTGACCAGCTTGATGCGCTGATTGAGGAGTTCCCTATCACGCGTAAAACCACCGCTGATGCTGATGACCTCGCTGCCCGAGTTAATCAGGTCCGCATGGAGTTTGTTTATAGGAGTTTTTAGTTGTTCGCCCTGTTAGCAGTGTGGCTTGTGGCCATTGCTTCCCCTGGCCCCGATGTGATTCAGATTCTTCGCGTGGGTCTGAGGTCGCGTCGCAATGGCGTGCTCTGTGCCATTGGCATTATGACTGGTAATACGGTCTGGACACTGCTCTCAGTGATGGGTGTGGGCATGCTGATTTCCACCCACCCATTGATTCTTCAGATTCTGCAGGTTGTCGGTGGCTGCTACCTGCTCTACTTGGGCTTTGGTGCACTCAGGGCTTCTCGACGCCCCGCCAATACCGAAACTGACACCCTCACAATCTCGCCAACCAAGGCCTATATGCTGGGGCTAAGCACCAATGTCTCGAACCCCAAGGCCTTGATTTTCTTCATCTCTGTTTTCAGCCAGTTTGTGACTGTGGCACCGGCATGGGTGATTGCCACCGTCATTATTCTTACTGGTCTTGCCTGGTTTATTCTCGTTGCCTTGGCCGTGCGCACCCTTGGCCGCTGGCTACACAAACATCAGAAGCTTCTCGACGGCTTCTGTGGCACCATCTTCAGCCTCTTTGCCCTCGTCCTGCTTTATGAGGGCATTGTGCAAGGTCTACTTCACCACTAGGCTAAGCAGCTTGCCACCCAGCAGGCCAGCAATGACCAGGAGCATAATCTCCCACCATGGCTGCTTTGGTGCGGAGGCTGGTTCAGCGGTTACCGTCACTGTTTCGGTGACCCGTGGGCGGGTCGTAGTGACCGTATTTGTACCAGTTTTATCCACTGTTTCCTGGTCTGTTTGAGTAATTTCTGCGTTTTTGGTCTCAGTCGCGTGGTTGGTGACAGTGGAATTTTCCGTGACAGTTTCCGTCTCTGTTTCGGTATTTTCCGCAGTTTCCGTGGCCGTATTTGTTGCGGTTCCCTGTGGCACCGTTGGGGCAGCGGTGACCGATGGGATTGGCAGCGGTGAGTCTGTTGGCAGTGGCATCACCGTGGTCGGATCAATAGGCACCGGCTGTGGGTCTACTTCGCGCGCCAGCTGCACATAGTCGATGAGGAAGTGCTGGTTCGGGAAGTCCACATTATTATCCACCTTACCGGCCCATTCCATGGTCTCCACCATGTTTTCAAGAATCAGGCGGGTTGGGTGATCAATGGCTTTATCATAATCAGCTTTCTGGTTGATAAAGTCACGCTTGGTGACCAGGTGATTGCCAATGAGTTTGCCATCAAGGTAGTAGGCGATGTGGTTATTAAAGATCTGGAAGGACCACGTATGCCAGAGGTCGTAGAAGCCCTCAGGGACTTGGCGCTGATCCTGGTGGCGGGTAGGGTAGTAGTCGTTCTGATCCTTGTTGAACTCGCAGCCCACGTGGGTAGTTGCGTACTGGGTATTCTGGCGACTTGAGTACTGTTCAAGCAGGTCAAATTCCGAATACTCAGAATCAGGGTAGCTGTTATCGCACATCTGCTGATCATTTTGCAGCCAGAGATTGCTTCGCACACCATCCATCAGGTCGCCATCACCCGTGACCTTGGCGCGGATGGTGAGCACATAATTGCCATGCTCAATCTGCGGGGAGTAGAGGCGTGGGGCAGAGTAGCGCGTAATCTTACCCTCAGTACAAGGCTGTACTGAGGCATTAGCTGAGGTCATCGCATCGCTCTCACTGTCCAAGCAGTGGCGCTCAAGTTTAAGGTCGAGCACGCCATCGTGGATTGAGAAGGCGTCCTTGGTCCAGGCGGAATTATCACCCTTGTAGTGGGTGCCGGTGGAGTAGTACCAGACGTCGGAAGCATCAGCCAGGCGGTTCGCCTCACCATTGCTCAGCAGTTTATCTTTCCAGGTTGGGTCATTGAAGTAATTGGTGACACGATTATCCACCTCAAGCTTTGGGTCATAACGCAGGTAGTCCGTCATCTCCTGGCCAACCACAGGGACTTCTGGCACTGCTGGTGGATCAAGAGCGCCTTCATCCTGTGGCTTTTCCTGTGCGAGCTGGATATAGTCCACATAGAGGTGGCTAGGGTAGAAGTCTTCATCGGCCGGCATATCACCCATATAGCCTTGACCATTGCCGGAAACCAGAAGCTCGAAGAATAGCTGCCAGTTTACGGTCTGGGAGATTCCATCGAAACTGCGGTAGACCTCACCGTCGCGAAGCAAATTCACATGCCCATTCCAGGACTCGATGGTGTAGATATGCCAGCCCTCAAGCAGCTCATCATTCTGATGCTCGGCAAATTCTGCATTAAGGCTGGTCTGGCCACAATTTACCGTGCCCGAGCTTGCCTCATAGGAGCCGTACTGGGTGAAATAATCCACCGGGGTAATTTGCTCATTACAGGTGTCATCCATGCTCTGCAGGCCCACAAATGCGCGGATGCCTAACTGGTAGGCCTCTTCCGTATAGGAAGGGTTCACGAACATGCGGAAGCTCAGATTGAAATTACCCGCAGGAAGATTCTGCAGAATCACACGGTCGCTGACATACTGCGTCGTGCTTCCGGTAGGGCATGGTTCAATGCTCTCGGTCACCGTGCCATCAGCATCCTTACACTGGCGCACGGCTTTAATATCAAGCACGCCATCATGGATGCTCACCTGGTCGGGGCTCCAGGAAGCATCATTGGCATTGAAGGCAGTGGCGCGCGTATAGCGGTAGTAATTGCTTATGGTCTTGGCATCAGTGAAATTATCCGACTTGCTGAAATTCGTACGCAGCACCGGGGCATAGCCCAAGGTATCCGCCATGCTCTGGCTGATTGTTGGCGTTGAAGGGTTGGCAGTTGCATAATCTGTCGGCGCTAAGGGATCCCCCACATCGGCGTAGCTCGCTCGATATGGCATCACTGTATTAGCGATGAGCGCCACCGCAGTGAAAATTGCGGCAACTGGTCGAAGGATCGTTCTGGCGCTACGGTGCATTTCATGCCAATCGTCAGGTTACAAGGCTTTTCTTAAGAAGTTTATCATTTATCCTCTAGAATTGATCCCCATGAGCAGTGTAGACATCACCATTCGCGATGAAACCATCAAACTCGGCCAGTTCATCAAACTGGCCAATCTTGTGGAAACCGGCGGTGAAGCCAAGCAGGCCATCGCTGAGGGTCGCGTCCTGGTCAATGGCGAGGTCGATACCCGCCGTGGCCGTACCTTGCGCGAGGGTGACACCGTCCAGGTCGGCCCCAATTCCGCCACGGTGCGCACCGGTGAAGAGGACTATTTCGATGAAGCCACTGCCAATGATGACTTCGACCCGGAAAAGTGGCGTAACGTCCAGATTGACCCCATCACTTTCGACTAATTAAAGGAAGATTCCATGCCAGCATTTATGGCCGAAACTGGCCTGCCCCTGTGGACCGAAATCACCACTACCGACATGGCCAAGGCCCAGCACTTCTACAAGGAAGTTTTCGGCTGGGACTTCGTCAGCCCAAATGAGACCGAGGATTATTTCTTCGCCCAGGCCCAGGGCATGCCTGTGGCTGGCCTCAACCAGGGCGGTAATTCCGCAGGTATCATCACCTATTTCAACACCCTGAACCTTGAAGCCGATGTGGAAAAAGCACAGAGCCTTGGCGCTGAGCTCCTCATCGAGCCAACCGACTATAACCGTGGCCGCGCGGCCGTCCTGCTCGACCCAGCCGGCGCTCTCTTTGGCCTGATGGAATCCCGCCAGGAGGAAGACTTTGTCGCCGCCGGCGAACCAGGTACCCCAGTCTGGTACGAGCTTTACGCCACCACCCCAGTCAGCCAGTTCTACAAGGAACTCCTCGGCTGGGATTGCGAAAGCCCAACTGGCGACTACACTGTCGCCTCCCGCGATGGCGGCGCTTTCGCTGGCATTCTCACCACCACCAATGTCCCAACCAGCGTCTGGTTCACCTACTTCGGTGTCAAGAGCATTGATGCCGCCATCAACGCAGCCACCCTCGCTGGCGGCCAGGTGATGAGCGGCCCAGAGGTCAATGAATTTGGCATTATCGCCTCCGTCACCGACCCAGCTGGCACCGTCATCATCCTCTGCGAGGTCGCCCCTTGGGAGGAAGACGCACACGAAGGCGACTCCGTCCTCGACTAATGAGCATCCAGTTCAGTTTCCGCAACCCCGCCACCACGCGCATTCTTCGCGCCACCGGTGACGGGGTCCTGACTGACTGCTACACCCCCGAGGAGCTTTTCGACGCCGCCCAAGGCCACCTCCTCGTGGGTTTTATCCCAGATTCTTCCCAAAAGCCCAGCTATCTCTTCAAAGTTTCTGACTTTTCCACCCGCGATACCCGCCCAAAGCCAGGTAATCACGCCCCGGAGAATATTCCGCAACCAGCCAATCCCGCCTGGGAAGCCACTATCGCGCAGGCCCATCAGCGTCTCAATTCTGAGCCTGATTTGCTCAGCCTCGGTCTTGGTCTCCACCACTCGTGGGAGGCACCCCAGCCTGATATTAAACAGATTTTTTCCCAGCTTTGCTGGGAAAATACACAAAATTTCTGTTTTTCCCTCACCGATGGCGACACTTCCTATGTTGGTGCGAGCCCCGAATTGGTGCTTAGCGCTCAACTTATGCGCGATGGTTCGGTGCGCTACACCACCAGCCCAACGGCCGGTTCCATGTCCCATGAGGAAACAGAGATTCTCACTCCAGGCCAGGCCGAGGAGAACCTCTTCTCCCCGCAGAATCTCTCCATCCACTCTCTCACCGTGGAAAAAATCGCCGATTACCTGCGCCAAAACACCGACATCCTCGCGCCTTACTCACAAAACCCATGGCGCCAAGAGTCCTGGGCGGTCTATGACCTGACCACCCCACTCATCGGCACTATTAATGGCCAACTGCGCCCCACAGATGAACAAAACCTCCAGGAGGCGCAATTGAGCATGCTTCGCCTAGCCTTTGGCCTTCGCCGCAGTCCAGCGATTACCGGCTTCCCCTACGAGCTGGCCGGTACCCCAGCTCATAAGGGCACTACAAACATCACCGACGGTCTGGTTGGTTGGATTGATCTCCGGGAGAACTCCACCCTGGGCTGCCTGCTAGCAAGGGCAACCCGCATGGCCACCATCCACACCAATCCCGCAGATAACTTCCGCGCCACAGTGGACGCCTTCGACACCATCCCACTGATGGCCGAGTCCTTGCCCGATGTGGCCTATCACCGCATCCAGGCAAAGCTCAGTACCATCAGCACACTCATACCACCAGCCAACTAGGCTGCGGTCTGATAGAAGCGTCGCAGTTCAGGATGGTTCTTGTAAATTTCCTTACGAGTCTCCGCCAGAAGAATCCGACGCAGTTCAGCAAATTGCTCCGGCACGAAAGTGTCGTAGCCATATTGCTTCCCCAGCGCCCGCATCAGCGTACTTCCTGGGGTGCCGTACACATCCATCTTCGGACGATTCGACCCTGGCTCAATCCACAAAGCCGTACAGAATTTATCAAAAACGAAGAACCGTCCAGGATTATTCGTAATTTCCCGATGATGGAATGGACATACAGGACGACAATTCTTGATTGTGGTCTTGCCACCATCCTTCACCGCATGCAGATGATGCGACTCCAGACCCCATTGGCAATTGCAGAACGGCATAATGCATCGGCCACCAAGAATCTCCCAAATGATGCGGTGAATTTCCGTCGACAAGCGACCCTTGAAGTAGCTAATCACATGCCCGGTCTCATTGCGCACTACAAAGGCCTCATCCAGACCCCAACGGCTGGAGAGCTCATAGACCTCCGTGCCAGTGAGCGTCTGCCCATTGGCCGTGATTGCGGCCTCCGGGTGCTCCTTCAGGGTGTCGAGGTTCACCACCACATTCATGCGCACGCGGTTATAGAGCTTATCCCCGCGAATCCGTCGATTCAGCGCCGACATGGCCGCATGACCCATGCGCTCCGCCTTTGGTAGTCGACGCAGATTATCCGGCAATTCGCTGAGCTCCGTATTAAGCGCATTGGTGACAATCTGCATTTCCTGCGCGCTCAAACCCGTCATGAGCAGAGAATAGTGATTATCCGTGGTCTTTCGCATCTGGAAAGTAACCTGGTGCTTATTCTTCTCCCACATCGGATTGTCCTCGGATACAGGATCCTCCACGATTTGAGGCTCGCCATTGCCCTCAATTACCTCGAAGTCATCGCGAGCGTAGAGAGCACGGGTCTTTGCTGCTTCCTCTTCCTGCTTAGCAGCGATTTTCGCCTTATAGGCCTTGTTATTTTCGCGCACAGCCTTGCAGATTACGGCCTCGAGCATGGTTGCGTCCGCTGGATTTTGCGTCTCGACGACCTCCATCATGAACTTCACCTGAGACGGCTTAATCTTTCCTGCTCCGGGAGCTTTCCAGTTTCCTTGGAGGCGTCGCAAAGCCCGAATAATATTGAAGGTACAGACCCTTGTGAGGTTGAATTTCCCAATAATCAGGGCAAATTCCGGGATGCTTAATGCGAGTCCAAAATAGAAGTACTGCAGAGCATCCATGCGGCAGAGACCAAGGTCGGCGCGGATTGCCTCCACGCGCTCTCGTTCTCCCATGTGTTGGTACTGGTCATAGATCTGCTTCGAAGCAGCAATATCGGACATGCTGGAGGCTTCGATAGCCTGGGGTGCGGTGGCCGTATTTAGCCACTGCTGGTATTCGGCGGGGACCATCCCCACTACTGTCTGGCTCATATCTTTACTCCTTTCTATGAGCCGTTTTTGTTACTGATTAACCCATACTGGCCAGTAGAATTTGGGCTTAAACATATCCTGACACAATTCGCAAGCCGATTTTGGCGATCGCCCAAATGCCTGTGGATAGAGCAAGTTATCCACAGGCTGGAAAATTTAATACAAATTTTTCCTGGGCGTTCTGACAAAACTGATGAAATAAAAGACGAAGAACGTCTAATAAATGGACTAGTCTAGAATGAGCAATAGACCGTAAGCGATAATTTTTTTGGAGGCGCGCGTGCCGAATCGGCCGAGTTTTTCTTTCTACAGTCCCGCCGAGGACCGTACCCTTGTAGCCCATGGCGTACGCCAGTGGTTCGCCCGCCCCGAGTCTGGTCGCTTCCTTGTCGGCGCTATCCCTTTTGATAAGTCCCAACCCGCCGCACTATTCGAGCCCGAGGAGTGGGAATTTATCCCCGGCCGCGTAGATCTTGCCGACTCCTCAAATCCCGAAGCCATTGAAGATGACACCTTCACCCAGGCACAGTGGGATAGCTTCGAGTCCCGCGTTACCGAGGCCGTCAACTATCTTCGCGATAATTCCAACCCACTCCAAAAAATTGTCCTCGCACGCCTAGCCTCCTGGACCCCAGCCGAGGGCACCTTCGACCCAGCCGTCGTTCACGACCAGCTGGCCGCACGAAACCCTCACGCCTATTCCTATTATTTTGGGCAAGTTCCTGGGCTTTTCAACATAAATTCGCTTTTTTCCACCCCATCCGCCGAACCTTCCACACCTGCAGCGCTGGTTGGTGCAAGCCCCGAACTCGTCCTTCGCGCTACCCCAACCGAGGAGGAAATAACCTTCACCACCATGCCCCTTGCCGGTTCCTTGCCCCAATCCCAAGCGGAGCACATGAGCGAGGCGGAAATCAAAAACTCGCTCTTTACCGAAAAGAACCTGGACGAGCATCAATTTGTCATAAGCGATATTGCCGCGATCCTCCAGTCCATCGGTGCTCAGTTCACCCTGCCGGAGACCCCCTCCATTGTTGCCACCCCACGAGTCCTGCATCTCGGTACCAGGATTAGTGGTACCGCGCCGGGCATTTCCATGGGTGATTTTCTCTATAAACTCCACCCAACCCCCGCAGTTTCTGGCTACCCGCAGGCAGAAGCCGCCGAATTTCTTGCCCGATCCAAGGTCTTTGATCGCGGCCTCTTCTCCGGTCTTGTTGGCTGGATTGATAACCGCCAGGATTCCACCGAGGGCTGCGAGTTCGCCATGACCCTTCGTGGAGGATTAGTGAGCCCCTCACGAGCCGTTGCCTTTGCCGGTGCCGGAATTGTGGCAGACTCTAATCCCCACGAAGAGCTGCTTGAAACCCGAGCTAAACTAGCCACTTTTGCGGCAGCCTTAGGCTGCCAAGAACCGCAACCAGAGAATAAATAAGCCCAAGGAACCCCGCCAGGGGTTCCGCGGGAGCCCTATCCCCAGGTAGGGATGCTCAGCACCACAGCCACAATAATGCAGACAAGCACACCGGCAATGCCCAGCACCGCACCATTCGGCTTAGCCTGACTGCGCCCCATAACCAGCGGCGCACTCATGCCAGCACCGATGCCCACCGCAATAGCCGCACCAATAGTGTCCTGGGGGTGATGGAAGTCAGTCTGCAGCAAGCTCACAATATAGAAGAGCAGACCGATAAGAATCAGGGCCAGAGCAAGTGGGCGGAGGCGTTTGAGGGCTAACATAGTTTCATTTTAATTCCGTGGGCAATATCCGCACAGCGCGCACGGTAGCTTTCCGGCGTGGCGATCACCACACCACTGCCCGCACGAACCTCTTTACCGAAATATCCCTCCGAAATTTCAGTATCCACCTCGGGAAATACCCAATTTTTCTGAATTTCCCCAAAATCCAGCACGATGTCCGTATCCACCGGCCCATCGCCAAATTCAATATCCACACCCGCAGCCGCACTAATAGTCGCCAGCTCAGGAATCCACGCCATCTCCCGATAGAGCGGACCCCAAGCCGGATGCGGCAGGGCGCGAATCACAGGACCCGTGCCACTGCCGACACGCGTCCCATCAACAGTAATGGCGGGATCAAGCACGAACAAACTATGGTCCCTGGCCGCACCCAGCTGCATCATCGCCGCATGGGTGAGCCTATCCGGAACCCTTGCCGCCCAGGAATCAAAATCCTCAGTAATGGGGTAGTGCTCCTCGAAGTACCACACCAACTGAGCACATTCTTCCCAAGCGCTTAGTCCCTGCTCATTCCCGCCAACCTGCATGATTCTCCTACCAAATAGTGACGCGCTTATCCTCAGCCACAAAGCATGGGCCCTCAGGGTCCACATCAAAAGCCTTGTAGAACTCAGGAATATTACCGGCAATCACATTACAACGGAACTCGGCAGGGGAGTGTGGGTCCATTGCCAAATACTGGGCAGCCAGCTGCGGACGAATCTTCGTACGCCACACCCGAGCCCAGCTAAAGAAGAGCTCCTGCAGCTCCTTGACCTCAGGTTCACGGCCGAGATACTTACCCAGAGCAACAATGGCAATACCCAAACCACCCAGGTCACCAATATTTTCACCAAGGGTGAAAGCACCATTAACCACAGGTGGGTTCTCCTGGCCCTGCTCCTTAATCACAGTCGGTACCAGGCCCTGGAACTGGTCCACGAGCTTGCTCGTCAGCTTCTCAAATCCCGCACGGTCCTCATCGGTCCACCAGGAATTGAGGTTACCTTCGCCATCGTACTGCGAGCCCTGATCATCAAAACCGTGGCCAATTTCGTGACCAATCACAGCGCCGATGCCACCGAAGTTTGCTGCCGGGCTAGCATCCGGGTCAAAGAACGGTGGCTGCAGAATTGCGGCCGGGAAGGTGATGGAGTTCATCACTGGGTTGTAGAAGGCGTTGACCATCTGTGGTGGGCAGAACCACTCGTCGCGGTCCGCTGGCTTGCCCACCTTCGCCACCTCATGGTCGTGGTTGAAGGCGGCCGCAGCGCGCACATTGGCCATCAGGTCCGCGCCGAACTCCAGGCCGCTGAAGTCGCGCCACTTGTCTGGGTAGCCGATCTTTGGCTCAAATTTCCCAAGTTTCTCCAGAGCTTTTCGACGCGTCAGCTCACTCATCCAGGTCAGGTGGCTAATCCTGTCGTCATAGGCCTTAATCAGATAATCAACCAGCTCCAGCATTGCATCCTTGTGGGAAGCAGGGAAATACTTCTCCACGTAGAGCTTGCCGATTTCCTCTGCCACAGCACCCTCAGTCAGGCTCACGCCACGCTTCCAACGTGCACGCTGCTCAGTGGAGCCCTGCAGCACAGTACCGTAGAAATCAAAGTTCGCCTTGGAAATCTCTGCAGGCAAAACACCAGCACGGTTACGCAGCACCTGCCACTTAGCCCACAGCTTCCAATCCTCCAGGCGCTCCTCAGTCAGAAGCTCCACGAGGTGGTCAACATAGGACGGCATGCCATTAACCACGCCGGTCTTTGGCAAGCCAGAAGCAGCCAGCAGCTCCTGAATAATCCCAGGCAGCTCCTCAAATTCCACCGGGTTGAAGGTCTTGAGCGCATCCCTGGACTCAGTCACAGTCCAGTGGCCACGAGCAATATCAGTCTCCAGCGCCAAAATCCTATCGGCAGCACCAGCAGGGTCCTCATCCAACTTACCCAGGCCAATCATGCGCTCAAGGTGAGCACGGAACTTCTCCAGAACTTCCCTGTGGCCTTCCTCCCGATAATAAGCCTCATCTGGCAGGGACAAGCCAGCCTGGTACAGGTACGCCTTGACCGCAACAGACTTCGAGTCCTTCGTAATGTAATAACCCAGCGGGGCGCTAATCCCATAGCGATAGCCAGCACCGAGGGCCTTAGCCAAATCAGAAACAGACTCCACCTCATAGAGGGCAAAATCTTCCGCAAGGGCATCCAAACCACGGGCCTCAATAGCATCCTCATCCATAAAGGATCGGTACAGGGTACCCGCACGGCCATTGTCGGCCTCAATCAACTCATGGCAGCGCTTTTCGCTCAAATCACGCAGCACATAAAAGTTGCCATCAACACCACGGTCAGCAGGAATCTCATGATTCGCCAACCACTCACCATTGATATACGTAAAAAGGTCACGCATAGGCAGTTTCTCTGTCATAGGACTCCTTAAAATCAGGTATCGTATCTATATGTACAAGTCTATCGTGGGTCTGGGCCTTCGTGGGTGGGTGCTGCTTTTTCTCATTCCCGCCCTTGCTCTCGGTATTCCCGACCTTGCCATCCGCATTCTGCCCGCGCCGGATAACTATACCCAGGTCACAGCCGGCGACACCCCCATTGGCAATTACCGCTGCGCAGTCGACACAGGCGCCGTAACTAGTGCCTGGGATTGTGGGGACGCCTATATAGCCACAATGGTTTATGACGTCACAGATGATCTCGATTCCCCCGATCGCACCAATGAAGAATTGCTCGATCTCACTACCAGGCGCTTCATTCGCCTCATCGATACCCTCGTCGCGCAGTCCATCGCCTATAACCTAACCCCCATCCAGCCCACGCATGAGGGTGAAGGTCTCGTCACTCAGCTGGACACCGGTGTGGTCATTACCGCCATCAAAGGCAATGAGATTTACGCCGCCTATGTCGAACCTCTCGGCCGTAAGAATAATTCCGCGCCTTTTGTCGCCGCAGCCAAGGAAGCAATTGTGAATACCGGTCCACAGCCAGGGAGCCACGCCAATGAAACCTAAAAAATTCAACCTCGTCCTGCTATTTCTGTGGATTTTCGCGATTTTTGCCGCCATTGCCAATGGCGCCTTCCATCTGGTGATCTCAATCATCGTCAACCCCGAGGTAAGCCTTGGCCTCAATGGGCTCATCCTCATTCTGTGGATTGCGCTGACTTTCCTCCTCATTCGCTTCACTCCACTGCGCAAGATGTGCCCACCGCGAGCCCTCAACTGGGCGCCCCTCGCATTCCTGCTCGGCGGCGGTGGCGTCATGCTCCCCATTTACTTCACCGAAGACTTCGGCACTATTGCCAATTTCCTCCACTGGCCAGCCACCAGTATGTCCTGGGGTGGCGCCTACCCTGAGGAAATATTGAAACTCCTCGGCGCACTAGTCCTCGGTTTCGCCATTCCGCAGGTCCGCCGCCCGTGGCAGTTCGCCATGATTGCTTTTGTCATCGGCCTGGGTTTTGAGTGTGTTGAGAATTTCCAATATGGCATCTTCGGTGGCATCATGGACCCCATCAGTGATGCCGATGGTCTCATTCAAACCTGGATTATCCGCACCATCGTTGGCCCGTGGATTCACTGCATACTTGCAGCAATGAGCACCTATTTTGTTTCTATGGCAATTCTGCGTGCTGATTTCTCTGCTTCTCGACGCACCCTCACAGCTTTCGCAGGTTGGTTCTGGTCTTTCTTCCTGCATTTCCTTTATAACTACAGCCCCAACAATACTGAACCCCACTACATCACTTTTGGTGTGGCCCTCGTCCTTATGATTATTAGTTTCATCCTTGTGATGCGCCATGCCTACAAGGGCTATAAAGCCGATGAGGAGGCGCGCACCAACTGGCAATTCTGCTAAAAACCTGAATGCACTCACAGGTTCTGAAAAAATTGTGACTAATGTTGTGCGTGTTGCGCATGGTGAACTTGTTACTTTGTCGTAATCTAATCACATGCGTATTTCCAAGAAGACGGCGTTCGGCCTGCTCCTGCCGATTATTGCCCTCCTGGTTGCTGTCGCAATGTTGAGCACTCACCTCAGTGCATCCCGCGCCACCGCTTTTGGCGCAGGCGTGCCAAGCGGTGTGGATGTAGCCTCTCACCAGCACACTCAGGGCGATATTGACTGGACTCAGGTCGCAGGATCCGGTCAGCGTTATGCCTTTGTCAAGGCCACTGAAGGTACAAATTATGTCAATCCGTTCTATGAGTCTGACGTAACCCGTGCAGCTCAGGCCGGAATGTATGTTGGCGCTTATCACTATGCCAAGCCAGCCCAGTCGGCTGCTGCCCAGGCTGCTGCTTTTGCCATCCAGATTGCTAAGCTCCCAACTCCATCCCTGCCACCAGTCCTTGATATTGAGGTCAATGATGGTGTGGATGTTGCCGGCATGCAGGCCTGGACCCGCACCTTCGTCAGCGAGGTCAAGCGCCTCACCGGCCGCGATGTCATGATTTATACCTACCGCTACTTCTGGGAAGCTCAGATGGGCAATACCACTGAGTTCAACTACCTACCACTGTGGATGGCCGCTTACCAGGCCACCGCACCAACCGTCATTCCTGGTGGTTGGTCCTACATGACCTTCTGGCAGAATTCCTCCACCGGTAATATCCCAGGCATCCTGGGCAATGTGGATACCAACCTCTTCAACGGTACTGAGGCCCAGCTCGCTGGCTTCCTCGCTGGTAATACCTTCGGTCTTGGCTCCTTGCTCTATGGTGGCATGGATCTGGCAGGCATTACCGACGGCATCAATAACCTCGTTGCCTTCGGCCAGGCCAATCCAGGTGTGGTCTCCACCATCCTCGCAGTGGCCGCCGGTGTGGTCGGTATCGGCCTGCTGGTCAGCGCCGCTCAGGCCACCGGTATGGACCTCGGCCCAGCCCAGGGTCTGGCCAACCTGGTTCAGGATCTGATTAGCCGTGGCGGTCTTCCAATCGCCGACCTGCAGAATATGCTCCAGGCTGGTAGCTACACTGTCGGTGACCTCATCATCCTGCTGCAGAATGCCGCAAAGGCCATTGGCGTTGTCCAGGACACTGCCAATACCATTGGTGCAGCTAACTAGCGATAATACGCATCGAACCCGAGCTTCGGCTCGGGTTTTCTTTTTGCACAGAAAAGGTAACGCATAATAATCTCATGGCGATATTCTTCCCGTAAGGCTAAATCTCCATGAGAAAGGAGCTTCCCATGAAGCACCGCCTCCTCGCAGCCACACTGGCTGCCTCCCTGATTGCACCGCTGGCTGCGGCTCCCGCCCAGGCCGCGGAACTCACGGTAACCCCTATCCTCAACTGCACCCTGACTCGTACCACAGATGAGAGGACCGCAGAGAGTAATCTGCGTGTGGCCATGAGTGTTGAGGATGTCCTCGCGGAGGCCACCGCACGCTACTCCGAGCCTGCTGTAAAAACAGCTTTTGATGCATTCGCCCAGCAGTACAGCGAGTTTTTGAACGTCGCCCCGAGCGTCCCAATGCTCGACAACGCATGGGATGCCACCATCTCCCCAAAGCGCAATGCCGCTATGGATGCCTTCGCCAATCTCATGACTGTGCTCGGTCGAAGCAGCTACGAGATTGATACCCGCAAGAGCAATGTCGCCACCCTGGGCTTCCTCTTCGCCGACTCTCAGATGGGTGGCTATAGCCCTGGCTATAATTATTCGAATTCCACCTCGACGAACCTGATTCTTTCCTTCTTCACCCAGCTCGGTGCCGCCACCGTGGGTTCCGCAGGTTCCCAGTATCCCCGCGCCCTGGATTTTGACAAGGCCACCTGGGATAGTGCCCCCACCTGGTCGCCTTTTGACTGCCTGCGTCTCACCTTCACCGGTGGTTCCCAGGTTATCGCTAACCCCGCCCGCTATATGATCTGGAGCAACCCTACCTATACTTTCTGGCGTTTTGCCGCATTGTCCCAGGACATTCTGCGCTTGGCCGGTCTCAATAATGACCGCCTCAATGCCCGCGCAGCCCAGCTCTATCCTGGCGCCATTGCTATTGAGCGCCAGGCCCTGGGCTAAAAAACTGGGCTAAAATCCACAAAAACTCCTGTTGGCTCTACTCATCGGTAGAATCAGCAGGAGTCCATTTTGTGATGGCGAGGACGTAGCTCTAGATCAAACTAGTCTTGAAGTGCAGAGTTCGATATAGATCCAAGTCGCGGTTCGGAGTTTGATGCAGTTGCTCGAGGGCGACGTTAGCGATGTGGGTGTGCCACTGAGAAACATAAAAATGTAGGTCATTCAGGTGGCTGTATGGGTGAATGGTCGGTGCATAGAGATTAGGAAGCACGCGATTATTCAAATCTGTGCTGTGCACCTCCCATAGCCCTTCCGGGCGAGGTGCGACAGCGAACTTAACTGATGCAGCTGCACCTTCACCAAATTCACACCAGGCCAGTACGACCTTGCCGTCAATCATCTGGGCGTTAATCTCGCCAATGCCATTTCGTCCGGCTGGGCGCAGGATTGGGGTACTTGTCGTTCCCCAGTCCCAGTAGCCATTGCCGCGGTCACCCCAGAAGCGGTAAGCACTCCTATCGAAAATCTTGTCAACTGGCACGCGCATCAAGTGGATTCCGCCTCCCTTCCAGCGGCCCTCGTTCGTACCGTAGATATAGAGGTACTGCTGGTTGCCTTCGGCCGGGAGGATGAGCATCGAATTATTCTGGAAATGGCTCCATTCGCTGCCGTCATTAGGGAAATCAAAATTAGTTCGTTCCCAGTCTTCACCATGCTCCTGGCGCGAAATCCACAGTCGGCTGTGGTAGGTAGTCCAACTACCGCCGAGGCTTTCTGGATTCCACGACTTAATAGCAAAAGTACTCATGAGGAACTCGCCATTTGGCAACTGAATCAGATCACACGGAATATTTGTGAAGCCATCAGGAAGTAGACCGGCTTGAGGAGTACCACGGTGCTCATAGTCGATCATCTGCTTTGCATGTGCACCGCCAATGGCATTGTCCCATTTGATCTTTGAATTCAAATCGCGGTTACTCTGGCGCAGGCCGACTGGCGAGCGATGGTCCGCACCACCAACATGGTCAGCGAATGTATCGCCGAAAATGGTGATTGTATAGTTCGATTTCGATACATCTCGTGCACGGCAGGCAGCGAGATTATCGCGGAACCAGCAGGGAGCAACATAACCGAGGTCTGTTGCGCCGATGCCCCAACGATCTGTTCGAGAGTCAGCACTTACTGCTTTGGCACCAGTAATCTGACCGAGGTTCTGAACTTTAAGCATCGCCATAATAATGCTCCTTATCTCTTGGTATCCTCCGGTAGAGGAGGAAGAACTGACGTCATATGACGGAGGGGAATTTTTCCTCTCACTTACTAGTCGCCGACACTGAACTTTTTCGGAAAACTGCAGGTTATTGGTGTTCTTTGACTAGTTTAGTGCTCCGTGATGCATTTAACATTTTGAGTGCCGTGTAATCTAAAATGGCTGCGTGCGGATACTTTCGAACAACTTTCGGAAACAACTTGCTTATCCCGCGGGAAAAGAAGCTCTTGAATGGAGCCGGGATCTCAGGCAAACTGTAGCTATGAGAAAAAATGTTCAGTTAAAAACCAATGAAATTCGAATTGCTACGCGCCATGGGCAAGCGACTCTGACCTTGGATCCGCGAGATTACAGCGATGAGGTCGTGACTTATTTGAAAGATTCCGGCTCGGCAAGTGCTGCCCGGTGTGATTATTTGGCCATGATTCGTCAAGAGTTTCGAATGAAAAAGAATGATGAAGCTCGCTGCGTGGGACCGCTGGATAATGTCGACCCGAGCAGGGTTCAGATTGTGGATATTGAGCGGAGAGTGTGCGAACGCCTTTATTGCGATGAGCTTTTGAGTCGACTCTCACAAACTGATGCGAGGTGGCTATTTCAACATGCGGCACTCGGCTTAACCTTCATGGAATTAGCCAGGGAGGCCCTCCCCCATGGGACACCGGCGGCGCAGCGCAGAAAAGCAGACGCAATTCGCAAGCGAGTTAAAGCCGCAATGGCTTTATTAAGGAAGAAGGGGAGTGATTGGAGTGAATTCAATAATTAGAACTCAATGGAAGAAATTAATAACGTGGATATGCACCGAGGCGAAGGACTTCTTATTGGAGCTTCCATGGGTCCGAAAGCATCGGCGACTAGTCCGATTGTTAGTAGCTAGCCTAGCTCTATTAGCAAGTTGGCTTTACCTCGATGGCCGTATTTCCTTTGGGGAACTAGAAGAAGAACTCCTGCTTACGGTCTTGACCATGGTAATTGTCGCTATCGCGACACCTAATGAGTCTGATACACGTAAACAGGAGTCAGATGGCTTAGAACGGGAGGGCCATAAAGATGGCATTGAAGAAGTTGTAGATGCCGGTCAGGGGAGTGCCGAGTCCTGACTGGGAGGAGAGTACGTTCAATTCATCGAGGCCCACGACAAACTGCTGGAATGGAGAAATTGGGCTTCCCGGTGAAATGTGAACGGCAGCAATGTCCGACTGTGGAGTAGCAGCGGTGGCGGTGCCTGGGTGGAGTAGTGCAGCACCCAGGGTGCCAGCGGCAAGGGCAGAAATTGCAAAGCGACGCATGATGGCTCCTTTTTATGAAAAATTCAGTGCAAACCCAAATATTAGACCCGATTTGGGGAGCAATCAAGCATTTGTGAGCCGGTTTGCAGGCTAAGTATCAAAAATTAAAACCTATGTACGAAACTAGAAAGGGGAAATATTATGAATGTGGTGCTAACACCAGGGCTATTTTTCGCCCTGGTGAGGGGATTTGATCCGAGGACCATTGGGCAAAAGCGAAGTGCCACAAATGCTGCGTTGAGGGAGGATGCTATGCTCTCCGGATTGCTTAATTTGGGGCTGTCGCCGAGAAGCCCAAAAGCGATTCATGTTGGGAAGAACTCTGCGTCGGCATTTATATCGTGCCAGCAAGATGCCTTTCGCTTGCGAGGAAAACTCATCACACCCAGTGATTTTGGGCAGGGGATTGCAGATCGAATGGCTGTTGCGCCGGACCGTGTACTTGGTGATTTTCGCAAGATTCTTGGTGGCCTTTTTGATATTGATGCATGCCGAGCAGGGGACGACTTTGCCGATCTGTATCATACGGTTGTGGCCCTCTCGGCAGGGGATTTGCAGCGAACCGCTCAATTATTCGATAAGAAAAATGTGACAGGAGTTAATTACTGTGATGATTTGTGTCGTATGTGGTTAGCAAGCCTGGTGCGTACCAGAATCTACCCAAATCATATGGGGCGCCCAGCCTTTGTCGAGTGGTTTAATGTCGGTCGGAATCGGCAACGGGTCTTTAATCGGGCTGCATGCTGTGAGTTTACTGGCGCTCGTCGCTTGGCTTCTTAGGGTTAATCATAAGTTTGCGACAGTGTTTTGAATCACACTATTGGTATTCGACCTGGTCTTTTTAGGCTAACCTAGCTTTTTAATTTCTTTCAACTGAGAGAATCTATATTTCCCCCTTTTTATAGGATTCGTTGGGACACGTGCCACCACGTCCCCATTCGATCTCCTAGTGACCAGGGATCCCGAGAGAAGATTGTGAGGCAATACATGAGCGCAGCCCCGCTCCCACAGCGACAGGGTCTGTATAACCCGAGTTTTGAAAAAGATGCCTGCGGTGTCGCCTTCGTCGCCGACATGCACGGCCGTCCAAGTCGCGACATCGTCGACAAGGGTATTCAAGCACTCGTCAATATTGATCACCGTGGTGCCGCCGGTGCCGAAAAGAACACTGGTGACGGTGCAGGTATTCTTCTCCAGATTCCTGATGAATTCTACCGCACCGTAATGGCTGAACAGGGCGTTACCCTCCCAGCCCCAGGCACCTACGCCACCGGCATCGCCTTCCTTCCACGCGCCCGCATGGCCATGCTCGATGCCCGCCGCGATATTGAAACCATCGCCCGCGAAGAAGGCGCCGAACTCATCGCCTGGCGTGAACTTCCTGTCACCCCGGATGGCCTTGGCGGCATGGCTCTGGACGCAATGCCAAACTTTGGCCAGGTCTTCTTCACCGCCAAGGGCAAGGACGGCCAGCCACTTTCCGGCATTGACCTTGACCGCGTGATGTTCTTCATCCGCAAGCGCTGCGCCCGTGAACTCGGCGAAAAGGGCGCGGGTCTTGGTGCCGGTACGGATACCGTCTACTTCCCATCCCTCTCCTCCCGCACTGTGGTCTACAAGGGCATGCTGACCACCCCTCAGCTGGCCACCTTCTACGACGACCTGCGCGATCCTCGTATGAAGTCCGCCATCGCCCTCGTCCACTCCCGATTCTCTACCAACACCTTCCCAAGCTGGCCACTGGCTCACCCATACCGCCTCGTCGCCCACAATGGCGAAATCAACACCGTGCGCGGTAATGAAAACTGGATGCGCGCCCGCGAGTCCCTCATTAAGAGCGACAAGCTGGGCCCACTGGACCGCGTGCTGCCAATCTGTACCCCTTCCGGTTCTGATACAGCGCGTTTCGACGAAGCCCTGGAGCTCCTGCACCTGGGTGGTCGCAGTCTTCCACACGCAGTCATGATGATGATCCCGCAGGCCTGGGAGCACAATGAGCACATTAGCCCTGAGCTGCGTGCCTTCTACCAGTACCACTCCTGCCTGATGGAGCCATGGGATGGCCCAGCAGCCGTGGCCTTTACTGATGGCACTATTATTGGTGCCGTTCTTGACCGCAATGGCCTGCGCCCTGGTCGTATTTGGGTCACCGATGATGGCCTGGTTGTTATGGCCTCCGAGGCTGGTGTGCTCGATATTGACCCTAAGCATGTGGTCAAGCGCACCCGTGTTCAGCCAGGCAAGATGTTCCTGGTCAATACCGCCGAGGGCCGTATTGTTCCTGATGAGGAAATCAAGCGCGAACTGGCTAGCGCCGAGCCTTATGGCAAGTGGATTGAAGAAAACTTCATCGATCCAAAGAAGCTGCCAGTCACCCGCTATGAGTACATGCCGCATGACCGTGTGGTTCTTCGCCAGCGTGTCTTTGGTTATACCGAGGAGGATGTGGATATCCTCATCCGCCCAATGGCTCTTAATGGTGCAGAGGCCATTGGTTCCATGGGTACCGATACTCCAATTGCGGCTATCTCCCAGCGCCCACGCATGCTCTTTGATTTCTTTGCGCAGCGCTTCGCACAGGTGACTAACCCACCATTGGACTCCATTCGTGAAAAGTCCGTGACCAGCCTCCACACCCAGCTGGGCGCCCAGTCGGATGTGCTCAACCCTACCCCTGAGGCAGCCCGCCGAATCCTCCTCCAGCAGCCAGTCCTTGATAACCACGACCTGGCCACCCTGGTGCATGCCAATGATAATGGCGAGTGGGATTCCTTCGGCTCCGCTGTGATTTCCGGTCTGTATCCTGTTGCCCACCGTGGCAAGGGCATGCGCGAGGCCATTAACCGCATTAAGCGCGAGGTCAGCGCAGCCATCGCTGAGGGCAAGACCCTCATTATCCTCTCCGACCGTGAGTCCAATGAGCGTTTCGCCCCAATCCCAAGCCTGCTTCTGGTTTCGGCCGTTCACCAGCACCTGGTTGCTGAGCGTACCCGCACCCGCTGCTCCCTTGTCGTTGAGGCTGGCGACGCCCGCGAGGTTCACCACATTGCCATGCTGGTGAGCTTCGGTGCTGATGCCATCAACCCATATATGGCCTTTGAGACCATCGACGAGCTGCGCGTTCGCGGTCAGCTCGGTGACCTGGACCTGGATACTGCCTGCCGTAATTACATCAACGCAGCCGCAACGGGTCTTCTGAAGGTCATGTCCAAGATGGGTATTGCCACCGTGGCCTCCTACCGCGGCGCCCAGCTTGCCGATGTCACCGGTCTTCACCAGGATCTTCTCGACGAATATTTCGGCGGCATCCCATCCCCAATCTCCGGTATTGGCCTGGATGATATTGCCGCCGATGTGGAAGCCCGCCACCGTAGCGCCTTCCTTCCTCGTCCTGAGGAACAGGCCCACCGTGAGCTCGAGCTTGGCGGTGAATATAAGTGGCGCCGTGAGGGCGAATATCACCTCTTTAACCCAGAGACGATCTTCAAGCTCCAGCATGCCACCCGCTCTGGTCAGTACTCCATCTTTAAGGAGTACACCACCAAGGTCAATGACCAGTCCAAGCGCCTGGCCACCCTGCGCGGCCTCTTTGAATTCAAGTCCGACCGCCCATCCATCAGCGTGGATGAGGTCGAACCAGTATCCGATATTGTGAAGCGCTTTGCCACCGGTGCAATGAGCTATGGCTCCATTTCCGCTGAAGCCCACGAAACCCTGGCTATTGCCATGAACCGACTGGGCGGCATGTCCAACTCCGGTGAGGGTGGCGAGGATTCCCGCCGCTTTGAAGTGGAGCGTAATGGTGATTGGCGTCGCTCTGCTATTAAGCAGGTTGCCTCCGGCCGCTTCGGCGTGACCAGCCACTACCTGACCAACTGCACCGATATTCAGATCAAGATGGCCCAGGGCGCAAAGCCAGGCGAGGGCGGCCAGCTCCCACCACACAAGGTTTATCCTTGGGTTGCTGAGGTGCGTATCACCACCCCTGGTGTGGGTCTGATTTCCCCACCTCCTCACCACGATATTTATTCCATTGAGGATTTGGCGCAGCTCATCTATGACCTCAAGTGCGCCAACCCGGATGCCCGTATTCACGTCAAGCTCGTCTCCGAGCAGGGTGTGGGTACCGTTGCGGCCGGTGTTTCCAAGGCACATGCCGATGTGGTGCTGATTTCCGGCCACGATGGTGGTACCGGTGCCTCCCCACTGACCTCCGTCAAGCACGCCGGTGGTCCATGGGAGCTTGGCTTGGCTGAAACCCAGCAGACCCTGCTGCTTAACGGCCTGCGTGACCGTATCCGCGTGCAGTGCGATGGCCAGCTCAAGACCGGCCGCGATGTCGTGATTGCCGCACTTCTTGGCGCTGAGGAATTCGGCTTTGCCACCGCACCGCTGGTGGTTGAGGGCTGCATTATGATGCGTGTCTGCCACCTGGATACCTGCCCAGTAGGTGTGGCCACCCAGAACCCTGAGCTGCGTAAGCGCTTTACCGGTAAGGCTGAGCATGTGGTGAACTTCTTCACCTTCATCGCCCAGGAGGTTCGTGAAATTCTGGCTGAGCTTGGTTTCCGCTCTATCGATGAGGCTGTTGGTCACTCTGAGGTTCTGGATATGACCAAGGCCCTGGAGCATCACAAGCGTGCCGCTAAGCTTGACCTTTCCCCAATCTTCCACAAGCCAGAGAGTGTTTTCCGTAACCAGAATCCTCGCTGCACCCGCGAGCAGGAGCATGGTCTCGAGTCCGCTCTGGATGTCAAGATCATTGAGGACACCCAGCTCACCATTGATGCTGCGGCTGCGAAGTTCTCTGCTAATGCTCCTGCCTGGATGGCTCAGGGTGAGAACCCAACCATCAGCCTCGAGTACCCAATTAGCAATGTGAACCGTTCCGTTGGCACCATGGTTGGTTCCCGCGTGACCCGCGCTGCTGGTGCCAATGGTCTGCCTGATGGCACGATTAACCTCAACTTCACCGGTAGTGCCGGCAATAGCTTCGGCGCCTTTGTGCCAGCTGGTGTAACCCTCGATCTTGTTGGTGATGCCAATGACTTCGTGGGTAAGGGCCTGTCGGGTGGCCGCATTATTATCCGTCCAGACTCCAGCGCCCCAGCCCAGCTCGGTGGCAACCCGGATATTATTGCCGGTAATGTCATCGGCTACGGCGCAACCAGCGGTTCCATGTTCATCCGCGGCGTGGTCGGCGAGCGCTTCTGCGTGCGTAACTCCGGCGTGACCGCCGTTGTTGAGGGAGTTGGCAACCACGGTTGTGAGTACATGACCGGTGGCCGCGTGGTCGTGCTCGGCGAGGTCGGTGAAAACTTCGGTGCCGGCATGTCCGGTGGTATCGCCTACCTCAAGCGCACCGATGACCTTGAGTCCCGCATCAACCCTGGCTTGGTTGATATTGAAGAGCCAAGTGCCGAGGAAGCCGAGTGGCTCAATGAGCTTATCGACGAACACATCGCGCGCACTGGTTCTACCACGCGCCTGCGTGCCAATGACCTGGTAAAGATCATGCCACGCGACTATAAGAAGGTAATGAACGTAATCAAGGCAGCTGAGGCCGAAGGCCGCGATGTTGCCGAGGCAATCATGGAGGCAGTGAACTAATGGCTGACCCACACGGTTTTCAAAAGTACGCTCGTGAAGAGCGCGCCCACCGCCCAGTCCCTCTGCGCTTGATGGACTACCGCGAGGTCTATGAGGATGCCCCTGAAGGTCAGGTGCAGATTCAGGCCACGCGCTGCATGGACTGCGGTGTGCCTTTCTGTCACCTGGGCTGCCCACTGGGCAATATCATCCCAGAGTGGAATGACCTGGTGCGCCAGGATCGTTGGGAGGAGGCCTTCAACCGCCTCCACGCCACCAATAACTTCCCCGAATTCACCGGCCGTCTGTGCCCAGCCCCATGTGAGGGTGCCTGCGTTCTTGGTATCTCCCAGGACCCAGTGAGCATTAAGGCCGTGGAGCTCGAAATTGTGGAACGTGCCTGGAAGGAAGGCTGGATTAAACCTATTAAGCCTTCCTTTGATACCGGCCAGAAGGTGGCTGTGGTGGGTTCCGGCCCATCCGGTTTGGCTGCCGCCCAGCAGCTCACCCGCGCAGGCCACAAGGTCACTGTTTTTGAGCGCGATGACCGCCTCGGTGGTTTGATGCGCTACGGTGTGCCAGAGTTCAAGATGGAAAAGAAGTGGATTGATCGCCGCTTGGAGCAGATGGTTGCTGAGGGCACCGAGTTCCGCACCGGGGTTAGCCCAACCGCTGCCGACCTTGCTGGTTTTGATGCAGTGATTCTTGCCACCGGTACCCCTGTCGCCCGTGACCTTAATGTTCCTGGCCGTGAACTTGATGGTGTTCACTTTGCTATGGAATACCTCCCACTGCAGAACCGCGTCTGCGAGGGCGATGAAGAGGTCAGCGCCATTAATGCCAAGGACAAGAATGTGGTCATTATTGGTGGTGGCGATACTGGTACGGACTGCTTTGGTACTGCGCTTCGTCAGGGTGCCAAGAGTGTTACCCAGTTCGACCTTCACCCTGCCCTTCCTCAGAGCCGTGGGGCAAATAACCCATGGCCAACCTACCCACGAATCTTCCGCGTGGCTACCTCCCATGAGGAGGGCGAGTATGTGGTGACCGGCAATGAGTCCGCCGAAGAGATTGTGGCCCTGGGTCTTGCCCATCGCGCACCAGGTGATGAGCTGGGCCGTCGTGATTGGTCCATTGCTACCGACGAGCTCGTTGGTGAAAATGGTCATGTGACCAAGCTGCACGGCCACCGCCTCACCGATGGTATCAATACCCCAGCAACCCCAGAGAACTCCTTTGAGATGGATGCTGACCTGGTTCTGTTGGCCATGGGCTTTGCCGGTGCTGAGCGCTCCGGTATCATCCATGAGCTCGGTGTGGCCTTTGATGGTCGCGGCCGTATCGCCCGTGATGAGGACTTCCGTGCCACCATCAAGCCACTCTTCCCGAACTTTAAGCCACGCGTCTACGCAGTTGGTGATGCTGGCCGTGGCCAGTCCCTGATTGTGTGGGCCATTGCTGAAGGCCGCTCCGTGGCTGCCGCTGTGGACCGCGACCTCATGGGTGAGACCGCACTGCCTGAACCAATTGAAACCACCACGGTTCAGATCCAATAGCACTCGCTGCAAAAAGAGGCTCTCCTAACGGAGGGTCTCTTTTTGTATATATAGCAAAAGAGGACCCGGACAAAAGTCTAGG
>JAUMUD010000020.1 GCA_030530875.1 Corynebacterium sp.
CATCCGGCTTTTGGTCGTCCGGCTTTGGCTGCTCACCAGGTTTTGGCTGCTCATTAGGATCAGGCGCAGGCTTGCACTTCGGGGCGTCCGGGTTATAGGTGATACCGGAATTTAGCAGCCAGTCGGTCTTCTGATCCGCCACAATCCAGCAGGAAAGATCCGCAGTCATTGCTGGCGTATTGGCAAACATGCGGTTCATGGAAGTGACTGACTTAAGCTTCCAAGCAGAGAGGTCCACATTGAGCTTGGTGGCACCCTCAAACATGGAATCAGTGGTCACCACATCACTCATGGCCCAGTGCTCAATATCGAGCGTGGTAGCACCAATATCCTTAAACATTGCGGTGGTATTGGTCAGTTCACTGCGGTCCACATTGGAGAGATTCACAATCTTGCCCTGCCAACCATCAAAGGCGCCACTCATATCAGGGCTAAACTTCAGCCCACGGTTAAAACTCACCGTATTATCCGGGTCAGTGAGACCAAAAGACTGTAGGGCGGCACTGAGCTTTGCCGGGTCAATATAGCCCGTACCAAGCACATAGACGAGCTTTTCCGAAGGCAACAGGGTAGCAGTAGCCTTGCCCTTGTAGAGATCATTGGTGAGATCCATAAAGGACTTGGCCACATTGCGATAAACCATCTGGCTGCCCTCAAGCCAGTTCGTGGTAATCGTGGCCCGGTCAGAAAGCTGCCAGTGCGAAATATCGCCCTTGGCGCTGCTGGCGTTCGTAAACATCTCAGAGACGTCAGTTGCCTTGCTCATATCCCAGTTATAGACATCGGGATTGGCCGCAGTGGCGTTCTTAAACATGCCCGCAAAGTTCGTGCCACTGGACACATCCCAGCGGCTCACATCGGGGTTAGCATTTGGGGTTTCCTCGAAGGCATAGCCAAAGTCAGTCACCGTGGACACATCCCAGCCACTCACATCAGGATTTGCCTTCGAGCGGAAGAAGATGGCGTACATATCCGTGACCTTAGAAGTATTGAACCTACTAATATCAGGGATTTCTTCCACACCACGGAACATGCGGTTAAAGCTCACCGCATTGCTGGTATCCCAGTTCTCAATGCCTTTGACTATGCGCGCACCACCAAAAACATTATTGAAGTACTTCACACCGCTTACATCGACATTTTCCAGGCCCTCAATAGTGAAGGGGATGGCAGTTTTGTAGATGCCAAGTATATGGGCATAAAACAATGAACTCGAATCAGCGGGGAATTTAATCGCGCCGGGTGTATTGACAAAACGCACCACTGTATCGCGGTTCATATTCGACTGGTAGTTATAGAGGAAGCGTGGCAGGGAATTTTCGGCCATGGTTCCGGCACCGTCGATGGTGAGCACATTGGTGCCAGTATCGAAAGAGGCAGTGATTGTCTCTTTATTGGTATCTTCTGCGACATTCTTGCTGAGCACCTCAGCATGCGCCACAGGCACACTCACCATGGTTGCGCCCAGCGATAAGGGCATAGAGAGGCAAAGGGCGGCGAAAAGAGCAGATGTGGTTATCCGCATAAACGCTCCTTAGGTCGTTTGAATCAGGTTAATCCAAGTATATTCTAAGGTAGCGCCTGTGTGTAAATCGCAAATCACCTAGTCAGGCAATAAAAATTCCTCATAGGCATTGAGTGCTGAGCTGGCATTATAGCCGACGGCGCGCAAGGTAGCATTGAGTCCCGCAATTGCATGGTGAGCTGATCGACGCACCACATTCACCATCTGCGCCCGATTAAAGCCACAGCCACTAAAGGCCACAACCTCCGAAATGAGGCTCTCAAGGTCCAGGTCATAGTAGACCCTGGCTGATTTGGTCTTTTTATTCCACTCGTTGGCGGCCATGATGGCCTGAATAGGGTCGAGTGGTAATTCAAGGCTTGCCCTGGTCATAAAAGTAGGACCACGTTCAATGAAATGTTCCAGGGTCATGCCGGCAGGGGCGTCGGAAAGCCCCAAATCGGAATCCTCAAAATCCATCAGATTGGCAAAGCCCTCAACATCCCGAAGTGGATCGGTGCTGGTATTCTCAGCCACTGCCTGCGCGATGGGGTGCCCAATCACCCCAGCCCAGGCCCCGTGCGGGGCGCGCAGGTTATCCTGCCAGGCGGCCTCCGAAAGCCCAGGGCAGGCACTAATGAAGCCCTCAAAGAACTCAAGAATGGTGCGCATGGTGTCCAGGAAGTAGGGGAGGTAAGCATCAAGTTGCTCCTGGGTGGCACCGGCTTGCAGGAAATAAAAATCGCGCATGGCCAGGCAATTGCGCAAATCTGCGTGGTTGGGAATCATGCGGGCAATGGGGTGCACATAGCTTGCATTCCACTCATTGACCCGATGCAAAAAATCAATGGAGGGCACATCACTTGGCCCAAAGAACATCTCACACTCAAGCTGTGGGCCATCCACATCACGAAGATAAAAGCGCACAACCGTCCCCGACCAGCGGATAATCAGCGCACCCTCCTCGAGTTCATAGCGCAGGCCACGCCTATCGAGATAGGGGCACAAATCCTTGAGGGTCATAGAGCGAAGAAGCACAGGTACATTATAGAAAAAAGGACCCAGCCGGGTAGCTGGGCCCTGAGGGGTGGGCTAGTTGATGGAAATCCTGGAAGCCCAGTCGGTCAGGTCGCCAACAGTGTTCATCAACTTGAAGTGGTTCGACAGTGGGGCGAAGCTGAGCTCACCGATGGACATGATCAGAGCACTAATCAGCAAAAATGGGTTGAAGGCCTGCAGGTACCAGAAGCCACTTTCCTGTGTGGAACCGGAGGACATTTTGTCCCAGTGCGGTGATTGGATTCGCGGCATGGGCTGGTGCGCTAAGAGCGCCCATCGCAGTGGTGGTAGCAAGGCTAACTGCGAGCAGCTTCTTCTTGATAGACATATGCACCTGACCCCATTTTTTTGGGGTGAATATTACGCTGGCGATGCAACTTGTGCTGTCTGATAAGATAAGAAAAAATTCCTTTCGACAAATAGAATTGACCTATGCTTCGTCTCATTGATCTCACCGGAACCCGCCCATCCACCGCGAGCCTTCGCAAAACACTTCCGCGCGGCGCCACCGACATCACCACCGTTTTGTCCATCGTCGAACCGCTCGTGCGCGAGGTCGCCGAAGGCGGGGCAGAGGTGGCCCTGAATTATGGCGAAAAATTCGATGGGGTACGCCCCTCTTCTTTGCGTGTCGACGCCGCCACCCTCGACAACGCCCTTGCCACCATGGAGCCTTCCATTGTTGCGGCACTCAAAGAATCCATCAAGCGAGTCCGTGCCGTCCACGCTGCACAAAAGCCAAGCGGGCAGACCGTTGAGCTTGCCCCAGGCGGCCAGGTCACCGAAAAATTCATCCCCATCGGGCGCGTTGGCCTCTACGTGCCTGGTGGCAATGCTGTCTACCCATCCAGCGTGATTATGAATGTGGTGCCAGCCCAGGAAGCCGGCGTGGATAGCATCGTGGTGTGCACCCCGCCACAAAAAGATGGTCTTCCACACCCAACGGTGCTCGCCGCCTGCAAGCTTCTCGGTGTGACCGAGGTTTGGGCTGTTGGCGGTGCTCAGGCCATTGCGTTGATGGCCTATGGCGATGATGAACACGAGCCAGTGGATATGATTACCGGCCCTGGCAATATTTATGTGACCGCCGCCAAGCGCCTCTGCCGCGCAGTAGTTGGCATTGACTCCGAGGCCGGCCCAACTGAAATTGCTATCGTGGCTGACTCGACCGCCAACCCGGTCTATGTAGCCTATGACCTTATCTCCCAGGCCGAGCACGATGTGATGGCCGCCAGCGTGCTGATTACCGATTCACGAGAACTGGCCGAGGCAGTCGACCGTGAAGTTGCCGAGCGCTACTCTGTGACCCTCAATGCCGACCGCGTGGAGCAAGCACTGACCGGCCAACAGTCCGGCATTGTGCTTGTCGACGACATCACCGAGGCCCTGCGTGTGGCCGATGTCTACGGTGCCGAGCACCTCGAAATTCACACCGCCAATGCCGAAGCGGATGCCGAAAAAATCCGCAATGCCGGCGCCATCTTCGTTGGCGAATATAGCCCAGTGCCACTGGGTGACTATTCGGCAGGCTCCAACCATGTGCTGCCAACCAGTGGTACTGCCCGCTATAGCTCGGGGCTTTCCACCCACACCTTCCTCAAGGCCGTAAACCTCATCAACTACGATGCCGGCGCCCTGGAGGACATTGCTGATACTGTCATCACCCTTGCTGATGCCGAGCGCCTCCCCGCCCACGGTGAAGCAATCAAGGCCCGCCGCGTATAGAAAGAAAAACCATGACCTCCCTCAATGACCTCCCACTTCGCCCAGAACTCCAAGGCAAAAGCCCCTACGGCGCACCCCAGCTTGATGTGCCCGTGCGCCTCAATACCAATGAAAACCCCTACTCGCCTTCCCAAGCGCTAATCGACGACCTCGTCAACACAATTGCTGCCCACGCCACGGAGCTCAACCGCTACCCAGAGCGTGACGCCGTAGCGCTTCGCACCGCGCTGGCTGAGTATGTGACCACGCAGACCGGTGTCGCCGTAACTGTCGATAATCTCTGGGCTGCTAATGGTTCCAATGAAGTTTTGCAGCAGCTGCTTCAGGCTTTTGGTGGCCCTGGCCGAAAGGCTATGGGCTTTACTCCTTCCTATTCCATGCACCCCATCCTCTCCCAGGGCACCCAGACTGAATTCGTGTCCGTCCCTCGTGGTGAGGACTTCCGCATTGACATGGACGCGGCCCTTGCAGCCATCAAGGAACACCAGCCATCGGTTATCTTCATCACCACCCCAAATAACCCAACCGGTGATGTGACCAGTCTTGCCGATATTGAGCGCCTCCTTGAGGCAGCACCCGGCATTGTGATCGTCGACGAGGCCTATGCGGAATTTAGCCCAAGCCCCTCGGCCTGTGAGCTCATTGCCAAATACCCAACCAAACTGGTGGTATCGCGCACCATGTCCAAGGCCTTCGACTTCGCCGGTGGTCGTCTTGGCTACTTTGTGGCCGACCCAGCCTTCGTTGATGCCGTGATGCTGGTGCGCTTGCCTTATCACCTCTCGGTTCTTAGCCAGTTGGCGGCAGAAGTAGCACTGCGTCATAGCGCTGATACCTTGGCGACCGTCGAAAAGCTAAGCCAGGAGCGCGACAGGGTAGTAGCAGCCCTTGAAAAGATGGGCTATAAGGTCATTCCAAGTGAGTCGAACTTTGTCTTCTTCGGCCACTTTGAGGATTCCGCCGCCGCCTGGCAGCAATTCCTCGACGAAGGCGTGCTCATCCGCGACGTGGGCATCCCAGGATATTTGCGCACCACCATCGGACTCCCCGAGGAAAACGACGCATTCCTTGCAGCAGCTGATAAGATTTTCTCATGAGCAGTAATGACCTACCCCGCATTGGCAGTGTCTCGCGCACAACCAAAGAATCCTCGATTTCCGTAGAAATCAACCTTGATGGCACCGGCAAGACCGACATCAACACCGGCCTGCCCTTCTTCGACCACATGCTCACCGCCTTTGGTGCCCACGGCGCTTTTGACCTGACCGTCGACGCCGAGGGCGATATTGACGTGGATGCCCACCACACTGTCGAAGACACCGCCATTGTCCTTGGCCAAGCTATCGCCGAGGCCGTGGGCGACAAGGCCGGCATTCGCCGCTTTGGCTCTTTTAGCCTCCCCATGGACGAGGCCCTCGTCGAAGCAGTTGTGGACTTCTCCGGCCGCCCCTACTTCGTCTTCCGCGGGGAGCCAGAACACATGGTGCACTCCGTTATTGGCGGCCACTATGCCACCGTGATTAACCACCACTTCTTCGAAACCCTGGCCTTCAACTCCAAGATCACCCTCCACGTGCTCTGCCACTACGGCCGCGACCCACACCACATCACCGAGGCCGAGTTCAAAGCCGTGGCCCGCGCCATCCGCCAGGCCACCGAACTCGACCCCCGCGTGCACGGTATCCCATCCACGAAGGGAAGCCTCTAGTGGGTTCCGTCATTGTCCTCTTCATCATTGCAGGTGTGCTCACCGGCGGCACCTACTCCATGTACGCCCAGGGCAATAAATTCCTCACCATCCTGCTTGGCATTATCGCCGCCGCCTTCTTCGCCTACGCCATTATCAGCATGCTGAAAGCAGGCGGCCACATCTAATGGGCCTTTCCCAGATTCGCGGCCTTGGGGCGACCTACATTACCCTCATCGCCGCTTTCGGCGCCTGGACCCTGCTGCTGCCCGTCATTCCCCTGGCAGTGGTGCAGCAGGGCGGTTCGGCCACGCTCGCTGGCCTGCACACCGGGGTCTTCATGGGTGCGACCGTGCTCACCCAATGGCTCATGCCCCATGCTTTACGACGCTTCGGCTATGTCCCAATCATGGTCGCTTCCGCGCTGTTCCTGGGGCTCCCAGCGCTTTTTTACTTCCACTCCTTGAGTTTGCTCATTGCACTGGTGCGTGGCTTTGGTTTCGGCGGCTTGACTGTGGCTTCCTCAGCACTGGTTGCAGAACTCGTGCGTGACTCCAAATTGCTTGGTCGTGCTCTTGGGCTCTCGGGGCTGTGCATTGGTGGCAGCCAGGTAGTGACTCTGCTTATTGGCCTGTGGCTCCCCTTTAGCGTGGTCATTTGGTTGGTTGCCATTATTGGTGTGGTTGCTGCCTATTTTGCTCTCCACATTCCACGCATCAAACCCCAAGAAGCCGAAAAAACTAGGCTTCTACCTTTTACTGTGGATGCCCTGGTGCCGGCTGCTGCCATGTGCTTTATCGCCATGGGCTTTGGTGCACTTAGCTCCTTTTTGGCCTCCGCGCTGGCACAGAACGAGACTGCCGGCCAAGCAACAGCCGGTGTGCTGCTCTCCCTTTTGACCGTGGCCAGTATGGGTGCGCGCTTTATTGCAGGCCACCACCCACGCACCTTCTTCATCCCTGCACTCTTCCTAGCAGGCATTGGTCTTGTCATTATCTCCGTGGCCCTTAGCCTCAACCTCAACCTCCTGCCAGTCATCATTGGTGTCCTGTTCTTTGGTGCCGGCTTCGGTGTGGTGCAAAACGAGGCCCTACTCTTGCTCTTCGACCGCTGCCCAAAGCCTGAGGCTAGTTCCATATGGAATATGAGCTTTGATGGTGGTACCGGCATTGGTTCGCTGGTGCTTGGCTACTTTGTGCCCTTCTTTGCCTATACCGGCGCCTATGGGGCTGCGGCCTTTATGGCTTTTATCGCCGCAGTCATTGTGCTCATGGACCAAACAAACCGACGTCGAGGCGGGGCCATCGAATCAACTATAGAAACTGATATAGAATAGCCCCATGGGAAAAACTGTCGCTCTACTCGATTATGGTTCCGGCAACCTCCGATCCGCCTACCGCGCCCTCGAGCGTGTGGGTGCTGAGGTAACTCTCACCAAGGACCCCGAGGTTGTACTCAATGCCGATGGTCTTGTGGTTCCCGGTGTTGGTGCCTTTGCTGCCTGTATGCAAGGACTCAAGGCCATCAAGGGCGACCGCATGATTGACCAGCGCCTTGCCGGTGGCAGGCCGGTGCTTGGCATTTGTGTGGGTCACCAAATCATGTTTGAGCGAGGAGTCGAACACGGCGTGCTTGCCGAGGGCTGCGGCCAGTGGCCAGGGACCGTCGAAAAGCTCCAATCAGATATCCTCCCCCACATGGGCTGGAATACCGTCGAAGCCCCCGAAGGCACCCAGCTCTTTGCCGGCATGGACCCAGATGAACGCTACTATTTCGTCCACTCCTATGCGGTGCGCGAATGGAACTTCCACCACGAAGCCAAGACACAGGCACCCCTGGTGACCTGGGCTGAGCATGGTGGTGACCGCTTTATCGCCGCTATCGAAAATGGTGCGCTCTGGGCCACCCAATTCCACCCCGAAAAGAGCGGCGATGCCGGCGCCGAGCTTTTGCGCAACTGGCTTGAACAGGTCTAAACTATGCCCATGAATTTCACCCTTCTGCCCGCAGTCGACGTTGTTAACGGCCAGGCCGTGCGCCTCCACAAAGGCGAGGCTGGCAGCGAAAAATCCTATGGTGAGCCGCTTGCTGCTGCCCTTGAATGGCAGGCCCAGGGCGCAACCTGGTTGCACTTTGTCGACCTGGACGCCGCCTTTAACCGTGGCTCCAACCATGAACTGATGGCAGAAATCACCGCAGCTCTTGACATCAATGTGGAGCTCACAGGTGGCATCCGCGATGATGAGTCCCTTGCGCGCGCCCTGGCCACTGGGGCACGCCGCGTCAATATTGGCACCGCCGCACTGGAAAAGCCCGAATGGATCGACAAGGCCTTGTCTGAATATGGAGATAAAATCGCCGTCGACCTTGCCTGCATGGAAGTCGAGGGCGAATGGCGCGTGCGCGGCAATGGCTGGGTCTCCGATGGTGGCGACCTCTGGGAAACCCTGGAGCGCCTGGATTCTGCGGGCTGCACCCGCTTTGTCGTGACCGACGTCTCCCGTGATGGCACCTTGAGCGGCCCAAATATCGACCTGCTGCGTGATGTAGCCGCCGCCACCGAGGCCAAGGTTGTTGCCTCCGGTGGTATCAGTGAGCTTTCTGATATTGAAGAACTGGCCAAATATGTCGATGAGGGCATTGACTCGGCCATTATTGGCAAGGCCCTCTATGAAGGCAAATTTAGCCTTGTTGATGCGCTCAAGGTCGTCCAATGAGTGAACTCGAAGAATACTCCAGGCAGGCCCATGCCATAACCAATGAGGCCCGCGAGATTTTCCTCGGGGCCTTCGGCGCTGGGGCAGCAGTGGACAAGCACGACTGTGATTTCGCCACCCAGGCCGACCTGGATATTGAACGCCTCTACCGCGAAAAGCTAAGCTCGATAACCGGCCTCCCAGTCCTAGGAGAGGAATTCGGCGGGGACCCACGCGACCACGACCGCTTCTGGATTGTCGACCCCATTGATGGCACTGCCAACTATTCCTGCCGAAACCCCCAAGCAGCCATCCTGCTAAGCCTCATTAACGATGGGGAACCAGTAGTCTCCATCACCGACATTCCCTTCCTTGATGTGCGTCTGTCCACTATTGGTACGGAGACCCGCATTAATGGGGACATAGCCCGCCACCACCAAGGACATGGCTTAATTGGCTACGGCCGCATGAATGTGCCCGGCCGCTACGAACTGCTAGGGCGCGTAATGGAGCGCTTCCGCCGCATCCGCATCAGTGGCTCCGTGGGCATTGATCATGCCTATACCGCCCAGGGCATTTACGACGGCTGCATCAGCTTTAGCCCCAATCTCTGGGACAATGCCGCAGGTGTTGCTCATATGCGCGGCCTTGGTGTCACCGTCACCGATTTAGAGGGCCGCCCCTGGAGCATGCTCTCCACCGGCATCTGCGCTGGTATCGAACCAGTACACAATATACTTTTGGAAGTCATCAACCAATAAGGAGGATCATGGCAGTAGCAATCCGAGTCATTCCCTGCCTCGACGTGGACAATGGCCGCGTAGTCAAGGGTGTCAACTTTGAAAACCTCAAAGACGCCGGCGACCCCGTCGAACTCGCCGCCCGCTATGATGCCCTCGGTGCCGATGAACTCACTTTCCTCGACGTGTCCGCCTCCAAGGCCGGCCGTGGCACCATGCTTGAGGTCGTACGACGCACCGCCGAACAAGTCTTCATCCCACTGACTGTCGGTGGTGGTGTACGCAGTGTCGATGATGTTGATGAGTTGCTGCGTGCCGGGGCCGACAAGGTCTCTGTCAATACCTCCGCTATTGCAAGGCCAGAGCTCATCCGTGAAATTTCCGAGCGTTTCGGCGCCCAGTGCTGCGTGCTCTCCGTGGATGCCAGGCGTGAGGATGATAAGCCCTCCGGCTTTGGGGTCACCACCCATGGTGGTACCAAATCCGCTGGTCTTGATGCCATTGAATGGGCCAAAAAGGGCGAAGAACTTGGTTCCGGTGAAATTCTTCTTAACTCCATGGATGGGGATGGCACCAAAGAAGGCTTTGATATTGAACTGATTGAAAAAGTCCGCCAGGCTGTCCACATTCCTGTGATTGCCAGCGGTGGTGCCGGCAAGGCCGCCGATTTCCCACCAGCAGTCGCCGCCGGTGCCGATGCGGTTTTGGCCGCCTCCATCTTCCACTTTGGTGAAGTCACCATCAAGGAATGCAAGCAGGCCCTGAAAGACGCAGGCTATGAGGTGCGCAATGTCTAATCCCGCCGACTACCAACTTGACCCCTCAATCAAGCAGCGCATCCGCTGGAATGACAAGGGCCTTGTACCCGTTGTGGTCCAAGCCGCCGATAGTGGGGAAGTACTCATGATGGCCTGGGCTGACGACCATGCCCTCGCCCACTCGCTTGCCACCCGCAAGGGCACCTACTATTCCCGCTCCCGCCAAGAATACTGGGTCAAAGGGCTAACCAGCGGCCATACCCAAGAAGTCACTGAGGTGCGGCTCGATTGCGATGGTGATACAGTTTTGATGAAAGTCATCCAAAAGGACGGGGCCTGCCACACTGGCGACCGCACCTGTTTCGACGCCGACAAACTACTATGAAAAAAATCATTATCCTCATCGGGCTCGCAATAATGTGGGCCTCTACACGCATGACCTGGCTCACCGCCACCGTCGCTGATGATAAAACCGGCGATGCCGTCCACGCCATCAAGGGGGCTAGCTGGTCAACGGAAATCACCGCCGCGGTCGCCATTGGCCTTTTGGCCTTCCTTGGCTCCTTTATTATCCGCAGGCCAGCGATGATTATCGGCGCTCTTGTTGCTATCGGCGCCTCCTGGTGGCCCCTAGGCCTCTTGGCCGGCAAACCTGATGGGGCACGGGCCCAAAACCTCCTCCAATCCCAAATCTCGGATTGGGCGGAGGTCTCTCAACTCTCCGTGAACCACCAAGGCCCCATCCTCGCCCTTATTGGCTGCGCCATCACCCTCATTGGCTGCGTTATTGTTGCTGCCCAAAAGACCACCAAAAAGTCCAAGGTCAAAAGCAGCGCCTATGAACAAAGTGCTGTCCGCGCCTCCAAAATCGAAGAAGAACTCAAAGAAAACCCCGACTCTGGCCGTGTACTCTGGGACGCCCTAGACCACGACATCGACCCAACTGAAATTACCAATGCAGATAAATAACCTCGCCTATATCCCAAGTCCACCCCAAGGCGTATGGTTCATCGCCGGCATGCCCCTTATCCGCGCCTACGGCATCTGCATCGTCCTTGGCATCGCAGTCGCCCTGTGGCTCTCCACCCGCCGCTATGTTGCCCGCGGTGGCAAAACCGACACCATCAATAATGTCGCCATTGTGGTCATCATCTCCGGCATCATCGGCGCCCGGCTCTACCATGTCGCCACCGACCACGAAAAATACTTCTGCACCACCTGCAACCCTACAGACGCCTTCAAAATCACCAATGGTGGCCTCTCTATTATCGGTGCCGCCATGGCCGCTATGTTCTGCGCCTGGATTTATCTTCGCCGCAAAAATATCTCCTATGGCCTACTAGCGGACTCCATCGCCCCTACTATCCTTATAGCCCAGGGTATTGGCCGTTTCGGAAACTACTTCAACCAAGAAATCTACGGCCGCCCAACCACCCTGCCATGGGGTCTAGAAATCTTTTTGCGTCGCGACGCCTCCGGCACAGTCGACATGATGTACGGCCACTCCACCGGCCAGATTATGACCATTGTGCACCCCACCTTTCTCTACGAATCCCTCTGGTGCTTTGCCGCAGCCGCGGTACTTCTGTGGCTTGACCACCGTAAGCGCTTCGCAGGTGGCACCCTTCTTGCCCTCTACGTGGTTGTTTACTCCTTTGGTCGGTTCTGGATTGAACTCATGCGTGCCGACGAAGCCACCCACATCCTTGGTCTGCGCGTAAATACCATCACCTCTACGGCGACATTCATCATCGGCCTCGTGCTATTTTTCGTCCTCAACAATAAAAAATATTGGCGCAGCCTAACACGTTTTTTCACGCGTTCTAAGAACTAAAAAGGTAGCCGAAATTTCAAAACAGGTTTATCCTAGAACCCGTGGAAAGAAGAACTAAGATTGTATGTACACTAGGTCCTGCCGTTGCTAGCGAAGAGGGTATCCTCGGTCTGGTTGAAGCAGGCATGAACGTTGCTCGCCTGAACTTCTCTCACGGCGACTATGCTGATCACGAAAAGAACTACAACTGGGTACGCCAGGCTGCTGAAAAGACTGGCCGCTCCGTCGGTGTTTTGGGCGACCTCCAGGGTCCAAAGATTCGTCTTGGCCGTTTTGAGGAAGGCTCCACCTACTGGGCAAATGGTGAAGTTGTTCGTATCACCATTGATGATGTACCAGGCACCCACGACCGTGTCTCCACCACCTACAAGGGTCTCGCCAATGACGCTCAGCCAGGCGACCGTCTCCTCGTAGATGATGGTAAGGTCGCTCTCCGTTGCGTCGAGGTTGACGGCAACGACGTTGTGTGCGAGGTCGTTGAAGGCGGCCCTGTCTCCAACAACAAGGGTGTTTCCCTCCCAGGCATGAACGTCTCCGTTCCTGCTCTCTCCGAGAAGGACATTGCTGACCTGCGCTACGCCCTCAAGCTCGGCGTTGACGTCATCGCCCTTTCCTTCGTCCGCCACGCTGAGGACGTTGACCTCGTCCACAAGATCATGGACGAAGAGGGTCGTCGCGTTCCAGTTATCGCTAAGCTCGAGAAGCCAGAGGCTGTTGAGAACATCGAGGCTATCGTTGATGCCTTCGACGCCATCATGATTGCCCGTGGTGACCTCGGTGTTGAGGTTCCACTCGAGGACGTGCCACTGTTCCAGAAGCGCGCTATCCAGCTCTGCCGCGAAATGGCAAAGCCAGTTATCGTTGCTACCCAGATGCTCGACTCCATGATCGAGAACACCCGCCCAACCCGTGCAGAGGCTTCCGACGTTGCTAACGCCGTTCTCGACGGTGCTGACGCCGTGATGCTCTCCGGTGAGACCTCTGTCGGTGTTGACCCACAGAACTGTGTTCGCACCATGTCCCGCATCGTTCAGGTTGCTGAGACCAAGGGCACCGTTCCTCCACTCAACCACGTTCCACGCACCAAGCGCGGTGTGGTTTCCTACTCCGGTCGTGACATTGCTGAGCGTCTCGAGGCTAAGGCTATTGTTGCCTTCACCGCTTCCGGCGACACCGCTCGTCGTATTGCTCGTCTGCACTCCCACCTCCCACTGCTCGTCTTCACCCCTAAGCAGGATGTTCGTCAGCAGCTGGCCGTTTCTTGGGGTTGCGAGGCTGTCCTGGTTGATCCAGTTAAGGACACCGACGATATGCTCGCCAAGATCGACACCCACCTCCTGGGCATGGGCTACAAGCGCGACGACGTCGTGGTCGTTGTTGCAGGTACCCCTCCAGGAGTTGAGGGTAACACCAACACCATTCAGGTTCACTCCGTTGGTGAAAACTCCTAATCGAGTTTTACTCTAACCGCCGGCCCTGCACCTTGGTGCGGGGCCTTTTTCCGTTCTTCTACCACCTACTCCCGGAATCTCCGAAGCCGCTTATAGGTTTCGCGCACAAGCTCAGCCCGAAGCTGCTCATACTCTTTCGGAATCAAGGGATCGAGCCCACAGCTCTTGCCAAGGGCAGCCAAGGTTGAGCTAGTCGGGTGTACAGCAATATCCACATGCGCACGCCCCGATTTTGGATCAGTCCACACACTGGTACACAGGTCATCAAAGATCTGGAAATTACCAGGGTAGCGGGTTATCTGTTCATGATGCGGTTTACATACTGGCCGCACATCCCAGGTTTCCGTCCGCTTGGTGTCCTTATAATCTTCCAGGTGGTGCATCTCTAAGTTATGGCAGGTTTTACATCCTGGCATTGAACACTTCCCACCGTGGATTTCCCACACTATTCGGTCAACCTCTGTGGCAAAACGCCCCTTGGAATAACTCATCACTCGGCCTTCCAAATCGGTAATGCTCAGTGCATGTTCATCACCATAGTGTTTGACCAGTTCGTGAATCTCCTGGGTGGAGTAGAACTTCCCATTATGGCTAAAGGCCCACTCCGGGTGCTTTTCTAGCAGATCGACGCGCACCACCACATTAAACCGAATCAAATCCATGGCGCTGGAATGCCGCATGCTCTCAAAAAGAATCTTCTGGGCGGCAATGCCATCCCGCTTAGCCTTAGGAAGTTTCTGCTCATCAGCGCTAAGAGAGCTATACTGGCGGCGCACTCCTTCCTGGACCACGGCCGCATCAGCCTCCGCCACGCCCTTGAGCACCAAGGTGCAATAACCAGGGCGCTCTGGTACCACCCAGAATTCCAAATCCTCCGGCAGCCAAGCAAACTTCGGCCCCGACAGATCGGCTGCCTCAATGGGTACAGCCTTGGAAGAATCCACATCCACACGCGGCGGAAGTTTTCCAAGCTCTACATCGGGCACGGTCTCGGGCTCGATGGGCTCCACAGGCTCGACTGTGTTCTCATGACTGGTGACCGGCAACAAAGGATCCGCCTCCGGGTTACCTTCGGCTAGGCGTGCCTGGTATTCGGCACGCTTACGCTCATCTTCCAGGCGCTTTTGCTCCGCATTATGCTCACGGATACGCGCACGGATGATATTAATCAGGCTATTGCCATTGTGAAGCTCCACGCCCTCCATAAACTGGGCAAGCAGGTCGAGCTGGGTTTTATAGACGTGGCCGTCGACAGGCCGACCACGCTCGTCCGTAATGCTGCGGGCAAGACTCACAAGCTCCGCAACCAGCATAAAGCGCAGATTGCCCTCGATAAGGTGCTTTCGAAGACGCGGATGCGCATGGGCCTTGGCCGCAAAAAGAAGGGTACGAGCCTCACTAGTGCACAGCCCATGTTCTGCAGTCATGTGATCCACATACTGCTTATAGGACGTGTTCCCATAAAGCTCTTTTGCGTGGGCCTGAAGCTGCTCATAGCTAGCACCCACGCCCAAAGTGCAGGTGCTAGTTAGCATGGTCTTTCCTTTCGGACGAATAGTGTGCCACAAGTATGCCAGGAATAAAGGGCCCAGTTTCAAAATTGTGCAATGCAACAGCAAAGCCCTGCGAAGCAATCATATGCTTACGCAGGGCAAAGCTATGCAAAAAATTCGCCGAAAATTCTTTTTTCCTGTCCTAAAAAAGCGCGCAATTAATGGCCCAAATAGGAAAGAACAGCCGACGCACCGGCCAAGGTGCACGACCTCATAGTTGACTCATATTCGGGTAGGAAGGTGCCCATGTGGTTACCCGGAACCTCCTCGCCAGACTCCCAGAGATCACGAGGCGTAATACCCACGGTCCAGAAAAGATAGGGAACGCCGAAATAATTCGGAATAGTAGGGAAGTCCTCCGAAGCAGTCCACGGCTGGGCATCAATGGAGTCCGCACCAAAGACCTCATCAAAAACCGGGCGGACATGTGCGAAAACAGCCTCATCATTATCAGTGAGCTCACCATGGGCGGAGTAGACAAACTCCGGCTCCTGTGGGCAATTCGAGGCAAGACATTCGGCCTTGACCACACGCTCAATAGCCTCGTATACCGCGGCCTTGACCTCATCATTATAGAAACGGCAATTAAGCACGAGCTTCGCCGTATTAGGAACCGTATTGTTGGTGTCGCCACTCTGCAGGGTACCCACGGTAATCACCGCAAAATTAAAGGGGTCAACCTCACGGCCCACAATGCCCTGGAGGCGAACCACAATCATGGCCGCAAGGAAGGTCGGGTCAATGGACTTATGTGGCATCGAACCATGCGCACTCTTACCATGCAGCGTAATAGTGATGGTGTCACAGGCAGCCAAAGCGCCACCCGGCATACTCATCACAGCGCCGGCAGGCCCTGGCACAATATGCTGACCAAAGCAATAATCAGGCTTCGGAATATAGGAGCCCAAATCATCATTGACCATGGCAAGGGCACCCGCGGTGGTTTCCTCCGCCGGCTGGAAAAGGGCAATAAAGGTACCGGCCCACTTATCGCGATTCTTATCCATAATCTGGCAGGCGCCAAGCAGACTCGTGGTGTGCATATCATGCCCACAGGCATGCATGGTGGGCTTGCCATTTTGCACCTTGGTGGACTTCCACGGCACATCGGTGGTTTCCAACACCGGCAGACCATCAAAATCGGCACGCATCAAGGCCGTTGGGCCCGAGCCATTGCGGAAGATGGCCACAATACCATGCCCACCAATGCCGGTTTTTACCTCACAGTCGAACTCGGCGAGCTTGTGCGCAATAGCAGCAGCAGTTTCTTCCTCAAAGCCGGAAAGCTCCGGATTGGCATGCATCCACCGGTAAAATTCCTGCTGCCAGCCAAGCGGCCCACCCTCATAGTAGGAACCAAGCCACGAAAAAGTACTCATAATTTCACCTGCCAAAAAATCGTCGGAAGCCCAGCCAAATCTGGGCAAAGCTCGGCCCCAACCCGTGAACAATATTCCTGCTGAATCGCGGTTGCCTCCTTGGGCGTATCGACGTGCACTGCGTCCCAGTGCACGGGAAGTTGGGAGGCCCCGAAGTTAATACGCGTCATATCCAAACCCCTCACGGTGGGCAGGGCTGCCAAACCCTCAAAATGTGTACCAGGGTCAATGCCTAGGGCAACAGCTATACCAAGCCCACAATCCAAGGGAAGGAAAACCGGGCCCTCCGGTTCGCGCAACCTCAAAACAAGCTCGGTGGCCTCGCGTGCGTGGGCGTCGGCAAGCACAACACCGATGCCGTAACTGGTGGCACGAACCAGCTCCTCGGGGCTCTCCGGCATGCGGCCAGCGAAATCATCAAGGTAGACCGTGGCACGGCCTGTCTCAGAATCCAGGTAATAGATTCTTTCCACCGGCTGGCCGAAAAAATTAATTGTAGGAATGTTCGCAGGAAGGAGAGCCATACCGTCAAGGTTAGTCCAAAACAGGTAATATGGCTTGTATGTACCGCGTGTTTGAATGTCTTGATGATATGGTCAAAATTGTTGACCAGGCTGTTGGTGTCCCTATGACCTCCAATTGTTTGGTTCCCCGTGCTGAAATGCAGCGATTGATTGATGAGCTGCGCGATGCACTACCAACCGAGCTTGATGATGCTCAGGATGTCAACGATAAGGCCGATGAGATTATTGCAAATGCGCAAAATCATGCAACTGCGCTGGTAGAGGATGCTACCGCGGAGGCTGATGATGTGACCGAGCGTGCCCGCCAGGAGGCGCATGATTTGGTTGCGGATGCGGAGGCCCGTTCCCGTCAGATGATTGAGGATGCTGAGGATCGCGCTGCCCGCACCGAGGAGGATGCGCGCGCCCATGCCGACCGCTTGGTTGATGGTGCGGAGGCTGAGGCAAAGCGTCTCGACGCCGAGGCTAAGAGCCTCTATGAGCGCCGCGTCCAGGAGGGTCTGGATGAGCAAAAGCGCCTGGTGTCCGAATCTGAGGTTGTTCGCCGTGCCAATGAGGAGGCCAACCGCATTATGGACCAGGCCCATGCTGATTCCACCAAGCTTCGTACTGATTGCGATAACTATGTGGATAAGACCCTGGCTGATTTTGAAAATAGTTTGAATGCGACCCTGCGTGCCGTGTCCAATGACCGTGCGGCCCTTCGTCGCGGTAGGGGAGTCTCTGGTCGCTAATGAACCCACTGGTTTTTGATATTAACGCCCTGAATGAGGGGGATTTCAAACACTACTCCCAGGAGGGGGCAGCCCCGTATCATTTGGGTCTGCGCGTCATTGGTATCCCTGAGGGTGCACCAATTACGGTCGAGGCTGATATTAGCCACCAGGGTGTGGTCTTTAATGTGCACCTGAGTTTGAGCGCTACCTTGGCAGCCCAGTGCGCCCAGTGCGGTGAGGACTTTAGTGAGGACTATGAGCTTGAACTTGACCAGTTCGTCCTGGCTTCTGCCGATGCCGAAGGCACTGAGGACTTGTCTGAGGATGACCTTCCTGTCGTCACTGATGATGGCTATATTGATATGACCCAGCCAGTGGTGGATGAAATGGGCACGACCCTGCCATTTGCCCCTCATTGTGGTTGCGAACCACAGGTGAGTGATACCGAGTCCGCCCCGGATCCACGCTGGGCAGGATTGGAGAAATTTCTATGAATAAGAAAGGCCGACTCACTGGCGAAGCCGCACTAGAAGAGGCCTTTGCAGCGCTGGATAAGAAGGCGCTCTGTGATGCGCTGGGTGTTGAGATCCGTGATGATCTGCTTCGCCTGGCACTTACGCACCGCAGTTTTGCCAATGAGAATGGGATGCTGCCAAATAATGAGCGCCTGGAATTTATGGGCGACTCCGTTTTTGGTTTGTCTGTGGCCACCAAGCTCTTTGAGGTGCACCCCAATATTCCCGAAAGTGGCTTGTCGAAGATGAAAGCTGCCGTGGTTAGCGGATTCTCACTAGCCGAGGTTGCTCGCACCTTCGATCTGGGAAGCTATATTTTGCTTGGTCGTGGTGAAACCATGTCTGGTGGTGCCAATAAGACCTCCATTTTGGCCGACACCTTTGAGGCGCTGATTGGTGCCGTCTATATCCAGTATGGTTGGCCAACCGCCAATGAGCTTGTGCTGCGCCACTTTGGGGACAAAGTGCGCACCTCGACTGCTGAGTCTCTCACCATGGACTCCAAGACCTCGCTGCAGGAGCTTCTGGCCTCACTCAAATTGCCAATGGCCTCCTATACTGCAGTGCAGGAGGGCCTAGTCCATGACCCAACCTTTACCGCTGAGGTTCTTGTTAATGGTGTGAAATACGGTCAGGGTGTGGGTCATAATAAGAAGGCTGCCGAGCAAAAGGCCGCCTTGGAGGCCATTAACCGTCTTCGTGCCGAGCATGGTCTTACCGAGGTACCGGCACCAGAATAAGTCAATAACTGTTGAAGTATAAATTATTGGTTAGCTTTGATATAGTTCCTGTATGGATAAAACCGTAGAGCTGATTGAAGCTTTTAATAATAAATACTGGTATCTCGTTATTGTTTTGCTCGTGGTCGCAGGCGTGTGGTTTGGCCTGCGCACCCTTTTTGTTCAGATTCGCTATATCCCTGACATGTTCAAGGCTGTGACTGAAAAGCCAGCCGAGGACGGTGGGGAAAAGCAGATTTCGGCCTTCAAGGCCTTTACTATTTCCGCGGCCTCCCGTGTGGGTACGGGCAATGTGGCCGGTGTGGCCCTTGCTATCTCCCTTGGTGGCCCTGGTGCTGTGTTCTGGATGTGGATGCTCGCCCTTCTTGGTGGCGCAACCTCCTTCGTTGAGTCCACCCTGGCCCAGGCCTATAAGAGCAGCAGTGGTGATGCCTTCCGTGGTGGCCCCGCCTATTACATCACCAAGGCCCTTGGTTGGAAGTGGATGGCGGCCCTCTTTGCCATTCTCATCACAGTAACCTACGGTTTTGTCTTTAATGCTGTGCAGTCCAATTCCATTGCTGCCGCCATGGTGAACTCTTTTGATAATGGCCACGACAATACCATCAAGCTCATTGTTGGCCTCATTACCGCACTGGTGACCGCGCTGGTGATTTTCGGTGGTGTGCACCGTATTGCCAATGTCACCCAGGTGATTGTGCCAATTATGGCCATGGCCTATGTGGTGGTGGGCATTATTGTCATCATTATTAATATCAAGCAGGTCCCAGGCATGTTTAGCGATATTATCGCCGGTGCCTTCGGTGTCCGCCAGTTTGTTGGTGCCACCTTCGGTGCCGTGGTGATGCAGGGTGTTCGCCGAGGCCTGTTCTCCAATGAGGCCGGTATGGGTTCTGTGCCAAATGCTGCCGCTACCGCTACGGTCTCCCACCCAGTCAAGCAGGGTCTCTCCCAGACTCTGGGCGTGTACTTCGACACCATCCTGGTGTGCACCATCACCGCCTTCATCGTGCTTCTTGGCACTAAGGACCTCGGTGCTGCCGAGGGTGGTATGGCTCTTACCCAGCACGCTCTTGCTAATTCCGTTGGCGAGTGGGGTATTCACTTCCTCACCGTGCTCATTATCTTCCTTGCATACTCCTCGGTGATTGGTAATTACTACTATGGTGAGGCCAATATTCAGTTCCTTACCCAGAATAAGTCTGTGATGCCTATTTTCCGTTTGCTGGTGGTTCTCTGCGTATTCTTGGGCGCACTTGGTACCATTCCATTGGTATGGTCCTTGGCGGACGTCTTCTCCGGTTTGATGGCTACAGTCAACCTCATTGCGCTTATCCCACTCGGTGGCGTCGCCCTGGTCCTTTTGAAGAACTACGATCAGCAGCGCCATGTTGGCAAGGACCCACAGTTCTACCGTGAGGATATTCCTTCCTCCACCCGCGGTTGGGCCGGCATGGAATGCTGGGATAAGAAATAGGAAGAGATGCACCTTAAATCACTGACACTCAAGGGCTTTAAGTCTTTTGCCTCGGCAACAACCCTGAAGTTTGAGCCAGGTATTTGTGCAGTGGTTGGCCCCAATGGTTCAGGCAAGTCCAATATTGTTGATGCTCTTGCCTGGGTCATGGGTGAGCAGGGTGCAAAGACCCTTCGTGGGTCAACCATGGAGGATGTGATTTTCGCCGGTGCCGGTGAGCGCCAGGCCCTGGGCCGTGCGGAAGTCACCCTCACTTTTGATAATTCCGATGGCACACTGCCCATCGAGTTTACTGAGGTGTCCATTACTCGTCGTATGTTTCGCGATGGGGCAAGCGAATACGAGATTAATGGGGCCAAGGCCCGCCTGATGGATATTCAGGAGCTGCTCTCTGATTCCGGCATTGGCCGTGAGATGCATGTGATTGTGGGGCAGGGCCGCCTCTCGGAAATACTTCAATCTAAGCCTGAGGATCGCCGCGCCTTTATTGAGGAGGCTGCAGGTGTGCTCAAGCATAAGCGTCGTAAGGAAAAGGCGCAGCGCAAGCTTGTTAATATGCAGGCCAATCTTGATCGCCTCTATGACATTATTGGTGAGCTTAAGCGCCAGTTAAAACCGCTTTCCCGCCAGGCAGAGGCAGCAGGTAAGGCTCAGGTTTTGCAGGCTGAGGTGCGCGAGGCCCGCAAAGTTATTGAGACTTTCCAGGCACTGGACTTGGCACACCAGACTAAAGTCGCTGAAGCAGCGCTCGCAGCAGCAACAGCAGAACTCGAGCTAGCTAATAAACTCAAAGCAGAAGCCGATACTAATTTTTCGCAAATCGACGAAGAGCTGTCCAAGCTCGGAGTTGATTTGGCGCAACAGTTGTTCTTCAGTCTCTCCACGCTTAAGGAAAAACTCGCAGCTACCGAGCGTATTGCCCGTGAGCGCGCCCAGTCCATTAACCCCAATGTGCCCTTTAGCGGCATGAACCCAGCCGATCTTCTTCAGCGGGCCGATCTGGCCAAGAAGAAGCAAGAAGAACTTGATGGGGCAGTAGCCACGGCCCGTGAGATTCGCGAGCAGGTACGCGCAACACTTGAAAATATTGAAAAAGAGGCCCAGTCGGCAGAGGCCGAATATGAGGCTCATGTCAAGGCTATTGCCGCCCAGCGTGAGGGCAAGGTGCGCCTCGAATCCCTGCACACCCAGCGCGAAAGCCTGGTCGCTGAGATTGAGCGCGCCATGAGTGAAGCGCGCCGCCTGGAAGAAGAACTCGGCACCGCCAAGGCCCAGGCAGAGACGCTGAGTGAATCAGCGGTGGATGATACGCAGGTCAAGGCCGAAGAACAGGCAGCCGAGGAGCGATTGAAGCAGCTTCGCGGCCAAGAGCGCGAACTTGAGCGCAAAGTGAGCGCCCTCGAATCCCGTATCGAGGTGCTCGAAGAACAAAAACCAAAGCAAAGCGCCCTGGAGACTATCCCGGCACTCGCAAGTTTTAGCCCACTGGCAGAGAGCCTGCAGGCGGAGGCTGGTTTTGAACGCGCCCTGGAAGCAGCACTGGGGGACTTCACTGAGGCCCTTATTGGTGATCTGGATTCGGTGCTCGACTCCCTGCAGGACCCAACCGGAATTTCCCATACCGTTCTTCTCACTAAGGGCGACGATAAGGAACCCTGGCACCTTGACATTGAACTCAGCCAGGGCACCTGGCTGCTTGACCACCTGGAGGCTATCCATCCAGCCATCAACCGACTACTTGCCGACATTGTCGTGGCAGAAAACCTCGAGGAAGCACGGGCCATTGTGGAGGCCGAACCACGCCTGCGCGCAGTAACTAAAGCTGGCCACCTGGTGGGGCAGGGGTGGCTGAGCTTGGGTCAGGAGCAGTCCTCGGTGCAATTCGCCCATGACATCCGTGCGCTCCAGCAAGAGCTGGAGGCGAACAAGGTGAGCCTTGCTGAGGTGCAGGCAACAGTGGGCGGGGCAGTAGCAGCCGCCCAAGAAGCGCGTATCGCTACCGCTACTGCCATGGCAAAGAAGCGTGAAGAAGAACAAAAAAAGCGCGGAGCCCTGGAAGCAGTAGAACGCGCCACCAAAGCAGTCGAGCGCCACAATACCCAGGTAGCAGAACTGCGCGCCCGCGAGCGCCAATTGGACATTCAGATTGAGCTTGCCACCAAGAAGGTCGACGATAGTCTTATCGACACCGAGGCGAATCCGGAGACCCGTGATAAATTGCGCGCCACCCTGGAAGAGGCACGCAATAAGGAGGTGGAGGCGAGGATGAATCTTCGCCAAGCCCAGGACCAGGCCAATGAACACCGTGGTAAAGAAGATCATCTTCGCCGCCAAGCAAAGCGCGAGGAAGAAAACTTAAAACGCCACCAGGCCGAAATGGCCAAGCGTAAAGCGCGTAAAGCCACTGCGGAAACAGTGCTCCAATACGCGGAGACACTCACTTCCCGAGTTACTAGCGCTTTGAGTCGAGCACAGGCCCAGCGCGACCAACTCCTTGCCCGCCAAACCGAACTCAAAGCCAGCGCCCAGAACGCCAAGGGTGAAGCAGCACGCGCCACCGAGCGCCTGGGCAAAGCAACAGAGGCCAAGCACAAGGCCGAAATTGCGCTTAACTCAGCCCATGTGCGCGTCCAAGAAGCCCAATTCGGTGAACTCGAAGAGGAGTTTAAAGAGATCGTCGAAAAGCCCGGATTTGATGTGGAAGAATGGAAAGCCCGCCTGGCCAAGAAAGAAAAATCCCTGGCCTCCCTGGGCAAAGTCAACCCACTGGCCCTGGAAGAATTTAAGGCCCTGCAGCAGCGCCATGACTTCCTCGAGGAACAAATCGCCGATGTGGAAAAGGCCCGCGCCGATCTGCGCACGGTAATCAAGGACGTCGACAAGCGCATCCTGCAACTGTTTACCGATGCCTGGTATGACGTGGAAAAAATCTTCCCCGAAATCTTCCAAACCCTGTTCCCAGGCGGCGCTGGGCGCCTGGTGCTCACCGACCCCGAGGACATGCTCACCACCGGCATTGAGGTTGAAGCCCGCCCACCAGGAAAGAAAGTCAAGCGGCTGAGCCTGCTCTCTGGTGGTGAAAAGTCGCTGACAGCTTTGGCGATGCTGGTCGCCATCTTCATGGCCCGCCCAAGCCCCTTCTATGTCATGGACGAGGTCGAGGCCGCGCTCGACGAGGCCAACCTGCGCCGCCTCATCCGCCTCTTTGAGCAGCTTCGCACCAACTCGCAGCTTCTGGTCATCACCCACCAGAAGCTCACCATGGAAGTCGCCAATGTGCTCTACGGCATTACCATGCGCGATGGTGTGTCCCGCACGCTTACTCAGCGACTCCGCACCCCGGATAACGCCCCGGCCGGCGACTAACCGGTAAACTTAGTGGCATGAATTCTACTCTTGCCATCATTATTGTCCTTGTGGTCATTGTGGCCGTGATTATTCTTATCGCGGCCCTTGTTGCCCGCGGTAAGAAAAAGAAGATTTCTTTTACCGATAGTGAGGACACCAAGGCTATTGATAAGTCTGGTAACTACCAGGCAAGCAATCAGATGGGTGCGGCGAACTTCAATTTCGGCACCCCAAAGAAGGAAAAGGACCTTCTGCCCGGCCAGGAGCTCGACCAGGCCCGTGAGCGTGTCGACGAGGCCATCCTCGACGCCGACCAGAAAATCTCCTCCGCCGCCGATAAAATCAACGAGGCTATCGACGCCGCCGTGCTCCCACACGCAGAGGAGCTCAAGCACAAGGTTGAGGACCGCGTAGAAAAGCTCGAGGAAAAGCTCGCCGCCGATGTGGTTGAGACTGTCTCCGATATTAAGGAAAAGGTCGAGGAAAAGCGTGCCGAGGCCGACCTGCGCGCCAAGGAGATCAAGGCTGAGGTCAAGGACGCTGTCGAGCCAGTCATCGACGATGCCGTCGAGACTGTCCAGGAACGCGTGAAGGAAGAGGAGAAGGAGGTCGCCGAGACCGCGCCAGAACCTGAACCAGAGCCTGTACCCGAGGTTGAGCGAGAAGTACCAGAAGCAGCCGTTGGTCGCCTGGGTCGCCTGCGTGGTCGCCTCTCCCGCTCCTCGAACGCCTTTAGCCAGGGCCTGCTCGGTGTTTTGAGCGCCGGTGACCTGGATGAGGATGCCTGGGAAGAGATTGAGGATACGCTTTTGATGGCGGACCTTGGTACCAAGCAGACCATGAAGATTGTGGAGGATTTGCGCGAGAAGGTTGCTTCTGAGGGCGTGGAAAATGAGGCCCAGGCGCGCGCCATGCTCAAGAGCGTGCTCATGGCTAACTGCGCCCCAGAGTCCGACCGTGCCATCAACGTCTCCGGCAACCCTGGTGTCGTGCTTGTTGTGGGTGTGAACGGCACCGGCAAGACGACCACCACCGGCAAGCTTGCCCGCGTGCTTGTATCCATGGGCCATAGCGTGGTCTTGGGTGCGGCCGATACCTTCCGCGCAGCCGCCGCCGACCAGCTTCAAATGTGGGGCGATAGGGTAGGGGCCACCACCGTGCGCGGCCCAGAGGGTGCTGACCCAGCATCCGTGGCCTTCGATGCCGTATCCAAGGGCATCGAGCAGAAGGCTGATGTGGTGCTTATTGATACCGCAGGACGTCTTCACACCTCCGTGGACCTGATGGACCAGCTTGGCAAGGTCAAGCGCGTGGTGGAGAAGCGCACCAAGGTTGATGAAGTCATCCTGGTGCTCGACGCAACCATCGGTCAGAATGGCCTGATGCAGGCCCGCACCTTCAGTGAGGTCGTCGATATCACAGGTGTGGCCTTGACTAAGCTCGACGGCAGCGCCAAGGGCGGCATTGTCTTCCAGGTCCAAGAAGAGCTCGGTGTCCCAGTCAAGCTCGTGGGTCTGGGCGAGGGTCCTGATGATTTGGCCCCATTTGAGGTCGAAGCATTCATCGACGCCCTACTGGGCTAAAGCTTGCCCCAGCCTTAAAGGTGAATCAAGAGGTGGTGTACGCCACCTCTTTTTTGCGTTCTAGGTCTCCTAACACGCCCAATTACCTGTTGATTTATCGAATCATAATCTATTGGTCTATAGTTTATTACAGGTAAAGAAAGAAAAGGAGGCCACGAAGTGACTAGTGAAGAACTTCTAACCCAATCCGGCAACGCCGCGTGGATGCTGATGTCCGCATCCCTGGTGCTGCTAATGACCCCAGCCCTTGCACTCTTCTACGGTGGCATGAGCCGCCAGAAGTCCGTGCTGAATATGATGATGATGAGTTTCGGCACCATCGGTGTTGTGTCCATCATTTATGTCCTGTGGGGCTGGTCCATTTCCTACGGTAGTCATGATGTGGCCGGCATTATCGCAAACCCCTTCGAGTTCTTTGGCCTGAAGGATTCCATCACTGACGCTGATGGCAATTACATCGCCGGTGCCAATGGTTACCCCAATATCATCGATGTGGGCTTCCAGCTCACCTTCGCCGTAATTTCCACGGCCCTTATCTCCGGTGCTCTGGCAGAGCGTGTGAAGTTCTCCACCTGGATGGTCTTCTCCGGCTGCTGGGCAACCCTGGTTTATGCCCCACTGGCCCACATGGTCTGGGGTGGCGGCCTTCTCTCCGGTGCTGAATCTGGCCTTGCTGCCAAGATCTTCGGTGTCGGCGAGGATGGCAAGGCCCTCATCGAGCCTATTGACTTCGCCGGTGGTACCGTGGTTCACATCTCCGCTGGTACTGCAGCCCTTGTGCTCGCTCTCATTGTTGGCGCTCGCAAGAACTTCAAGACCGCCCCACAGCGTCCACACAACCTCCCACTGGTTATGACCGGTGCTGCATTCCTCTGGTTCGGCTGGTTCGGCTTCAACGCCGGCTCCGCCTTCGCCGCTGACGGTGCTGCTGGTCTGGCATGGCTCAACACCACCATCGCCACCGCCGCAGCTATGCTTGGCTGGGTTATCGTCGAGAAGCTTCGCGACGGCCACGCAACCAGCCTTGGCGCCGCTTCCGGTATTGTTGCAGGTCTGGTCACCATCACCCCAGCTGCGGGTGCTGCAACCCCACTGACCTCCATCATTCTCGGTTTCATCGGTGGTGTCATCGCCGCCTTCGCTGTTGGTCTTAAGTACCGCTTCGGTTTCGATGACTCCCTCGATGTCGTGGGCGTGCACCTCTGCGCCGCTCTCTGGGGCACCATTGGTATCGGCCTCTTCGCTGATGGTCGCGGCCTTCTCACTGGTGGCGGCTCCGATGGCTTCAAGCTCTTCATCGTCCAGATCATCATCGCCGTGGTTGCCGTTATCTTCGCCGGCATTGTAACTGCTATCATTGCATTTGTACTCAAGGCCATCATGGGCTGGCGTGTCAGCGAGGACATTGAAGTCACCGGTATTGACACCAAGGTCCACGGCGAGTCCGCATATGATACCATCGGTCCTGATATTAGGTAATGGAAGAGGAGTAGGAAATGAAGCTCGTAACAGCGATTGTTAAGCCCTTCGTTCTTAGCGATATTAAGGAAGCCCTCGAGCAGGTCGGTGTTCACGGCATGACCGTTACCGAAACCCAGGGTTTTGGCCAGCAGCGTGGCCACACCGAGGTCTACCGTGGCGCTGAGTACGCCGTGGACTTCGTGCCAAAGGTCAAGCTGGAGGTTGTCGTCGGTGATGATATTCTCGAAGATGTCCTCAATGCCCTCGTAGAGACCGCCCGCACCGGCAAGATCGGTGATGGTAAGGTCTGGGTCACGGATGTTATCGACCTTATTCGAGTACGAACAGGAGAACGTGGTGTCGACGCTGTCTAGCACGTCGGCAGAACTTCTGGCTGAGGGCCGCACTCTTCTTGAATCCCTTGAGATTCCTGAGGGTGCGGCCCTTGCCGCAACCGGAAGTTTTGCCCGCGGGGAACTCACCCCTTATTCCGATTATGATTTGCTGCTCATCCACGAGGGGCCTCTTGATGAGGAGGCAGTGAGCACCATCTGGTACCCAATCTGGGATGCCAAGAAGCGTCTCGACTATGCCGTGCGCACCCCCAAGGAATGCGTGGATATGCTGGGTGCGGATATTAGCGCCTCTCTTGCCCTTCTGGATTTGAAATTTGTGGCGGGCAATGAGGATGTGGTCAATCGCACCCGCGATATGGTCTTCAAAGCCTGGCGCACCATTGTGCCAAAGAAATATAACGAGATTGCTGATATTGCCATTAGCCGCTGGCGCCGATCTGGTTCCTTGGTGGCGATGACGCATCCAAATATTAAGCATGGTCGTGGTGGTCTTCGTGACCATGAGCTGCTGCGTGCCCTGGCTCTGGCCCATGTGGCGGATGCCCCTGATCTAAGCGCGGAACGCGCGCTTTTGTTGGAGGTCCGATTCCGTCTCCATGAGCAGTCCAGGCGTGCGCGCGATGTGCTCGACCCTGAATTTGCGGCAAGTATTGCCAGGGATATGGGCTATGCCGATCGCTATGAGCTCTCCCGTGCCATTGCGGGTGCTGCCCGCGATATTGATAGGGCACTCACCCAAGCCATGCAGCAGGCCCGTGCCATGACCCAGCGCCCACGCCTCTTTAACCGCGCATCCCGCAAGCCTCTGGATGTGGACGTGGTGGAAAATCTTGGCGAAATTACCTTTAGCCGCAATGCCAACTTCGCCGACCCTGGGCTTTTGGTTCGTGTGGCAGCGGCTGCTGCGCGCACGGGTCTGCGTGTGCCGGATTCCACCTGGAATAAGCTAAAAACTCTGCCACCACTGTTGGAACCGTGGCCTCGCAATGTACAAAGTGACTTCATTGCAATTTTGGCTAGCCCTGAGCATTCTGCTCAGGTGATTGAGGATATGGACCGCCATGGGCTCTGGGAGCGTATTGTTCCCGAATGGGGCCATATTCGTGAGCTTATGCCTCGTGAGCCATCCCATATCAATACCATTGATATTCACACCATCAATACGGTGGTGGGCTGTGCTAGTGATTCGGTGAAGGTTGCACGCCCTGACCTTTTGCTTTTGGCGGCGCTCTATCACGATATGGGTAAGGGCTATGATCGCCCGCACTCTGAGGTGGGTGCAGAGATGGTAAGCCAGATGGGTCTTCGCATGGGGCTTCCTACCCGCGACCGTCTCATCGTCGAAACGCTCGTGCGCGAACACACCTTGCTTGCACGGCTCGCAAACCAAAAGGTCGACGAGCAGGTGGTTAATGAAGTCCTGGACAAGCTGCACTATGATGTGCTGATTTTGGACCTCCTTGAGGTGCTTACCAAGCATGATTCCCTAGCCACCGGCCCAGGTGTGTGGACGACAAATACTGAGGCGTCGGTACGCTATATTGCAGCCAAGGTGCGAGAACGGCTTGTGCGCACCCAACCAGAAGCCCCACGAATCCACATGCCGGGTGACCTTGCCATTGAAAAAACTGGCGAGGATAGTGCCCGGATTTTCTGGGCCGGTACTGGACGCCAGGCCTTTACACGCATGCTAGCAGTGCTCGCTGCCAAGGAATGGAAGATTATGTCCCTGCAGGTCGACCAGCATATGAACGTGCAATTCGATGTGCGTGCAAGTATGCATACGCGTTTTGATGAGCAGAATTTCATCCAGAATTTCAAATCCGGCGTGTATAAGGAACCACCTGCCTGCGGGGCGGCAAATACGGCCACCTACTGGTTTAGTGACAAGGTCATTGAGATTCGTACCGTGGATAGGCGCGGTGCGATGGCGGCCTTGCTAAAGGTGTTGCCTGAACTAGAATGGGCTAATGTATATAATCCTGGTGATACCATGGTAGGGCAGTTCGCTTTTGCGACTGCTGTGGATAGGGCTGCGGTGGAAAAGGCAGTCATGTCCGCTTTGGCACCAAATTAGTCCGATTTTCAATTAGGAGAGAGATGTTCGAATCCCTATCTGACCGTTTGACCGGGGCACTATCTGGTCTACGCGGTAAAGGCAAGCTGAGCGAGGCCGATATTAATGCCACCGCGCGTGAAATCCGCCTTGCTCTCTTGGAGGCCGACGTCTCTCTTCCTGTGGTTCGTGAATTTATTAAGCGAATCAAGGAGCGTGCTGCCGGCCAGGAAGTCTCCGAAGCCTTGAACCCTGCCCAGCAGGTTATCAAGATTGTCAACGAGGAGCTTATCCAGATTCTCGGTGGTGAAACCCGCCGTTTGAGCCTTGCTAAGAACCCTCCAACGGTGATTATGCTTGCTGGTCTTCAGGGTGCTGGTAAGACCACCCTTGCTGGTAAGCTCGCCTTGCATCTGCGCAAGCAGGGCCATACGCCACTGCTTGTTGCCTGTGACCTTCAGCGCCCTGGTGCTGTCCAGCAGCTTTCCATTGTTGCCGGCCAGGCTGAGGTGGCCTTCTATGGTCCACAGGAAGGGACCACGGATCCTGTGCAGGTGGCCCGCGAAGGCGTGGAGAAGGCCAAGAATGACCACTACGATGTGGTGATTGTCGATACCGCCGGTCGTCTTGGTATTGACCAGGAACTGATGACCCAGGCGCGCAATATCCGTGAGGCCGTCAACCCTGATGAGGTCCTCTTTGTTATTGACGCCATGATCGGTCAGGATGCGGTGACCACCGCCGAAGCCTTCCGTGATGGTGTGGACTTTACTGGCGTGGTTTTGACGAAGCTTGATGGTGACGCCCGTGGTGGTGCCGCTCTTTCCATCCGTGAGGTAACCGGTAAGCCAATTCTTTTTGCCTCCACCGGTGAGAAGCTCGATAACTTCGACATCTTCCACCCTGAGCGTATGGCCAGCCGCATTCTTGGTATGGGTGATGTGCTCTCCCTTATCGAGCAGGCCGAGCAGGTCATGGACCAGGAGACCGCCGCAAGTTCTGCTGAACGCATGCTCTCCGGTGAGCTCACCTTGAATGACTTCCTGGATCAGATGCTCATGATTCGTCGCATGGGCCCAATTGGCAATATTTTGAAGATGCTGCCTGGTGGCAAGCAGATGAGCCAAATGGCCGACATGGTTGATGAAAAGCAGCTGGATCGCATCCAGGCCATTATTCGCGGCATGACCCCTGCCGAGCGCGAAAATCCAAAGATTCTTAATGCCTCGCGCCGTAAGCGTATTGCTAATGGTTCCGGTGTGACCGTGCAGGATGTCAACCAGCTCATTAACCGCTTCAATGATGCCAAGAAGATGATGGGCAAGATGGCCGGCCAGTTCGGCATGCCAGGCCGCTCGGCCACCAAGAAGCAAAAGGGTGGCCGCAAGGGCAAGAAGAAGGGCCGCAAGGGTAGTGGCGGCGGCGCCATGAGCCAGATGCGTCAGATGCGTGAGATGCAAAAGCAGCTCAAGCAGATGCAGCAAGGCGGAGGAATGCCGGGAATGGGTGGCGGAATCCCCGGCATGCCGGGTCTTCCGGGAACAAACGGAATGCCTATGCCGAAGGGCATGGAGAACCTGGACTTCGATGCAATCTCCAAGCAGCTCGGTAAGGGCAAGTAGGATTTGAGTTTCAACCCCGACTACTGTAAAGTGGTTGGGGTTGAATGCTGCGTAACACCGTCATCGCCTACGGACGACCGGTGGTCACACGCAGGTTAAACATCAAGGGTTGAACCGGATCACACACAAGGTGTGATTGTCTGAACTGCCCAGTGACCAAAGAAAAGGAGCCATCGTGGCTGTTAAGATTAAGCTTCAGCGTATGGGTAAGATCCGTACCCCTGAGTACCGTATCGTCGTTGCTGACGCACGTACCCGTCGTTCCGGTAAGGCTATCGAGAACCTCGGTATCTACCACCCAAAGAATGACCCATCTGTTATCCAGGTTAACTCCGAGCGCGTTCAGTACTGGCTGGGCGTTGGCGCACAGCCAACCGAGCCTGTTCTTGCTCTGCTCAAGGTGACCGGTGACTGGCAGAAGTTCAAGGGTCTCCCAGGTGCTGAGGGTACCCTGAAGGTTGCCGAGCCAAAGCCAAGCAAGCTCGACCTCTTCAACGCTGCTCTCCAGGAAGCTGCTAATGGTCCAACCGCTGAGGCCATCACCGAGAGCCGTCGTAAGGCTAAGGAAGAAGCCAAGAAGAAGGCTGCTGAGGAAGCAGCTGCTGAGGCTGAGGCAGAAGAGGCAGCCGAGGCTGCTGAAGAAGCTGCAGCTGAGGAAGCTACCGAAGAGGCTGCTGAGTAATTCAGCCCCCTTCTCTACCGGTCCCACTGGGGCCGGTATTTTTTTTATGTCTGGGGACTATCGGCGTAGTACTTCCAGAGGCGCTCCGTCATCTGCGCCATCCACGGAATCTGATCCTCACCGCAGGGCTGGGCCTCGGGGGAGTCCAGCGGCCTATCATAGCCGCGACGCACACCGTGCAGGGAATTAACCACCCAGTGTTGAGTGTGGAAGAGCTCCTCCGGGGTGATATAGCCATAAGTGTAGGGCACACCGCTGGAAAAGATTAGGCGTTGGGTGATGCCGCGAAAGACCTTGCGCTTGGGGTCGACCCCCATGAGTTTGCCATCCTTGGCCCAGATAATATTGCCATGGCCTGCCTCAAGGACGAACCCATCAGGGTCGGTGAGAATCACATCATCATAGCCCTGTTGCCCGGCGGTTTCACGAAGCCAACCAAGAAGGGCAATATCGGGGCCTTTGGCGGTGGGGTAGCGGCGCGGGTCAGGAATGGCAATAGGGTGCAGGGCAATCTGCTCTTTTAGTGGTGGGCAGGGGCGCACAATGAGGCGTGCACGATCCTTGGTAATGGAGAGTTTCGGGAAACCATCACCGGCCTGCATGGCCCTATCCCAAAGCTGCGTTGGTGGGAAGGGCAAACCTAGAAGTTCGCAGGCGCGCAGGGTGCGGCGTTCGTGCATTTCGCGCCCAAGCATGCGGTGATTCCACACCCGGAAGGAGTCCACAACCTCATAGTTTTCCATGCTCACCGCCTAGAGAGAAAAGAATCTGGCTTTTATGGAGAATCTCCTGCCACTCGGCCTCCGGATCAGAGAGGGCGGTAATGGCACCACCAACCCCGTAGTGCCAGTGGTGATTCTCCATAATGAGGGTGCGAATAACGACACTTGCTGCAGTACTCGCACCGATATACCCAATATAGCCCGAATAGAGGCCACGTGGGTGGCCCTCAAGTTCCTCAAGGATTTCCATGGTGCGCTTCTTTGGTGCACCTGTCATCGACCCTGGTGGGAAAGCAGCCGCCAAAACTTCCTCGGGGGTAACCCCTGGGCGAAGGGTCGCACTGATAGTGGAAATGAGTTGGTGGACCGGCCCATGGGTTTCGACGGTCAAAATCGGGTCAGCCACCACACCATTGGCAATGGCCACGGAACCAAGGTCATGGCGCACCAGGTCCACAATCATGAGGTTCTCGGCTATTTCCTTGGTGCCCACAAAATCTGTGCTGGCAGTCGCTGGTGCAGTACCCTTAATCGGCCGGGAGCGGGCAATGCAGTCTTCAATGCGGATATATTCCTCCGGGGAGAATGACAAAACCACGCGCGAATCCAGATAAGCGAAGGCACCATACGGAGTGGGCTTAGGTGCGAGAGCGAGGAATAGTGCAAGGAGCTGGGGGAGCGACCAGTTGCTGGCTGGTCCTTGCCAGGCGGTGGTGAGGCAGACCTCATAGGATTCACCGGCAAGAATCTTCTGCTGGGCAGACTTGATTTTCTCAATATAGGAGTCGTGGTTATCACGAAGCTGAAGGCCCGAAATTTCTGCAATTAAGGCTGGGAGAACATCGGGTAGTTCGTGGTGGGTGAAGTCAGGGAAGAAACCAGGATCAGACTCTGTAATCTCAATGCCGGCATCAGTGATGGTGACGGAATTGCGAATATGGTGGCGCTCAATATCACCCTCATAGGTGCAAAAGAGAATCTCCTGCGCGCCCGGCTCAGTGCTGGGGAATAGGATAATGTCTTTCTTTTTATCGCGCAGCCACACAAAAGGCCTATTCACACTAAGAATCACATCGACTGGGCTAAGCCCTCCAAAGAACTCGCGGATAATCTCATCACCCGCAGTGGTACCCACAGATTCGGGATGGAACTGAATACCAAGAATAGGAAGTTCGGGGTGCTCAAAGGCCATGAGCGTGCCATCAGGCGCATAGGCAATGGGGCGAAGCGGACTAGGGAGCTTGGTCACCGCCAGGGAGTGATAGCGCATGACCTTTAGAGGTGCACCACGGTAGAGGATTTCCTCGATAATGCCGTGCTTTGGGGTCACGCGCTCCACGGTGCCACCAAAGTAGTGGGCAATAGCCTGATGCCCAAGACAAATTCCCAAAAGGGGAATCTGGTTTTCAATGGCGAATTCAATCGCGCGGGTACTATTGCCAAGATCGCTCGGCGTATCAGGATTACCAGGACCAGGCCCAATGATAATCGCCGAGGCTTTGGGGAGATACTCCTCAATGTCTTCGTCATTGTGGATAATAAAAGGCTCCTTCCCCGTAACTCGCCACACTTGGTGGTAGAGGTTAAAGGTGAAGGAGTCATAGTTATCAATGAGAAGAATCACGCTCTCATTTTATCGAGGCGGACACAGCATGGAAAGAACCATGCGTGCAGGTGCCTCGGAATGATTATCCACCCGGTGCACCACAAGTTTATCCAGCTGAAGAATCTGGCCAGGTTCAAGGTGATAAACCTCCTCGCCCACACCAAAATCAATCGCACCTTCAACAACCTGCACAGAAATTGGGTGCACAGCCTTATGGTCATTAAGACTCTGACCAGGGCCAAAGGTGAACAACACCACGCCAGGGGAGAGGCGCTTCACCGAAGGCCTAGCAGCCTTCGGGTCGACGGGTGGAAAATCAGCAAAAGAATTGAGTTGAGCCATTATTTCTTCCTAAAGACAATACCGATAGAACCCAGATCCTCCTTGTGCTTGAGGAAGGTCGAACGCATCTGCAGCATGCGCTTACGGGCCTCAGGCTTACGGGCAGCATTGAACATAATGCGGGCCACACCAAGCGGGCCTTCATCAGCAAGCATCTGCTTCGGGTCCAAAAGACCCATTGGGGCAGGACGGTAGGTCAGACGCTCAAAGCCAGCGGCCTCAGCAATAGCCGTCCACTCCTCCAAGGTCGAAGGGCGGGCATTGACCTTGATGGCACGGGCGAGATCCTTGCGGACCTCTTCTTCTACGGAGTCGTCGAGAAGCAAAAGCTCATGGATGAGATACAATCCGCCGGGCCGTAGCAGGCGAGCTGCCTCGGTCATGATGGCGGCCTTGTTTTTCTCGGACTGCATGGAGAGCATGGCCTCGCCGATGACCACATCGGCGCACTCGGATGGCAGGCCCGATTCCTGGGCGGAGCCTTTGATCACACGGCCGTAGGGGTGCTGGACGGTTTGGTCCACGCCCACATAGGACTGTGGGTGGCGGGAAAGAATTTCGCGGGCAGTCACACCGAGGCCCGGGGCGAATTCGACCACGTCTTTGCGGGTGATGTCAGAGGAGTCCAGGAGCCAGTGGGTGGTGGCGCGGCCACCGGGGCGAAGCACGGTTTTACCAAGGCTGGCCAAAACCCAGTGGCCGGCATGTTCTTGAGGCATGATTACCCTTTCCTAAGTTACTGCATTGCTGTCTCTGAGTTTAGCTTAAAATGGAGGGGATGAATGAAGTTATGATCGGACGTGTAGTAAAGCCCCACGGTATTCGCGGTGAACTGGCAGTGGAGTCCACCACCGATACCCCGGAGGAGCGCTTTTATGTGGGAGCCGTTTTGCGCGGCCGCCAAACCGGCAAAGAGCGCGAACTAACCATTAAGACCCTGCGCGTGCACAAGGGCCGTCTGCTGCTCACCTTTGAGGAAATTCCTAATCGCAATGAGGCCGAAACCTTGCGTGGCATGAAGTTTTGGGCGGAGCCAATCTATGAGGAGGATGGCTTCTACGACCATGAGCTCGAGGGCCTCGAGGTGCGCGAAAATGACAACGTCATTGGCACCGTGACCGGCGTCCTGCACATGCCCGCCGGCGAAATCCTCGAGGTAAAGCTTATCGACGAAAAAGAAGTACTCATCCCATTCCGTGAGGAAATCGTCCCTGAGGTCAATGTGGACGAAGGCTGGCTGCTTATCACGCCACCGGAAGGGTTGCTGGATCTCTAATGCGTATTGATGTAATCACAATTTTCCCCGAGTATCTTGAGCCCCTGCGCGCAGCACTCTTGGGCAAGGCCATCGACAATGGCCTAGTTGAGGTTGGTGTGCATAATCTTCGCGATTGGACGCATGATGTGCACCACAAGGTGGACGACACACCTTTCGGCGGCGGGCCCGGCATGGTCATGCTCCCCAATGTCTGGGCGGATGCCATTACCAGCACCGCCACCTCCCCCAAGGCGAAGATTATTGTGCCCACCCCTGCGGGCCGCCCTTTTACTCAGGAACTGGCCAAGGAATTTTCGAAGGCCGAACAACTCATCTTTGCCTGCGGCCGCTATGAGGGCATTGATCAACGCGTGATCGACTGGGCCGGGGATAACTATGAGGTTGAGGAAGTCTCCATCGGCGACTATGTGCTCATCGGTGGGGAAGTGGCCACCATGGTCATGGTTGAGGCTCTTGCCCGCTTCATCCCCGGCGTGCTTGGCAATGCCGAATCCTATGAGGACGACTCCTTTAGCGATGGCCTCCTGGAAGCCCCCTGCTATACCCGCCCCCGCGTATGGAATGGCTATAGTGTGCCCGATGTACTCACCACGGGTAATCATGAAAAAATTGCTGCCTGGCGCCGTGAGCAGTCGCTTATCCGCACCGCCCGTGTCCGCCCCGATCTGATCCAAAACGCTGGCCCATATTCCCCCAAGGATGAGATTGCCATCCACGGCCGGCGCCTCACCCACCGCTACCCAATCCCCGCCAAGCACCAGGACAAGGACGCGGAAACCCTCATCGCCATGGCGCAGAAGGTCCTGCGCCGCTTTGACCCAAAGACCACCGTGGACATCCACGTCACGGTCAATAACAACACCTGGGTCATCAGCGCCCACACCACCAAGCCCGAAGAAAACTTCGAAGGCCTGGTGGAAGCGCGCCTACAAAAACTCGGCTAGTTCAACCCGCCGGCCGCGCCGGGCATTGCCGCCACACCGGCACCAATAGCGCCAAGAATCAGCAGAATCAGCGCAATGATGCCGAACTTGCTCGAACCACCACGGCTTGGGGCTTCACTTGGCGCAGTGCCTGGATGCGGTGCCTGTTGCTGCTCCTGTGTATTCTGCTGCCCCTGCTTCGCCCCCGAGCTGTCGCTTGGGGAAGAAGGCTGGGTGCCCTTTTCTTCCGGCTTATTGTCTTGAGGGGCCGTGACCTCAGGCTTGGTGACT
>JAUMUD010000021.1 GCA_030530875.1 Corynebacterium sp.
GGACTGGAAGATTCAGGACTGGAGGACTCGGTGCTTGCGGTCAGTGCGTCCTTCGCAGCCTGGAGTGCCTTGGTAGCGGACTCAAGGTTGCTATCAGCGGTGAGGGAGTCCATCTTCACTGCTTGGCCGCCGGTCACAGCCTGGTCATATGCAGTTTTATTTTCCTGGGTTGCATTGGTGTAGGCATCGGAAGCCTTGACCGTGGTAGCCTCATCGAGGAGGGCCTTCAGGGCCTTCTGGTTAGCAGCAAGGGTCTTAATACCATCAGCCCAGCTATTGAGAGAGTTCTCATCTTCCTGCTGATTAGCAGCATCCTGAAGGAGACCCTGCTGTGCTTCGGTCAGGTAGTCAGTGGTCTTGAGCTCAGTAACGGCCTCGGTTCGAGCTTGATCAATATCGGCAGCAAAAGCCTGGGATACGACTACGGTAGTGGAAGTGAGCGCGAGCGCGCCGGTGACAAAAGCACCGCCAATGCGGCGAGCTTTACGGGAATTCAACACGATAAAACTCCTGAAATAGATAGTAGCAACACTACTATTGTCAGTAGATCATGAAGTAGATATCAAATTTAGCGGTAGAAATGTTAGGATTCTCACAACCGCCATTGCACGGACGTGTTATAGTCCAGGGGGTTGTACCGTACCGCCCGCGTTAAATGTGGTTGGCAGCAAAATCCTGTCCTCAACAGGCTTTTTATCAATCATCTTTTGCAGAAGATTTGCTGCCGTAGCGCCCTTTCTCTTATTGGGCTGGATAATTGTTGTGAGATTACGCGCCAAAGCGTCACCGATGCCGTCAAAACCCGTCACAGAAAGGTCCTCAGGAACGCGGATTCCGTGGTCCCGAGCATAGGCCAGCACACCAAGCGCCTGAGAGTCGGTCGTGCACAGAATCGCCGTCCGATCAGGATAGGTTTCAAGCATCTCACGGGCGGCATCATAGGCCGTCTCAGCATCATTGATATGGCGCTCAATAATCGGCACCTCATGGCCAATCACCGAAAGCGCACCCTCCACACGGCGCTTCTGCACATCAAGGGTCGCCCCAGCCAGACGCTCAGCGCTCACAGGCCCATTATTGGGTTTGCGCGACAGACGAATAGAGAGCACACCAATCTTGCTATGCCCCGCTTCCACCAGCGCCCGCGCCGCCGGCTGAATAGCCTCATAGTCATCAATGCCCACAAAAGGCAGGTCCATAATCCCCGCCGGCTGGTCACAGACCACCACTGGCACCTGCAAATTCCTAGCACTCGCCAGATGCGGGTCATCAGCTGCCACGGAATAGACAATAAACCCATCCACCGGGTAGTTATTGAGCACCACGGAATCCCCAAAATCCGAAGGCCCAGCCGGAATCAAAGTCAGCCCATTCGAGGACCCAAAAGAAGCCTCGGCAATACCCGCCAAGAAATCGCGCGAAGCAATATCCTCAAAGGCATAGGTGAGGTAATCAGTAAAGAGCACACCAATATTACCGGTGCGCTGCGTACGCAAAGAACGCGCCGCCGGATGCGGCCCCGGATAGCCGAGCTCCCACGCGGTTTCAAGAATCTTCTCCCGAAGCGCCGGCGAAAGCTCCTCCGGCTTGTTATAGGCATTCGACACAGTCGTGCGCGAAATACCTAAATGATGGGCGATAGTCGCCAGGGTGACGCGAGCCACGCCTAGGCTTGGCCCTTAAGCACGCGGCGCTGACGAGCGAACTCAGACAGGGTCACGCCGGCAGCCACGGAAGCATTAAGGCTCTCCACCCAGTCAGTCATTGGGATAGACACGATGGTATCGCAGGTTTCCTTGACCAGACGGCCAATACCCTTGCCCTCAGAGCCGACCACGATCACGGTTGGGCCGGTGCCATCATAGTTATCAATGGTGTGGGTATCGGAAGCATCCAAGCCCACAACCTGATAGCCAGCCTTCTGGAAGGTCTGAAGGGCACGAACCATATTGGTGGCCTTAGCCACTGGGAGGCGTGCGGCAGTACCCGCAGAGGTGCGCCAGGCCACAGCCGTAACCGAAGCAGATCGACGCTCCGGAATCACAACCCCATGACCGCCAAAAGCAGCCACGGAACGGATAATCGCACCCAGGTTTCGTGGGTCGGTGATATTGTCCAGGCAGACAATGAGACCCTCAGGGCCGGCCTTTTCAATCAGGCCGTGGACGTCATCGTACTGGTAGTCAGGAATAACCAGACCAATGCCCTGGTGCATGCCATTGCCCGTCATCTGATCGAGCTGGAACTTTGGCACCTCGTGGATTGGAATATTGCGGTGAGCAGCCAGGTTCAGTGCTTCCTTGAGGCGGTCATCAGCACTCACGGCTTCCTGAACATAAAGGTGGCTTGCTGGAACCTTGGCGCGCAGACACTCCACAACAGGGTTGCGGCCCACAACCATCTCTGGCTGCTCCTTGAAGTGACGGCCCTGATCTCGGCGCTGACGCTCAACCTTGCGGCGATGTGCTGCGTGATAAACGCGGTCCTCAGCCTTTGGGGTTGGGCCCTTGCCAGCCAAGCCCTTCTTGCGCTGACCGCCGGAGCCCTTAGCCTGACCCTTCTTATTGGTCTTGCGCATGGCTCCGCGACGTTGGCTATTTCCTGCCATATTTAGTCCTCTTCCTAGTTAAGGGTAATTTCGGGGCCATTAGGGCCGTCTTTGATGACAATACCGGCGGCGGTGAGCTGGTCACGTACAGCATCGGCCGTAGCCCAGTCCTTATTAGCACGTGCTGCTTCGCGGGTTTCGAGCAGAGCTTCGACCAGCTTCTGCAGGGCGTTCTCTGCAGCGGAGTCCTTGGTGTTATCACCCCAGGCAATTGGGTCCACACCCAAGATGCCAGCCATGGTACGAATCTGTGCCACTTCGCTAACTGCAGCAGCCTCATTGCCCTCAGCAATGGCGCTATTAGCGCGACGTACAGAGTTGTGGATTACAGCCAGGGCGGCTGGAACACCGAAGTCATCATTCATGGCTAGGATGAATTCCTCCGGCAGCTCTTCCAGCTTGGCCTTCTCAATTTCGCCCCAGGTGGCAGTAGCACGGTTCACGCAGTCCTCAATACGGCGGTAGCCTGCGGCTGCCTCCTGAAGTGCCTGCTCGGAATAATCCACCATGGAACGGTAGTGAGCAGCACCGAGGTAGTAGCGCAGTTCCACTGGGCGAACAATCTTGACCACATTTGGCACGGAGAGCACATTGCCCAGGGACTTGGACATCTTCTCACCGCTCATAGTGACCCAGCCATTGTGCATCCAGAACTGAGCAAAACCATCACCAGCAGCCTCAGCCTGAGCATTCTCATTCTCGTGGTGAGGGAACTTCAAGTCCAAGCCACCACCGTGAATATCAAAGCTGGCACCCAGGTACTTGGTGGCCATGGCGGTGCACTCAATATGCCAGCCAGGACGACCAGGACCCCATGGGGTTGGCCAGGATGGCTCACCTGGCTTAGCAGCCTTCCACATGGTGAAGTCGCGTGGATCATGCTTACCGGTACCGGCAGACTCACCCTGATCCAGCTCATCCAGGCGCTGGCCAGAAACATGACCATAGCCAGGGAGATTCAGTGGGGAGCAGTAGACATTGCCATCAGCAGCATAGCCGTGGCCATTGTCAATAATGCGCTGCATGTATTCGACCATCTCAGTGATGTGGCCGGTAGCACGTGGCTCAAGGGAAGGTTCACGCACACCCAGAATGCGGTAGGCCTCCTGGAAAGCGCGCTCATGAATGGCTGCCCACTCCCACCAAGGAGTGTTATTCTCAGCAGCCTTATTGAGAATCTTGTCGTCGATATTAGTAACATTACGGATAAGGGTCACCGAGTATCCGCTGGCCTCAAGCCAGTTACGGACAATATCGAAGGCGACTCCGCTACGCACATGGCCGATATGTGGAATGCTCTGGACCGTAGCGCCACAGACGTACATTCCGACATGGCCGGGGGTTAGTGGTTGAAATTCGCGTAGTTCCTTGGTTGCGGAGTCATAAATTTTAAGAGTCACGGTATAAGTATAACGGCAGTGGCGATAGCTGCACGTCCTTCACCGCGCCCAGTGAGACCCAAATGGTCCGTGGTTGTGGCCGAAAGAGAAACCGGCGCACCAATAATCTCCGCGAGTTTGGCCTGAGCCTCATCGCGCACAGGACCCATCTTTGGGGTATTAGCAATGAGCTGAACTGCTACATTGCCAATCTTCACGCCATTATCCTCAAGATAGGTGCGACATTCGCGCAGCAGACGCTCACCCGAAGCGCCCTTATATTCAGGGCGATCCACACCGACAAAAGAGCCGAGGTCACCAAGGCCAGCAGCACTCAGCAGAGCATCTACCATGGCATGGGCAACCACATCAGCATCGGAATGGCCAGCACAACCATCAACACCTGGGAAGTGAGTGCAGGCTACCCAGCAGTCACGGCCTTCTTCAATCTGGTGGACATCAGTGCCGATACCGACGCGTGGGATGGACATGCTGCTCTCCTGAAGTTGGTGTTGGGCTGCCTGATAGTCCTCCGCAGTAGTAATCTTGCGAGCCTCAGGGCTACCAGCAATAGTGTGGACCTTATAGCCGGCCCATTCCATCAGGCTGGCATCATCGGTGAATTCAAAAGGAGGGGTGCCCTCGATGCGCTGATTAGCTTCAATGAGCTGCCCCAGGCGAAAAGCCTGCGGGGTCTGCGCAGCACGAAGCTTGGACCGTGATGGGCTACCAGAGATTACTTCCCCATCAACTTCCTTGATGGTGTCTGCCACAGGTAAAACAGGGATTACGCCATCACAGTGCTCAAGCGCAGCAATAGCCGCATTAAAAATTTCTGGTGGAGTGAGGCAGCGTGCAGCATCATGGACGAGCACAATCTCATCATCGGTAGCACCGAATTCCCTTGCAGCAAGCAGGCCACAGAGAACAGAATCGGATCGCTCTTTACCGCCCTCAACAACATGGAGGCGACCGGAGGAAATTTCAGCTGCGAGCAAGGAGGAAGCCTGCTCACGCATATCAGCCGATACCGTCACAATAATTCGGTCAACGGATGCGGGAATATGCTCAATGCAGTGCTCAAGGATCGTCTTACCCGCGAGCTCAACAAAAGCCTTGGGCTTATCAAAACCTAGCCTCGTGCCAAGCCCAGCGGCAGCAATAACGGCAGTGGCCATTAGTCTTCGTCAAAGTCGAGGTCGTCAAGATCCACGGCCTCAGCAGGGGTGTTGCCTGCCTCTTCCTCATCCTCAGAAGTCAGCATCTGCTTGTGGCGCTCAATGGCCTCAGACATCTGGGCATCAAATTCAGCAGCACGCTTCTCATCAACATTGGCAACCAGAGCAAGCTCGCCAACGAGAATCTGACGGGCCTTAGCCAGCATGCGCTTCTCACCAGCGGACAGGCCACGGTCCTGGTCGCGGCGCCACAGGTCACGAACTACCTCAGCAACCTGGTTCACATCGCCGGAAGCCAGACGCTCCTGGTTGGCCTTATAGCGGCGAGACCAGTTGCCGGTCTCTTCCACGTCAACATCGCGCAGCACGGAGAAGACCTTCAGCAGACCCTCTTCACCGACGACATCACGCACACCGACCTTCTCAGCATTCTTAGCAGGCACGCGCACTGTCAGGTCAGACTGATGGATTTGCAGAACGAGAAACTCGAGCTTCTCCCCACCTATTTCGCGTTCTTCGATAGCCTCGACCACCGCTGCGCCGTGGTGTGGGTAAACTACGGTATCGCCGACCTTGAAATCCATGCCTTCTCCTATAGATTGACTTTCGAACAAGTCTAACTTGGGTATTTTATCATATCTATCCGGCTCTTTTCCGGCACGAGCGGGGGTATATCAACCGAAAAGTTACCCCCGTTTGGATCGTCGACTACGCTTTTAGGCTCCTTTGCGGTTATGCTTATTAAAAGAAGCTTTAGATATTACTCAATCAGCCCAATAACGGAGGACTTATCGTGCTGGCTAAAAAGAATATTGCGCTTGTAGCACTCGCTGGTGTTGCTGCCCTGGGTCTTGGTGCTTGTAGCGCCGGCCAGATCAGCCAGACTTCCAGCCAGGTTGCTGCCGTCGATGGTGCTTCTGGCAATACCGAGGACAACACCCTCGCCGTCCGCGATGTCGCTGTCGTGGTCGACGGTACCAACACCGCTGCCCTGCGCTTCACTGCTGTCAACAACGAGGTTGGCCAGGTATCTCACACCCTTCAGTCCGTCACTGTCGATGGCTCCCCAGTCACCCTTAATGGCTCCACCAGCCTTGACCGTGGCTGCTCCATTGTTGCAGATTCTTCTGCAGCCCTCTCTGATCTGACCGAGTCCGAGGATGCATGCATCAGCCACCTCGCAACCAGCCTTTCTAACACTGGTTTCGCAGCTGGCGGCACCAAGCAGGTTCAGTTCAAGTTCGACGGCAACCACTCCATCACCGTTGATGCTGCTATCGTGGCTCCAACCCTCGACGCAGGTAAGGAAAACCGCCAGGTTGGCACTTCCCACGAAGACAACAAGGCTGGCCACTAATTCCCAGCTTTTCAAGGCCCCCACTAGGGGGCCTTCTTTTTTGTCCTGATCGATGTGGATAATAGGACTATGGCTAAAGGAATTCCACATCAGTGCAGTGAATGCGGCTACACCGCCCCACGTTGGCTTGGCCGCTGCCCAGGCTGCGATGCTTGGGGCACACTCGATCCTGTCGAGGGTGCGGCGCTTAAGAAAAGCGGTGGCGCGAAGAAGGCTGGTGTAGGCAGCTTCGCTATTGGCACCGGTGTGGCTCCAAAGAGCCCGGCGCGGGCGCTTACCTCCATCAGCGCGACGGAGTCACGCGTCTTTGCCACTGGTATCGGCGAGCTTGACCGTGTGCTTGGTCGCGGTATTGTCCAGGGCTCTGTGGTACTTCTTGCCGGTGAGCCTGGTGTTGGTAAATCTACCTTGCTCCTTGAGGTGGCGAGCCGTTGGGCTCGCTCTGGCCCTAAACGCCGTTGTCTCTATGTCACTGCTGAGGAATCAGCCGGTCAGGTGCGTCTTCGTGCTGAGCGCACCGGTAGTGTGCATGAGAATGTCTTCCTCGCCTCTGAATCTAATCTTGAAGTCATCCTTGGCCATGTGGATGAGGTCAAGCCTAATCTGCTCATTGTGGACTCTGTCCAGACTGTTTCTACTCCCGGCGTAGACGGCGTGAGTGGCGGCGTGGCTCAGTCGCGTGCTGTCACTGCGGCTCTTACTAGTCTTGCCAAGAGCAAGGGCATTCCAGTGCTTTTGGTTGGTCATGTCACTAAGGATGGCAATGTGGCTGGTCCTCGTGTGCTTGAGCACCTGGTGGATGTGGTGCTCAACTTTGAGGGTGACCGCTACTCTTCCCTGCGCATGCTGCGCGGTATTAAGAACCGCTTTGGTGCTACCGATGAAGTGGGCTGTTTTGAACAGACCGAGGATGGCATTCAGGAGGTTCCTGATCCATCTGGTCTCTTCCTGAGCACCCGTGACTCCAGTCCTGATGGCACGGCTATCACCGTGGCCATGGATGGTGTGCGTCCTATCCTCGCGGAGATTCAGTCTCTGGTTGTTGCTAGTGCCTCCAAGGGTAATCCTCGCCGGGCTGTGACTGGCCTGGACTCCACAAGGGTGCCAATGGTGCTTGCTGTACTTGAGGCTCGTGGTGGGCTTAGTGTCTCTGAAAAAGAGGTCTATATCGCCACTGTGGGCGGCATGCGCTGTAAGGAGCCAGCCGTGGACTTGGCTGTGGCTCTTGCTACTGCCTCAGCTGCCCGTGGTGTGCCTCTGCCGGATAAGACCGTGGTTTTAGGTGAGGTCGGTTTGGCCGGCGAGATTCGCCGCATTCCTCAAATCAAGCAGCGCCTTCTTGAGGCTTCTCGTCTTGGTTTTACCCGTGCTATTGTGCCGCCTGGCTGTGGCAAGGTCGAGGGTATGACTGTGCATGAGGTCGACACGATCAATAAAGCGCTCGCCCTTATCAAGAGCAAGCGCTAAGTTTCTCGGCTTATTAGCTGAGGTTGAAGGTATATGGGTCGGAGTGGTTATTACCAACCAGAGTGTAGAGGTAGTAGCTACCGGAAGGAACAGCCTGGCGGTTGGTGCACTGGCCTGGAGCGGAATTAGTGCGGGACCAGCGGGCCTCGTAGTAGCGCTCAGAGTTGGCTGGGAAAACACGGGAACCAGTATCTTCTGAGGTATTGCAGTCAACGTCAGACCACACGCGCTCATTATTGGAGAGGTTATAGACCTCGAAGCGCAGCACATTGGCCGAAAGGTCAATGGTGCAGTCGTAGTTGGTTGGGTTCTTGACAGTCATATAAAAGACTGGCTGAACGCCATCACCATAATTTGGCTTATCACTAGTAGCGGTGATTTGCAGGTCATTGAGGCTGCAAGAAGTGGCGGTGGACTGGGCAGCCGAGCTTGCAGTGCCGCTGGCAGTTGCAGTCGTGCTTAGTCCTGCTGCGGAGGCAGCGGTGCTCACATCACCGATAGTCATAGGGGTGGAGACTTCACTAGTGGCCGAGGTTGAAGTGTCAGCTGCCAGGGAGGTTTCCGTATTCTTGTCACCACGACTAAAGCCAATGATGGCCGCGATAATCAGAATGATGACAAGCAGAATAACCGCCGCGGCGATACGCCGGCGGACATAAATATAATGAGGCAATGGGCGGTTAGTCACGGTACAAGCATAACATTAATTACACGGATGTAATTTCGTGACATGCTTATTAGGGCGAGCCTTAAAGATCAACACCCACAGCAATAACTGGTTCCACGGCACCATCAGCAAGGCGGTAGCGAGCGCCGATAATACCGAGGCGGCCATCCTTGAAAGCGCCACGGATTGTTGGAGAGCAGGAGATAATGAAGTCCACAACCTCAGAGATGTGGTGGGTTTCAAATTCGGAGATTTGAGTCAGACCCGAGGCTTGAGCAGCAGCGATGGAGGGCGAGACTTTCTCAATTAGCACGCGCTGGAAACCACCGGGCATTGGCTTGCCGGCAAGCACGCCAGCGGCAGCCTTCACTGCGCCGCAGGACTCATGGCCCATCACAACAATGAGTGGGGTGTGCAGGCCATCAACAGCATATTCGAGAGAGCTCAGCACGGCTTGGTCGACAATCTCACCGGCGGTACGAACAACAAAGACATCGCCAAGACCCTGGTCAAAGACGAGTTCCACTGGCACACGAGAATCGGAGCAAGCCAGCACCACAGCCTTCGGCTCCTGGCCGGTAGTAAGTGCTGCGCGCCTAGCCAAATCCTGATTAGGACGGGTGGCTGCCTGGTGGACGAAGCGCTCATTGCCGCGCTTCAAGCTTTGCCAAATCTGGTTGGGAGTCATGGTTTTAGTTTAGTATGAGTGGGTGAAATTGCTAGTGAATCTGCCTGGTTGGTATGAAATTAACCATCGACCACTCCCCTGGCGTGAGCCCGGAACTACCCCTTGGGCGATTTTGGTCAGCGAGGTTATGAGCCACCAGACCCCAGTTTCACGTGTGGCCCCAGCTTGGGAAGCATGGATGACACGCTGGCCACATCCAGCAGATCTAGCAGCCGCCCCAACCTCAGAGGTTCTCAAAATGTGGGGCAAGCTTGGTTATCCCCGGCGCGCACTTCGCCTAAAAGAAGCAGCCGAGGTTATTACCCGCGACTATGGTGGCGAGGTCCCTTCCGGGGTTGATGAGTTGCTGGCACTTCCTGGTCTTGGGGATTATACGGCGAGGGCTGTTGCCGCCTTTGCTTTTAATAAGGCAGTTCCTGTCGTGGATATTAATGTTCGCCGCGTGCTCTACCGCTATAAGCACGGAGTATTTCTTACACCCACCGCTAAAAAGAGAGATTTAGCTGAAGTTGCTGAGTGGGTGGATAGTGCCAAGATGGCTGTGGCATTGATGGAGCTTGGTGCCTTGGTCTGTGTGGCACGAACCCCACGCTGTGATGAATGCCCCTTGAAGGATGAGTGCCGTTGGATTGCCTTGGGTCGGCCTGAGCCTAGTCAAGAGGAACTCAAAAAGAAGCGAGTTCAGCGCTATGAGGGTACGGATCGCCAGGTGCGCGGCATCATTATGGATGCCCTGAAGCAAGGAGATCAAAACCGCGAGGCCATCAATAATCTTTGGGAGGACCAGAGCCAGGTTTCCCGTGCACTCTTTGGTCTTTTGGAGGATGGCCTCGCGGTTGAAGACGCGGGTATTTATCGCCTGCCGGACTAGGTATGGGTTGAGCGATAGCGGTGGAAGTCGATCGGATTACCGAAGGTCCAGTCACGGTCAGTCATTAGTCGGGCAATGGCAAGACCAGCTGAGATACAGAAGACGATAATGCCAGCATTGGTGACGTAAGAGAGCATCTTATCCATGTCACCCTCATTGAGATAGTACATTGCACGGTACATGGATGCACCCGGAACCATAATCACTGCGGCAGGCACAGTAACGGTAATTCGTGGCATATGCAGGTGGCGCTTGAGCAGGCCGGCCAGCAGACCAATAATGAGGCCACCAACCAAGGCCGCATACTGAACGCGCACATCATGTTCAATGAGAAGCAAGCGTGCGAGATTGCCAATCGAGCCGATACACATCGCGACCAGAATCATTCGACGTGAGCAGTTAAAGAGAATGGCGAAGCCACCAATACCCAGGCAGGATGCGATGATGATTTCCCACCAGTGGAGGGTGGAGTTCTGAACAATCTCAGGGTTGAGGTTGGTAACCCAGGTGACCAGCGAAACCGAGAATGTCGCTGTGGCAAGCAGTGAAGCCGCATAGATTAATCGGGTTGTACCAGAGGTGATGTCGAAGCGTGCGAGGTCGAGCATGCCGGAATACATTGGGAAGCCCGGCACGAGGAAGAGCACAGCAGCAATAAAGCCACCACCGAGGGTGGAAATATCATGGCCAGCGAATTCCAAAGCGTGGAGTTCCGCAAAATAAATCAGCGAGGAGATTGTGCCAGCAACACCGGAGACTGCAAGGTGATTGAGATGGCGTGCAGCCAAGGTGGCACGCACCCACTGGCCAATGCCAGCAGCAATGAGAGCCATGACTGCCTCAGGGACTGAGAAGCGGTTGAGGAGAGCGAAGCCAAAGCAGGCCAGTGCAGCAGCAATGCAAACTGTGGCCTTATTCCAGCGCTTACGCACATAGGTCTCAATATGGTCGAGGCGCTCATCGAGTTCCTCATGGGTCATTTCTGCTGGAAGGTGGTGGGTGAGGTCATCAATGGCCTCAATCCTCGAAGCATTCACGCCCGGAGGCTCATGAGTTGCTACAACTGTGCGGAATTCGCGGCCCTTATAGAAAGTGCATTCAAGGGCGTTAGTGGAAACAACCACATCTAGTCGGTCGAAGCCCAGGGATCGGGCCGCACGCTTCATACCACGCACCACGCGATAACCAGAGGTGCCTGCAGAGACAAAGAGGAGGCCAAGGCGGATAACGGTGTCCGCCTGGAGCTCCATCTCATACTGCTCTTCTGGTGTGAGCTCATAGTCATTTTCACGGTCTCGGTAACCCATGATTTCAGGCTATCATTTACAAGGCACTTCATAGTAGAATATGAGGTAATGTCTAGTATAAATGAAGGGATTATCATGCGTTCCGTCCGCCTTTCTCTAATTTCCTCTGTGGCCTGCGCCTCTGCCCTCGTTGGCGGTCTGGCGATGCCTGCGGGACAGGCTTTTGCGGCGGGTAGCTCCGGCAGTTCTTTCCTTGGCAGCTCCTTCCTTGGTAGTTCTTCCGATAACAGGGAAGAAAACAAAATTGTTGGCATGCCAACCATCAACTATCCGACTGCTGAAAAGCCACAGGATGCAGACATCCTTACTGCTTTGGATAATTTCGACAAGGACTACGCCACTTGGTACAGCACCAAGGGTGAAAATATGCGCGACGAGCATCCATGGACCACAACCCTGGTTCGTAAGCCTATTTTGAGTGAAACCCTGCGTGGTTATGCACAGGCAATTTCTAATTCCGATGCTGCTAAGAAGTCTTCCACCGACGGCAAGATGATTCAGCATCCTGATGGCAGTCTTGTTATTACCCTTAAGTGGACACCATCCGAGGCTGCGCTCAAGGATTCGAATGCTATCCTTAATGCCCTTCTAAATAATGTGGGCGATACCATCTACCAGATGGCAGCTAAGACTGTTAGCCAATATGGTCTTGGTATTGCGGGTAATGCCGATGATGGTTACTACCTCACTCTCTACTTGAATAATGACACTAAGCAGGTCTTCCGCAATAACACCACGGATTCTGTAGCAAGCACCATGAAGGCTATTGTTCTTGTTTCGGGCCTCAATGAAGTCCGCAAGGAGGCTGGTGTAACAAGCAACGTCACCCGTGATACTAACCTGGATTCCAAGGCTGATTCCATCCCAACCGGTGGCACCCTTGCTAATGCCCCAGCCCGCACTGCTGGCGTGAGCGTGGCAGTTCTTGACCGAAGCAAGGCTGGTGTCCGTGAAGGCTTGATTGCTGCAGCTCAGGCAAATCAAGAGGTGTACAACATCATTATGTCTGGCAAGGTCGACAATGCTTGGGCTGATGTGAAGGTTGGTGTCAGCTACGATGATTCCGGCAATATCCCTTATGCCAAGTACTATTTCCAGTGGTAAAGCCAAAGCATAGATAATAAAACTTGGGACCAGCTCATGTGAACTGGTCCCAAGTTTTTCTTTTATGTGGTCCTTGCTAGGCGCCTAAGCCTTATTTGAAGAGGCCGAGAATCCACTGGACAAGCATAATGGGAAGCTTGAATGGGAAGAGCAGAATATCCATCACGCCCAAGGGGTGTTCCGAATGTGGTTCAGGGGTCACAACAGTAATCGGATCAGGTGTATCTTTCGCATACGGGGTCGGATCAGAAATTGTAACGGTAGAGGCCCCGGTAGTCTTCAGGTCAATATAGCCCTTAAAAGCCTTCTTGGCGTCAGCATATTGCTGATAGGCATCAATAATTGCAGGATCTGTTTTAGCAGACTCAGCACATTGCGCCGGAATAGCCATGATAATTTCCATGGCGCGTTTTCCGTAACTGACGACAGACTGAACTGTGTCTTTGTCTAGGATGTTCGCGACATTCTTGTCGAGATCTGTCCACAGCGCATAGTTCAACCTCTTCGTGCTATTAGTCTGCATAATTGGCAGGAACAACTGGATGAAGGCCGCATAGCCGATACCATAGTTTTTAGCGAAACCGGCATAGGTAGCCTTAGTCGAGGCATCCATGCCGATGGAGGCGAGAGAATCACGATTCTTGGCAGTAGCTACGGCTTCAGTAACCAGGGCCTGCATACTCTTTAATGCGAGATTCTTTACTGAATCATCAGCGGCAAGGTTAGGGCCGGCTTCTTGGTCAACCTTAATAACATGTTGAAAAACTTCCTCAGGGGCAGGGTGAATGACATAGGGAATAGTGGGCACCCCCATTTTAATTCGCGAAAGACGATATGCCTCAACCTTGGAGTACATTTCTTTCCATTGTGGACCAAGCTCAGCGTAAGCCTTGGCGTAGGTTTCTTTGGATGAAATACAGGATCGGTAAGTAGCCTCATCAGCCCCTGCAGTCACAGGGTTGAGGCTAGCGGCCACAATAAATGCCGCGAGTGTCGAACCAATCTTGCGATAATCCATGGAATTTTCACTTTACTCTTAAACGCCTTTAAGTTTACCGTTTTTGCCGTTGGAGTTTATGGCATCGCAAGAGCATGTGTATATTTTCTTTTTTTTCTTTGGTGACTGCCAGCGGATTTATTTGTATATTTTTCTTATGTTCGAGTAGGCTTAGGGCTAATAGTTCAGGCCGCCGCTTGTGAGCGAGGGGCCTGGACATTGGTGTATATGCAGGAGTAGCGCCATGGAGCACTTTATTCCGCCGGCAAGGGTCGATGAGCAGGTCGAACTGCTTGCATCCCAGGGTCTTGAATTGGACCGGGATTTCGCCACGCAGTGCCTGCAGACAGTGAGCTTTTATCGCCTTTCCCATTACTTCAATCCCGCCCAAATTCCGGATAATGGGGATACTTCAGCACGTAGATTCCGCGCGGATATTAACTTCCACGACATTATTGACCTCTACGAGTCGGATCGTCGCCTGCGCACCATCATCTACGATGGCCTTGAGCGTATCGAGATTGCTCTGCGCGCGGTGGTGGTAAATATTCTTAGCACCAAGGGTGAGTTCGGTCATGAGGACCCACGCTTCTTCCGCACGGAGGACTTCTGCCACCAGTGGAATGCCCGTGCTGATGAGCGCATAGAACGCGCAATGCGCAGCGACCATATCTTGGAAGAGTCTTTGGCTGAATATGATTCGGGCTATCCCATTTCGGTAATTTCTGAGGCCCTGGATTTCGGTGATATTTCGCGCCTGGTGGCCTGGATGCGGGCCGAATACCAGGAGGCTGTCTCAAAGGCCCTTGGGTTGCATATTGATGCCCGGAGGCTCACTGGGGCAGAAAAGGAGGCGCTGCGCAGTGGGGTGTATCTGCGCAGTTGGATTCATCAGCTAAGCATGGTGCGCAATATTGTAGCCCACCATGGGCGGCTGTGGAATAGGAATTTGAAGCCGGCCTCCACTACCCTGCTACGAAAAAATCCCCGCTTTGGGGCCCTACCACCGGAGCAAAGCCAGAAGCTCTATGGCATGTTGCTGATGACCTCGCATATGCTTGGGCATATTTCACCAGGCACCACCTGGCCGGAGCGCGTGGCGCAATTACTAAAGGTCGAGTTTCTTCTGAATCCAGTGGTGCATTCGGCGGCGATGGGGTTACCCCGTGACTGGGATGGAAGTTTGAGATTGGGGGCATAAAAAAAGTGGAATCTCCATCAGGAGATTCCACGGCTTTTTTTAAATGCGGTCGAAGGTCGGATACTCGCGCTCTTCTTCCTCGGTCTCGAGCTCAATGCCCAGGGCCTCGGCCTGCTCAACGGCAGTCATCGGGCGGCCGGTGAAGGTGAGTACGGACTTGGAGTCATCGTCCTCATTGGCATCCACATCCACATAGATGAGGTCGCCGGCCTTGAATTCACCGAAGAGGATCTTCTCAGAGAGAGCGTCCTCAATTTCGCGCTGGATGGTGCGACGCAGCGGACGGGCACCGAGCACTGGGTCAAAGCCACGCTTGGCCAGCAGGTCCTTGGCGGCCTGAGAAAGCTCAATGGCCATATCCTTGGCAACCAGAGCCTTGGCCACACGCTTGATGAGCAGGTCAACCATTTCCACAATCTGCTGCTTATTGAGCTGGTGGAAGACCACAATATCATCAATACGGTTGAGGAACTCAGGGCGGAAGTGCTTCTTGAGCTCATCATGAACCTTGTCCTTCATGCGCTTGTACTGACCCTCCTCATCGGCAGCGCCGACATTGGAGAAGCCCAGACCCACGGCCTTAGAAATGTCCTGGGTACCAAGGTTAGAAGTGAAGATCATGACCGTATTCTTGAAGTCCACAACACGGCCCTGACCATCAGTCAGGCGGCCTTCTTCAAGAACCTGAAGCAGGGTGTTGTAGATCTCAGAGTGGGCCTTCTCAATCTCGTCGAAAAGCACGACAGAGAATGGACGACGGCGGACCTTCTCCGTGAGCTGACCGCCCTCATCGTAGCCCACATATCCTGGAGGGGCACCGAAGAGGCGGGAAGCCGTGAAGCGGTCGTGGAACTCACCCATGTCGATGGAGATCAGTGCATCTTCATCGCCGAAGAGGAATTCAGCCAGAGCCTTGGAAAGCTCAGTCTTACCCACACCGGAAGGACCAGCGAAGATGAAGGAGCCGGAAGGACGCTTTGGATCCTTGAGGCCTGCACGGGTACGGCGGATGGCGCGGGACACGGTACGAACGGCCTCGTCCTGACCAATGATGCGCTTGTGCAGCTCTTCTTCCATCTTGAGCAGACGAGCGGACTCTTCCTGGGTAAGCTGTGCCACTGGCACACCGGTCCAGGAACCCAGAACCTCAGCAATCTCATTAGCGGTGATGACCTTCTGGCCATTCTCCTGGCGGGCGGCTACCCACTTCTGTTCTTCCTGAGTGCGGGCCTCATGGAGCTCATGCTCAATCTGGCGGTACTTGGCCGCATCATCGAACTCTTGGGTATCAATGGCGTGTTCCTTGAGTTCGCGGTTCACACGAATCTTCTCATCCAGGTCACGCAGCTCCTTTGGCAGAGTCATGGAGCGGATGCGCATGCGGGCACCGGCCTCATCAATAAGGTCAACGGCCTTATCTGGCAAGAAGCGGTCATTGATATAACGAGCCGAGAGATTAGCTGCTGCCTCGAGAGCATCATCGGTGATATTCACATTGTGGTGCTTCTCGTAGCGGGAACGCAGACCCTTGAGAATCTTCACGGTGAGCTCAACGCTAGGCTCAGGCACCTGCACTGGCTGGAAGCGGCGCTCAAGAGCAGCATCCTTCTCAATATGCTTGCGGTACTCATCCAAGGTGGTAGCACCAATGGTCTGGAGCTCACCACGGGCAAGCATTGGCTTAAGCAGGGAGGCTGCGTCAATCGCACCCTCAGCAGCACCCGCACCAACCAGGGTGTGGATTTCGTCGATAAAGAGAATAATATCGCCGCGCTGCTTGATTTCCTTAAGCACCTTCTTCAGGCGCTCCTCGAAATCACCACGGTAGCGGGAACCCGCAATCAAGGAACCAAGATCCAGGGAATAAAGCTGCTTATTGCGCAGTGGACCAGGCACACGGTCATTGGCAATATCAATGGCCAGGCCCTCAACTACAGCGGTCTTACCTACACCAGGCTCACCAATGAGCACCGGGTTGTTCTTGGTGCGGCGGCTAAGAACCTGCATAATGCGCTCAACCTCAGTATCGCGGCCAATCACAGGATCAAGCTTGCCGTCCTTGGCGGCCTTGGTCAGGTTACGACCAAACTGGTCAAGCACGAGGCTATTGGAGCGCTCACCGGCACCCCCGCCAAGCCTGCCGGAGGAACTAGTGGCACCCACTGGGTCTGGGCCGTTGCTATTATCAGGCTCGTCGACCTGCTCTGGGTTCTCTGCCCCATTGCCATAGGAGGACAGAAGCTGCATAACCTGCTGGCGTACACGTGGCAGGTCAGCGCCGAGCTTAATAAGAACCTGAGCGGCCACGCCCTCACCCTCGCGCACGAGGCCGAGGAGCAGGAACTCGGTGCCAATATACTTGTGGCCCATCTGCAGGCCCTCACGCATAGAAAGCTCAAGGACCTTCTTGGCGCGTGGAGTAAATGGAATATGGCCGGTGGTTGGGCCATTGCCCTGACCGATGGTCTCTTCTACTTCCTTGCGCACAGCATCCAGGGAGATGCCCATCTGCTCAAGAGCCTTGGCAGCCACACCCTCACCCTCGTGAATGAGGCCAAGCAGCAGGTGCTCAGTGCCGATGTAATTGTGATTAAGGAGGCGTGCCTCTTCCTGGGCGAGGACGATGACACGACGGGCTCGGTCTGTGAATCGTTCAAACATAATTGCCTCTTGTCTTAAATAGGGTTAAATAGACTGGTTTTTTTCTTACTTTAGACACTTTTATCGACCTGCGGGTGAGCATGGGCTAGTTTTGCCCCGATTTTGACCCATTTTCGCAGGTCAACATAGGTGTACGCCCATAGCGAACAGGCCCTGATTAGCCCCGCCCTTTCTTTGTTTTCGGACAGGAATATAGTAAGTTAGTTGTTCATGACTAACTTACTGACCCGTTGGTTGGGCCTGATCGGCTTCATTTTGGGTGGTAGCGCCGTGATTATTAGCGGCTGGCACCAGGCGATTAGCCCCTTTGAGGATTGGCCGGCCTTTGATACCCCATTAAGCCGCCTCATCACGTGCTATTCCTATTTCACGCTCTGGTCCAATATTATCGGCGCCATTGTCTGCCTGCTCTTCGCCTTCGGTTTCGGCACCAATACTGCCACCTGGGCCAAGGTTTTGCGTATCGACGCCGCCATGATGCTCATTGTCACCGGCCTTATCTACAATACGCTGCTCGCCGGTGGCCCCTTGCTCGGCATTTATCGGTACACAAACCCTGTTGAGCACATCATTATGCCAATTCTGTTGCCAATCCTGTGGCTGATTTCCATGCGTGAACGCTCGGAAAAGGACATCCACATTGGCACCATCTTTAAGGCGCTGATTATCCCCTTCATCTGGTGTGTCTACACCTATATTCGTGGGGCTGTCACGGGTGGCTTCTACCCATACTTCTTCCTGGATGTCAGCAATTTGGGCTATGTGCGCGCCATTGCCAATACCCTGGGCGTCTACGTCCTATTCTTCGTCCTCATTGGCATTCTCGCCATCATCGAAGGCTTGATCACTAAAGCAGTCACGAAGGATAAGGCCCTGGCCAAGGTCTAGAAGACCAAGGTTAAAGCCGTTATATGTGAGGAAGTGGCCCTTGTGCCCTTCCTCTTTTGCTTTCTCTGGGCCCACCAACACACCGGTGGTAAAGTCCTCCAAAACTGAGTACTCCACCTTGTGGGACTCCTGGGTGGCCAGGTTCATTTGGGATACACCCATGGCATCACGAAGGGGCTGCACGGCATGCACACGCGTCTGGGAGTAGAGTGCACGCAGCGCCTGGCTCACACAAAGAACCAGCGGATAATGCTCTTCTGGCAGATACATATCATGGGCATCTAGCAGCAAAGCATAGGCCACGCAGGCCATCACATCGGCTGGGTCTGGCATAAACCGGCCCAGTTCCGAAGGCGCCTCAAACTCAAAACGCGTTGGCCATCCGGTGGCGGCTGGTACCTCTGCCACAATATCGGCTCCGGCTGCCACTAGCTCGGAATGGTAATCGGCCGCATTGCCACCCATCACAATGACCACCGTGTTGATTTTATGGCTGGCCTGGCGCACCAAATGCATATGCCAGGGCTGCAGCTCACCAAGCACGGGCACCAGCGAAATGCTGCTTCCCTTATGGCGATAAGCACGGCCAATAGCGGGGGTATTTTCAGCTTTAATCAGCATTAGAATTCCTTGGGTTTAGTCTGCGCAATAAGATTCTCGGCCTGGGTTAAATGGGAAATAGCATCCACAAGCAAGTCCCGCTCAATCACGGAAAAGTACTCCACGGTGGAATTATGGCCCAGCCCCACTTGGCTGCCCTTGCGGATATCATCGGCCAGGGCCTCAGCCACGGCCCAACCCACCTCGTTCACTGCCCCAATGAACCACCGATCGGGGCTGGTACTTGGCACGGGGGCGGTCAGCACATGCACATCCGCCGGGCTACTTGGGTCAATAATGGGGTTATTGATACGAATGCCGCGCACAAAAGATGGGTCCGAATCCGGACCCATAATGAAAATTTCTGCTCGCTGCTGTGTCCCCGCCCGGTGGCCTGCCCATAAAAGCAGGCGCTCAATTTCCACGGCTAGCGGGTCCTCGCTGCAGCGATAAATCTCAACCCTAGGAGATTGCACGCCTAGTCCCTCTTGAGGTTACGCAGCAGCTCCTCAAGCCCAAGAGCGCCCTCATTATTCTCGCGGCGACGACGACCGCCAGCACTATCGGCCTGTGAGTCTGGTTGTGCAGCCGTAGCGTCATTGGTCGTGCTCTTAGCCTCATGGTGACCGGCCTGCTCCGGCGCATCCTTCAGCACCTCAGTAATGCCAGTGTGCTCACCAGTCATCCAATCCACCCGACGGAAAGACCCGGTCTGGAATCCTTGACCACGTTGAGCGGATTGTGCTGGATTATTGTCGTTCTTGGATTGGTCGCGCTCAGAGGAAAGCTGCTTGTCAGCTTTCCTCTGAGCGCGAGCAGCCTCGGCCTGGCGGGCGCGCTCACGGGCCTGCTCGCGGCGGGCATCAGCAGCCTTGCGGCGGGCTTCAAGGTCAGGGTCAACATTCTGCCTAGGGGCCTGGACACGTGGGTGGACGGCAGTCTTTTCGGTGTCCTTTTCCTCGGAGCCCTGGGTATTCTTTTCCGCAGTGCGGTTGGCGGCCACGGCCTCATCAAGGGAGGCTGGGCCCTCGCCACTAACTGGGTCCACTGGGCCGGAGTTCTTTGGGCCAGCAGGAGTATTAGGGGTGAGTTCCTGGATGCGGCGGGCGTCGGCACGCACGGCAGGAGGTTCGTAGGAGAAGTCCTGGCCAGTGATGTTCTGAATATGGGCGCGCAATTCGCTCAGTTCAGATTTGAGTTCCTCGAGGGTGCGAAGCTGATAATCCTCAATGTCCTGGCGGGAGTATGCAAGCTCAAGTTCGGCGGTCTGAGCAGCATTAATGCCACGGGCAATATCGCGGTCGCGGCGCATTTGCACAGAGACAAAGAGGCCGAGGAGTGCAGCCCAGAGGGAGACCACGACGGCAATCTTGAGGTAGACCTCGCCATTGGTGAGAAGCATGACCACGGAGGCAATAATGGCCAGCATTACGAAAATAACAAGAATCATTTGGCCACGGTCGCGTGGCGCCTTATCCTGAGTTTCTTCCATGTCTAACCTCACTGCCATCGGTGTATGCGAATGTCTTTATCAAGTTTAAACTCTTGAGGCTGTTTAGGCTACTTCACCCGGACCTTGGGGCGGAACTTGGCAGCTTCTTTCCAGGTAAAGCCCGGCGGCAAGCAAGGCCCAACCGCCAATCGCGGTCACCACGACTGCGGGTAAATCTTCTTGGGCGGCGATAAGGGTGGAGTGATGTGGAATCACATAAGTAGCAAATCCGCCATAGAGCCCGCCGAGAATGGCGCCACCCCAGGTGCAGGCCCCGGAGAGCGCGTACCAAAATGCGGCATAGAGTGGGTTGAGCTGGCTGCGGTCCATGCCGACTTTATTGTCCTTGATGCGGGCGCGAATAATGCGGCCCATGACAATGCAGAGAACCACCAGGCCCCAGGCGATAATGGCGCCAGCCCAAGTGGCACTGGGCAGGGAGCCATAAAAGCGGTAGGTAAGTGCCCCGGAGACCAGAAGAATATAGATGCTGGTCCACACGGGATAGCGCACGGTGGTGGTTTTCATTTTTTGCCCCTTAGGAGTCGAGGCTCTGCCCAAGAACCAGGTCGAGTTTACGGATTCCCTCCCGGTCCTCCTCTGGTAGCGCGGCAATGAGATCCGCCACGGCCAAATTAGCCAGGCGGGCCTCAGGGTCGGCCTCCAGCCACGGGATGAGCACAAAGGCGCGCTCCTTGGCATAGGGATGTGGCAGGCGCAGAACTGGGTCCACGCTGGTCACACCCTGGTAGGTAATCACATCCACATCAAGGGTACGGGGACCCCAGTGAATATCACGGCGGCGCAGCTGCTCATTTTCCGCACTCTGCGCCAGACGCAAAAGGCTCAACGGGCTGTGGTGGGTATCCAGCAGAAGAATGGCATTATAGAATTCCTCCTGGTCCTCATTGCCCCAGGGCTTGGTGGCATAAATGGAGGAGGTGCCGACAATCTCATCGCGGAACATCCGGTAGGCCGCATCAAGATGCTCCAGGAGGTCGCCCACATTGGATCCGATGGAGAGTACTGCGCGCATTAGGCTTGTCCTTTCGGTTTACGTGAACGCCTGGCTACCACGGCCACATTTGTGAAATTTAGCGGAATGGGGGCCTCGGGTTTATTCACGCGAACCTCCACCGCGAAAAGCATATGATAGCGTTCCATGATTGTATCACTGATTTCTGCGGCCACGGTCTCAATGAGGTCCCGTGGCGGCCCGGTGACAATCTCATGCGCAAGCTGGGCAAGCTCCGCATAATTAATGGTCTTGGTTAAATCATCAGTGGCTGCTGCGGCACGCGTATCAAGCCAGCAGGTAATATCCACGATAAATGGCTGGCCCGAGCGCTTCTCTTCCGGGAAGACCCCATGGTACCCGTAGCATTCCAGCCCAGTAAGCTCAATACGATCGGCCATCAGTGGGCCTCCTTCAGCGCATCCACAACAGCCAGCGAACTCACCGTGGCCGCCACATTATGCACGCGGAAACCCCACAGGGAAGAACCTGGATGCTCGGAATACATCAATGCCGCTACCGTCGCAGTCGGGAAATCCGCTTCGCTTGGTGCCGGGCCTTGTCCCGGTACCAAGGCTTGGAGGAAGCGCTTACGCGAGTGCCCGATAAGAAGCGGGTAGCCGAGAGCGGTGAGTTCCTCAAAGTGCTTGATGAGCGTCCAGTTGGAATCGGCATCTTTGGCAAAACCAAGGCCGGGGTCAAGGATGATATTTTCCTTTTTAATGCCAGCTGCTTGGGCGGACTCGGCAATTGTGCTGAAGCCGTCTACGACATCAGCGACGACCGTGTCGGAGCTGTGTGCCACACCGGCGGCATTGCCGAAGGTCTCGGCCTGCCAGTGCATGAGGATGATGGGCACATCGGCCTGGGCGGCCACAGTGTACATCTTTTTATCCGCGAGGCCACCGGAGACATCATTGAGAATATCGGCGCCGGCATCAAGGGCGGCCTTGGCGGTGCTAGCGCGCATGGTGTCAATACTCAGGCGCACGTCCTGGAAGTTCTCTTTGAGTAGTGTGACTACTTTTTGGACGCGGGCAATTTCTGTTTCCTCCGGGACGCGCACGGCACCTGGGCGGGTGGATTCGGCGCCAATGTCAATAATGGTGGCGCCGGAATCAATAAGCTCTTTGGCGTGGTTGAGTGCGGATTGGGGTTCAAGGAATTTACCCCCATCCGAAAAAGAATCCTCAGTGATATTGAGGATTCCCATGATTTCCGGACGCATTAGCGGCGGCCTTCCCGAATAAGTGCCATAACCTCCGCGCGGGAGGAGGCATTGCCCCTGAAGCCACCGCGCACCGCGCTGGTGGTAGTAATGGCACCCGGCTTGCGGATACCACGCATGGCCATGCACAGATGCTCACATTCAATGACCACAATCACGGCCTGCGCATCAAGGGCCTCAACAAGGGCATCGGCCACCTGACTGGTCAGGCGCTCCTGCACCTGAGGGCGCTTGGCATAGAGGTCGACCAGGCGGGCAAGCTTGGACAAACCAGTGACCTTGCCCTCCTTGCCGGGGATATAGCCAATATGGGCATGGCCCAGGAATGGGAGCAGGTGGTGCTCACAGGTGGAGTAAATAGGAATATCGCGCACGAGCACGAGTTCCTGGTGGTCCTCGTCGAAAGTCTTGGCCAGAACCTCACGGGGATCAGTAAAGAGGCCGGCGAAGGTCTCCTTATAGGCGCGGGCCACGCGGGCCGGGGTTTCCTTGAGGCCTTCACGGTCAGGGTCTTCGCCCACAGCCAGGAGAAGCTCACGCACGGCGGCCTCAGCCCTGGCTTGGTCAAAGTGGCGGGTATTTTCAGCCACGATTAATTTTCCTCTTTGTTATTTTCCTGCTTAGCGTCCTGCTCGCGCTTTTCTACCTCATCCCAGGAGTGCTCCGGCTGCTCATTTTCTGGCAGGCGGAAGCCAATCTCTTCCTGTGGCTGGGCGGCAGTTACGCCGGCGCCATCATTAAGACCACGGAATTCCTTGGTCTCCTTGTTGGCGTTGTTCTCGGCCTTATCCCAGTCAGCTGGTGGCGGAGTGCCATATGGATTATTGGACCAGGCGGAACCAGGACGGGAGCCATCCTTCTTCTTTGGTGGGCGTGGGACATCAGCAAAGTGGGAGCCGAAGCCGGACTTCGGTGCTTCCTTCTTATCCTTGTCCTCACGGTTACCGCCGAATGGGGTTGGGGTGATGCCCTTTTCCTCAAGTTCACGCTGGCGGGCCTCACGGGCCTTACGGGAGGCCTCAACCAGGGAGAAGCGCTTTGGTGGCTCCTCACCGCGCTCAATGGCGAGCTCGGTTGGGGTCTTCACTGGCTCATGGCCAGCCTGTGCTGGGAAGTAGCCGGTCTCATCCTCAAAGACTGGGATGCGGTCGCGCTGTGGCAGACCCTCAAAGAGTGCCTCAAGGTCAGGGCGACGCAGGGTCTCCTTCTCCAGAAGCTTGGCAGCCAACTTATCCAGATACTCGCGGTTTTCTTCCAAAATGGAATAGGCCACGCGGTGCGCCTTATTAATTAGATAACGGGTAAGCTCATCAATCTTGGCAGCCACCTCAGGGCTGTAGTCAATCTGACCACCGCCACCACGGTTAGCAAAAACATCACCCTCGGTCTGGCCGTACTTGACGGTACCAAGCTGTGGGCTCATGCCATATTCAATAATCATGGCGCGGGCAATCTTGGTGGCCTGCTCAATATCATTAGAGGCACCAGTGGTTGGCTCACCAAAGACAAGCTCCTCGGCACTACGGCCACCCATGGCAAAGACCAACTGGGCAAAGAGCTCATTGCGGTTATACATGCCCTTGTCATTATCATCCGCAGTCATGGCATGGCCACCGGTGCGGCCACGAGCAAGGATGGTCACCTTGTAGACTCGGCTAATATCCTTCATGGCCCAGGCGGCGATGGTATGGCCGGACTCATGGTAGGCCGTGATCTTCTTTTCCTTTTCAGAGATCACGGTGGAGGAACGACGAGGACCACCAATCACACGGTCGGTTGCCTCCTCAAGAGCATCAGCAGTAATCACATTGCCACCGATACGGGCGGTCAGGAGCGCTGCCTCATTGAGAACATTCTGCAAATCCGCACCGGACATACCAGCAGTGCGCTTAGCCAAAGCCGATAGATCCACATCCTTGGCAAATGGCTTGCCCTTAGCATGAACCTTCAAGATAGCCTCGCGGCCCTTAAGGTCAGGGTTGGTCACAGGAATCTGACGGTCAAAACGACCAGGACGCAGAAGGGCCGGGTCAAGAATATCTGGGCGGTTAGTAGCAGCCATGAGAATCACACCCTCACGGTCACCGAAGCCGTCCATTTCCACGAGCAGCTGGTTAAGTGTCTGCTCGCGCTCATCATGACCGCCACCCATGCCGGAGCCGCGCTGGCGACCAACAGCATCAATCTCGTCGACAAAGATAATACATGGGGAGTTTTCCTTGGCCTGCTTGAACAAATCACGCACGCGGGAAGCACCCACACCGACGAACATCTCCACAAAGTCCGAACCGGAAATGGAGAAGAATGGGACACCGGCCTCACCAGCAACCGCGCGGGCAAGCAGGGTCTTACCGGTACCCGGAGGGCCATAGAGCAAAACACCACGTGGAATCTTTGCGCCCAGAGCCTCATAGCGGGATGGGTCCTGGAGGAAGTCCTTGATTTCCTGAAGCTCATCCACGGCTTCCTCCGCGCCAGCAACATCGGCGAAGGTATTGGTTGGCATATCCTTGGTCAGTTCCTTAGCGCGGGAACCACCAAAGCCGAACATGCCCATGCCGCCACCCTGCATACGGCTGAAGAAGAAAATCATCAGACCAAAGAGGATGACTATTGGCAGAATCATCTGCAGCATGGAGCCGAGGTAAGAATCCTGGGAGACCTTGGTTGTATATTCCTCGGCCCCGGAAGCCTGAACCTTGTTGAAAATATCAGCCGAGGTTCGGGCCGGATACTGGGTCTGAATTTCAGTGACCCCAGATTTACCATCTACATCAATGCCATCATTGAGTTCCAGACGAAGACGCTGCTCGCGGTCGTCGATCTGCACCTTTTTCACATTGTGGTTATCCAACTGTGTAATGGCCACCGAGGTGTCCACCTTACGATACCCACGGCTGTCATTATTAAAGGCCATGTAGCCGAAAATAATAATGCAGATAATGGCAGCGATGGCTCCCCACCGCAGATTTTTCTTAATATCCATGTACTTTCTATGTACTTTCCGAAAACTTACTGTTCGTAAACACTAGGCTTGAGCGTAGCCACATATGGCAGATCACGGTAGCGCTCAGCATAGTCCAGGCCATAGCCCACAACGAACTCATTAGGGATATCAAAGCCGACACCAAGAAGGTCAAGCTTATTCTTCACAGCCTCAGGCTTGCGCAGAAGAGTGACAATTTCCAGGGACTTTGGTCCACGGTTCTTCAGGTTCTTGACCAGCCAGGACAGGGTCAAACCGGAGTCAATAATATCCTCCACGATGACCACATTGCGGCCCTTAATATCACGGTCAAGATCCTTGAGGATTCGTACCACACCGGAGGAACTCGTGGCATTGCCATAGGAGGACACAGCCATGAATTCCATCTGGGTTGGAATATCCAGTGCACGGGCAAAGTCAGTAATGAAATAAACAGCGCCCTTAAGCACACAAAGAAGAATCAAATCTTCATCCTCGCCGGCATACTTGTCCTCGACAATCTTTGCCAGCTCCTTAATGCGATTTTCAATATCCTCCTTGGATACCAAGACGTGCTTAATATCGTCCTTATAGCAGCCATCAGGGATATCAGTCTGGGGCTCGCGAATCATTCGCCCTTGTCCTTTTCTTCTCGAATTGCCAGAGTACCTTCTATCCTACCGACCACGCGCCCCGTTTTACCAACGCGCACAGCCCCTTGTCCATGCCACGAAGACACCAAGGCTTCTACCTGCCTAAGTACTGCGCCATTGAGTCTCACTCCTTCGCTTTCTAACCAGAGGGCTATAACTTCTAAACGAATGGGAGGCTCTAAAAGTTCCAAGGCTGAAATCGGCAGAGCGCAATTGCTGGTAGGAGCTGGGGTTTGTCCTTCAACAGAGCGCTCTTCCTCAGTAAAGATTCCGATGCCTGAGACAGAGGAAGCCTTAGTGGCGTAGCGACGAAGAAAAAGCACCGCTTGGTCATGGATCAGGCCTTGGGCTTCCACAATATTATTTCCCGCATGGGCAAGATTCTTGGTGGCTGCGGGGCCAGCAATATCGGCAAGCAGGGGTAACACTTCATGGCGAATGCGCACGCGGGTAAAACGAGGGTCAAAATTGGCGGGGTCCTGCCAGGGCTCCCAGCCAAGCTCGCGACAGACACCGGCGGTTTCTTCACGCCCGATTCCCAGTAATGGGCGGAAGACGGTTACTCCCTCAACGACACTGCGTGGGTGCAGGCCCTGCATATGACCACGAAGCAAATGCATGAGGAGAGTCTCTGCGGCATCATCGCGGGTGTGTGCTAGAAGAATTTTGTCTGTATATTTTCCAAATGCCTGGTAGCGGGCAATTCGTGCTTGGGCTTCAAGATTGCCCGGCGCGACAGTGACAGGAATGATAGTGGCTTTAACCCCGATGCTGCGTGCGAGCGCCGCGGTCTTTTCGGCTACTTCCCCACTGCCCTTCTGAAGCTGATGATCCACAATCAGCGCATGAACATTCGGGTACTCCACTGCAAGGGCACCAAGCAAAGCTAAAGAATCCGCTCCCCCGCTGAGGCCGAGGAATATTTCTTCCTGCGGAAGGAAATCTGCATCTCGATCGACGCCTTGATTGCCGATGAAGCCTTGCTTTAGAAAGGTGCGCACGCAGTGCCGCGCCTTTATAAAGCAAGGACTTTTGCGCGGCCAGAAGGGTTCCATTGCTAGCCCTGGGTGCGCAGGGTGGTGGAAATCTGGTCAAGGATTGGGCGGGCCACGGCGGAGTCATTCTCATTGGAGATGAGCGCGAAGCTAAAGACTGTGCCGCTTTGACCAGTAACTACGCCGGCCAGCGCATTAGTGGCATCCAAGGTGCCAGTTTTGGCACGGACCCAGCCGCGACCTGCGGAGTCGTCGAAACGCGTAAGAAGGGTGCCAGTGGCGCCGGCGACTGGGAGCACATCGAGCAATTCGCGGACCTGGTTGCCGGCAGGGGTATTTTCAGCCGCGCGGGCAAGGAGCCCCGCAAGAACTGATGGTGGGATGCGGTCGGCGGTGGAGAGACCGCAGACATCATGAAGGACCAGGCCATCCACATTAAAGCCCTTTTCGCGCAGGGTGCCCAGTACCGCATCAATAGCGGTGGTTTCATTGCCCTTTTGGGCGCGGTGGGTGGCGACCTCACGGCCGATGGCCTCCGCCATGATGTTATCGGACTCAAGCATCATTTCCCGCAGGCGCTTATAGAGCGGCTCCGAATTAATGCTGGTAGTTGGGGTTGTGGCGCTAATATCCTGCGGGACGGTGCCGGATTCCACATCCGCAATACCCAGGCGCTGTCCCAGGGCCGTGGCCACATCCAGCGATGGTGTGGTGGATCGTGGAAGATCCCCGGTGGTGCCACCAATGCGCGCCCCGTAAAGCATGGCTGGTTCCATATTGGTAATAAAACCACCGGCAATATCATCAGGATCCCAACCATCGGCCCAGGCGGGCTGGCCCCAAATGCTTGTATCAATAATGATGCTACGCAGGGTGCCTGGGTTGGTATTTTTAATGGCAGTGGCTGCGGCATCGAGCTGCTCATTAGTAATATTCACATCGCCCGCGGCGCGAATATAGACCGTGTCATCATGGACATAAATCGGGGTGGAAATAACATCCTGCGCGCCGAGCTCGGAAAGAGCCGCGGTGGCGGTAAGAAGTTTGGTTACGGATGCCGGGCGCAAAAGCGCATCCGCATTGTGCTGCCAAACCACCTGGCCCGTATTGGTATCAATGACCTGCGCGCCAAAATTACCCAAGGCCGGGTTGGAAGCCAGCTGGTCCAGGGCCGCGGTGAGCGCTGCCCCATCATAGGTGGTGGCCTGGGCGGGATTAAGCAAGGTGCTTGCTGGGGCTGCCACTGCTGCCGGTGGGTCCACAATCATTGAATCGCGGGAACCATCCGTCATCACTGCGTAGCCTGCCACGCCGCCCACACCAAGGGCGACAATAATGACACCAGCAGTCCATACCTTCGCTTTAGCCATAGGAAACAGAATAACAGCACCACCACGGATCAGCTAGCATCACTCCCAGCAATGAGCCAATATTCCGAATTAGCTGTCGAGAATCAGAATTTTCGCGCCGATTCTTCACCGTGGAAAATAATCTATGCAAAACGCAACAACCTGCGCATTGTGCAGTTTCTCACATTATATTGAAATCACTTGCGGGACGGAATTCTGAAATTTTATAATTAGCTTAACTCTTATCGAGGGATAACACGGGAACCGGTTGTATACCATGCATGAGCAAGCTCTTGTTCAGGCGGTATCGGCCACTTTTGAACACATCGCTCCAGCTACCCCGTAGCTTTTACTCGAAAGGAGGCTCATAATGAGTACTCTGAAGCATTCTCTCTTTGAGACCAAGCGCCCGCTATTAGGCAATTTGGCGCCATCCCTCCTGGTACCAACCTGGGTCTATGTTGTCTTCATGGCCTGCGTCCTGGCTGCTATTAACATCGCATTCTGGCACCGTCAGGGATTCCCACTCTGGGCATTCTTCCCTACCGCTGCTGTCTTCACAGTGGCCATGGGATTGATGACCCCATATATCGCCCCTAATGGCACCCCGGATGCTAATTCAACAAAGCGCGCATTGACAATCGGCTCCATCGGCCTGCTTATTATCATTGCCCTCTTTGCATGGATCTGGATGTTCTAAGACCTGAGGTTAATCTAGGGAGCACGAGCTATGCTTGTGCTCCCTTTTTCTGCGGCTTAGCCCTAGAATGAGAGCGAAAGCAATTAGCCAACCCCCGAAAGGACAGCCCATGGCTGATATTAAGAAGGCGCTGATTACTGCCAAGCGCCCGCTCTTTGGCACCACTGTGCCAAACCTGGTCGCCCTTGCCATCAATGCCGTCATTCTTGCCGCGATTCTTACCGGTTTCTTCTACCTTAAGGGCATTAGCCTGCTGGGATTCATCCCGGCCTTTATTGTGATTTTCATCCTGATGTGCCTTCAGTCCCTCTATATCAGCCCTGATGGTGAACTGGGCGGGGATGCAGCCAAGCGCGCAATGCGGGCCACGCTCTTCGGCCTGGCGGTCTTCATTATTGCCGTTATTGTTGTTCTCGTACTCTAAGTGCATTTATTGGATATAATTGGCCTTATGTCTATTGAAGTCACCATTGAGATCCCTAAGGGCTCCCGCAATAAGTACGAAGTTGACCACGAGTCCGGCAAGGTCTACCTTGACCGTTACCTCTTCACCCCAATGGCTTATCCATTGGACTATGGCTTCGTGCCAGAGACCCTCGGCGAGGACGGCGATCCATTGGATGCCCTCGTAATTCTTCCTGAGCCAGTGTTCCCAGGCGTTGTTGTTAAGGCTCGCCCAGTCGGCGTCTTCAAGATGACCGATGAGGCTGGCGGCGATGACAAGCTGCTCTGCGTCATTGATGATGTTCGCTGGGATCACATCAAGGATATTGAGGATGTTAACTCCTTCCTCAAGGATGAGGTTGAGCACTTCTTCGTCCACTATAAGGACCTGGAGCCAAATAAGGAAGTTACCGGTTCCGGTTGGGGCAATAAGGCTGAGGCCGAGAAGATTCTCGAAGAGGCCATCGCCCGCTTCAAGTAAGCACCTCAAAGCTCCGCTTCGGCGGAGCTTTCTTCGTCTTAACTACAGGAAGGAAAATCATGCGTGAGGTTCAACCAAGCCAGGTCCCTGCCGGCGCCACCATCATTGATGTCCGTGAGCCCGCCGAATATGAGGAGGTTCATGCTACCGGCGCCGAACTCATCCCTCTTGGCACTCTGACCGATAATCTCGACCGTTTCAATACTGATACCGAGTATTACGTAATTTGCCGTAGCGGTGCGCGTAGCGCCAAGGCCGTGGAATTCCTAGAAAGCCATGGCATTTCTGCTACCAATATTGCCGGCGGTACCCTTGGCTGGGTAGCGGCTGAACTCCCCCACTCCTAATGATAGAATTCTAAATATGCCTCATCCGGATTTACCTACACAGCTGCTGGAATCCCCCTCTTTCCAGCTTGAGCGCCTTCGCCGCCGCACCAAGGACATGGTCAACAGTGCTCTGTCTAAGCAGGAGACCTCCCTGCGCGAATACTGGTGCCTCACCTGCGTAGTGGACCGCGATGGCACGAGCCAGAATACTCTCTGCGAATTGCTCGCTGTGGATGCCTCCGATATGGTGAGGCTTGTCGATGCCCTCGAACGCCGCGGCTGGGTCAAGCGCGAACGCGACCCCAAGGACCGCCGCCGCCAGATTGTCACCCCAACCAAGAAGGGCAAGCTCGCCCAGAAGAAGCTTGCGGACCTTGTAGAGAAGGCCGAGGATGAGGCCCTGGACGAGTCCACGAACAAGCAGCTCAAGCACCTGCGCAAGCTCGCCAAGGCCATTATCGCCATCGAAGAGGTAGAGTCCTAAAGAAACTTGCTTCGTAAGTTTCTTTAGAGTGGGGTCCGTTCTTGGCAGCCAACTTCACACTAAGAGCACAAAGAAGGAGGCCGGTTCATTTTGAACCGACCTCCTTTTTCGTATTCAAATCTCGAGGTTGCGGATTCTAAATCCGCAACTAGCAGATTTAGAAACGCAACTGGCCTGTCTGCTGCAGGTAGGCAACAATACCGCCGCCGATGCCCAGCAGGCCGAGGATGGCAATCAGGATAATCTTCCATGGGGAGTAAGAGGAGCCACTGGCCGATGGGGTGGGGTTATCCTGCTTATTAGGATCCTGGACGGCATCTTCCTTGGTATAAGGGTTGGTGTTAGCATCCACGAGGTTATTATCACCAAGGACCTTATTCACGGCTTCAACAGAATCGGCGCTTTCAATCTGGTTGCGCACGTCCTGCTTGCGGGCGTAGGACCAGTCCTTGCCCTTATCCTCAAGGATGCCGAGGGCATTGTCCTTGGCCTGAACCAGGGTCACCTCAGTCTTGACGGTGGTTGGCTCGGTGGCCTTATCAATGACCTCACGGGACTCTTCCTTGGCTGGGATACTCAGGCGGGAAGCATCCACAACTTCCTTGGCCTTGGCCTGTGCCGCAATGAGCGCATCATAGTTGGTCTTAATGGCTGCAGCGGTCTTCACCACATCCTCATAGACAGTGGAGGTCTTGGTGGAGAGGGACGCAGCAGCGGCAAGAGCGTCAGCAGCCTGGCTAGCAGCCTCAGTATTGGAAGCAATATTGATGGACGCAACCTGAGCAGAAGCCAGAGCATTAGCAGCCTTGGTCTTAGCATCAGCAGCAATCTGAACCTGCTTCTGTGCCTCCACTGGGTCATGGAGACCATTCAGTGCTTCACGTGCACCAAGAGCGGTGGCATAAGCACTTGCGGCATCAGCGGCACCTTGGAGTGCGGTAGCAAGGTTCTTTGCATCATCAGTATTGATGGCCTTTGCGGCTTCTGCAGCCTCGCCGGCAGCCTTCTGAGCAGCCTCAGCAGCCTTCTTGGCATCTTCAGCGGTGGTGGCTTCAAGAGCCTTGCCTGCAGTGCTGGACACAGTGCCAGCGCTGGTGGTCAAAGCGCTATTGCGGATGGAGTCCACCTTCTTGGTGCCATCAGCCACAATGCTATCAACCTGAGCCTTGAGGTCCGCAACGAGCTTGCGGGAAGAACCAATGACGGTATCACCAGCGTACTTAGCGAAGAGGCCATTGATGGTGTCCAGGGCGCTTGCGGCGCTATTCTGTGCCTCGGTCAACTTGGCGCCTGCCGCTACAGCATCAGTAGCGCTGATACCAGGAGTATTGAGCTGCTGCTGTGCATCCTTGGCCACAGAATAGGCAGTGGCAGCGGCGCGGAGATTATCCGCAGCATTGGAGAGGTCGATCACGTACTGGTCGCGCTTACCCTCACGCTCAAGGAGAATAGCGGCAGCACGGGTAGCAGCAGCACCATTATCGAGCATGGTGACAATATCGTGGCGGGTAGATGCATCATCAGAGAGGACGCGGGAAGCCACGGAGTTCATATTCTCCAGAGAATCCTGGGCAGCCTTACGGATATCGAAGCTCTCACGGCTTGGAAGATCGGTGGCTGCGGTGACAGTGCTAGCGAAATTATTCACTGAATCCACTGCCTGTTCAAGACTCTTCGCTGCACTAGCAGTATAGGAAGTAGAGCCATTATTCTTCAGCGTGGAGTCCATGTCACTGTAGGCGGAGTTCACGAAGGCCTGGTTAATCTTGAAGATGTTATCCCAGAACTGGGCATATTCATCAACCTTGGCCTGGGAGAGGGCATTGCGGGCAGCAAAAACAGTTTCAGCATGCTCGGCAATGAGCTCTGCAGCCTCAGCAACCTTCTTGGCATTCTTAGCCACAACGCCATCACCGGAAGCGGCAGCCTTATCGGCAAGAGCCTTAGCCTGCTCGACCACAGTCGCCTTTCCATTGGTGACTGCGGTGTAATCCTGGGACTCATTACCACCCTTCACAGAACCAAGGGCAGTGTTGAAGTCTCCAACCACATTGGCAAGAGCATCTGACTGTGCAGCAATATCCTTGTGAGCCTGGGTATCCTCAGGGGTGACTGGGGTGCTTGGATCAGGGCTGGAAGGATCAGTAGTGCCTGGGGTCCCTGGCTCCTGAGAGCTAGGAGCTGTAGTGTCAGGGGAAGTGCTACCCGGAACTTCTTGACCGGTAGTTGGGTCACCCCCACCCTGGATTGGAGGGGTGATGACAATAGGCTCATCCAGTGGTGGATAGTAAAGGTCAAAGAACTTGATGGCCAGGCTGGTGCGGTCATTCATCTGCTGAACCACAGTAGAGGCGGCCTTCCAGCTGGCATCAAAGAGCTTGGCTGCATCAGAGTTCTTTTCAGAGAAGTTATTTGGAGCGGTGCGCACAGTAGTGGAAGCCTTGCTTGAAGCCTTGAAGAGCTGAACATAGGCATCAGTAGCATCCGTCAGATTATAGGAATACTGCAGGTTATCCCAGCCGTCGATATTTTCCTTATTAAGGCTGGCGATCTGAAGAATCTGCAGTTCAGCAGCATAAAGCTGGGTGTACTGGCTGCCAGCGGTACCGACCAGGCTATGGAGCTTATCCACCTTGGCAGTGAGGGAAGCAATGAGGTTATCCACATCAGAGGAAGCGCTGGTCTGAGCCATGGTCGCCCAGTCCTGATTAATGGAGTCCACAGTCTGCTGAATGCTGGTGAGATCCAGGGTGCTGGTTGGGGTCGTCGGCACGATAGGACCAAGAGCCGAGCTTGGGTCCAGGGCCAGGACGGTCAGCTTGCGCAGATCCTCATCGCTGGAGGTAGAAGCTGGGACATTCTGGATGGCCTCGAGGGCAGCAGACTTGGCCTTATCAGACGCCTCAGAAGCATTGACAGCCGCAACAGCAGCCTTGCGCACAACAGTGAGCAGATCATCGAGGGTGGCTGCGGAGGCGAAGGCCTCATCATAGTCAGATGCAGTAATGCCCTTGAAAGTGGCTACGGCACTCTTGGCCTTCTGCCACTTATCATCAAGGCCATTGGCATGGCGGCGGGCAGCAGCAACAGTTAAGGTATTTGGGCCATAGTGCTGGGTGGAGTAACCGGTGGCAGCGCTAGGGGTGGTAGCAATCTGGCTGCGGTAGGTTTCACCGGTGAAGTCGAAGACCGAGTTATAGCCCTCGAGGAGGTTATTGGCAGCAAAACGCAGGCCAACTGGACGCTGGAAGGCGGTAATTGGGCCAGCGATGCTGACTACCCATGGGGTGGACTTGCTAATGCCAGGAGTCTTGGAGGCATCGTAGTTATTGCCGGTCTTAACTGGGGCGAGGCCAGTGGAGGTGAGCTTCTCCCAATTAGGGTCAGAAACAGAATTAGAGCCGGTGAAGGTAGCACCGGTCAGCGTCTGACCCCGGTAGCGGATGGTAAGTGCGCTAGAGTCCAGGCCATAGAGTTCGAGGGAAGGGTTAACGAGGCCGGAACCGGTATTACGGAAGGTATAGGTCACACGGAGATAAGCACCATTAGCGGATTGAGCTCCCGTGAAATCAACCCGCTCAGTAAGCACGGTGGTGCTCAGCTGACCGTCGGTATACGTATCCTGTGCCTGGGTAGCAGTAGTTGCCACATTGCCCGTGGATGGTACCAGGGCTGAATCAGGAATAGTGTTAAAAGAGTCCGCGAATGCCACCTGATGTGGGGTTGCAATCAGGGGTGCGCCAGTGGCCACTGCCAAGCCGGCTGCAATGGCCATGGCACCGAGGCGTCGATTAGCCGCGGTGCGATTAGATTTATCCGGATCAGTGCCCATCCACATGCTCACTGAAGATACCTTCCTCCACTTTAATAAGAAAAACTCAGTGTTTTAAGGATAATTTAATTTCGCCAAAGAGTCAACCAGAAAGCGGGAATTCACCTGCGAAAACAATAAAAAATGGGGATTTATATTACCTATCTCACACTACCCCACGTGCTGGTGTTAATTTTCACACCAGCATCAGAACCAACAGCCTTAAAAAATGCGTGCGCATTTTCTTAGATAACTCTTAGCAAAAATGAAAAAAGGCGCCGTGGGAAATTCCACGGCACCTTCAATCTCAAAAGGCAATCTGGTATCTAGGCCAGATGTTAAATCACAGGCTATATTTTAGCCTTCACAACCGCAAGATGCACCTGGCAGGCCAAGAGCAACGCGCAGATTGTTCATATCGCGGTTAAAACCAGCGATAGCACCATCGACCACGGCACGGAATGCTGGGTCATGGGCGTAACCATAGGTTACAGCGGTACCACCGGCAGCGAGCACGGTGCCCAGGAAGAGCTTCCACCACAGGCCCTCGGAGGAACCTGGGATAGCCAAGTTCCACTCACCTGGCTTGGAGCCATTGAGGTTGGCCTTCGCATTGGTGGCTGCATCAATATCGGAGTTGAACTTCTCCAGGGTGATGTTGTCCTTATTCTTAATGTCATCCTGCAACTGCTTGATGGCATTATCATAAGCATCCTTGTCGGCCTGGGTGTCGTACTTGTAGCTATCGGAGTTACGTACGGAATCGGCCTCATCAACAAGCTTCTGGGCCTGCTCAACAGCCTCAGGAATGCTGCCTGCGGAGTAACCACGAACGGTGGTGGTGTCATCATCGCTGCTATTGCCACCATTTGCTGCGGAAGCAATATCGCTCAGGTTACCTGCCTTGTCGATATTGTTCTTGGCAGCATTCTTCTGGGCTTCGCTCAGATCGGAGTTCTGGTCGACATCCTTCTTGGCAGCCTCACGCACGATGGACAGCACGCCATCGGTGGTGGTGGCTGCATCAATGCGGTTCTTATAACCGGTCTTCTGGGAATCAGTCAGGTGGGTGAAGCCATCAATGGTGCTCTTGGCAACAGCCTTGAGCTCATCAAGAGCCTTCTTAGCAGCATCAGCGGCGGCTTCCGCCTGCTTTGCGGCATCATCAGCAGCCTTCTTAGCGTCAGGTGTGGTCTGTGCCTCACGTGCATCCTGAGCTGCATCGGCAGCCTTATCAGCAGCCTTGGAAGCATCATCGGAAGCAGCCTTGCCGGTGTCAGTACCAGCAGCATCAGCAGCCTTCTTAGCCTCATCGGCGCTCTTAGCAGCATCAGCAGCGGACTGGTTAGCCTTAGCGGCAGCGTCCATGCGGTCCTTCATATCCTGAAGGGCCTTCTGGGCATCCTCGGCAGCCTTCTTAGCAGCTGCGGCTTCTTCCTGTGCCTTCTTTGCAGCCTCAACAGCAGCATTGGCGTCGGTATCGGTGCCTGTGCCGGTGCCGATACCCGTGCCAGTGCCGGTAC
>JAUMUD010000022.1 GCA_030530875.1 Corynebacterium sp.
TCCGACGGCTCCAAGCCAACCGACAGTAACAACCCTGGCGGCTCCACCGAGCCAACCTCCAACCCAACCGGTGGCAATAACCCAGGTGGTTCCACCGCACCAAGCACTGGTTCCAACCCGGCCGGTGGTAATAACCCTGGTGGCTCCACCGAGCCAAGCTCTAACCCAACCGACGGTAACAACCCAACCGGTGGTTCTAACCCAACCAGTGGCAACAACCCAGGTGGTTCCACTGCACCAAGCACTGGTTCCAACCCATCTGAGGGTTCTAACCCAACCAGCGGTGCTACCACCACCACTCCTAATGCAACCACTGACCTGTCCGGTGACAAGGTTGAGGCTGCGGCACAGATTAGCGCCCTGCCAAACCTGACCGATGCAGAGAAGAAGAACTACCGCGACCGCGTCGCGGGTGCTACTACTGCTGAGGAGATTGTGTCCATCGTTCGTGAGGCTGCTAAGCGCTCCGTGGATGCGAACCCAAACCTGACTGATGCACAGCGTCAGGAAGCAAAGCGCAATATCGACAACGCAACTGATGTTGACACCATCGCCGCTTATGCTGACCCACAGAATAAGTACAACAGCGATCTGACGACACCAGCCACCACCACTGCGAAGCCATCCGGTTCCGCTAAGGTCCCATTCTGGGCATGGATTCTGGGCGTGCTTGGTCTGACCGGTGGCGTGCTTGGTTGGGGCTATGTCCACGACGCTGATTTCCGCGCCGTTGTTGACACCGCCATTGCCAACTTCCAGCATGCAGTCGACAATGCACTGGGCATTCGCCGATAAAATCTAAGCACAACTGAAGTGCGGACCTCCTGCTTTGAGCAGGAGGTCTTTTTTATGCGTGCGTATATTTAGCGCACACGCGCTCTTCGTTAAAGCTGAATCCGCCTTGTGCCATCCAGATTGCGCAGGCTGGTGCGGGGGAAGAACTCGCGGCGGATTTCCTCGGCAGCGGCGTAGAGCATGGATTCAAGACGGATTGGGTGCACATCCACCGGGCAGTCATGGCGGCCGTAGTAGATTTCATCCATGGCCTCAGCGGGGCGGGCCATAAGAGCGCGGCGGGAGATTGCCATTCCGACATCCCAGGGGTCAAGGATGATTTCATGGGCCCAGCTTAAATTGCGCATGGCATCAAGGCGGCTTAGCCGGATGGTGCGTTCAGGGCGTGTCCAGGAGGAGTTGGACTCCGTTTTACGCGCCTTTGGGCGGCCTTGTGGTGCAGTCATTCTAGCCTCCTTTCAGGAGGAACGGTGTGACATTATTATCTATTGTCCCATATCCTGGGGTTTTAAGGGAAATTGATGCAAATAATAGGGATATTTTTTTTCAGATCTTGCGTACTGTCACCTTGCACCTGAGTACTTTCCCGTGGTTGGACGCTGCTGATTTGGCGGCACTGCACAATGTGGCCTTGCTTGAGCCCGCAGGGCAAGTGTGTGAGTAGGGGGTCGCGGTCCTTCAGAATAAGTGCTCGTGCCTACATAGCATTAAGGAGACTACGCATATACCGGTGATTGAAAATGAGTATCCGAAGGCATGGAAGGATGGGGAGCAGTGGCTGGTCGGAAATGGTTGGTCGGGGACTATACCTTGAGGTGATGGAAAAGTATGGGTTGAAGCCCGCTTCGGAGCGCTGATTTTTGCCCACAGTTTTGCCCACACTTTTGCCGGCGAGTTGGTATCCGCGCAGCTCAGGGCTATGTGAGCTAGCACACAAAAGAAGCCCTCTGAACCAGTATTATTGCTGGTCAGAGGGCTTTTTGGGGATATGGAGCCAACGACGGGAATCGAACCCGCACTACCTGCTTGGGAAGCAGGAGTTCTACCACTAAACTACGTTGGCCTAGGCTGTTGATTGGGCGCTGAGCAGGTAAAACCTGCTTTTGCCCCGTGCATTGCCCAATACACGCAACAGTCCTAGTTTAGCATAACCGGGTGCTTAGACTTCAATGGCTGGGTGGAGGCGCTTGAGCGTCCAGGTCCTATCGCGGCGAGCACACAGGGCACTAAGCACGTAGGCGATAATCGTGATAATGATGATCGCGATAATGGACTGCGGGAGACGGTGGTCGATATTGCCGTAGATGGTCTGGCGCAGGAGGTTCACCGCATAGCCCATTGGGTCATATGGGTGCAGCGCACGGAAGAAGGCCGGCTGTGTTTCCACAGGGTAGAGGCCACCGGAGGCGAGCAGCTGCAGCATCATAAAGGCGATGGCCATCACACGACCAGGGCCAGGGCCGAGCACCAGGACCAGGAATTGGTTGATAGCGGCGTTCATGATGGCGATGAACATGGTAGCCAGCAGGGTCCACCAGAAGTACTTCGGGCTGACACCCACAGCGAAGACGCAGACCACGGTGACTACGGTGCCCTGCAGCAGGCCAATGATGGCGGCAGGGAGCAGGCCGTGGAAGGTTGCGCGCAGTGGGGCAAGACCGCCAGCAACGGCACGGCGAGAGATTGGGCGCAGCAGCATGAAGGTGGACATTGCGCCCATGAACAGACCAAGGCTCATGAAGAATGGGGCCAGACCCATACCGAAGGTATGGCCATCGCCAGCCTCATTGGAAGCCTGCTGGGTCACTGGGTCGCCCATGATGGTGGCCACGGATTCGCGCTGAGCATCGGTCCAATTTGGCAGGGCTTTGGTGCCATCGGAGAGCTTGGAGGCGAGCTCATGGGCACCATCATTGAGGGTAGTAGAACCGGAGGTAAGCTGGTCCACACCACTGTCCAGGGTAAGCAGGCCTGAGGCGACCTGTGAGGTTCCTTGATCCTGAAGTTGGTGTGTGGAGTCGGCCAGAGTATGAGCGCCACTCTGAGCAGTAACTAGGCCGCCCTGAAGCTGCTTCATGCCATCATTGAGCTGGTCCACACCATTAAGAAGCTGAGTGATCTGACCAAGCTTATCGGCAGCCTCATTGGCCTCAGCATTATTAAGACCGCGCAGCTGTTCCTGAAGCTTAGCCACTGGGATTTGGTTCAGAGGCGCAAGGGAATCCTGGAGCTGCTGCGTACCAGCTGCGAGCTTATTTGCACCATCAACCAGCTGGTCAGTACCACTTGCCAGCTTATCGCCACCGGCAGCAAGCTCACCCATCTTCTCATTAACAGTATTGGCGCCATCAACGAGCTTCTTCGTACCGGACTGGGCAGTGAGCAGACCAGAATGAAGCTGGTCAGTACCATTGGCCAACTGGCCGGCACCATCCGCAGCCTGAATCAAGCCGGTACCCGCGGTTTGCAGGCCAGTAAGGACCTTATCCACTGACTGAGTACCAATCTTTTCCGAGATGATCGGCACCAGAGTGCGCATAACATTCTGGCCAATCATGGTGGAGAGATAGCCATTGGCGTCATTATAAGTGGTCTTAATAACCGCCTGATATGGGTTATCGGAATTAGCAGAGGTCACCGCGCGGGAGAAGTCCGGGGTGAGCTCAACCATAAAGTAATAATCACCATTACGCACGCCATTAAGCGCCGTTTGCTCATCCACATAGGAGAAATTCACCGAGGAGGCTGAACTAGTCTTCAGCGTTTCCTCGATCTGCTTACCCGCATTAAAAGGCTCACCATTAAGAGTCGAACCCTCATCGGCATTCACAAAGGCCACAGGAAGCTTATCCACATGACCAAAGGGGTTCCAGAAACCGACCAGATACAAGGCCGAGGAAAACAGAGGGACAGCAATAATAGCAATCAGAGCAATACGGCCAAGTCCTGAACGTAGGAAGCGGCGCAGCTCACCACCGATACTCAGACCGGCAATCATAGTGAAACCTCCAAAGGCAGTCCAGTTGGGTTAATAGCGTGCGCAATTACTGGCATGCGGGTCGATATATTTTCAAGAATCTTAATGAGTTCAGCACGATCATCACGCGCACGAACCTGCTCAATATCATCCACAATGAGCATTTCCTTCTTTGGGCGCGCAACCATCATGGCGATACGAACAAGCAGCCTATCCAAATCACTCAGGCTAGAAATATAAGCACCAAGCTCCGGCAGCGGACGCGTGCCATAGACCGGACGCAGCAGGCCCTCATAATAATCCTGAGTAGCACGCGCAATTGGCTGCCACCAGTGGCGGTTCCAGTTACGGTACTCACCAATAGTGGTATGCAGGCGCACATCGCGGTCCAGCGGGTCAATCTCCTTGGTACCCGCCACCGCCACGCGCTTACGAATCTTGTACATATTCGTCTCGGCAAGCACAGTCAAACTTCCCTTGCTTGGACGCATACGCCCAGCCAAGGTCAAGGCCAGCGCAGTATTACCGCCACCACTCGGTGCGCGCAAAATATTAAGCCCGCGTGCGGGCAATTTCAGATCAAGAGGACCATAGACACGACCTTCAGGGCCATCAAGTATGAGGCCGTGGGTCTCTACAGCGAGCTCCTCACTCATAATCTCCTCCGGTTATTTCCCCAAGTTAAGTTTTAAAATCCGAGATCCAATATACACCTCTTTTTCAAAAATGCGGGATAGGCACAGCTTTCCTGGTAACCTAGAGGTGTGCTTTTATCAGATCGAGACATCCGTAAAGAGATAGCCTCCGGGGCGCTTGTCATCGAGCCTTTCGACGACTCCCTCGTGCAGCCTTCTTCGATCGACGTCCGCATGGACCGCTTCTTTAGGGTTTTCAATAACTCTAAGTACACACATATTGATCCAAAGCTGCGCCAAGATGAGCTGACGACCCTGGTTGAGGTTGAGGAGGGCGATTCTTTCGTGCTCCACCCAGGTGAGTTCGTCCTCGGCGCGACCCTTGAGCGCTTTAGCCTTCCTCCACATCTTGCTGGCCGCCTGGAAGGCAAGTCCTCCCTTGGTCGCCTTGGCCTGCTGACCCACTCCACCGCAGGCTTCATTGACCCTGGCTTCGATGGCTACATCACCCTCGAGCTTTCCAATGTCGCTAATCTTCCTATCACCCTGTGGCCAGGAATGAAGGTTGGTCAGCTTGCACTCTTCACCTTGAGTTCCCCAGCTGAGGTTCCTTATGGTGCCGGCTCCCTTGGTTCTAAGTATCAAGGCCAGCGTGGCCCAACCCCATCCAAGGCCTACCTGAACTTCCAAGACGAGAAATAATCCCGATTGGAACTGAAGCCGAGCAGAGTTGAGAGCTGCTCGGCTTTTTCTATGTGTGCTGGGAAGTGGGTATGTGCCGAGCCTGTAGGGAAGGGGAGGTGAGAGGCGCTTTTTAAGATTCTCTGGTTTCTTAAGGTTCTTGCTTAAGACCTAAAAGAGTAGAGGCCCTGTCCATAAAAGTGGATGGGTTGGTTGGCGTTTCGACGGTTGCTCCTAGCTCTGGAATTGCTTCGGTATACAGGGCTTATACTCGGCAAATAAAAAATGACGGACGCGGGGTAGCGCACCGTCATGGCATAAGAAATCCCCCTCCTTTGAAGGAGGGGGTTCTTGGTGGTGATTTCTATCAGAGAGGTTCAGTTCGATTCTTAGCGGCGCAGGTCGCCGGAAAGGAAGTTGCCAACAAGGGCAGCTGCACCAGCGAAACCGGCGATTGCTGCTACGATAGCTGCAACGAGGACGCCGTTACGGGAGCCGTCGTTGGAGTCGGTGTTAACACCGGTAGCGAGAGAATCAAGCTCACTCTGCTTCTGGTTAACGCTCACGAAGTTAGAACCGCCGTTAGCACCCTGGGTGTTAACGGTAACGCCCGAATCGACTGGAACCTCTGGGACGTTAGGGGTGAGGATCTCCACCACGTCACCATCGGCGAGGGTGGTAGTACCGGTGGTGGCGTCGGCTGCATGTGCATTAGGAGCAACAGTCATGCCGGAGAGGGTCAGCGCGAAGGCGGCACCAGCAGCGAGAGCGGAGCGACGATTAAATAGAGCCTTCATTTTAACTTTCCTTTCTTATTACTAGTTTCTGGCGGTTTGACGGGGTTAAGATGAACTCTTCTCTGTCGAACTGATTTAATCATAGCGCCTAACCTAAGAGCGATGCAAGTCGAAAAGCCGAAAAATTAAGGAAGATTTAAGTTAAAGATCTGTTTCTTTATTGCTTTGGGGGTGTATATCCGCAGGTCAGAGGCCAATTTAAGTCTCTTAGGAAGCCGGTTTTAAGGAAAAATTCCCACATTAGGCAATGAAACTAGGTTTTAGAAACACATCTGTTTCCAAATTCAATCACATACCGTAATGACCGATAGTTATTACTATCAACATGCAACGAGAAATAGGTTACTCACTAGTAGGTATGCAGGCTAAAGGGTATAAATAGGGGGTCGAAATAAGTTTGTTGCATGAATAAGGGTCGCCTAAGGTGAAATGTGGGATTATGTGGTTTTTTTCTGAAAAGTGTGTGCAACGGGGGTAGGCGGGGGTAATTTGGATTCTTAGTAGGAGATGTGAAATATCGGACATTCTCGGTGTTGGATAGTCAACATGGAGGCCAAAATTTTGTTGAACAATCGAGTTACATAGCCTGTTGCATAGAAACCTGAGAGACCTAAACTTAAGAAAAACTAAGAAAATCTCAGATTTGGACTGAGCTATTTTGCCTAGTGCTCTTAGAATTGTCTCAGTTTTTGGCGGAGATTGGGGTGCCGTTTTTGCAGGTTAGCGTGCAGAAGCTGTGAAGCCCCCGAATTCTTGTTGAACAGTTTCTGTCCAATTTGTCCCGATTGTTCAACTTTTAGGCTTAGTATTCTTTGGATCTGCTTTGCCAAAATCTACGGGTGGGTAACAAAGAAAAATCCCGCCTCCAAGGAAAATTTCTGGAAAATATTCCAAAACTTGCGTAGGAAGCGGGAATTTGGGCTCTTTTGAGGCTCTGATCGGCCTCAAAGGAGTGTCAGTAGACTGTTAACATAGCCCTGTTTAGTCCCCACTATGAGGGACTGGGTTGAGGACATCCTCAGCCAGGGTGGCAACACTTGGCACAATGCGGCTTGGGCGGTATGGGTAGCGGGCAATCTCGGCCTCATCGCTAATTCCGGAGCGAACCAGGATGGTGCGCATGCCTGCCTCAAGGCCGGCACGCACGTCAGTATCCATGCGGTCACCAATCATCACGGTGGTCTCAGAGTGTGCACCGAGGTGGTTAAGAGCAGAACGCATCATCATTGGGTTTGGCTTGCCCACATAATATGGCTCCATGCCTGTAGCCGCAGTAACCAGGGCAGCAATAGCGCCGGTGGCTGGCAGAACGCCCTCAGGGGCAGGGCCAGTCACATCTGGGTTAGTGCAGATAAAGGTCGAGCCCTTCTCAATAAGGCGGATGGCCGTAGTAATGGCCTCGAAGGAATAAGTACGGGTCTCACCCAGAACCACATAATCAGGGTTAATATCCGTAAGAATATAGCCAGCCTCATAGAGAGCAGTGGTAAGACCGGACTCACCAACGACATAAGCGGAGCCACCTGGATGCTGCTTAGCAAGGAAGTCAGCGGTAGCCAGGGCTGAGGTCCAGATGCGCTCCTCAGGAATGTCCAGGCCGGTGCGCTTGAGGCGGGCAGCCAAGTCGCGGCGGGTGTGGATGGAGTTATTGGTCAGGATCATATAGTCGATCCCGTTTTCTTCTAGGGCAGCAATGAAGCGGTCAGCTCCAGGGATCATATCCCCTTCCTTGATGAGCACGCCGTCCATATCGGAAAGGTAAGAAATTTTTTGTTCACTCATATATCCAGAGTACACGTATTAGCTGCTGGAAGAGGAAAAAATGTGCATAAGAAAAACCACACTATAAATAGTGGTCTCAATATATATAGTGTGGTTTGTGCCTTGGCGGCTTTAGGCTTTAACCCTTATTGCCATGGCGCTCAATGAGCTGCTGCTGGACTTCGCGGCGGCGGACCTTGCCCATTTGGTCGCGTGGCAGAGTGTCGAAGTGGTAGAAGCGGCGTGGGACCTTATAGCGGGTCAGACGCTCACGGCAGAATTCCTTCAGGCCTTCAGGATCGAGGGCGGCGCCTTCCTTGAAGGTGATAGCGGCCACGACTGATTCGGAGCCATCGGAACGCGGAAGACCGACCACTGCAACATCGTCAATATCCTTGTGGGCGCGCAGGACTTCCTCGACCTCAACTGGGTAAACATTGAAGCCGCCGGTGATGATGACTTCCTTGATGCGGGCAACGAGACGGATGAAACCATCTGGTTCCATAACGCCCACGTCACCGGTGCGATACCAGCCATTATGGAAGGAGTTTGCGGTGGCTTCCGGCTGGTTGAGGTAGCCCTTGAAGACCTGTGGGCCGCGGACCAGAACCTCACCCTCGGTGCCATCAGGCTGGGTTTCATCGAGGTTATCTGGGTTAGCAATGCGGACCTCGGTATCAGGGAATGGGATGCCGACATAGCCTGGGCGGCGGTCATCATTCATTGGGTTACCGACAATAATTGGGGAAGTTTCAGTAAGGCCATAGCCTTCAACGAGGCGGCCACCGGTGTACTTCTCCCAGGCCTCAACGGTGCGAACTGGCAGGGTAGAGGCGCCGGAGAAGGCATTACGTACACCACTAATATCCAGGTTCTCCATCTCGGCACGCTCAACAATGCGCTCATAGAGAGTAGGGACACCAGGAAGCCAGGTTGGACGGTTCTTCTTCATGACCTTCATAATCAAATCAAGGTCAGGGGTTGGGAGAAGAATAATCTCACCGCGAATAAGAACACCCAGAGTAGCGGTCATAGTAAGACCATAGGCGTGGAACATTGGCAGTGCTGCCAGCAGCTTCTCATCCTGATCGCCAAGGCCAGGAACCCAGTATTTGCCCTGAAGAATATTGGCGTAGAGATTGGCGTGGCTAAGCTGCGCACCCTTTGGGGTGCCGGTGGTGCCGGAGGTGTAGAGAATAAGAGCAGTGTCCTGGTTGGTGATATCCGGGTCCTTAATATCAGCACCATCACCACCGGAGGCATCGCTCATGAGCACTTCCCAGCTCACCGTATTTGGTGCTGGGGCAGTGATCTTATTACGTGCCTTACGTAGGGCAGGAATTGGAAGACGCAGGGCGTAGCGCTGAAGGGCTGGCATGGCCTGAGTCATGTCCACGCTAATAATGGTCTCCAGTGGGGTAGTACCACGGAGGTTACCGAGCATGGTTGCGGCCTTATCCCAACAAATAGCGACAGTGGCCTCGTGGTCGGAGAAAGGTCCCTTGAGCTCGTGCCAGGTATAAAGCGGATTGTGCTCGACGACAGTGGCGCCAAGCTTGAGCACTGCATAGAAAGCAATGAGGTGCTGTGGGCAGTTAGGAAGCAGGATGGCAACACGGTCACCCTTGCGCACACCAAAGGCCTTCAGGCCTGCGGCTGCACGCAGTACTTCCTTATTAAATTCTGCATAAGTGATGCTCTTACCAAAGAAGGTAATGGCCTTCTTTTCTGGGCTCGTGGTCACGGCATCATTGAAAATGTCGACGATGGTTGTGTCGCCATATTCCAAATGTGCAGGGGTCCATGGTGGCAGGTACTGTAGCCACGCCTTGCTTTCAAAAGCGCTAGACATAGGATCCTTCCATAAGTTACTTAACCGTAGGTATTGGGGTATCTCTAGTCTATCAGTAGAATTAAAAGAATGCGCGTAGCCATGATTTCTATGCATACTTCTCCTCTGCAACAGCCAGGAAGTGGTGATGCGGGTGGCATGAATGTTTATATTGCTGCTGTGGCCAAAGAGCTGGCTCTTCGTGGCATTAATGTTGATATTTTTACCCGTGCTACCCGTCCGGGCTCCCAGGTGGTGGATGTTCCCCTCGGTGACGTCGCCCTCGGTGAGACCGAGCGCGACGGGATGCCGACTCGTGGTCACTGTCGGGTGATCAATATTGTCGCGGGTCCTTATGAGGGGCTGGCCAAGGAGGAGCTCTCGACTCAGCTCGCGGCTTTTAGCGGCGGCATTATTGCGTGGGTTCGGGATAATGCGGTGAGCTATGACCTCATTCACTCCCACTACTGGCTCTCCGGTCAGGTGGGCTGGTTGCTTCGTGACCTTTGGGGCGTGCCGCTGGTTCACACCGCCCACACCCTGGCCGCAGTGAAAAATAAGTTCCGCAGTCTCGATGACACCCCGGAGAGTGAAGCGCGCCGAATCTGTGAACAGCAGATCGTTGATAATGCCGACTGTCTCATTGTAAATACCGAAGAAGAGGCCGGTAATCTGGCCACCTTCTATGATGCGGAGCTAAAGCGTATTGCTATTATCGCGCCGGGCGCGGATACGAAGCTCTTTAGTCCTGGTGGCGCTCGTGCCAGTGAGCAGGCCCGCAGGGACCTGGGTATTCCTCTTAATATGCGCGTTATTGCCTTTGTTGGTCGCCTGCAAAAATTCAAGGGTCCCGACGTACTTTTGGCAGCGCTGAAGGAACTTCGCACTGAGCCGGATGCGCCGAATACTCGCGTGATTATGTGTGGTGGTCCAAGTGGTCGCGAGGCTACCGATGCGACTTACCGCAAGCTTGCTAAGAAGCTGGGCGTGGACTGCTGCGTGCGTTTCTTGGACCCACGTCCACCGCAGGAACTGGTGGCCATTTATCGTGCGGCCGATGTAGTGGCTGTTCCTTCTTATAATGAGTCCTTCGGTCTGGTGGCCATGGAAGCACAGGCTACTGGCACTCCAGTGGTGGCTGCCCGTGTCGGCGGTTTGCCCACTGCGGTGAAGGAAAATGAAACGGGCATGCTTGTTGATGGGCATGAACCGCGCGCTTGGGCCAATGCACTCAAGGAGATACTGAGCGATGATGAGCGCCGACTAGCTATGTCTAAGGAGGCTGTGCGCTACGCCACGCGCTTCTCATGGGCGCACACTGCGGCCGAATTGGAGGCCACTTATGAGCAAGTGCTCTGCTGTGGTGAGAAAAAAGAACCCCGCAATCCCGCTGGTATCAGCGATAGTGCGGTGTGATATTTGCCCCATTTTGCTCAGATCGTGGCAGGAATCGCTAATTAGTGGAACAATGTTAGTTATGACTACAGGAAAGCTAATTCTTCTTCGCCACGGCTTTAGCCAGTGGAATGCCTCCAACCAGTTCACTGGTTGGGTTGACGTTGATCTGACCGATAAGGGTCGTGAGGAAGCTAAGCGCGGTGGCGAGCTCATCCGCGAAGCTGGCATCCTCCCAGACGTTCTTTATACCTCCCTGCTGCGTCGCGCTATCAACACCGCAAATATTGCTCTTGATACCGCTGACCGTCTGTGGATTCCAGTTGTTCGCGACTGGCGTCTGAACGAGCGCCACTACGGTGCTCTGCAGGGCCTCAACAAGGCTGAGACCAAGGAGAAGTACGGCGAGGACCAGTTCATGGCATGGCGTCGTTCTTATGACACCCCACCACCAGCTATCGAGGATGATGCTGAGTACAGCCAGGCTCATGACCCACGCTATGCTCACCTCGAGCACGTTCCTGCTACTGAGTGCCTCAAGGATGTTGTTGAGCGTCTCGTTCCTTACTTCGAGGCCGAGATCAAGCCACGCGTTCTCAAGGGTGAGAATGTCCTCATCACCGCTCACGGTAACTCCCTGCGCGCTCTGGTGAAGCACCTCGACAATATCTCTGATGAGGATATTGCTAACCTCAACATCCCAACCGCTATCCCACTGGTTTATGACTTCAATGAGAAGGGTGAAGTCACCAACCCAGGTGGTACCTACCTCGATCCTGAGGCTGCTGCTGCCGGCGCTGCTGCTGTTGCTGCACAGGGTGGCAAGTAAAATTTCGTTTCGAAATTTTACTTTGGGTTAATCGAAATTTTACTTCGGGATAAATTCTAGAACGTAGAATTTAAAAAAATGAGAGAATGCCTTCGGGCCTTCTCTCGTTTTGCGTATATGGGGTTTTAGCAATCTGGCTGTGTCAGATTTTTTGAAAAAATCTCATTCCCCAGTTTTTCCGTTCCCCGTTCGCGCTCTTATGGCGCGAACGGGTCACCTTCGGCTTCTGCTTCAAAGCGGTAGCCGACGCCGCGGACGGTGAGGATGACGGTTGGTTTCTTGGGGTCGACTTCGAGCTTGTCGCGGAGGCGCTTGATGTGGACATCGAGGGTCTTAGTGTCACCGACATAGTCATCGCCCCAGATGGCGGCAATAATTTCCTTGCGTTCCATGGCTTCGCCCATGTGCTTCATGAGGAACTCGAGGAGCTGATACTCCTTATTGGGCAAATCCACATCTTCCTCATCGACTTCGACCACGCGGCGCAGGCGGTCAATCTTAATACGGCCACCGTCGATAATATGGCGGCTTGAGCTGGTGGTGCCAGTAGCAGTGGCGGGTTCAGCGCTGACTTGGGAGCGGCGCAGCACGGCGCTCATACGAGCCATGAGTTCGCGGGCGGAATAGGGCTTGGTCACATAGTCATCCACGCCGAGTTCAAAACCGGTGATTTTATCCACTTCAGAGTCCTTGGCGGTGACCATAATGACGGGCACGGAGGATTCCTTGCGGATTTCGCGGCAGACCTTGGTGCCAGACATACCCGGCAGCATCACATCAAGCAGGATGATATCAGGATTGGTGGAGCGGAAAAGTTCAAGGGCGGTCGGGCCATCGGGGGCAATATCGACCGTATAGCCCTGCTTTTTCAGGAGGAAGGCAAGGGGAAGGGCCAGGGATTCCTCATCCTCAACGACTAGGACTCGCATTCAATTCCTTCCCTGTGCGCTTCGGCCTCTTCGGCGCTAATTCGTGGCAGGGTCACCGTGAAGGTGGTGCCCTCACCCAATTCGGATTCCAAACTGATGGTGCCATTATGCAAGGCAATGGCATGTTTAACTATAGCAAGGCCAAGGCCGGTGCCACCGGTGGAACGGGAGCGGGCCTTATCCACGCGGAAGAAGCGCTCAAAGACGCGGGCATGATATTTGGGGGCAATGCCAAGGCCCTCATCAGCGATGGCGATGCTCACATCATTCTCATCGGCCTCGAGGCTAATGCGCACCGTGGTGTCCTCAGGGGAGTAGTTAATGGCATTGACAATGAGGTTAGAGAGCGCCGTGGCAAGAAGACCACTATCGGCCAGAATCCAGACGGGCTCCTGCTGCAGGCCCTCGGCCACAAGTTCAATGCCGGCATTCTCAGCGGCGTCGGTATTACGGGCAATGGCTTGGTTAATGATGTCGGCCGCTGAATTCGCATAAAGTTCCGGCAGAGCTGCGGCACCTTGCAGCTTGCTGAGCGAAATAAGCTCACTAATGAGCGCACCCATGCGGCCGGCCTCTTTCACAATGCGCTCACCAAAGTAGATGACCTGTTCCGGGTCATCGGCACTGGCAATGAGGGCTTCCGCCAGAAGACTCATGCCACCAACCGGGGTTTTCAATTCATGGGAGACATTGGCCACGAAATCACGGCGGGCGGCCTCCATGCGGACATTCTCCGACTCATCAGTGGCATAGATAACCACGGCATCCTCACCGATGGGGCGAATATCCAAATGCACATTAATACGGCCCTGGTGCTCACGCTCAATGCGAATCTTCATATCGACTGCGCGCTCCTCACCACTGCGCCATACGGCACGCACATGATGAGCCACATCCGGATCGAGCACAAGCTTGTCCTCGGTATGTTCTTGTCCCTTGTCGTTGTCTTTTTCCCCTTGGGCATCTGTCAAGATACCAAGGCCGCGTGCATACTCATTGACGCGCGTGAGCGTGAAGTCGGCCACTGGTGGGCAGGAGACGAGGATGAGGCCTACTGGGGCGCCGGCCCAGACGGATTCGAAGAGCTCGCGCTCATGGTCGTTCATCTTTTTATTTTCTTTTGTCTTGCTTTTTTAGTTTTGTATTTAGCCGATGGCTTCCAGTGCGGGTGTGCGGGAGGCGCGCCAGGCTGGGAGCAGGGCGGCGACCCAGGTAAGCAGGACAGCGCCGATGGTCATGGCCGCAATGGCAGACCACGGGATATAGGCTTGGCCCATGCCGCGTTCAGCGAGCAGGTGGACCACACCCCAGCCAGAGAGCACACCAATGGCAAGGCCAATGACGGTACCCTGAATGGCGATTTGGAAGGACTCAAAGTGGATCATGCGGCGGACCTGACGGCGGGTCATACCGATGGTGCGGAGCATGCCGATCTCACGGGTGCGTTCAGAGATGCTGAGGAAGAGGGTATTCATAATACCCAGAGCAGCGACAATGACGGCGAGGATGAGCAGGCAGTAGACCAGGGTGAGCATTTGGTTGACCTGAGTGCCAAGGGCATCCTTAAATTCATTCTTGTCCTTGACCTGAATGGTCAAGTACTTGGCCATGGTATTTTCCAGATTGGTGCGCAGCTGACCAGTGGTCACATCACCATTGCCCTTAATAAAGACATTCTTGATGATATAGCTACTATCACTGCTATCAATCATATGAGCCGTGGTGCTATCCACAATAATATGGCCGAAATAGGAGTAGTCAGAATAGATGCCCTGAATGGTCACACGGATACCGTCCTGGCTATTATAGCGGCGCATAACCACCTGATCGCCCACCTTGAGATCAGTCTGCTTGGCATAGGTGGAGGAGAGCATAATGCCAGGGTTCTTGGCAAGATCCGAGGTGCCTGAACGCACATCAAGGTCAATGAATTTGGAAATATCCGTATCCACCACGGCAAAATCATGGGACCAGTCATTAATGACAAAAGGTGCAATGGAGATAGTGGCGGTTTCACCCACGCCCTTAACGGTTTTGGCTTCCTCGGCGGCGTCGGCAGGCAAGGAAAGGGCAGTGGCATTGGTATCCGAGGTGATGGTACCCAGCTGACTGCCACCAATGGAGCCGAGCACATAATCGGCGCTCACACGGGAGCCAATAATGCCATAGACACTCTGCTTGGTGGTGGCGCCAATAACCATCACACAGCCAATGAGGCCCACACCAAGAATGAGGGCCATGGCGGTGCGGCCAGTACGGCGTGGATTACGCAGGGCATTGCGGTTAGCCAGACGCCCAAGGGCCTTGCCGAACTTGACACTAGGCCAGGAGAAAATCAAGGAGGTAACACGCGACCATGCAGGGCCCAGCATGTTAAGAGCAATGAGGGCGATGAGCACGCAGATGGCAAAGACACCCAGGCGCTGATCGGTATCCAGGCCCACATTATTGATGGCGGTGACAAAGTTAATGGCCACGCCAACAACCACCGAGAGGGTCAGCAGGATAACACCGATGGTGGTGCGCACCCGGACCCCCGCTTCCGTGCGGTGTGTGGTACGGAGGGCGTCGATAGGCAAAAGCTTGGCAATACCGAGCATTGGGCCAAAGGCCGCGCCCAGAGTCACAATAATGCCACCAATGAGCGGCACGAGAATGGCGGAGCGCTGCAGGTACAGCGCAATGCTATTGAGCCCCGAGGAGTCCGTGGCATTGAGAATGCTCACCCCGGTGTAGACGCCGGCCAGGCCCACCGAGACACCAATGACCGAGCCAATGATGCCAATGAGCAGGGCCTCAAACATGACGGAGAACTGGATTTGGCGCGAATAAATACCAATGGAACGCAGCAGGGCAAATTCGCGGGAGCGCTGACTCAGCGTCATGGAGAAAGTATTGGTGACCAGGAAGGAACCAATGATAAGCGCAATAATGCCAAAGGCGGCAAGCACATAGGTGATGAAGCTGAGCTGCTGGCGGTAGGAACCGGCCAGGCGCTCAGAGATTTGGCTCGCGGTCAAAATGGTATAAGAGCGAGAGTATTTCTGACCGAGCGCATTGCGCAGGCTCATGGAATCCGTGCCGGGGGCTGCGGCAATCACAATCTGCGTGGCGGAATTGCCATCGGTGAAGAGCTCCAGATAGCGGGGCAGGCTAAAGCCCACACCAATCCAGCCGGCAGTATCGGAGGTGGAATTGAAAATACCCACCACCTTGACCTGGAGTTTCTCCGTGACAGTCACGACTGTGACAGTGTCACCAACGGTGATACCACCGCGCTCAGCCGCGGAGGCATTGAGCATGATTTCATCATCGGCACTTGGTGCACGACCGGTAATAATCTGCGGCTCCGGGCCCACATAATTGCCACTTGGATAGGTGGCAAAGGGGTGCGCGCCGGAGGAGCCGGCCTGGAGCGGAACGCCCTGCGGGGTGGTCACTACCAGGGCGGATTGGCCGATTTTTTGCGTGCCGGAGGGCGTATTATTGCCATCACCGGTGATATTGACCGCGCGCACATCGGAGCGGCTGGCGATCTCCTGGACCACGCTAAAAGGCACACCGGCTTTAAGGTCATCCTGCTTGCCCGTCATACCGATATCCACGCCCTGCACACCGGCATCGAGCATATTGCTAAAGGAACGGTCCAAAGAGTGGGTGAGCAGCAGGGAACCGGAAATAAAACCAGTGCCCACCACCACAGCAAGAATGGTGAGAATCAGACGAAACTTATAGGCAATGGCAGAGCGCAGGGCAAGGCGAAGCATGGTTGAGCGTCGCATGCGCCGCGCAATATTCATACTCTCTCGCTTCTTGCTCTTTGGGTCCGCCGGTCACCAACGGGTATCTAGTTTACTCTAATTTACTCTATTTCAAATAGGTCTACTGTTGTCACAGTTTTAACACAGCTAAAAATTAGAGAAAATCACCAGTTATTAATACAGTCGCAGAAAAACCCGCCGGCGTTAACGCCGATGCCTATCACGCAATTTTAGGTGAGAACTTAGTTTCGCGCATGCACACTTGCGGGATGGGCCACGCGCAGCTCCGGCGGCAGGGCCTTGCGGGCGCGCAGATGCTCCACCAGATACTCATAGGAGGCATCACCCATGATGGCGCGTAGCTCTTCCTCCTGGCGCTCCCAGAGCGGACTTTCGGCCGTATGGCAGGCAGGCGCGGTGGAGCAGTACCAGTCAAAGTCCTCACCGCCGCCACCCCAACCGCGGCGGTCATATTCACCAATCACGGTGCGCACAATCTCCACTCCATCAGCGCGCTCCTCATAGTCCTCCATGCGCCTAATTGGTACCATCCAGCACACCTCGGGCTTAGCGGTAGTCAAAGGCAGACCCGCATCCAAGGCGAATTGGTGCAGCGCACAGCCAACACCCGTGGGCCAGCCGGGGCGATTGGCAAAAACGCAGGCCCCATCCACGGTGCGAGTCTTAAGCGTTGGCTCCTCCTCGCCCTCAGCCCATTCCAACCAGGGCTCAATCTCCCCGGTATCCATGCGGCTATCCTGCCCACTAGCATCGGTATAAATCTTGGTCTCCCCATCAGCTGCTAGGCTGTGGGGGAAATCATATTTATCCCCCAATTGCCAAAAACGCCTCGGCATTTTGGATACTGTTTCAATGAGGTCGGTGCGATCTTGTTCATCACACAGATACGCCCCATGGCCGCAACAGCCCACGGCAGGGTTGGATTTATCAATTCCCTTGCAGGTGGGAGTGCCAAAACCGCACTGCCAATAGGATTCCAGCCAGGTCAAATCCACTGAAAAAACATGCAGTGGGTCCTCGGGGTTGGTGAATTCAAACCACTCGCGGGGATAGTCCGGGGGCAGCTCATCGCCTCGGCGAATGGAGGCGGCGGCGGGGGACTTGTCCGGGAATCCAAGAAAAATAGGCACGGGACAAGAATAGTCCTATATCCTAATATATGTGAGATTAGGAGTTCTAGACGTGGGCAGTAATACTGTTCACCTCATCGTGGTCGATGCCCGCCCCGGCGGCAAGCCCAGCCCCATGGAGGACTGGAAGGTTCCGCTGCGCCTGGTATCGCAGCTCGATGCGCAGGGCAATATTACGGCGGTCGGTCAGCAAAGGCTTATCGACGCCATCCGTGAAGCCACCGCCCTTGCCCAGGAGCTGGGTTGTGAGGAATTTCTTCCCATTGCGACCTCAGCCATCCGTTCAGCCACCAATGGTGAATCCGTCCTTGACGCGGTCGCAAGGGAGACTGGTGTCTCCCTTACGACCGTGTCAGGTGAAGAGGAGGCTCGTCTGACCTTCCTGGCTGTGCGCCGTTGGTATGGCTGGAATGCTGGCCGCATCCTTGACCTGGATATTGGTGGCGGTTCCTTGGAGATTTCCACCGGCGCCACTGAAGAGCCCGATGCGGCCTTCTCCGTGGAACTGGGCGCGAACCGTCTGACCAATCAGTGGTTCCATACCGACCCACCTGCCAAGCAGACCGTCCACGAACTGCGCGATTATATTGATGCGACCCTAAAGCCCGTGGCCAAGGAAATTAAAGCCTATGGTAAGCCGAATCTTGCTGTGGGTACCTCCAAGACTTTCCGCACGCTCGCGCGCCTCACCGGTGCCGCCCCGCAATCCAAGGGGCCCTATGTGGTGCGCACCCTCACTCAGCCCGGAATTCGGCAGCTCATCGCCTTTATTTCGCGTATGACGGCCGCGGATCGCGCCGAACTTGAGGGCCTGACTTCAGACCGTGCGGAACAGATCGTGGCCGGCGCCCTGGTTGCAGAAGCAAGCATGCGCGCATTAGGCTTGGAACAGCTGCAGATTTGCCCTTGGGCTTTGCGTGAGGGTGTGATTCTGCGACGGATGGAAAAGGGAGTTTAGAACATGGCTGAAAAACAGCTCACTGTCGCCGAGCTCATGGCGCGCGCCCAAAAGGAGGGCCGCACCACTGAGCCGCGCCGTCGTCGCCGTCGCTCCGCCGAAGAAGGCGGCGTATCCTTGGCCGAACTCACCGGCTCAATCCCGCGCGTCCAAAGCGAAGGCACCGAGACCCGCCACTCGCATGAGGCATCCGCTTCCAATGATGCTGTCACTACTGCGAATGCCGAGGCCGAGAAGGTTGAGGCGCCAAAGACTGAGGCTCCAAAGGTTGAAGGCACGCAGGCTAGCGTATCGACGACCCCAGCCCCGCAGGCTACCGGTTCTGCTCCCGTGACAGAGCCTGAAAAGACTGAGGCTCCTCATTCTTCGGAGCCTCAGCAAAAGAAACAGAACTGGGGTGTAGTCGCAGACACTGACATCACTCAGGTCACTGAAGCTATTGATGATGAACCTGACGCTTCGGCCAAGGCAGAGACGCCAATTAACACTGGGGCTCAGCCAAAGGCTGAGCCCCAGCCAAAGACCGCTGAGCAGCCTGCTGTTTCAGTAAAGGAGCGTCCAAAGAGCGATGCTGCTAAGGTGACTGCTCAGGCTATTGCTGCCCGCAAGGAAGCGGAGGAGAAGGCAAGGCAGGAAGCAGAAGCAAAGATTAATGTTGCTGCTGCTATTGATGCTTCTGAGGAAGCCCTCGAAGCTGATCAGCCACTGTCCATCTTCGATCCTGATGCCCCATCCGAAGATGCCCCTGAGGAGCACAAGACCTCTGTTCTTGCCATGATCATTATGGTCGTGGTGGGCATTATCATCGGCATTGTATTCTTCCGTGGCTTCATGCTCCTGTGGGATCACTTCAACCCATTCATTACCGCCATCCTGGCCCTTGCTGTGGTCTGCGGCACCGTTGGTGTAGTTCACGCACTCCACACTGAGCGTAAGCGCCTTACCATGGTCATCGCAGGCATTGCTGCACTTATCGTGACTGTTGGCCCTTACTGGGCATAGTTGGAAAATGTAAATTTCCACTTTTCCATTTTTTAAAAACTTGAAGGGCTCTCCGCAAGGAGGGCCCTTCAAGTTTGCGCTTGATCGCGGGCTGTTGCACAATGATCACCATGGCAAAAATCGCAATTATTGGTGGTGGCAAGATTGGTGAAGCGCTGCTGAGCGGCCTTATTGCTGCCGAGGTAGTAGCCCCGCGTGATCTGTGGGTCGTGAATCGACGAGAAGAGCGCTCCGCTGAATTGGCTGAGCGCTATGATGTCAACACCACGCTCGAAGCCGGTGTAGCTGTGGAATCGGCCGATATGGTCTTTATCTGTGTGAAGCCATATATGGTTGCAGATATTCTCGCTCAGATCACCCCGTTCCTTGAGGATAATGCGGAAGACAGCGTGATTGTCTCCGTGGCAGCTGGTCTGGAATTGAAGACTCTGGAAGCTGCTGTGCCATTGGGTACTCCAGTGGCACGCGTAATGCCAAATACCCCTATGCTTGTGCGCCGAGGCGTCTCCGCTATGGCCCGTGGCCGCTTCATTAGTGATGAACAGGCCTCAGAGGTCCTCAGGCTGCTTAGTGCCATTGGTGTGGCACTGGAAGTTAAAGAAGAGCAAATGGCGGCCGTTACGGCCCTCTCAGGCTCTTCCCCAGCCTATTACTTCCTCGTCCTTGAGGCCATGATTGATTCTGGTATTAAGTTGGGCCTTCCTTATGATGTTGCCAAGACATTGGCTACCGAAACTATGGCGGGTTCTGCACAAATGGTGACCGAAACCGGCGTGTCGCCTTTTGATCTTCGCGTAAGTGTGCAATCTCCTGGTGGCACAACTATTGCCGCTGTGGAAGAGCTTGAAAATGCCGGTTTACGTGCAGCTTTCTATAAAGCCACCCAAGCCTGTGCGCGCCGTTCGGATGAACTGAAATAAACATCACACAACCCTGTGAGCACCAAAAGTCGCAATTTTCACACCTTTCACGGTAAACTGATTTCGGCACGTGCGTGACACCTCTGCAGGAGGGGAAGCCTGCAGCGCGCTCATGCTGAAAGGTATGAATGATTATGGCTAATTTGGATAATGGTCGTTTCCTCACAGTCGCCGAGGTTGCGGAACATATGCGTGTTTCTAAGATGACCGTATATCGTCTCGTTCACTCGGGCGCCCTGGAAGCTGTTCGCGTGGGTCGTTCCTTCCGTGTTCAGCAGAAGGCTGTTGAAGAGTACTTGAACTCTTCCTTCTATGAGGCAATGTAATTGGCAGAAACTAGCCAAAAAGAGCTTAAGGTCATGATGAAAGTCATGGCCTCTCTTTATGCCCAAAGTAACCTGTGAGGCTCCTGTGGTGTAGTAGAAAATCTACCTATATTTCATTTCATTTTTGCTGGTAAATGTGATATTTTAGTCGCAAGTGCAAAATCTGAAACAAGGTGGAAGGCATTCTATGAATTTGCAGGCGCGCATCCGCGCTTTTCGCAGTTGGAAGCCTATCGCGGGCGTAATTATGGGCGGCACTCTCGTCGCCGGTGTGGTGCATGCCATGCCGATGTTCGCGCAGGCTGATACAAGTCCAAGCTATGCTGCTAACCAAGACATCACAATTCAGTCAGCAAGCAGCGATGCAAGCAAGTCTGAAATTAGCGTCGCATTCTACACTCTGGACCCTAGCGTCTGTACCGATCAAAATGCGCTTACCAGCGGCAATACTTTTGCAAGCCTGACTCAGATCTCTGGTACAGGCACGCAGGCTAAAAGCACCGTCAATCGCAATTACCAGGCTGGTGACTGTGTGCTGACTAAGCTGCACTTCCGTCGAAATCAAATCAACGACAAGGAGCGCCGTTTTACTATTGCGCTTGGTTCCCAAGCGGAAGCCACCAGTATGGGTGGTTTTGTCGGAGCTTATTATGTCGACCGAAATGGTAACCTGACCACGGATAACTCGGCTACTTGGGGCTGGGGCGTGGTATCAGCTAGCTTCCCAAATCGCGTATATGAGAAGCCTCGTGGTACTGAGCGTAATACGTATGGTGGCGGAGAGCATATTGCACGAGTTAATGGTGCTGATTTGTACTTCATCCGCAAGGCCGGCGCGAATGAAGAAAATGCGCTCAGTCTGAATCTGACTTCTATCTACCGCCAGATGCGCATTACTGGCGCTAGCTATATTGATGATCCTGGCACTAGTGACGAGTCTGAAACTCACGCTATCACCATCCCTTATAACCCTCAGTCTGGCACCACGACCACTACCACTAGTGAAGCGCCAAAGGTGACGTGGACGGCTCAGGGTAACATTAATTTGGGTGCTGACCTCAATGAGAAGAACTGGTCAGCATATGCGGATCGCATTCAGTTCCAGTATGGTGCTGGTGGTGCCGCGGCGTATAACAACGCCAACCCATTTAGCAGTGAAGTGAAGTCCATTTCTGTTTCAGAAGATGACCGTGTACGTGCACGTATCCAATACAATATCGGCACTGCTGATGAACCAAATTGGAAGACTGCAATTAGTACTGACGGTACGGTGACTGCGAAGAACACTACTACTGCAAATGATGATCCAAATGCGCATCTGTACACTTTCAGTCTGAGCGATCCTGAGGCTATTGAGCGTATGTCGGCTATTAAGGCCGTTCAGGGTCTCGCGTCTGAGGATAATGTCAGTGATCTTTGCTCGGACTTGGATTCCATTGTGAAGGCTGGCTTCAACGATAATGGCACTTATGAAGAAAGTGCATGGGTTGCTAAGCAACAAGCTATTGCAAAGTGCATTGATAGCCGTGTAGAGTCCGGCATGAAGCAGTGGGCCACAATGGCCAAGAACATTCTCGGTGATTCTAATGGCGCAGCAGTCGATCAGATCCTTAATGATGTCAATGATGAGCTCACCGAGGGTACTGTCGTATACGGTTTGGAGAATTACTACAACGCACGCGTTAATCTCTACCGCGCGCTTGCTGTGACCTTCGCCCAGGATATTAACAGTTCTGGTTACCTCAGCACTGATATTGACAGCACCAAGCTTGTCGGTGACACCATGACCGATATCGACAAGGCCATGTCCGCCCAGTTTGATGGCAAGAGCCTGGCTGAGATTGGTACCACCCCTGAGGAAAAGGAACAAATCAAAGAAAATGCTCAGAAGACGGCTAGTGAAAATATCACTAAGAGCATTTCGCAGTTGATTGATTCCCAGACTTCTAATAACACCGCTTTGCTGAATGATGCTCAGAAGGAGGCCATCAAGGCGAAGACTGATGCTATCGCCAATGACGACACCCTTAGCCCTGAGCAGAAGCTTGATAAGGCTAAGGAGTTGCGTAAGGAAGTCATTAGCCTCAGCCAGGCCATTCAGAATTCCAAGTCGTTGGTGGCTGATGCTGAAAAGAAATATGCCGGTCAGGACGACGCACAAGCCAAGCTGGGAGAATTGAAGACTGCTCTTCAAACCGCAGTTGGCGCGGCAGATGCCACGGCATCTACGGTCGAAAATGCAAGTCTGGCCTACACGCTTGGTCTGCAGAGTGTGGATACTCAGAGTGTTATTGAAAGCCCTGCGGTAAGTTCCACCGGTGAATACCGAAAGGAATTGAGCACTAGTAGTAGTGAGGCTTCCGAGCCAAGCTCCGGACCAGTAACCACGGTCTATAAGGAACCGGCTAGTGGCTCCACCAAGACGAATTTGATTCTCTTGATTCTGGGTCTTCTTGGTCTTGGTGGCGTGGTTGCCTACTTCATTTCCACCATGAACCACTAGTTTTTGAGTCTTAAAACTGTATACAGTAACTGCACGAAACTGGCATGTTTGCCGATGGTGAACATGTGTGAAGGAGTTTGTAATGAAGATTAAGCGCTGGCTCAAAGGCGCACTGAGTGCTTTTGCGGCGATGAGCGTGATTGCCACTTCGGCAACTGTGGTGCCGAGTGGTACGGCTCATGCTGCTACCAAAGTTAATGTGACGAATCAGGGCGCCAAGGGTACTGGCCCTGCAAATCTGCCAACAACAGATATGCAAGCTGGCCAGATGGGCTTCAATATTTTGGATAAGTCCACTGCCCAGCAGCACTTCCCATACCTGTGGTCACAGAGGAAGGGCGATCTTACGATAGGCCCTGCCTACCGTGTTAGTGTGGATGGCGGCTCAACCATGCTGCCGTTCTATTACCGCGCAACGGAGATTGTTCCTGTCGGTGATAGCCCAAAGATTTCTTGGGTAAATCAGTATGTGGAAGATGATGGTACCTTCGAAGCTCCAGGTACCACCGATGGTTTTAGCCCTAATGCTATGACCACCGGTGCAACTGTGGGTAATACCATCAATTATGACTTCGGTACTGACGCTAATTTGAACTCCCAGTACTTGGGCGCTGAGAATAACAAGACTGGTGCGCCAACTGGTTATGCCGGTATTTCGGTAGCCTTCTACCGTCCAACTTCTACGGGTGCTGGTTACCTCGTCTGTGTTACCCCAACCTCCTTCAACCCAGATACCACCTGGGGTAACCTGGTTCCAATGCCTGCCCGTTTCACTCCACAGGCTGGCTATAACGACCGGCCAGAGCTTGGCTACCTCGTTGGTGAGCTCTATCAGAATGCTGGTCTCCAGGCCAATAGTGGTTCCATCACCAATCCAAGTTCAGTGGTAAGCGCATTGCAGACTGCTTGGAATGGTGTGGTCTCTGGTACTGGCAATGCCACCCTGGATGGCCGTCTGACTAACTCCGACATTAAGGCTTATGCTGACTCCAAGCTCGGTGGCATTAACGGTAGTGCACCAAGCTTTAGCGATAATTCTTATTTCCTGACCGCCGTGACGCAGACAGTTGTGCAGTACTATCTGCAGGGCGTTCCACTGGAAAATATTCTGAATTCCTTCCGTCTTAATGCCATTGTTAGCGGTATGAGTGTTGTGAAGTCCGGTTCTTCGCTGGATTCTGATAACGCCGCGCTGCGTAATTTCGCTAAGCTCCTTATTGCATACATTGAGACTGCTCGTGAAAAGGGCGTGCTCGATCAGCCACTGCCTGGTGATATCACCGCTACTATTGCTAAGAGCACTGCTTCCGGTGGTACTACCACCACTACCTTCAACCTTGGTAATACTTCGGGTGCTACCGAGCTTCTTGTTCGTGTTCCTTCGGGTGTGACCCTCGCGAGCCCAAGTAGTAGTGGTTCGGCAACTCAGTCTGCTGATGCATCTTCCGGCTTTGTTAAGATCCCTACTGGTACCACGCAGGTTACTGTTACCTACCCATCTTCTGCCAATATTTCTGCCGACAAGTTCCTCTTTAAGAAGTATGGCACCGGTCGTGTGAGCGGTAAGCTTTATTCCCCATACGCCAGTTACCAGTACGATTCTGCTTCTGGCCACTGGGTTGCCATTGAGCTTGTTTCCAAGCAGATGAAGAGCAACAAGGTCACCAAGTGGGCTGCTCAGACCATGCTCATGATTGCTGGTGACAATAAGCCAACTACTTCCCTTGCTACCGTTCAGGTTGTGGCCCCAACCATCTCCACCACTCTGAATGTTGGCGGTACTGATTCTTCCTCCAGTAAGGCTGTTGAGGTCAAGGCTTCTGAAGCTGCTAACGGTCTGAAGGTGAAGGATGCTGTTTCCTATACCAACCTCACCTCTGGTACTAAGTACTCCTTGACCTCCACCATCATGGATGCCACCAGCCAGGACTCTGTGTCCAGCGCTACTGGTGTAAAGGCATCCAATGCTGGCAACTCTGGTTCTAGCAATGTGGTCACCACTGACTTCACTGCTTCTGCTGCTACTGGCAGCCAGACTGTTGATTTCGGCACTGTTACGAATCTTCAGCCGGGTCATAAATACGTCATTTACACGACCTTAACTGAACAAGGTAAGTCGGATGTTCTTGCTTCTGCTAATGATCCGACCGACCTTGCTGAGTCCTTCAGTATTGGCGAAGTTCAGTCCGGCAAGCTCTCGACTACGGTCGGTGTTTCCGGTGATACGACTCGTGTCGCTTCGGATAGCACGCCACTGACGGTAAGCCGCCAAGAAGCACGTACCGGTGTTCAGTTCACCGATACTGTGAAGTATGAAAACCTGGTTGCTAATACCACTTATGCAGTAACCGGTACTCTTCGGAATGTCACTGACGGTGTTGACGTAAAGACTGTCACTGTTAACCAGGACAGTGGTACTGGCAACGGCACTTGGTCCATTGATTTCGGTGTTGTTTCTGGTCTTCAGGTTGGTAAGACCTACGTGGTTCATGAGACTGCCGTCTCTACCACGGATGTCACCTACCCAACTGATTCTGGTGCAACTACCACTGGTAAGCAGGTGGTTAAGCACGAGGATGATAATGACAAGGCGCAGACCGTCGTCGTTGATTCCACCGCACCTGCTGCTGAACTTCGTACGAGTGTCAGCGTGAAGGACGGTACTTCCACTGTTGCTACCGCAAGTCCTGATGCGGCCTCCAATGGTACTGGTATTACTGCTCAGCCAGCTGTTATTACCGTTAACGACAATAATGGCGTCAGCCGTACCGTGACAGATAAGATTTGGTACCGCGGTCTTGTTGGTAACCAGGAGTACACCATCACTGGTCAGCTCATGGACGTCACTAGCGGTACCCCTACTGAGGTAACTGGTGCAACGGCAACCACCACCATTACTCCTTCCATGGAGTCCATGGATGATGGTGCTGTTACTAGCCTGACCTTCGATAATGTTAACATTCAGCCTGGTCATACCTATGTGGTTTATGAGACTGCCACTTCCAATGGTTCCGTGACCTACACGGATAACAATGGTGCCCAGCAGACTGGCAACCACGTGGTGGAGCACAAGAATCCATCTGACCAGGCACAGACTGTGGTCGCATACTATGTGAATCCAAATGCTTTGATTCGTACCACGGTTACCGCGAATAATATTGCTTCCACCGAAGACGCGCCGGCCGTAACTTATACCGCTAATGGTGCAGATACTGCTAGCGTGCCAGTGAAGGATACTGTTACCTATACCGGTTTGAGCACTGGTGTCCAGTACAAGGTCACCGGTACCCTCATGCAGGTTGATAGCAATGGTGTTGCTACCAGCACTGGTATCTCCAAGAGCAGCACTTTCACCCCATCGACCACTGATGGCACTGTGGACGTTGATTTCGGCACTGTGACGCTAAGTGGTGGCGCCAAGTATGTGGTGTATGAGACGGTCGAATCCGTTTCTAATATTGATAAGAACGGCACCGCAACCCAGAAGATTGTTCATGAGGACCCTTCTGATACCCCACAGACCTTCCTTGTGGTGAAGCCACAGGATGGCACCATCAAGACCAAGGTCGAGGTGAACTACACCAAGACTGCTACTGCTGATGGCACTTGGGTTGGTGCGTCCCGTGCGGATGGTACTGAGCTCAGCATCCCGAATGTTACTTCCGTGTACGTTCGCGATAATGTGAGCTACAGTGGCCTCGTGCCAGGGGAGACCTATACCTTTACTGCTACTTTGAAGCAGCTTGATGAGAATGGTACTTCCGATACGGATGTTGCTAGCGTAACTAGGGATGTGAAGGTTGACGCCGCTTCCGGTACTGCGGTTGTTGAGTTTGATTCGCCTGTATCTGTCAGCGAGGAAACTCGTTATTATGTGACGGAGACCGCTGTTCATAAGCCATCTTCGGTTGATACGTCTAGTACTACGTACTCGCACAATGACCGCGCGGATAAGAACCAGACCCTGTTCGTATCCAAGTCCCCATCTATTAGCACGACTGTGACTGCTAATAATGTGGTGAGCTCCGCAGATAATATTGCGGTGGTCGATGTTCATGAGAAGAACAGTGTCAAGGTTGTAGATACTGTCACGTACAACAACCTTGATCTGAACAAGACCTATACGGTTGAGGGTATTCTGTACCGAGTTAACGGCAATAATATTGCCCAAATTGGTAGTGGCGTAACAGCATCTGCTACGGTCACGACTACTAATGATCCAAACAGCGCCAATGGCACTGTTGATGTTGACTTTGGTACCCGCACGGATCTTGTCCCAGGTCAGAAGTATGTTGTATACGAGACCTTGAAGGATAGTGACGGTAATGAGGTCGCCAAGCACGCTGACCTGACCGACCAGGCACAGTCCTTCGTGCTGATTTCCCCAGCGCCAGCTGATTCCTCCTTGAAGACCAGCGTCCATGTTGATGGTGGTTATGTGGGTACTGATGCCGCACCGGTGGTTCTTAACACGGGTGGCAGCAGGGCTGTTACTGACGTGATCACCTATAGCGGTCTTATCCCAACTGCACAGTACAATGTGACCGGTCGTCTGATGGAAGTGGATGGTGATGGTAATGCCACTGCCGTGAAGAATGACTCCGGTGCAGATGTTACTGTGACTAAGGAGTTTGAGGCATCTGATACTGGTGCAGGTGAATGGACCGTTGACTTTGGCAATGTCAACCTTGAGGTTGGTAAGAAGTACGTGGTCTTCGAAAAAGCTGAGTCCGTGGAGAATGTGGTCCAGGATGCTGATGGTAATGCTGTTAAGCAGACCCTGACCCACGAAAACACCGGTGATAATGCACAGACCATTGTCTTGCCAGTGAACGATGGTGCGATCGGCACGACTGTTTCTTATACCACCAGCGCGGGTGATACCACTTCAGCACAGACTAATTCGCCACTGGTGATTAGCCCAGCCGAGGCACTGCGTGATTACACGGATGAGGATACCTATAATTCCCGTCCGCTGGACGTGGTGGATACCATTAAGTACCAGGATCTGATGCCTAATTCCGAGTACACCTTCGAGGGCCTGCTCCAGAAGGTGGAAAATGGTCAGGTTGTTGAGACTATCGGTAGTGGTCGAACCACCATTACCACAGATGGCACTGGTAATGGCGAAGCCAAGGTGACCTTCAGTGGCGTGCTGCTTGAGCCTGGTCAGACTTATGTGGCCTTCGAGACTGCTTCCTCCACTAAGGTGGTGGCACAGAAGGATGGCACCATGAGCCACCAGATTATTGAGCACAAGAACCCACAGGATGCTGCCCAGACTGTGATTGTGTCCGCAATTCCTACCCCTGGTAATATGCGCACGGTCGTCAGTGTGGATGGCTCGGCAGCTAATATCGGCACCCCAGCCTACGTGGTTCCTAATGGCGCAACGGCAACGACCCGTCTGACGGATACCATCATCTACCAGAACCTCTTCGCAGGTGTGAAGTACGATATCACCGGTACGCTGATGAAGGTCGAGGGTGATGTTACTGGCCCAGCAGAGAACCTTACGGTGACCCCAGCTGTGGATGCTAATGGCAACGTCATTACCAAGACCATTACCTACACCCCACAGTCCACCAACGGTATTGCTGTTCTTGAGTTTGGTGTAGTCACTGGCCTTGAGGCCGGTGCCCGCTACGTGGTCTATGAGCACATGAAGTCCCAGGACCGTGTCCGCCCAGATATGCCAACCAGCACCGAGGCCACGACTGATGCAACCTCGACTACTGGTGCTACGACCACTACCACCACTGATGGTTCTACTTCCGAGACCACTACCGGTGGCACCACCCCAGCAAGCCCAGGTAGCTATGATGAGCTGAAGCACGAGAATCCAAAGGATGAAGCCCAGACGATTCTCATCCAGCACCCTGCCACCATCCGTACCCAGGTACAGATGGGTAGTGTGACTGCCCAGACGGCTACTAATGACAGCCCAGCGGCGGCCATGACGGTCAACCCACTGAGTGATCAGGCCTATGTGGATGTGGTGGATAATGTCTTCTACACCGGCCTTATTGCTGGTAAGAGCTATACCCTCACCGGTGAGCTCATGAAGGTCAATGAGGATGGCAGCACGGAGCTTATTGCCCGCCACACGGAGGATAACTTCGTGCCAGAGGCAGCCGAGGGTAAGACCACTATTACCTTCGCCAACTCCGCCCTGCAGGCCAATACCAAGTATGTGGTCTTCGAGACTCTGACCAGTAAGGATGCTATTGTCCCAGATGGTGGCAAGCTGGTCCAGCAGAAGTTGGAACATAAGGATGTGAATGACAAGGCCCAGACCATTGTCGTTAACCAGTACGTCCCAGGTGTCCCAACCACGCCGCTGACCCCAACCACGACCCCATGGACGGACCCTTGGCCATATGGCAATGAGCTGACCCCACCGTCGAGCACATCCACGGAGCCAGCTAGCCCAGCCACCACCACCGTGGAGGGTGAGAACCCGTGGAAGCCATTCCTGCCGTTCCTTCCGCTGATTCCGCTGTTGCCGATTATCCCGGCCCTGCCAATCTGGCCATATAACAACCAGCCTGGTACCCCGGCCCCATCGCCAACACCAAATGAGCCGCAGAGCCCAGGCGTTTCGGAGGCACTCCAGAGTCCTGCACCGCAGCCGACCCCAAGTCCGGAAGCACCGCAGACCCCAGAGAAGCCAAAGGGACACCTCGCGGTAACTGGTTCTAATGTCACTGGCCTCGTGGCCGTGGCCATGATCCTGATTTCCGCTGGCCTCATGTTCGCGTGGCGACGCAAGAACGACTAATCCTCGTTCTGAAGGAGATTAACTGCAGGGATTCCCCGCAGTAATCTCTGCCCCAGAAAATCCCCTGTTCGGTTTAGATACTGAACAGGGGATTTTGCTGATAAACTAGAGGTGACTTGCTTTTCGTAGTATCCGTGTTTTTGCTTCAACCCCTGCTACCCAAAGTGAAGGTCACCATGAACACATTAATTCGCTGTGGCATTGCTGTGCTGAGCGCCATTGCCCTGTGCAGCTCGGTTATCCATGCCCCGACCGCCCACGCCTTCGGTAAGGTCTATGTCCCCAATGAGGCGAGGGTTCAGAGTGCTGCCACACACCCGAATGGTGGCACGAGAGAATATCCAACAGTGAGTGCCGCGATGTTCCTTATCCGCGACGCCGTCTGGTGTAAAAATGATGCCGGCATGCCTACGCGCGTCGTGAATTTGGAAAATGCCTCCCATCCTTCGGTCAAAGATAAAGTCGTATCTAATCAGCCGATACAAGTGGGGGATTGTCTTATTACCCGCGTGGATTTTGTCAACCCCAAGCGGGAGGTCTATAACACCCATATTGAGAATGCCAATTCCAGCCGTCCACGCACTATTCCTGCAGGGTGGAACCCGGTGGGCATGACTGTTGGCCAGCGTGGTTCCCAAACAACCACCGCCGACCTCACTACTTCGGCTTTTAAATTTGTCTGGGATGGTATTGCCTTTGATGGCTGGAAATTCCATCTCTTCTTCCTCTGGAATGTGACTGCCGATAATATCGCCGAGGCATCCAAGGGCTTCAGTGCCAACCTGCCATGGGCAAATAATAGGCCTCATAGCCAGCTCAATGTTATTGATTACCGCCCCTATAATGATGCGGTTGCTCTCCCCGGCGGTGGCCAAACTTATTACTACACGCAGCCACGCACACCACAGCCCACAGTCCCGGTATATACCGAGGCGCTAACGGAGCTCAATGGCCTAATCCAGGACTCCTCCAATGCCCTCTCCGCCGCGCAGCGCGAGGCTCTGAAAACTTCCCGCGACGGCGTCCTCAATGAACAGGGCAGTAGTGATGAGCAGAAGAAGACCAAGCTCGAGGGCCTTAGTTCTGATACCACGGCCTTGCTTGGAGCCCTTGGCCGGGCCACAGCTGCTATTACAGAGGCCAATAATGACCTAAAGGATGCGGAGCTCTCAAATCCACAGAGCTTCGCAGATGCCAAGAGTGCCCTTGCCAGTGCAATGGCAGCAGCCCAGGCCACAGCAGGCAGTGTGGATGAGGCAATCGCGAGCTTTAAGGCCACAGTGGGTACCCTCAAGGCGGAGAATAATCTGCGCAAGAAAATTCGTGGCCTTGCTGCCACTGCTGATGGCACCAGTACCAAACTGGATGGTCTCTCCACAGCCCAGGTGGACTGGTATTTGGGCAAGGTCAATGATGCTATTGCCAATAACCAGGCCCAGGCCTTGGGCATTGAGGCCGAGCTGCTAAGCGATAAGGTCAAGGAGATTGCTGAGGTCATCGCCACAGTCACCAGCGAGCTCAGCGCCGATATGAGCAAGGAAACCACAGAGCTGACTTCTAAGGCACAGACTGCAGGCCGAAGCATTGATGCTCTAGACCAAGACATCACCAACTATTATGATGCTGCTGAGGCCAAGGGCTATGCCATGAGCAAGTCAACTGTTGACCATGCCAAGATGAAAGTAACTTTGCTTCTCGAAGATGAAAAATCCGTGCTCAATAAGGAGCAAAAGGCTGCTTTTGAAAAGGAGCTTGAGGCCCTTGGCACTAAGCACAGCGCAGATAGCACAATGACTATGACTGCCAAGCGGGCGGATTATGATGCATTGGCCACCAAGATCCAGAAGCTCGCTGCAGCAATCCAGGCTATTAATGAGACAGTCAGGAGTGCCAGCCGTGAACTCGGGCGTGAGTTTGAGAGCATCGCTGCAGACACCAAGGCAGTACAGGCTGCTGCCGCAGCCTCGGATGCCACGGAGGATGGACTCAAGACCGCTCTTGAAAACTATAAAAAGCGGGTAGATGAGGCCCTCAAGGTCAAGCAGCAGAAGGATGATGAGGAAGCTAATCGCCTCGAGCGTGAGCGTGAGAGGGAATCTCGAGAGAGACTAATGCGGGAGCAGATTCTCACCAGTGCTCGCGATAGAGCGGTAAGAACAATGAAAGAGCGTGAGGGAAGACTATATCGCGAACAGGTTAGTCATCCGCGCGTAGTGGCCGCCCGTCAGAAGCTTGAGGCTACTGCCAATGCTACTGATGCAACTGCAGACTCTATTGATGCCGGGATTACTCTCTACACATCCACCATGGATGAGTTGGAGAAATACCTCAAGGCCTTGGAAGAAGCCAAGGAAGCTGCAGCTAAGAAGGACAGTTCCACTACAGAGACTCCAAATCTTGATGGTCTAAGCCCAGGGCAGATCGAGAATTTCGAGAAACTCATTGACGGCATTGCCAATGACACAAGCCTCAGTGATGAGGAGAAACTTACCCAGCTCAAGGGCTTGCGTGACCGCATTGATGATCTCATTGCGCAGATTAAGCGCGCCCAGAAAGCACGAAAGGAGACCGCTGATAAGGCAGCAAATCTCACCGATAGTGAGAAGCTCGCTGCTCTTGCCGCCCTGGACAAGGAGCTCAGTGATGCCGCCAGTGCCACTGATGCCGATGCCGCGAGCGTGAAGAATGCGGTGGATGACTACCTGCTCAAAGTCCAGAACTTCCTTGGCCAGGATGATCTTGATACAGAAAAGGAAGAAGAACTAACCCCTTCGGATAAAGACCCTGCACCGCAGGAACCTGGAACCACTCCTTCCGGCTCCAGCATCCAATGGTGGCATATCCTCCTCATCCTTCTTGGCCTTGCTGGCGCTGCCGGTGCTGTGGCCATGAATAGTGGCGCAATTTAAGGTCACCTTATTGCGCATTTCACGATAATCCCTGCGTTATTCACATACACGCGGGGATTATTTTTAGGAAAAATTAAGTTTTTGCTAGGATTGAGAGCAGGTCTATTCATACATTTTGATCAGTGAAATTGAGATATAGAGGATATCGATGAAGAAGATTTTGAGAAGCGCGATCGTGGCCCTCTCGGCACTGTCGATTGGTGTTTCTGCGGTCTCTGTACCTACCAATGCTGTTTATGCCGACGCCGTTGCGACTAATATTACAAAGGGCAATTACCAGAAGACGATTAGCGCTGCCGAGTATTCTGGTGATGGCGCAAAATATCCAACGCTGACTGCGTATATGTATCACATCCGTAAGGATGGTTTCTGTGCTAACACCACAGATAGCTCTGGCGCTACCCTTAATGATCGACTAAATTCGCTCCGTACTCCTGACAGTGTGAACGGTGTGGTCTGGGATTCGCCTCTGCAGCCAGGTGACTGTGTGGCCGTCCGTTTTGAATACTTGAATGCTCGTAAGGCTCAGGATTTTGGTAGTCGCAATGCCTATGACATTTATATCAGTGGTACCCGTACTGATTTCAGTAGGAATAATTCATCTTGGCAACCATTCGGTGTCCAGTACCTTGGCGTCGATGGCTGGAAAACTCCGAACATGAGCGCTAATGACTTCTACTATGGCGGCAGGATTAATGCTGCCGGAGTTGCGCTCACCCTGAGCGCTACGGTTACCGCGGATAATATCAAGGAACTGTCGACCAACTTCATCAACGTGAATATCCCATTTACCATGGATCCGAACAACGATGCTCAGGTCATCCGCGGTCCATACAAGGTTAGTCCGAAGATCACGACTTTCAAGATGCCGAATGACGGATATTATTTCGCCTATGAATTGCCAGAGCCAGACTATGTAAAGACTGTCACTGATGCTCTTGCTCAGACGAGCAATTTGAGTGATGATCAGAAGACCGCATTTACCAAGCGCGCAACTGACATCAAGAATTCTTCTGATGATTCGACTACCAAGTCGAAGAACACCGATGCCTTGGTCACTGAACTCAAGAATTTGGATACCGCTATCGGCAAAGCTAAGACTGCTGCCACTAATGCAAGGCAGAATCTTGGCGCTGATTATGGCAATACTGCCGTAGCGAATGCCAACGCCGTTCTGGTTGAGGCTTATTCCAAGTCGGATGCAACTGTCGACTCTGTTAATGCCGCTGTAACGGCTTACCAAAAGGCTATCGACACTGTGAAGGCTGGCACCACTCTTCGTGGTTGGGTTGATCAGCAGACTAAGGCTACCGCTGCAGGTCTTGATGGTCTTTCTACCGCACAGGTTAGTGCTCTGAAGGACCAGACCGCCGCAGCTGCCGCTTCGGATGGTGCTACTGCCACTTTCAAGACCAATGTTGTCAACCTCATTACTGCCATCAAGTCTGCTGGTAGTGCTATTTCCGCTGCTAAGCAGGACCTCGGCGATAATGCAGACCTGAACGCAGCCATAAAGACTCTGACCGATGCTGCAAGCACTTCGACTGATCCAGCTGCTGTTAACAAGGCAGTGAGCGACTTCAATGCTGCTGTTCAGAACATTAAGAATGCTGCAACCAGCCGGCAGCAGGCAGTTACTGCTGCTAATACCGCTGTTAAGGATGCTGAGGCAGCAATGAAGGATGTGCTTGCTGATGCTTCCAACGCTGCTAAGGCCAATGGCTACAAGGAGGCGCTCAACAGCGTGCTGAATAACACTGCTTCCACCCCGGAGCAGATTCAGGCCGCAGTTAAGACCTATCAGGACAATATGAGCGCCCTCTATGCTGATAGCGTTGTGGACCCAGCTGCTAATAATGCTGCCCTGAGCGAAGCACAGAAGAAGGACATTCAAGATAAGCGTCAGGCTATTCTTAATGACAGCTCCAAGAGCTTCCAGGATAAGATTGCTGCTCTGGATGATCTCAAGAAGAACACTGACACCCTTGTTAGCGCCCTGAATAATGTCACTTCTAAGGCTGCACAGGCTGGTAGCGCTGCAGATTCTCTTGATGGTCTGAATAAGGATCAGGTCAGCGTCTGGCAGAGCAGCATTGAGAGCATTGTGAACAATGCCAATATGACTGCTGATCAAAAGAAGTCGAAGATTCAGGAGATGAATAATCTCCTGAATAAGCTTGTTGATGCTATTGCTAGGGCAAAGGCTAAGGTGGCTCAGATTCGTGCTGATATGAGCAATGCCTCTGATAGCGAATCTGCCGCTAAGCAGGCAGCTGCCCAGAAGGTCGAGATCCAAATTCAGAAGCTCGTTGCTGCTGCAAGTGCTGCAACTGACCCAACCGATGCTACTGATGAGGATAATCAGGTTATTATCATCGAGCAGGGTGAAGTTGACCTCGACCAGGCTTACCTGGAATACCAGAATGAGAGGGAGAACCCAGCTGATAGGGCTACTGAGACTCCTAAACCATCTGGCTCCAGTGTCTCCTGGTGGCAGATTCTGCTGATTATCCTGGGCCTGGCTGGCATTGGTGCCGGTGTGGCTGCTTCCCAGGGTATGGTTCGCTAAGAATTTTCTGGGGCCTACGGTCCTTAATGAGCAGGGAAATTAATCTCCGTTATGGCGGTTAATTTTCCTGCTTTTTGCTATTTTTGGGTGTCTGGTTTTAAAAATTGCCAATTTCTAGGTATGATTGATCCTATTCGTGTCTTGCTCGGCTTAGGGTCGATGAGGCACTACCTGCAGGTAATTTATAAGCACGAACGAATTGAGGATAAACCCCATGGGTTCTGTCATTAAGAAGCGTCGTAAGCGCATGTCCAAGAAGAAGCACCGCAAGCTTCTCCGTCGTACTCGCGTGCAGCGTCGTAAGCTCGGTAAGTAATTCGAGCATTAATGATGGACATGGTACCGGTTTGGCCGGCCATGTCCTTTTTTCATATCACTTCAATACGTGCATGCTGCTCCGGGGGAATGCGCTGATGTAGGCGCTCAAGGGCAAGCTGCACGTATTCTTCATTGAGCTCAATGCCGATGAAGTCACGGCCGAGGGTGGCGGCCACCTCACCGACTGTTCCAGAACCAAAGAATGGGTCGAGGACTATATCTGAGGGCTTAGTGGAGGCAAGAATGCATGGTTCAACCAGCTTGGTTGGGAAGCATGGGGTATAGGTCAGAATGTGTTGCTAGTTTTCCGTGTTTCTGCTGGTAGTGGTG
>JAUMUD010000001.1:0-68081 GCA_030530875.1 Corynebacterium sp.
GTTCAGAAAACTAATATTACCTAATTGTGGTTAATTTTATCCTATGGGGGTAGTACCTCTATGATGAAGGGGCGAAACTGTAAAGTTTTGGCCCTTCATGCCACATGAGCGTTTTGCGTACGCCCCAGTAAGTTGCGGAAGTTGCATGACGAGCATGGTTATAGGCTTTGGATGCGCTTGGCGCAGTACTACCAACACCAACTCGCCTTATCCCGGAACGTGCGTGGTGCGACCCCCATACCCCAATTGAATACAGAAAAAGCACTACCCACTAGACAAGTTTCCAGACTGATTAGTAGGTAGTGCCATGGCTACTTTTAATTCAAGTGGTATTGGTGTATCAAAGTACCTACGCCAATGCCATTACTGAGTATATGCTAATACAATTCCTCACGCAAGAACGTACTGGCGCTCATGCGGAAGATGCGCAGGACTGGTGGTGGCGGGGTGGCGTCGAAAAGCCAAAAAGTGCAGGTGCGTGGCTTTATGGGGACTGCTCCCCTTCTTCTTCTTCTTTTTTCTTTTCTTTGGCATGAACAAAGCCCCGCAGTTGTGTAATAACTGGGGGCTTTGGGGGCTGCTATTTTTGGGCTTAGGCCTCGAAGTTTTCCAGTCGGAGGACGTCTTCGATGGTTTCGCGGCGGACCATGAGTGTGGCCTTGCCATTGCGCACGCTCACTACTGGTGGGCGGAGCATGTGGTTATAGCGGCTGATCATGGAATAGCAATAGGCGCCGGTGGCGGGGATGACGAGGGTGTCACCGGTGGCAATATCATCGGGTAGTTCGGCGTTTTTGATGAGGATATCGCCGGATTCGCAGTGGGAGCCCACGACGCGGGAGACAATATATTCACCGCTGGTGAAGCGGTTGGCCAGGCGCACATCATATTCGGCGCCGTAGAGGGCCGGGCGGATATTATCGCTCATACCGCCGTCGACCGCGATATAGCGGCGGGTTTGGTGGTCATCAACGTGGACGTCCTTGACCACACCGACCTCATAGGCGGTGACGGTGGAAGGGCCGGCAATGGCGCGGCCGGGTTCCACCATGACGGCAGGTGGCTGAATGCCGAGGTCCTGACAGAATTCATGGACCTTAGTGAGGACTGTCGCGGCCACACTCTTCACATCCAGTGGGTCTTCGCCCTCAGTATAGGCAATGCCATAGCCGCCGCCAAGATCGAGGACCTCAAGCTGAACGCCAAGGTCGCGGTTAAGATCGGCCAGCAGGCCGAGCACGCGTTCAGCGGCCATGGTAAAGCCCTTGGCATCGAAGACCTGGGAGCCAACATGGCAATGCAGGCCATCGAGGCGAAGATTTTCGGCGCGGTGAGCGGCCACGGCGGCATTATAGGCGGAGCCGGAGGCCAGGGAGAAGCCGAATTTTTGGTCCTCATGGGCGGTGGCAATGAACTCATGGGTGTGCGCTTCAATGCCGGGCTTAACGCGGATGAGCACGGGCTGTTCCACGCCCACGCGCTTGGCGAGGACGTCGATAAGCTCAATTTCCTGTGGGGCGTCAACAACGAGGTGGCCAACGCCACTAGCCAGGCAGCGACGGATAAAGCTTGCGGTTTTGTTATTACCGTGGGCGGTGATGCGTTCGGCCGGGAAGCCGGCGGCCAGTGCGACTTGGAGTTCGCCTTCGGAGGCGACATCAAGGCAGAGGCCTTCTTCCTCAACCCAGCGGGCGATGGTGGCAGTGAGGAAGGCCTTGGAGGCATAGTGCACATATTCCGGGCCGCCATAGGCATCGGCCATGGCGCGGCAGCGCATGCGGAAGTCATCCTCGTCGACGATGAAGACGGGGGTGCCATATTCTTCGGTGATTTCGGTGATTGGGACACCGGCGATGGTGATGGCACCATCCTCTTCGCGGCGGGAATTCGCTGGCCAGACGTGTGCTGGCAGGGCATTAAAGTCCATTACATTTTCTCCGGGGCGGAAACGCCGAGCAGGTTAAGGGCATTGCCGAGGACCTGGCGGGTGGCCATGGCCAGGGCAAAGCGGGCGATGTGGATTGGCTGTACTTCTTCGCCGGCCTTTGGAAGAATCTGGCAGGCATCATAGAAGCGGTGGAAGGTGGCGGCAAGGTCCTCCGCATAACGGGCGATGCGGTGTGGTTCGCGCAGGTCAGCGGCGGTCTTAACCACGGCTGGGAATTCGCCCAGCGTGCGGATGAGGTCGCCTTCCTTCTCATGGGTGAGCAGGGAAAGATCTGCTTCGTTGAGATTGTCCTCGGTGATGTTATTCTCGGCAGCCTTGCGGGCGATGGAGCACAGACGGGCATAGCCGTACTGGACGTAGTAGACAGGGTTATCGGAGGACTGGGAGGTCCACAGACCCATGTCGATATCCAGAGAGCTATCCACAGAGGAGCGGACAAGGGCGTAGCGGGCGGCGTCCACACCAACTGCCTCGACGAGATCGTCGAGGGTAATCACGGTACCGGCGCGCTTGGACATGCGCACAGTCTGACCATCGCGAACAAGGTTCACGAGCTGACCAATCATGACTTCGACCTGGCTTGGGTCATAGCCAAGGGCGGCAGCGGCGGCCTTCAGGCGGGCAATATAGCCGTGGTGGTCCGCGCCAAGCATGTAAATGCACAGGTCATGGCCACGGTCAATCTTATTGGCCACATAGGCGATATCACCGGCGATATAGGCGGCATTGCCATCGGACTTAATAACCACGCGGTCCTTATCATCGCCATATTCCGTGGAGCGCAGCCACCAGGCACCATCGGCCTCATAGAGCTTGCCGCTCTCCTTGAGCTGGTTGATGGCCTTATCCACGGCGCCGGATTCAAAGAGGGAATTTTCGTGGAAATAGACATCAAAGTCAGTGCCGAACTCATGCAGGGTGCGCTTGATGTGTTCAAACATCATCTCCACGCCTTCACGGCGGAAGGTCTCCTGGGTTTCCTCCGGGCTAAGCTCCAGCACGCCCGGATTATCCTTGAGAATTGCGGAGGCAATGTCATTAATATATGCGCCGGCATAGCCATCCTCAGGGGTTGGCTCGCCCTTGGCAGCGGCGACCAGGGAGCGGGCAAAGCGGTCGATCTGTGCGCCGTGGTCATTGAAGTAGTATTCGCGGGTAACTTCCGCGCCGCTCGCGGCGAAGACGCGGCCAAGCACATCGCCCACTGCTGCCCAACGGGTGCCACCAAGGTGGATTGGGCCGGTTGGGTTAGCGGAGACGAACTCAAGGTTGATCTTCGTGCCCTTATAGGAGTCATTGGTGCCGTAGGTGGCGCCAGCTTCAAGGATCTTGGCCACAACTTCACCCTGGGCTGCGGCAGCTAGGCGGATATTAATAAAGCCTGGGCCGGCGATGGTGGCTTCGTCGATAGCAGAATCGGCAGCCAGTGGGGCCACCAAAAGCTCAGCAAGAGCACGCGGATTGGTACCCACCTTTTTAGCTAGCTGAAGGGCCAGGTTGGTGGCATAATCACCATGCTCTGGGTTCCTTGGGCGTTCAACCACAATCTCCTCAGGGATGAGGCTGAGGTCATAGCCTTGCTCGGTAAATACCGTATGGGCAACTTTCTTAATAAGTTCTGCGAGTTCTGCTGGAGTCATAAGTTCCCATCTTACCTATTCCCTGGTCTTTTTCATAGCTGAAATAAAGGGGATACGGATACATATTTTGGCTTATCGACGGCTCCACCAAAAGGTTGATACTTTTTCCAAGGATTGATAAGCATAATCAATTAGGCGAGAACCTTTGGGAATTTCTGGGAGATTGTTCCCTAGATTGCATTTATCGGATAAATAGATCTATGTCACGTTCCTTATTTTCCCACCCCATCTGAACTGCGCTTTTGCGAGTCAGTTTAGCCTAACTTAAATGATACTTTTTGCATTATAAGAGTATCTTGAGAGTTATCACACTCGATTAAAAATTAAGAGGTATTTAATGCGCGTAGCAATTTTCTCCACCTGCCTCGGAGACGCTCTCTTCCCAGATGTGCCAAAGGCAACTGCTGTGATCCTGTCACGTCTTGGCTACGATGTCGTCTTCCCTGAAGCACAGACCTGTTGTGGCCAGATGCACGTTAATACTGGTTATCAGCGTGAGGCTATTCCACAGATTAAGACCTATATTGATGCTTTCGGCGATCCATCCATCGATGCTGTTGTTTGCCCTTCCGGCTCCTGCACCGGTGCGGTTCGTGAGCAGCATGAGCGTGTGGCCGAGCGTTATGGCAATGCCGCGCTTGTTGATGGTGCACGTAAGACCAGCGCAAAGACCTATGATCTTTCTGAATTTTTGATCGACGTTGCTGGCGTTACTGACCTGGGTGCGTTCTTCCCACACCGTGTGACCTACCACTCCACCTGCCACTCCCTGCGATTCCTCAAGGTTGGCGACCGTCCTTATAAGCTCCTTGAGGCTGTTGAGGGCATTGACCTTGTTCCGCTGCCACATGCTGATGAGTGCTGTGGCTTCGGCGGTACCTTCTCTGTGAAGAACCCTGATGTTTCTGCCTCCATGGTCGGCGACAAGGTACGTAATGTTAAGAGCACTCAGGCTGAGTATGTTACCGCTGGTGATGCTTCCTGCCTGATGAATATTGGTGGTGCTCTTTCTCGTCAGCACGCTGGTATCCGTGCAGTGCACATGGCTGAGATTCTTGCTTCTACCAAGGAGCACCCATGGACCCCAACGTCCGCTATTTATGGCAAGGAGGCCATGCTATGAGTGAGGTATTCCTCGGAATTCCTACGGCTTCGACCAAGGTTGGTCACCTGCGTGGTGTCCGCACCTTCCCTGAGGCCGCTAAGACTGAGCTTTATAATGCTACCCAGCGCCGCAACCTCTATCATGCTACCCACTCGATTCGTGAGAAGCGTGCCCGTGCTATTGGTGAGTGCGATGACTGGCAGGATTTGCGCGAGGCTGGTTCCCAGATTAAGCGCTATACCCTGGCTCATCTCCCTGAGCTGCTTGAGCAGTTTGAGGAGCAGGTAACCGCTCGTGGCGGTATTGTTCACTGGGCTCGTGATGCTGAAGAGGCCGGCAAGATTGTGACCGACCTGGTTAAGGCTACCGGTGAGAAGAAGGTTGTGAAGATCAAGTCCATGGCCACCATGGAGATTGCTCTTAATGACCAGCTCAAGGCCGCTGGCATTGATGCCCAGGAAACGGACTTGGCTGAGCTTATTGTTCAGCTGGGTAAGGATACTCCTTCCCACATTCTGGTTCCTGCTATTCACCGCAATAAGGCTGAGATTCGCGATATCTTCGTTCGTGAAATGCCAAATACCGATGACAGCCTCTCTGCTAACCCAGCTGAGCTGGCTGAGGCATCCCGTACCTTCCTGCGCCACCAGTTCATGGAGGCCAAGGTTGCTATTTCCGGCGCTAACTTCGGTATTGCTGAGACCGGTACCGTGACCATTGTTGAGTCTGAGGGTAATGGCCGCATGTGTCTGACCCTTCCTGAGACGCTGATTAGCGTAATGGGTATTGAAAAGATTCTCCCTACCTTCCAGGATTATGAGGTTCTGCTGCAGCTGCTGCCACGTGCCTCAACTGGTGAGCGTATGAACCCCTATACCTCCATGTGGTCTGGTGTTACTGAGGGCGATGGCCCTAAGAACTTCCACATTGTGCTGGTTGATAATGGCCGTACTCGTGCTCTCTCTAATGAGATTGGCCGTGAAGCTCTCAAGTGCATCCGCTGCTCTTCCTGCCTCAATGTCTGCCCAGTTTATGAGCGCGCCGGTGGCCATGCTTATGGTTCTACCTATCCTGGCCCAATTGGCGCTATTCTCACCCCACAGCTCACTGGTATGGACTCGGCTCATGATCCAAATGCCACCCTGCCATTTGCTTCTTCTCTCTGCGGTGCCTGCTATGAGGCATGCCCAATGAAGATTGATATTCCTTCTATCTTGATTGAGCTCCGCCACCAAAAGGTTGAGGAGCACCGTCCAAAGATTGAGGGCGTCATTATGGGTGCTATGGGTATGACCTACGGCAATTCCAAGATTTGGAATATGGCCTGCCGTACCACCAGCTTTGCCCGCTTTGCAGGTATGCGCCGTGGCAAGATTACCCACCTGCCAAGCTTCCTCTCCGGTTGGACTGACTTCCGCGATGTTGCCATCCCACCAAAGAAGAGCTTCCGTGAATGGTTCGAATCAGAGGAAGCTCAGCAGCTCCTCAAGGAGGTTAAGCCTAAGAATGACTAGTGCAAAAGAAGAAATTCTTGCTCGTATCCGCAAGGCTAATGCTAATGCGGGTGTGGATGAGAATACTGAGATTGAAATTCCTCGTCTCTATCACCGTACTCATGAGTTCAGCCGTGAGGAACTCAAGGATATTCTCATTGGTCGCCTGATTGACTATAAGGCCTTTGTTGAGGAGGCCACTGAGGCTGATCTTCCTGCAGTTCTTGGCCGCATCCTCAATGCCCGTGGCGCCAAGGATGTGCGCTATGCTGAGGGTCTTGATCCAGCTCTCTTTGCTGAGATCGACGCTGAGTGCACCCCGGATGACCGTAATGTGGACCCACGCACCCTCGGTGATGTGGATGCCGTTATTACCGATTCCCATGTCACTTCCGCTCAGACCGGCACCATCTGTCTTGAGTCTGGCCCACTCTGTGGCCGCCGTGCTCTGACTCTGGTACCTGACGTTCATGTCTGCATTGTCCGCATGGATACTGTGGTTTATGGCGTTCCTGAGATGGTGAGCCAGCTTGATCGTCGTCTGCCTAATACGATGATTTCTGGCCCATCCGCTTCCTCCGATATTGAGCTCGAGCGTGTGGAAGGCGTTCACGGTCCTCGTACCCTGATTGCCGTCGTAGTTGACTAGTTTTACACCACTGGGAGCCCCGTAATTTCGGGGCTCCACTTTCTCACTTTTTATGGTGTATCATGTCATGTGGGCCTTCGTAGCTCAGAGGATAGAGCATTGGTTTCCGGTACCAAAGGTCGCAGGTTCGATTCCTGTCGAGGGCACTCCGCAGATACTGTTTGTGGAGCGATCGTACACAATTTTCTTGTACTTGCTGTAATTGTGTATGACTTACAGTATTTGCGGTGGCATTAATGTGTTCAGATGCCGAAACCCCCTGATCGTAACCCGATCAGGGGGTTTCACTTATTCGTATTAGTTCTCTTCGCCGACATCGGAGTAATCAGTCGGCCCCTCATAGCCAGCAGCATCCATCATATGGGTGAAGAACTTACGCAGAACTACCATTTCTTCTTCCGACATGTGGTCGAAAACGAGATTGCGGACATTCTCCACGTGATCAGGGGCGGCGGCCTCAACGCTGCGCTGACCTTCATAGGTGATATTGAGAACCACACCGCGCAGGTCACCAGGGCACTTATGCTTGGTGATTAGGCCGCGCTTAACCATGCGGCTAATTTGGTGGCTTGCGCGGGACCTATCCCAGGAGAGCCTGGTGCAAATATCGCGCAGGCGGATGGTATCAGGTTCGGCTTCAGAGAGATTTGCCAGAACAGCGAATTCCGTCGAGGACAGGCCATGTTTTTCCGTCAAAGTATCATTAATACTTTTATGAAATGCGTTATCGCTGCGGATTAGTAGTCGCCAGAATTGTTGCTCTTCGTCTGTGAGCCAACGTGGTGAAGCCATAGATATAAATCTACCAAAATAAAATTTGGTTGACAATTAAACATATGCTTCCCCATCAGGCATACTAATGCGCTTTTCAGCTTCTACCTGGGCAAACCTATCCGGCGTACAGGTCAGAATAATGACTTGTTTTTCACCAGAAAGTTCATTGATAATTTTGCACATGGCATTCAATCGGTCATTATCCGTATTGCCCAAGGCATCATCAATGACGACTGGAATGCGGTCATCGGCAGAGACCAAATCAGAGATGACAAGAGTGCGCAGGAATGCGAGCTGTTCCTTGGCGCCGCCCGAGAGTAACTCGAAGTCGATGTGGCTACGGCCGGTGATGGCCAGGTCCTTATCCAATTCGAAGCTCATGCCATCGCCGAAGAGCTTGGCGGCGTAGTAGTTGAGCTTGTCCATAAATGGCTTAGCGTATCGACGATTACTTTCCTCACGGTGGGCAAGCATGCTGTGGTACAGGCGCTTGAGAGCCTCAGCCTTCTTAGCAATGCGGTCGTGGGTATTCTCCTTATCCTCCTGCTCCTGAAGGGCCTGATTATAGGCATCCACTACCCCGCTCTTAGATTCCAGCACCGCCTGGTTCTGGCTTACTTCCACAGTGAGCTCACTAAGTCGTGCATCAATGCGGGTGGCAGCTTGCTGCTGGGTGGCGTAGTTCTGCTCCACCGCAGCAAAATCGAGCTTTTCAAGCTCGGCTACCAAGGCATCCTGCTTGGTCTTGGTTGCATGATAGGCAAGATTAGCGGCCTGAAGCGCTTCTTCGAGCTCAGCATCACTGCGTTTGGCGGTAATCTCTCCAAGCTTCTCTTCTTCCTGGGCAAGCTGAGTACTCTGCGCACTAATCTGACCGCCAAGGGTGGAGAGAGTTGTGCGTGCCGGGTCAGATTGCAGGGTACTAATCACGCTCGAGAGCTCATTATTTTCCTTCTGCCAGATGGAAATAGCACCCCGTGTGGCCTCTACCCTAGCCTCGGCCTCCTCAATGGACAAAGCCAGCTCTTCATCAGATGGCACATAGTCGCCAACCTCCAGCCCCTCCTGCTTAGTTTCGACAGAGAGCAAGCGAGCATCGAGCCCCTCAGCCCCACCATAGGGTGCCAGTGCCCCACGGATTTTCTCCTGGGCTGCACCAACTTCCTTCTCATAGGCCATGGTTTCAAGGCGAAGTTCTTCAATCTCAGAGAGATCAGCAATCCCAAATGTGGAATTCTGTGCTTCGAGGGAGTGGCGCAAGGAGGCAAGTTCTTCACGCTGGCTTTCATTATTTGGCGGGAAGAATTCCATGACCAGGTCACCATGGACAATACGCTTCAGATCAAAGAGGCTCTGCTCTGTGGCATTATCAGCACTAATAACCTGCTCGTCCTCATTGACGGTGACTGTGACATTAGAAGCACCAGCCGCCGGACTAATTTTAAAGCTACCAGCGGTGGCCTTTAAAGAGCCAAGCAGAATCTCATAGCGGTTATGCAGCTGACGGTAGTTATTGATCTGCGCATCACTGATGCTCACACGGGGCGCTGTAATCTCCTTGGCCTCAGCCTCAAGCTTCTTGACAGAATCCTTTACCGCAGCGAGTTCCTTGTGCGTGATGCTCAAAGCGAGGAACTGTGCGCGCTGCACCTCAAGGCGTAATTTCTCCTCATTGGCACTATGAGCTGCAAGTTTTTCCTTGGCAGCGGCGAGCTTCTCGTCATTTTCCTTGAGGGTTGCTTCCAGCGCTTCTACCCTGGCCTTGGATTCGGCAATGGCCTCAGTAAGTTTTGCTATTTGTGCGCGCACTGCCCCGCGCTGCTGGGATTCTTGGCTAAGAGCCTGCAGCTTCTGGGCATCGAGCTCACACTGCTGGCGAACCTCACGCAGTTCATTCTTGGTCTTTGTGCCGGCCTCAAGGGCGGTCTTGGCCGTGGCCAGCGCTGCATCAAGGTGCTTCTTTTTAAGACCTAGATCACCAAGCTCAGTCTTCTTTTGCTCATAGGCTTTTTCGAGGCTCACAAGACTATCACATTCACGCTTGGTTTCCGTGACTTTCTCGGTGGCGGCTGCGAGATTATTCTTAGCCTCAAGATAGGTACCACGAGGCTTAGCGGTCTTTTCAGTGAAGTATTCCTTGTACTTTTCTTTGACTGCTGCAAGAATCTGCAGATCTGCATCACTACTCAGGGCATCAGCAATGGTGGAATCATCGGAGGATTCTTCGGCTTCCTCATTGAGCTTTTCAATAGCCTTGGTGAGCGCCTTAATATTGGCCGCTTTGCCTGAACCATCAAGAGCCCCCTGGCGGTTAATAAGGGCAGCACGAAGATCCGCATCCACCGTATTGAGGAGGCGCTGCAATTCGACCTCGGCTTCATCACCGGTGAAAGTCTTATTCGTATCCACATAGCGAAGCTCAGTCTTGGAACCCGCTTTTTTACCGGTATAGAGCTTGTAGAGGTGGATATTTTCCCCACCGAGTTCCGCTTCCAGAGTGATCTCCATGGCGACCTGCTTGCCCACAGGGATACTTTCCTTAACTTTCTTGGAAGCAGCCGTGGCCTTGACGCTCAGTGCGAGGTCGATGGCTTCCATCAGTGAGGACTTGCCACTTTCATTAGCGCCGCTGATGAGCGTTGGGCCCGTCTCAGCAAAGTCGATGGTGACCGGACCTGTAATGCCCTTGTAATTAGCAACAGTCAAGCTTTTGAATTGCATTACTTGCTCTCCTTCAGATCATCGACAATATAGAAGAGTTCTTTGAGGGCCTCGGTGTCGTCATTGGCATAGAGTTCCTCAACGGTGTCCTTAATGAAGCCGCTAAACTGCAGGTCTTCAAGGTCTTTTTCGCTTGGTTCAAGCTTGAGGCCAGTATTGTGCTTGCGCTCAAAGACATTGCAGAAGGTCTCTTTATAGTGTTCGACCATGGTGCCGAATTCCTTGAGCTCTTCCATGCGCACGCGCCCATTAACGCCAAACTTAATGACAGTGCGACCTTCATCATCATAATCATCGAGCTGGGTGCGGATGCTCTCAATGGAGTCGCCCGCATTCAGGTCCCAGGTGTAGAGATCGAAGCGCCAACGGCCGGTGCGAATTTTTTCGACTACTGGGGCAGCGGAGTCGTCGATACGCACAAGAGCTGCCACGCCCGAATCGCGCTCACCACCATCAGTTTTAATATCGTGGAAGTCCGTGACCTCGGGAGCTCCAGAGAAGTAGATGCCCTCGGAGATTTTGCTAAAGGAGTGGGTATCGCCGACAGCAATATAATTCACGAGGCCGCTGGCAATGGCTGCCTCGGCTTTGGCGAGGTCGAATACGCTATTTTTCTCCGCACCACGAGCATCGAATTGGCCGTGGGTGACAATAATGCGGGTGCCTGGATTTGGGCCCAAAGTATCAAGCAATTCGGAGAGCAGATCACGATCGGAATCGCGGCCAAGCAGCGGGGTTCCGATAATTTCCACGCCTGGGCGGAGCTCACGTGGCTCGGTGCTATCCAGCACAATCAGATTCGGATTTTCTTCCTTGCGGATGCGGTCGAGCACGCTACCCGGAGTCAAGTAATCGTGGTTGCCGGGAAGAAGATAGATGGGGAGGCGGCTCTTGGCGAGGATTTTGAGAACCTGCTGGTAGACGCGCTCGGTCGGATCATTTTCTTCAAAGATGTCGCCGGCGACCACGATGAAATCACAATTATTCCGCTCAGCCTCGGCGATGACATTGCGCACGGCATCAAGACGATCCTGGTCAAAGGTATTTTGATCGCTCTGGAGGTACCAGCGCTTCATGCCCATTTGCCAGTCGGAGCTGTGAATAAAAGAGATCATATCTTCTAGCCTACAGGGCGATCAGGACATTAATCCTATGCGAGATCGATGAGGCGGCGATACATCTCCTCAAGCTCATTGCGCAGTGTCAAGGATTCGACCGCTGAGTCGGTGAGATTTTTGAGCACTGCGCTTAGCAATTTCGGGTCGCCGTGCAGCAATGAGTTCTTGAGCTTCAGTGGTGGAATATCTGGAAGTGCACTCCCCTTCCAAAAATCTGCCTGGGTTGGGATGGCAACCTGCTCGGTGGTGTGTTTATCGAGGAGGATGGCAGCAATTTCGGGGTCTAGCTCGAGTTTTTCATGCAGGTAGAAAAGCGAGGCGCCGACATGACTGCACATCTCACCCATATCTGGGCAGGTGCAGGACCAATGCGTAGGCACAGGCTTATCCTCCATATAGGCGGCTGCTTGGGCCGGGGTGAGCTCCTGATTATCGGAGCGCACGAAGGTGATAATGAGTTCGAAGGGCTCAAGCTGTGTTCCCTGAACCAAGAAAGAGGCACAGAATGGCTCCGGTTCGAACTTGATAATTTTTCGCGCGCGAAGAAGGCTGCGGGCACGCTGGAATTTCTGGTTATCCATGTGCTCGGAGACAATGGCCTCAAGCCAGTTGCTGGTGCTGCGCTTAGACTTGCGCCCTTTCTTTGGTTCCGCGCTACTGACCTGCAGTCCATCACCGCCGAAGCGGGCGTAGATAATATTCTCCTGCTTTTGGTAGCGCGGAGTTACGTTGGGTTGCCGAGCATTATTTTCTGTCATTAATCCTCCACTGCTTCGGGGACTTTGAAGAGACGGCGAAGCTCATCAGGCTCAAGCTGGGTGATCCAGCCCTCGCCGATTGGCACTGTGTCATTGGCCAAAGCCACCTTCCCTGTGAGGATGTCATTGATAGACTCCTCAATGGAACCCTGTGTAATCATCTTATACACAGTGACATTTTCCTTCTGGCCAATGCGGTAAGCACGGTCGGTGGCCTGGTTTTCCACGGCGGGATTCCACCAGCGATCCATATGCACCACAATGGAGGCCGCCGTGAGGTTAATGCCCACGCCACCGGCCAGGGAGGAAATGATCATGGCATGCGGGCCCTCATTTTGGAAGCGGCTAATCATAGCACGGCGCTGCTTTTGAGGGACTGCACCGTAGAGGAAGTCGATCTGTTCGCCGAGATAATCGCTGAGGTAGTCCTGCAGCATCTGACCAAATTCAATGATTTGGGTGAAGATGAGCACGCGCTTATCCTCAGCCACGGCCTTATCAAGAATTTCTAGGAGTTTCTCCACCTTGCCGCTTCGGTGTCTACCTGCCAGGGTCATTTGTGAACCATCATGCAGGTAAGCTGCTGGGTGATCACAGATGGCCTTGGTTTGGTAGATGAGGTTCATGACGAACTTCTTATCAGCCTCGCGTACCACTGCCGCGTAGAGGGCTGCCTGCTCTGGGGTCATTGGGACTTCAAGCAGAATCTCGTGCTTATCCGGCAATTCTGGTAGGAGCTCCGGGTTACTCTTTTCACGACGAATCATAAATGGGCCAACCATGGTGCGCAGTTCTTCTGCCCCGTAGTCACGGTAGCGGTGGCGGAATTCGCGCACAGTACCGAAGGCCCCTGGGTTAATAAAGTCCATAATGGACCAGAGGTCAACCAGGGTATTTTCCACTGGGGTGCCGGTCATCGCCAGATGGTAGCGGGCTGGAATATCGCAGATTGCCCGGCGCGTTTTGGAACTTGGGTTTTTAATCTTCTGGGCTTCATCGGCGATGACCATATTCCAGTCATAGCTCATCAGACGTGGATTACTGAGGAAGGTGTTATAGGAGGTCAGCACCACGTCATAGTTGAGGTCCCCGTCAGTATCGAAGGCGTCCTTGTGATTACCGTGATAAATACCAACGCGAAGATCGGGTGCGAATTTTTGTAATTCATCGGCCCAGTTCATCACCACAGTGGCGGGTGAGACGACGAGATTAGGTGGCGTCGAAATGCCTTTTAGCTTGTCCTGCTCAATTTCATAGAGCATAAAGGCGATGACTTGGACTGTTTTACCCAGGCCCATATCATCGGCGAGCAAAGCGCCGAGTTCATTCTCATACATCCAGTGAAGCCATTCCACACCGCGCTGCTGGTAGGGGCGGAGTTCCGCATGCAGGCTTGGTGGCATCTCAATCTTCATTGGGATAGGGCTCATGGTGCCATTCAGTACGGAGGCAGCAAATGAGTCACCCAGAATCTTGAGATCTGGGTCAGCTAACTGGATGCGGCGAAGGGTCTTGAGGGAAATATTCTTGGTGTACTGCTCAAGATAGGATTTCGCACGCGCAATGGCGGCTTTACTGGCGCGTACCCATCCGCTAGCCAGGTGGACGAGGCCGCCACGGGAGCGGATAAGTTCTTCCATTTCAAAATCACTGAGCACATGGCCACCAATGCTGATACGCCAGTTGAAGTCGACGATTTTCTCAAAGCCAAGCTTGGGTTGCTTCTTAACTACAGCACCTGGAACTACGGCCACTTCCACCTTTTGTATTGTCCAGGCGCGTGGCAGCATGACGCTAAAGCCGTGGGCTTCAAGCTCGGGGACAAATTCCTCCACGAAGGTGAGCATCTGCTCCGGGTTGAGCCAGGTATCCTCATCACCAAGGATGGGCGCAATATCGGTGGTCTGGTTAATCAAGCCATCAACCTGGTTTTTAAGCGCTGGGCTCAGCACCAAGGTATCGGGTTCCACGGGGCTTGCATCGCCCACCTTGATATTGACCTTTGGCTTCCACAGGCCTTCCTGGGCTTCAGCAATGACGACGACGAGGCTCATGGCTACGCGGGACAGCGAGTCACCCCAGTCCTTGATGGCCTGCTGGGCAAGGAGGTTTGCCTCGAAGGGGTCGCCATTGAGAAGGGCACGACTAAAGGCCGTCTGTGGTTCGAAGCCACGAAGCTTGTGGCGGAACCACGCGGTGCTAAGTCCAATGGCAGCAGCCCGCGCTACCCTACTAATTTCCCCGTCCTCGGCACCGAATTGGGTATGCAAAATTCCGGGGGCAGCATTGCTCATCTGCATAATCCAGAGCTCTTCTTCTGCCCCATGACTTGGCTGAATACTTGGCCACATTTGGCCATCGGCCTGATCGAGGAAGAGGACCACACGCCCCATGGCGGCAAAGGCACGAATGCCCTCCCAGAGGTGCAGCATCCATTGCAGGTCTGGTGCGATATATGGGCAGGCTAGTTCATCGGAGAAATCACTAGTGAAGGTGCTGTCATCATCTAGGTCATTGCTCCACCCGTAGCTCAGGTCATAAAGCAGTCGCTCAAGAAATTCGGCAGCGGAATTGGGAGTTAACGCGGTGGTAAAGAGGCCGGTATTTTTCTTGCCCAGGCGCACGCGCTGTTTAAAACTTCGGCTGGCAAGCTGGCTAATACTTGGGATAGGAATATCAGCTAGGACTGCGCCATTATCAACAGTTTTTCGGGTTGCGGTGTCCTCGATCCAAAGGCGCATTAAGCCCTGCGGGGACCAGAATGCATGCAAGACAAAAGGCGGTGTAACATGCTGTCTATTTTCGCTGCTCATGGTAGATTTCTTCCTTCGTGGTAGGCGATTTTGGTAGCTAAAACGTCTAATGGGTATGAGCTTCTACTCGTACTATCTCCGTGTGCTCATTATACTGACCTTCATTGGTCTTGTACTGAGTCTGCTACCGCTTGTACGTGATCCGCGTTATCTACCCGGTCCTGCTCCTAAGACTGGCCAGTATTTATCGCAGGTTCCCGTTATTGCGCAGCGCCCAAGTGTGGCCGGATATGAACGTGAGAAGTTCGGCGGGTGGGCATCCCAAGGGGAAGCAGGGTGCACCACCCGCACCGTAGTCTTATATGGTGAATGTGGGCATACTACCCTGCTCCACAATCAGGACCCTTATAGTGGGCGGAAGCTGAATAGCGAATCCCAATTTGAAATTGACCATATTTATCCCCTGCGCGCTGCCTGGGATATGGGTGCACACCGCTGGAATCAGGAAAAGCGGGAGGCTTTTGCCAATGACCCGGTCAATTTGGTGGCAGTAAGCCGTTCTGAAAATCAGTCAAAGTCCGATGCACTGCCGTCTGATTGGGTTCCCAAACAGCGTGCCTCCCGGTGCTGGTATGTGCGCCGTCTAGTGGTCGTGGCCTGGAAGTATCGACTCCCCCTTAGCACTGATGATGTGGCAGTTATCAAGCGGGAATGCTGGCTTCGAGAGTTGCTTTCCTAGACTGATCAAATATAATTACTTGGTTACATATTGGATTCTTGAAAGGTCCCAATGAACCTTGTAGTTGTTTTGCACGTTATTGCTGCCATTCTTTTCCTTGGCCCAGTGACCGTTGCTGTTTCCGCTTTCGGACCAGCTATTTTGGGCGCTTCCCAGGGCGATGAACTCTCCCGTGGCCGTGCCCTTTCCATGTACAAGATCACCCGTACTTATGGTCTTCTGTCCCTCATCATCCCTATTCTTGGCCTTGCTGCCATGTTTACTGATGGTGGTTATTGGAGCGAATGGCGCTTCCATGTTTCCATTCTTCTCTCTGTGATTGCGTGGGCCCTGCTCTTCTTTGTTATTGCCCCTAAGCAGAACCGCGCTATCCAGGCCCTGGATATCCACGAGCCTGGTGAGGAATCCCCAGCCGAGCGCCCACAGATTAGCGACTGGAATAAGGTCAAGGGGCAGTCCGCTATGTTCGGCGGTATCTTCTCCCTGCTGTGGGTTATTGTCGCCATCTTTATGCTCGTGAGTTTTTAAATTGGAAATTTAAAAACCGATGAGGGGATAACAAAGAAACCCCGAAATGACCAAAGGGTCTGACATAATTGTCAGACCCTTTCGTTTTGCCGATTTACTTCGAGATTAAGACTCGAGCTCGGCTTTGACTGTGTCTCTTAGTAGCGCTTGCTGCCACGGAAACCACCGCGGCGCTCCTTGCGGTTATTGCGGTCATAACCACGGTCACGGCGCTCACCACGGTCGCGGTTATAGCCACGATCACCACGATCACGGTTATAGCCACGGTCATTTTCCTTGCGGCGGCGCTCATAAGCAGGGCGGCCGGCAGGTGGACCCGGATCAACCTCAAGGTGAATGAGCTGGCCGGAGATGCGAGTACGCTCAAGGGCATCGAAAACCTCATGTGGGAGGTCCTTTGGCAGCTCAACCAGAGTGTGCTCAGCAAGGATATTGATGCGACCAAAGTCGGTATTGCGCAGGCCACCCTCATTGGCGAGAGCACCCACAATGGCACCAGGGCGCACATTATGGCGGCGACCAACAGCCACACGGTAGGTGACCATTTCGCGACCCGAACGGTCGAAGCGGCTTGGGGCATCATCGCGGTTACGGCGCTCACGGCGACGGTCACGGCGATCATCATCCCAATCACGATCGCGGCGCTCACGGCGACGCTCAGGTGGTGGCTCCTTCATTAGGAACTCATCACCGGCAAGAACCTGGGTAGCAAGAGCAGCAGCAATATCCTCAAGTGGGACATCGTGCTCCTCAGCATACTGCTTAACCAAGCCACGGAAGACTGCAACCTCAGAGTGCTCGAGGGATTCGGTGATGGAATCAGCGAACTTTTCCTTACGGGACTCATTCACATCATCAACGGTTGGCAGTTCCATTTCAGTCAATGGCGCATTGGTAGCACGCTCAATGGAGCGCAGCATACGACGCTCACGTGGGGTGACAAACAGAATGGCTTCACCGGTACGACCCGCACGGCCGGTACGACCAATACGGTGAACGTAGGATTCAGTGTCATTAGGAATGTCGTAGTTGAGCACGTGGCTAATACGATCCACGTCCAGACCACGAGCGGCCACGTCGGTAGCAACAAGAATATCGAGGCGACCATCCTTGAGCTGTTCGACGGTACGCTCACGCTGAGCCTGTGCAATATCACCATTGATAGCTGCTGCGGAGAAACCGCGGGCACGCAGCTTCTCAGCGAGTTCCTCAGTTTCATGCTTGGTGCGCACGAACATAATCATGGCTTCAAACTCAGTGACCTCAAGAATACGGGTCAAAGCGTCGAGCTTATTGCGGTGGGATACCTGGAGGTAGCGCTGGGTGATATTGGTATTGGTACGGGTCTCACTCTTAACAGTGACCTCGACTGGTTCATTGAGGTACTGCTTGGAGAGTCGTCGAATAGCCCCTGGCATGGTGGCGGAGAACAGAGCAACCTGCTTCTCCTCTGGGGTGTCCTCAAGAATGCGCTCAACATCTTCCTGGAAGCCCATATTGAGCATCTCATCGGCCTCATCGAGGACCAGATACTTGAGATTGGAAATGTCCAGGGAGCCCTTTTCCAGGTGATCAATAACACGACCTGGGGTACCCACGATGATGTGTGCGCCACGGCGAAGACCAGAAAGCTGGATGCCATAGGACTGGCCACCATAGATTGGGAGCACATGGATGCCGCCGAGATTATCCGCGAAAGACTGGAAGGAATCGGCAACCTGCAGGGCGAGCTCGCGCGTTGGGGCGAGAATCAGGGCCTGTGGGTAGCGGTTACTAACCGTAATGCGGGAAAGAATTGGCAGGGCAAAAGCCGCCGTCTTACCGGTACCGGTCTGTGCAAGACCGACAACATCGCGACCTTCCAGGAGGATAGGGATCGTGCGGGCCTGAATTGGGGATGGGGTTTCAAAACCCACCTTCTTGACTGCTGCCAGGACATTCTCTGGCAAACCAAGCTCTTCGAAGCCTACGCTGGAGTTGTCTTTTTCAGTAACTCCCCCTTGCTCCTGATCGAGCTTATTCTCTACAATATTTTCTTTTTCGTCGCTCATTAGTTACTAATACTAGTCGCTTGGGGCCAATAAAGCGAATAGAGCGTGCGTGACAGAAAATTTGCATTTTTTCACCTCTAGCTTGTTCAATTCCCATTTTCGATTGTGTAACCAAAATTATTGGTTGAAGCCCAGAATCCGGTATAGTAACCAATGTTCCAGCTTTGGCTCCGTGCACAAGTCTGGGGCGGATTTATTTTAGAGAACTCGAAAGGATATGCATGACGACGTCCATTACTAAAGGACTCCGTGCCCGTCATATTCACTTCATTGCCCTAGGCTCCGCCATTGGTACCGGTCTTTTCTATGGTTCCTCTGATGCCATTCAGGCGGCGGGCCCATCGGTGCTCTTGGTCTATATTCTTGGCGGCATTGTTGTTTACTTCATGCTGCGCGCCTTGGGTGAGATGGCAGTCCATCTGCCTGTTTCGGGTTCTTTCGCGGATTATACTGAGCGCTATCTTGGCCGCTGGGCTGGTTATATTACCGGTTGGATGTATGCCTTTGAGATGCTCATTGTGTGTCTGGCTGACCTCACCGCCATTGGCATTTATATGAAATTTTGGTTCCCGCATTCGCCTCAGTGGATTTGGGTGCTGCTTACCTTGATTATTGTGGGTGGCGCGAATATTGCCAGCTCTCGCCTCTTTGGTGAGCTGGAATTCGGCTTTACCATTATTAAGGTGGCTGCTGTGGTGGCCATGATTATTGGTGGCGCTGCCATCTTGATTTTCGGCATGGGCACTGGTGCCAATGAGGCTCATGTGAGCAACCTCTGGGATCATGGCGGTTTCTTCCCTCATGGCCCTGGTGGCATGATTAGTGCCTTCATCCTTGTGCTTTTCGCCTTTGGTGGCGCCGAAATTATTGGTGTTACCGCTGGTGAGGCTGAGGACCCTGCCACCACCATCCCTAAGGCCGTAAACACCGTCCCTGTTCGTATTCTGCTCTTCTATGTGCTGGCCATCTTCTTCATTGTCTGCATTAATCCATGGACGATGATTAATGGCGATAAGTCACCATTTGTGGAAATCTTCTCGACGCTGGGCCTTAACTGGGCTGCGGCCGTGCTCAATGTCGTGGTGATTACTGCTGCACTGTCCGCTATTAACTCTGACCTCTTTGGTGCTGGCCGTATTGTCTCCGGTATGGCAAAGAATCGCCTGGCGCCAAAGTTCATGGGTAAGCTCCACCACGGCGTGCCGGTTGTAACTACTGGCGCTATGGTCGGTGTGCTCGTTATTGGCGTTGGTCTTAACTACTTCATCCCTGAATCCGTCTTTGAGGACATTGCTGCCCTGGCTACTTTTGCCACTATCTTTGTGTGGCTGATGATTCTTCTCGCCCAGGTTGCTTCCCGTAAAAAGCTTGGGCCCGAGGGTGTGGCGCAGCTCAAATTCCCTGTACCATTCTGGCCTTATGGTCAGTATTTTGCCATTGCCTTTATTATCTTCACCTTCGGCATTATGGTCTGGCAGTCCGAGTACCACTCCGCCCTAATTGCTGGTGTGCTCTTCACCATCTTGATGAGTGTGCTGTGGAAGTTCCGCAAGGATGAGCCACAAAGCACGGAGGCAAATACTTCGGCTTAAGCCCCCGCTTTTATTTCCCCGCAGGATAGAAAAATCCTGCGGGCTTTTTGCTAATTTAACCGCGACCAGCCTTTGACCAGGGCGAACACAAACTCCCCTTCCAGGGCTACGTGGGCACTTTCAGTTCACGCCTACGCGCCCTCTCACACCTAGTATTCGACTTGAGTAGCTAAGCTGCTGCAAACTAAAACCCGCCCAGCCACAGTGTTAGTGCTGTAGCTGAGCGGGTTTCTCCTTGTCCGTCTTACTTTCTTCTTGGCTACTTTGAAGCAGACTTAGTAATTGCGTAGTAGACCGGGGTGCCGCGCCAGTCAATTTGGACATTCTGCACGTAGGTGGAGTGGCCCACGCGCACCGTGTCGTACCACAGCGGGATGAATGGGAGGGTGCTGAAGAGCTCCTCCTGGGTTGTGCCGTAGTAGTCAAGGAAGGACTGGTTGGATGGGTAGGCAGCCTTGACGCTGCGGATAAAGACCGAGTCATTATCCGCAGTGCCAACCGCAATGCCGAGGGATTCTTCCAAGCTGCTGATGACCACATCACGCTCAGCGGAATCCACGGAGCCGCTGCGGATGGAGGGCACTTCCGTGGCCACATCGGTGGTGGGGGTTGAGCCCTCAGCGGAGGTGGTAATTGCGGCAGGAGTTTGGGTTTCCGCAGCTAAATCCCCCTCCGAGGATAAATTATCCGCCGTGGTTGGCTCCGCAATGCTGGTCACCGTATTGGTGCCCGGTGGCAGCGAGGAGCTACTTTGGCTAGTCGTGCTCATGAAAGCAGTAGGCACCGCAATATCAAAGGAGGAGACTGGGGCGGGGATTTCTTCCGCCACACCTTCAGGATTATCGGCCTCAGTTTCGGCCTGCTCACTTTGGGCCTCGGCACTGGCATGGGCCTCAATGGCAGCATTGAGACCGGTATCCCAGAGCTCCTTGGCGCGCACCGGGTCATAGTTCAGATACTCAGAGCCAGCAATATTGGTATTCACCCCAAAGAGCGGGGAGCTATAATCAGTGGCAGCGACCAGGCCCTGCGTATTCTTCGATCGGTCAATGGCCATGGAAATGGCGCGGCGCTGATCAATATTGAGCCCATTATCCAAAACCAGCTGAATATTGGCCGCAATCTGGTAATTCGCAATGCGGTCAGCAATCTTATCGCCCTGGCTGGAGTCCAAATTATCATCCACATCCAGGTTATTGACCAGCAAATCCGCATAGGCCGCCTGCGGGGAGGCATAATAGACAAACTTCAGTCCATCATTTTGAACCTTACGCGGACCATCATAATGGGCATTCGGCAGCATGGTTGTGGAGGTCTGCGGAACAATCTCATCCAGGGCATATGGACCATTGCCAATCGGCTTGGCACTATAGGCCGCCATATCCTCAAAGGCAGAATCTGGCATTGGATAATATGCTGGCTGACCCAGCTTGGCCACAAAATTCGCATCCGGTTCATGCAGCGTAATGCGGAAATTTAGATCGTCGATAGCCTCGAGGTTGGCAATATTATCAAAATAATGCGAGGTGGCAAGGTGGTTCGCAAAAGCATAATCCCAGGAATCAATAAAATTATGCGAGGTCAAACTCTGCCCATCGGAGAATTTCTGATCCGGGCGCAGGGTGACCAGATAATTCCTCTCATCCTCCTGTTTAATGGCCTGAGCAGCATCATTGGCCACGGTGCCCTTGGCATCATAATAAACCAGGCCCGAGTAGAGCATTTCTGCTATTCGACGCCCACCCTCAGTATCAATCACGCTTGGCACAAGCGGGGTTCCAGGATTACTGGAATTAACCAGCACCAATGACGGGGCTGGGGTGGTATCGGGGGCACAGGAGGCCAGACCGATGCCGATTATGAGGGCGCCACAGATAGCGAGGAGGCGTCGCACGAGGAAATACTCCTAACCTGAATTTTTTGCGGTATTTCCCCTATTATAACGAGGGCGCGGGATTCCGTGAAGGTAGAGTTTCACGGCCGTTAATCCAGAGGATAATTCCGAGGTACAAAACAATGCCGGCAAGCATAAATCCAGGACCATAACCCCAATGATCGGCAATAAAACCAACCACGATAGGACCCAAAACCACGCCACAGTCCTGCGCCATTTGCTGGGTAGCCATGACCGTACCGCCAGGACGTTCCTTACCGATAATATCCGCCATGGCAGCCTGCTGGGCGGGAACCATAATGCCCGCACCGGCACCAGCAAGAACGGAGAGTAGGAGCACTGCCCACTTGGTAGTCATAAAGCCCATCAAAAGCGTAAAGGTACCGGCAAAGATGAGGCCAGCAATAATGAGCGGGCGGCGACCAATCTTATCCGCAAGACGGCCAGAAAATTGCAGCGAACAGGCATTACCCAGGGCAAAGGCCGAAAGAGCAAGACCAGCGAGCGCCGTACCGTGGTTGCCAAAAACATGGGCAGCAAAGAGTGGAAGAATGGCCACGCGCACGCCCATATTGCTAAAGCCATGGAAGAAAGAGGAGATCATGACCGCACGATAAGCGGAATCAGAAATGACATCCTTAAGTTGCAGGGGTGGTAGATTTGATGGCTTGGTGGCCTCAGCACTGTGCTTGAGGGCAGACGGCCGCAAGCGGAGGAAAACCACGGTTGAGGCAGCAAGCAGGGCAACCGCATAAATCACAAAGGGAATACGCATGCCAAGAGGGCTAAGCACCGTGCCCAAAAGTGGGCCGCAAATATTACCCACCAGGAAGGCCGTGCCATAGGTAGAGGAACAACGGCCACGAATTTCCGGCGGGGAAATCTTCACAATCAAGCTTAGAGCCGAGACTGTGAACATGGTCGAGCCAATTCCACTCACCAGACGAAGCGCGAGAATCTGCCAATAGGCCTGGGCAATAGAGACCGCACCCGTACCTACAGCCACAATCAGAAGACCAGTGATATAGACCGCGCGCGAACCCAGTTTATTAACCAAATGGCCAGCAGGCGGGGCAAAAACCAGGCGAGCGAAACTCATGACGCTCACCACAAAGCCCACCGCAGCCACGGAAACATCGAAGCTATGGGCTAGCTGCGGGAGGATCGGCGAAACAAGACCATAACCGAGGGCGACAAGAAAAGCAGCAGAGACAAGAATCCAGATCTCTTGTGGGATTCTTGGAGTGGCGTCGATAGGCTTAATAATCAATCACCGGAGTGAGCTCCGCTTCCCAGGCCTCAGCGTGATCTGAGGCGAAGGCCAAAACCCCTGCCAGCTTGTCAAAACTGTGGTAGCTACCAAGGTCGAGATACTCCTCATCCTCAGTAATGAGCTGCACATCAGCAATGGCAGTATTTTCCTCCACTGAGAAGTGGATATGCAGCACAGAACAGATACCAACCTCAGCATTGAGTGCATCAGGATCCTCCTCATCCTGGTAAAACTCAAGGTCAGTCAAACGCCCATCATTATTAGCCAGCAAGGCACGCATCATGGTCACCATATCATCGGTGGCGAGGTGCTCCAGGACACTTTCCACAGCATCCTCAAGGGAAAAAGCCACACTCACAAGCACCTTTTCATCAATATAAATATTGATTACTGGAAAGTGCGCATCGAGCTCAACCAGGCGAATTTCCACACCAGAACCAAGGGGAACCAGCAGCTCATCATTGCGAGCGCGGGCCGATACCCCCTCAGAATCCAAAGCAAGGGCGAGGTCTTCAAGCACAGTCACTCTTTAAGGATACAGGAGTAAAGCACTACACTAGAGATATGGACTTACATATTGATAGGGAAACGCAGTTGTGCATTTCTTTGGCCGCACGCCCAAGCAACCATGGCGTGCGATTCCATAACTGGCTCTACAATAAGCTCGGCCTGAATTTCCTGTATAAGGCCTTTGCCCCGGAGGATATTACGGCGGCCATTGCGGGTATCCGCGGTTTGGGTATTCGCGGTGCTGGTGTTTCTATGCCTTTTAAGACCGAGGTTATTCCTCTTCTTGATGAGATTGATCATTCGGCCGAGCGCATTAATGCGGTCAATACCATTGTGAATAATGATGGGGTTTTGACTGGTTATAACACGGATTATATTGCTGTTGAGTCCCTCTTGCGCAGCCATAATGTGGACCCTTCATTGAAGCTTGCTGTTCGCGGTTCGGGCGGTATGGCTAATGCGGTGGTTGCGGCTCTTGCAGATTATGGCATGACTGGTACGGTTGTGGCGCGAAATCATCAGACGGGAGCGGCGCTGGCCTCCCGTTATGGTTTTGAGTATTCCGCTGAGGTGCCGAATGATGCGCAGATGCTAGTGAATGTGACCCCAATTGGCATGCACGGTGAGAATGAAAATGAGCTTTCATTTTCCCGAGAACACATTGCTAGTGCCGATGTGATCTTCGACGTAGTTGCCTTCCCATGGGAGACACCTCTCATTCTTGAGGCCCGCACCCTACATAAGCCTATTATTACTGGTCAGGAAGTTATTGCCCTGCAGGCGGCTGAGCAATTTGCCATGTATACGGGAATTCGCCCGGATGATGAGCTTATTGCCGCAGCGGAAAACTTTGCCAATTTACCCCAAAATTAGGGTGGCACGGCCAGCAAATCTGTTAAAAATCAGCGAAAAGCTATATCGTTGTAGGTAACCAACGTCAGTTGTAGTCCTACTGTCCTTCTACATAGGAAATGAGGCGACATACGTCGTGACTAATTTCGGCCAGAACCAGTGGCTGGTAGATGACCTCTACCAGCAGTATCTCCATGACCCCAATTCCGTCTCCCTTGAATGGCGCGAGTATTTCCAAACCCACCCACAAAATGGCGTGTCGACGCCCGTTGGTGCGCCCCCAGCCCAGCCCCCAGTGCCACAGGAAGCTGCTCCTAAGCACTCGGCCCCAGCCCCTGCTGCTGAGTATGCTTCTAGGCATGTCACCCGCCAGCGCAGTGCTGGTCCTGAATCGCATTCTGCTGTGCGCGCTGAGGAAACAGCTCGTAGGCGTGCTGCGTCTCCGATGACGCAGGCCAATGCCTCTGTGCTGCCTGATCCTGGTGAGTTCCCTCTGGGTGGTATTGCCAAGGCTATTGCGAAGAATATGGACATCTCCCTTGAGATTCCTACCGCAACCTCGGTTCGCGATATGCCAGCGCGACTCATGTTTGAAAACCGCGCCATGATTAATGCACACCTGGCCAGGACCCGTGGTGGCAAGATTTCCTTCACTCATATTCTTGGCTATGCCCTGGTCAAGGCCGTGATGGCCCATCCTGTGATGAATAATTCCTATGAAATCAAGGATGGCAAGCCAACCCTGGTCATTCATGACCATATTAATCTTGGTTTGGCTATTGACCTGCCACAAAAGGATGGCTCTCGTGGTCTTGTGGTGGCAGCCATTCGTAATTGCGAGTCCTTGAGCTTTGATGAATTTGTTGAGGCCTATGAGGATATTGTTCGTCGTGGCCGTGCCGGCAAGCTCACTGGTAAGGACTTTGCTGGTGTGACCATTACCCTTACCAATCCTGGCGGTATTGGTACCCGCCACTCTGTTCCTCGTCTGACCAAGGGCCAGGGTGCGATTATTGGCGTGGGTTCCATGGATTATCCAGCGGAATTTGCGGGTGCGAGCGAGGATAGGCTGGCGGAACTGGGCGTCGGAAAGCTAGTAACTATTACCTCCACCTATGATCATCGCATTATTCAGGGTGCGGAATCGGGCGAGTTCCTGCGCACCATGAGCAATTTGCTTATCGACGATCATTTCTGGGATCACATCTTTGATGTGATGCATGTGCCATATACGCCTATGCGTTGGGCTCAGGATATTCCAAATTCTGGGGTGGATAAGAATACGCGAGTGATGCAGCTCATTGAGGCCTATCGCTCCCGCGGTCACCTCATTGCGGATATTAACCCACTGCATTGGACTCAGCCAGGTATGCCAGTGCCGGATCACCGTGATTTGGATATGGAAACCCACGGTCTGACTCTGTGGGATCTTGACCGTACCTTCCATGTGGGTGGCTTTATGGGCCGCGAGACCATGACCCTGCGTGAGGTTCTGGATAAGCTGCGTACCGCCTATACCTTGAAGGTGGGTACGGAGTATAACCACATTTTGGACCGTGATGAGCGCATCTGGATCCAGGAGCATGTGGAAAACGGTCAGCCAAAGTACACGCCAGCGCAGCAGAAATATATTCTGCAGAAGCTCAATGCTGCGGAGGCCTTTGAGACCTTCCTGCAGACCAAGTATGTGGGTCAGAAGCGATTCTCCTTGGAGGGTTCAGAGTCCCTGATTCCTCTGATGGATTCCATTATTGATACCGCTGCTGGTCAGGGCCTGGATGAGGTTGTTATTGCTATGCCTCACCGTGGTCGTTTGAATGTTCTGGCCAATGTTGTGGGCAAGCCGCTCTCTACCCTGTTCACTGAGTTTGAGGGTTATATTGACCCAGCTCAGGCCGGTGGTTCTGGTGATGTGAAGTATCACCTTGGTGCTACTGGTACGCATCTTCAGATGTTTGGCGATGGGGAAATCAAGGTTACCTTGACTGCTAACCCATCCCATCTTGAGGCTGTGAACCCTGTGATGGAGGGTATTGCCCGCGCTAAGCAGGATATTTTGGACCTTGGTCCGGATGGCTATACTGTGGTGCCACTGCTGCTTCACGGTGATGCTGCCTTTGCTGGTCTGGGTATTGTTCCTGAGACCATTAACCTGGGTAACCTGCGTGGTTATACCGTTGGTGGCACCGTGCATGTGGTGGTTAATAACCAGATTGGCTTTACTACTACCCCGGATTCGGGTCGTTCCTCGCACTATGCCACGGATATTGCTAAGGCCTATGGTTGCCCAATCTTCCACGTCAATGGTGATGACCCTGAGGCTGTGGTGTGGGTTGGCCACTTGGCTGCTGAATACCGTCGCCGTTTTGGTAAGGACGTCTTTATTGACCTGGTGGGCTATCGCCGCCGTGGCCATAATGAGGCTGATGATCCGTCGATGACCCAGCCAAAGATGTACGAGCTCATCAATAACCGTGAGACTGTTCGTGCACGTTATGCTGAGGACCTTAAGGGTCGTGGTGATATTACCCAGGCTGAGGCTGAGGCCGCTGAGCGCGACTTCCATGACCAGATGGAAGCTGTGTTTATGGAGGTCAAGACTGCCGGTACCCCTGAGATTGGCGCCCAGGAAGGTATTGCTTATAGCCAGGAGTTGCCTCATGGTTTGGATACCTCCATCAGCCGCGAGGAGCTCTTTGAGATTGGTCAGTCCTATGTGAATCTGCCTGAGGGCTTTGAGGCTCATCCACGTGTGGCCCCTGTGGCTGCTAAGCGTGCTGAGTCCGCCCAGCATGGTGGCATTGACTGGGGCTGGGGCGAGCTCATTGCCTTTGGTTCCCTGGCTAATCGCGGTAAGCTCGTGCGCCTGGCCGGTGAGGATAGCCGCCGTGGTACCTTCACCCAGCGCCATGCTGTGATGATTGACCCTAATACCGCTGAGGAATATAACCCTATTGATGAGCTTGCTCGTGCGAAGGGTAATGGCGGTAAGTTCCTGGTTTATAACTCCGCGCTGACTGAGTATGCCGGTATGGGCTTTGAGTACGGCTATTCCGTGGGTAATCCTGATGCTGTGGTTGCTTGGGAGGCCCAGTTCGGTGACTTTGCCAATGGCGCACAGACCATTATTGATGAGTATGTGTGCTCCGGTGAGGCCAAGTGGGGTCAAACTTCCGGTGTGATCCTGCTGCTGCCTCATGGCTATGAGGGCATGGGTCCTGACCACTCCTCCGCTCGTATTGAACGCTACCTGCAGCTGTGCGCTGAGGGTTCGATGACTGTGGCCCAGCCTACTACCCCGGCTAACCACTTCCACCTTCTGCGCCGCCATGCTATTGGTGGCTTGCGACGCCCACTGGTGGTCTTCACACCAAAGTCAATGCTGCGTCTGAAGGATGCTACGTCCTCGGTGGAGGAATTCACTGAGATTAAGAAGTTCCGCTCCGTGATTAATGACCCACGCATTGTGGATGCTTTCGGCAATGTGATCGGTGATGTGTCCAAGATTAAGACGGTGATGCTGGTATCCGGCAAGCTTTACTATGAGCTGGAGAAGCGCCGCGCTAAGCTCGGCCGTGAGGATATCGCCATTGTCCGTATTGAGATGCTGCATCCAATCCCATTTAACCGCCTGCGTGAGGTCTTTGGTATGTTCCCGAACCTCAAGGAGATTCGCTTCTGCCAGGAGGAGCCAGCTAACCAGGGCGCATGGCCATTCTTGGCTGTGCATCTGCCTGAGCTCATTCCAGGCATGCTTCCAATGAAGCGCGTTTCTCGCCGTGCGCAGTCCTCCACTGCAACCGGTATGAGCAAGGTTCATGCCTATGAGCAAAAGCTGCTTCTGGAGCAGGCTTTTGAAAACCTCCCAGACTAGGGAAATAGGTTTTAGTTTTTGGGTCGATCCCTTCGGGGATCGACCCTTTTTAATATTCTATGCAGCGGATTTGAAAATGTTAGTGCAATTGGTTTAAACTCAGAGTAATTCCCCTGCTGAGAAGATTTCTAAGCTTCTGGCATGGGATTTTTGCATCTGTACACACCATAGAAAGGGGCTGGTATGCCTCCTCCATTTACGCCTGAGCAGCGCCTGGAATGTGTGGCGCGCGTGCTCAGCAAGACTGTAACTATTGTCGGAATTGCTACTGAGCTTGGGGTTTCGCGGGTCACTATCCACAAGTGGGTGCGAAATTTCAAGTGCTATGGCTATAAGGGGCTTGGTTTTAAGGAAGCTCCCGAGGATCCGATTATTCCTGAGCCGGGGCCGCATCAGCGCAGTAAGGCGCGGCGGGCTGCCGGTATTGAGGATAATAAGCCGAAGCGAAAGCCCCCGAAGCGCACTGGTCTGCCGAAATGGGATCCTGAATCCGGAATGTCGCCCTCCGAATTCAAGGAACACCACCGGCAGCAGCGCCTGGCTGAAAAGGCCGCTCTAAGATGCTCCGTTCAAGAACATATGGCAAAGTACCTCGCCTATGTGGGTGAGGATCGCTGTGAGCCCATTGATTTGGTTCATGCCATCGAGCTCGCGGCTGAGGATTTAAAGCTTGAGCTCAAGTTTGTCTGCGAAGTGGCTCATATGAGCTGGACGGAATTTAAATTCCATGCCAAGCAGGTACCCCAGCCCTCCGAGGACTACATCATTCAGACCATTGGGATTGTGCTTCGTCGGGCACCCAAGGGTGTGGACCTGGAGTATCTGCTAGCCGAATTGCAGGCCTATGACTTCCGCATTGGGATACGCCGGTTAAAGCGCCTGGTGCGGGATTATGGGATTGTGCTGCCTTAGAGTTTATTATTAGCCAGGTAGTTGGTTACTACGGAAGAGACGCTCTTTTGGTCCTCAGCTTCCTTGACCAAGTCCTGCACATCCTGGGTGGAGATCGTGCCGCTTACGCTATTGAGTACGAGGCGGGCGGCGCGGTCGAAATTCGTGCGACGATAGATTGGCACGATATTTTGGGGGAGGTTCACGGAGGAGTCCTGGCAGCCAATGGCATTGGATGGGTCAGCAGCAGAAAGATCATCTGGGAGGGAGGCCATCAGTGCCGTATAGACTTTTTCACGCCATTCACCAGCATTGATTTCTTCCGTGGTGGCCTTGGTATATTCTTCCTCGAGCTTCTGAGCCTCGGCAGGATTAAGGGCTGCAAGGAGGTCACCTGTGCAGGAAACATAGAGGTCAGCATCATTATCCAGCAGCGTGGTCAGTGGGGTGGACTGCACGCCGGTGAAGGAAAGATTTGGCTTGGCATTGCGCCCGGCGCGGTCCAAGGCTTCTTGGTAGAGGGAGCCGATGAGCCAGGCCTCTTGGTTATTCTGATCGTAGACGATGGAAATATCGCCACTGGAATCACTGCGGGTGCGTACCGTTGGGTCAGGGACATTGAGGGTTGCGATGGCAATAACGACAATAACAACCACAATGCCGAAGGCTACTCGTGGGGTACGGCTAAGAAAATCACCGGAGCGCTTTGGCTTAGTGGTTTTTGGACTTGGATTCACGTCGGTTGCCATCGCTTCTAATCTCGGGGACTTTTCTATTGATCTTCCATTAATCATAGTGGAAAGTGGGCGGCTTTTATGCCTTTGGGGACGGCGGGCTGAGATTTTTAGGGCATATAATGGTTGCCATGAGTACTGTTTCCCGTTTTTATGCGGGTCGTCTTGCCGGAATGGTGGTGCGCGGCCCGGATGCTGAAGCTATAGGTCGCGTGCGTGACATTATTGTTAATGTTCGTGCCCATGACCATCAGTCCCGTGCTTTGGGTCTGGTTGTGGAGCTCATTAGCAAGAAACGCATCTTTATTCCGATGTTGCGTATTGCGGATATGAGTGCCCATGAGGTCAACCTGGCGACGGGTTCGGTGTCCATGCGTGCTTTCCAGGTGCGTATTGGTGAGCTTTCGGTAATGACGGATATTATCGGCTCCAAGGTCCATGTGGATGATCCGGGTGTTGAGCAGCTTCATGGTCGTGCCGTGGAGATTGCTGATGTGGAATTCGAGCGTACCCGTACCCGTGATTGGGTGATTAACCGCATGGCGGTTTTCGGTGAGAAGAAGAAGCTCAGTCGTAGCCGCGATATGTTTATCGTCGAGTGGCCCCATGTGCACGGTATTAATCCGGGTGGTGTGGGTTCCAATGATGCCACTGCGGAGCTGATTTCGAGCTTTGAGGATATGCACCCGGCGGATATTGCCCGCGCCATTGTGGAGCTCTCCCCTTCACACCGTCTGCGTGTGGCCGAGGCTTTGGACGATGAGCGTCTGGCCGATATTATCCAGGAGCTGCCTGAGGATAATCAGGCAGACCTGATTGAGAAACTTAATATTGAGCGTGCGGCGGATGTTCTGGAAGAGATGGACCCGGATGATGCTGCCGACCTGCTCGGTGATCTTCCTCAGAATAAGGCCGATGTGCTGCTGGAATTGATGGACCCTGATGAGGCGGACCCGGTTCGTCGACTGATGTCCTTCGCGGAGGATACAGTGGGTGCCATTATGACCACGGAGCCGATTATTCTCACTCCGCAGTCCACTGTGGCGGAGGCATTGGCCATTGCCCGTAATCCTGATTTGCCGGCCTCTATTTCCTCGCTGATTTTTGTGGTTCGTCCACCAACAATTACGCCGACTGGTAAGTATTTGGGCTGTATTTATTTGCAGCGTCTTCTGCGTGAACCGCCAAGTTCTTTGATTGGTGGCATTTTGGATCCGGAGTTACCTCCGCTGTATGCCACCGATGATAAGGAGACTGCGGCGCGCTATTTCGCCATGTATAACCTGGTTTGTGGTCCTGTTTTGGATGAAAATGACCATCTGCTTGGTGCTGTGGCGGTGGATGACTTGCTTGATCACATGTTGCCTGATGGCTGGCGTGAGCAGGAGATCCGTTAGTCGGCTTTAGGCTAAATCCCGATATGGGCTTATACTTGTATTTTGGTGGCTTAGCACGGCAAGTGTAAGCCTATTTTCGTGTACTGGCGATATTCAAGAGAATATAAAGGAGGTTGGATAATGGCAGAATTCCTCGATACCCCGGCAGTAGGACGCAAGAAGAAACTCTTTCGCATGGATGCTGATAAAGTCGGCGCCTTGGCGGAAAAGGTCGCGCGTTTCTTCGGCACTGGTGAGTATCTTGCATGGCAAACAGTCTTCGTTGCTGCCTGGGTTCTTTTGAACCTTGGCGGTTTCTGGTGGAACTGGGACCCATATCCATTCATTCTGCTGAATCTGGCCTTCTCTACCCAGGCGGCATATTCTGCCCCTCTTATTCTCTTGGCCCAGAACCGCCAGGAAAGCCGTGACCGTATTCAGGTGAGTGAGGACCGTCGTCGCGCTGAGCAGACCAAGGCCGATACCGAATTCCTTGCCCGCGAGCTTGCGAGTGTCCGTATTGCCCTTGGTGATGCTGTCACACGTGACTATCTGCGCCATGAGCTTGAGGATCTAACCCAGGTGATTCGACGCCTTGAGAATAAGCTCGATGACCAGGCTGCCGCCGCCCGTTTGCTGCGTGAGCAAGCTCATCCAATTGACTTTGGTGAGCAGGGCCCTGATGACCACCTCTCCACCCACTATGATTCCTCTGCTTCTACGCCTGCGGAAAAGCCAAAGGCTGACTAAGATAGAGAAACACAAGCAGTAATCTTTGGGCCCCTTCGGGGGTCTTTTCCACATATAGAAAGAAGTTTCATGGCTTTAACTGAAGCCGATATTCGTGCCGCGCTTAGCCGCGTGATGGACCCGGAACTTGGCAGATCCCTCACCGAACTCAATATGGTCAAATCCATTGAGATTTCTGGCGCTGATGTGCATGTTGTTATCTACCTGACCATTGCCGCCTGTCCAATGCGCACTACCCTGGTTGCTAATTCTGAGGCGGCCATTCGGGAAATTCCTGGGGTTGAATCCGTGCAGGTGGATACGGATGTGATGAGTGATGAGCAGCGTCGTGCCATTCGCACCCAGGTGCATAAGGAAGAAAATCCCTTTATTAAGCCAAATTCCCGCACCCGCGTTTATGCTGTTGCTTCCGGTAAGGGTGGTGTGGGCAAGAGCTCGGTCACTGCCAATCTTGGTGTGCTGCTAGCCCAACGTGGCCTTAATGTGGGCATTATCGACGCCGATATTTATGGCCACTCCATTCCTGGCATGCTTGCCTCCGAGGATGAGCCCCATGCCGTGGATGAAATGATTATGCCTCCTTCGGCTCATGGCGTGAAGCTTATTTCCATTGCCCAGTTTACTGAGGGCAATAGCCCTGTGATTTGGCGTGGTCCAATGCTTCACCGTGCCCTATCCCAGTTCCTCACCGATGTGTACTGGGGTGAGCTGGATATTCTTCTGCTCGACCTGCCACCAGGAACTGGCGATGTGGCGCTGTCTGTGGCCCAACTTCTTCCTAATGCAGAAATTCTTGTGGTTACTACCCCGCAGGCTGCTGCCGCTGAGGTTGCTGAGCGTGCTGGCGCCATTGCTATTAAGACGCACCAGAAGATTGCTGGTGTGATTGAAAATATGGGTGCTATGGTGCTTCCTGATGGTTCCACCATGGATGTCTTTGGTGAGGGCGGCGGTGAGCTGGTGGCTAACCGCCTGCATAATCTCACCGGTGGCCCAGTGCCACTGCTTGGTTCTATTCCGCTTGATCCGCAGCTGCGTATTCAAGGTGATGCGGGTGTACCAATCAGTATTGCCCAGCCAGAAAGTCCAGCAGCCAAGGCCTTTGGGGAGATTGCCGATAAGCTCGTGGTTCGCCGCGAATCCCTAGCTGGTAAGCAACTTCTCTAAAAATATGGAAAATGCCAGGTCCGAATCTCCGGATCTGGCATTTTCTTTATGTAATTTTAGAGCACGTCATTATAGCCATTGCTCTGGCCATAGGTGAAGCCTGGTTGGCGCGGGGCACTCGGATTTGGTTCAGCGGCCGGTGCTGGGCCCTGGGCCTGGTGGGTGCGGCGAGTGGAATCCTGGCGCTCCCCTTCCTTGCCAATAATTTCTGGGTGGCCCATCTGACGAACGTCCTCGACAATATCATCACCATCAAGCAGGTGCTTAGTTAGCGCTGCTCGTGGGCTCATTGAGGCAAATTTGGCTACTTGACCCAGTGGCTCACGGAACTCATCAAAGGCGCCGTCAAATTCGCCATTGAGTTCCTTCTTGGCATTATTAATCGCCTTGCGGGCAGCAAAAAGCGCGGCCCGAACATCCTCAATAACCTTGGGGAGGCGTTCCGGGCCAATAATAAGCAAGCCAATAATCAGGACGACAAGAATCTCGCCCCAACCAATATTGTCAAACATTAATCATTCTTCCTGGTTCGTCGAACCGCATGGTACAACAAGTCCATTTTATCCAGAAATGACTGGGGGCGTGCACGGTCGGCCCCGTCAACCCCCGGACCAGCCGGGCACCAATCGGCAATTTTGGTAAGACGCTCAACCAAAGCCTCAGGAATACTAGGCGTTTCAGCCTCGGATTCTTTGAGCCTCTGCACGGCCTCGCGCTGGACACGAACCTCTTCCGCGCAGTTGTGACAGTGGATGAGATGGACGCGAGCGCGATGCATGGCCAGCGGACTGAGCTCACCGTCGATAAACGCAGCGATAGCCTCCGTGCTCAGATGCTCTGAGGGGGAGAATTTCTTTGGTGGCCTTGCTGTACTAGACACGACCCTGAATCATTCTCTGCACGTCGACGGAATTTTCCGCTTCGGCCTCGAGGTAGGCGCGAAGCTGGGCGCGGGCACGGTGGAGACGGCTACGAACAGTACCCATCTTCACACCAAGGGTGGAGCCAATTTCCTCATAAGACATACCGACCAGATCGCAGAGCACAATCACAACACGGAAATCAGGGCTGAGACTATCCAGTGCATCCTGCAGGGCTGGGTCCATCTCACGCATCTCAAATTCCTGGTCAGGGCTTGGACCCTCAGCCAGCAAGGATTCAAAATTCTCCGGCAGGGTCTGGAAAGTAACCGCATTATTACGGCGACGAACCATATCAAGGAAGAGATTAGTGGTGATGCGGTGCAGCCAACCTTCAAAAACACCAGGCTTATAGTCCTTGAGGGAACGGAAAACCCTCATAAAAGTTTCTTGGGTGAGGTCCTCAGCATCCTGCGCATTACCGCAGAGGCGATAGGCTAGGCGGTAAACCCCATCAGCATGCTCACGAACGAGCTCTTCCCAGGAAGGCATGGCGGCAAGACCAGCATCAAAATCGGCTGTCGTCTTTGCTTTCTTCGCGCGGCGCTTCTTTTTGACAGGCGCGCTGGAAGCAATACCGAAGCTCTTATGGGAAGTATCCATAGAGCTATTCTGCTTCCGGACCATGCTGGGCTCCTTTCAAAAGCCTAGTACTTGTCACTAATTTTACTGGGAATATCCTGGGATATAAAGCCTTCATAATATCTAACGAATCAGTGCCCCAAAAAGTTCCCCATACACAATATTTTTCCTTATTTTATTATGGGCATTCAAATTTGGGCAAAATGCGGTATAACTATATGCATGGCAAGCCTTCAAGAATTTATTGAATCCCAGGCCCGCACCCAGCTCAATGAGGCAGCTGAGGGGCCGGATTTCCATCGCGCACTTACTCACGCCCGCGAATATACTGAAGAGCTCAATGTCCATATCCCAAGCCCAGCTGCCTGCGATTTTATTAGCTCCGTGGCTGGTTGCTTCCCTGGACGCAACGCCATTGTGATTTCCTCCGCCTCCCCAGTGCTGAGCATCCATGTGGCCTATAACCTGGGTGGTGGCGCGGTGACCGTGCTCGAGCCTGAGGCTGAAACCCTGGCCACCATCAAGGAAGTTTTTGCTGAGGCTGGTCTTCGCCCAAATACTCATAGGTTCCTGAGCACCCGCAGGCTTGATGTGCTGACTCGTCTTGCGGATGCAAGTTATTCCTTTATTTATTGTGCCCTGCAGCCCGCTGATATGGGTAAGTTTGTTGAGGTGGCTTGGCCACTTCTCCATGAGGGTGGCACGATGATTCTTGATAATCTGCTGCTTGATGGCACTGTTGGTGATAGCAGCCGCAGGGATAGCAATACTGCTAATGCCCGCGAGGCACTCACCTATATTGAGACCTTGACTGATGCCACCATTTCTTATGTGCCTTTGGATGGCGGTTTGGTCATGATTACTAAGCGTGCTGAAGCCAAGTAGTCGCGTTATAAATCTAGATCGGCTCTGCTTATTTTTCTTATCCAGGCTTTCTTATTAGTCTGGATATATGCCTAATAAGAATGCATCTTTTCTGCGCCCGTACTATCATCTGACGGCTGCCACGGGTCGAATCAATGACCCAAATGGTGTTTATATTGAGGGAAATCTCCTCCACTGCTATTTCCAGACTGATCCGATGTGGCCCCTTGCCACTAAGCGGACTGGTTGGGGTCATGCATATACCAAGCTTGAGGCAGCTAAGCCTGAAGCTTGGGTCCATCTTCCTGATGCTCTTGCCCCAACGGTCGATTATGATGACCGTGGCTGCTATTCCGGTAGTGCAGTGCTGGTTGATGGTGAGCTCGAACTCTTCTATACCGGTAATTCCAAGCCAGGTGGCAACCGCCGCGCCACCCAGAACCTTGTTCATGTGAGCGACCGCCTCACTGAGGATTCTGTCAGCTTCAATCAGACCGGAGGCTCCCATCGACGCAGTTCTCTCAATCCGCTTATCGACGGCCCAGCAGAAGGCTATACCAACCACTACCGCGATCCGCAGATTACTTTGCGCGATGGCGTATGGACCATGATTTTGGGTGCTCAGCGCGTGGATGAAACTGGTGCTGCAGTTCTCTATACCTCCACTGATCGCCGCACATGGAATTTCAAGGGCGAGATCACCTTTGATCTGACAAATGCCCAGCCAGGCGGCGCCCCAGATTTGATTCCTGGTGGCTATATGTGGGAGTGCCCAAACCTTGTCACCCTTCATGATGAAGTGCGAGGTGAGGACCTCGATATTCTTATCTTCCTTCCGCAGGGTTTGGAGCCACAGGGCTTCCACTATGCAAATAACCACCAGTGTGGATATGTCGTCGGCAAGCTAGAAGGGACAACCTTCCATGTTTTGCGAGGCTTTACTGAGCTTGACCATGGTTTCGAGTTCTATGCGCCACAGGTGGCTTTCAATAACTCCAATCCTGCAATTCCGCCAGTAATGATTGGTTGGCTTGGCCTTCCTGACCAGGACGATCAGCCAAGCAAGGACGAGCATTGGATGCATACTCTCACCCTGATTCGTGAGCTAAGTCTCAAGGATTTGCATCTTTATCAATATCCACGTGCAGTTTTGCCAACTGCGCCAGAGCTCGGTGTACACGATGCGGAGTTTGAAATGACTCCAGGTTCAGCAGTAAATCTGCTGGATGCCAATGGTAAAACTGCCATGACCGTCTCCCTGGATGAGGAGCGAGTGCTGAAACTCGACCGCTCAGGTCAGAATTACCACACAGATGTGGACTTCCGGGCAGTTAAGTTACCGGAAACCCACAAACCAACAGTGCATGTTGTGCGAATTATTGTCGATGCATCTACCGTGGAGGTATATGTCAACGGCGGATCTATCGCAGCAGCGTCCCGAATTTACCCGGATACGGCAATTATTGCACTAGAAGTGCAGGATAAATAGGCATTTACCGATTTTGCATAAACTATGTGAGAAATCTCAAATTACTTTAAGTTGAAGATTGGGATTTCTCACATTATTCTTAGCTTCATACACATAGCAACGCAATCGGAATGCGCGCGTTGAAGATGTGTGCATATAACCTAAGAATATGAAAGGTTCCGAAATGGACCATGCTGCAGTTGCGCGTCGAGTGCTAGAAGCCCTCGATGGCGCAGATAATATTAAAGCCGCGGCCCACTGTGCCACACGTCTGCGCCTTGTACTCGATGACTCTGGTCGAGTAAATAAGGCTGCGCTGGAGAACGACCCAGACCTCAAGGGCATCTTTGAGGCCGGTGGTATGTTCCAGATTATTGTCGGCCCTGGCGATGTTGACCTTGTTTATGCTGAGCTCGTTAAGATTGCTGGCGTCCGTGAGGTTTCCACTGAGGAGCTCAAGGATGTTGCTGCTAAGCAGGGTAACTGGTTCTCTCGTGCGGTCAAGGTTTTGGCCGATATCTTCGTTCCGCTGATTCCAATTCTTGTTGGTGGCGGTCTTTTGATGGCTATTAACAACATCCTCACCGCTGAGGGTCTCTTTGGTAGCCAGTCCCTGGTCGAGCGCTATAGCGGCATTACTGACCTCGCTTCCTTTATTAATGTCCTTGCTTCCGCACCATTCGCCTTCCTCCCAATTCTGGTTGGCTTTACTGCTACCAAGCGCTTTGGTGGTAACCCATATCTTGGTGCTGGTATGGCTATGGCCATGGTTATGCCTTCTCTGGTTAATGGCTATAACGTGGCCGAGACCATTGCTGAGGGCAAGATGGAGTACTGGAACCTCTTTGGCCTGCATGTTGCTCAGGCCGGTTATCAGGGTACCGTTCTTCCTATTCTGCTCGTTGCCTGGATTCTTTCCGTTATTGAGAAGTTCCTCCACTCCAAGCTGCGTGGTACCACGGACTTCCTCGTGACCCCACTGGTTACCCTGCTGGTTACCGGCTTTGTTACCTTCATTGCTGTGGGTCCTGCCATGCGCTGGCTTGGCGACGAATTCGCCTCCGCCCTCCAGTGGGTCTATGATTCCACCGGTCCTGTTGGTGGCTTCCTCTTCGGTCTGGTGTACTCCCCTATTGTTATTACGGGTCTGCACCAGTCCTTCCCACCAGTGGAGCTCCAGCTCTTCGCCGCAGGTGGTTCCTTCATCTTCGCTACTGCTTCCATGGCTAATATCGCTCAGGGTGGTGCTACCCTGGCCGTCGCTCTTAAGACCAAGGATGAGAAGCTCAAGGGTCTTGCTACCGCTTCTGGCGTTTCCGCTTGCTTCGGTATTACCGAGCCAGCCATCTTCGGTGTGAACCTGCGTCTGCGTTGGCCTTTCTACATCGCCATGGGCGCTTCCGCTGTGGCCTCCGCTCTGATTGCGATCTTCAAGGTTAAGGCTATCGCTCTTGGTGCTGCTGGCATTATCGGCTTTGTTTCCATCAAGGCCTCCAGTATCCCAATGTTCTTCGTCTGCTTGATCATCAGCTTCCTGATTGCCTTCATTGGTTCTTATGTTTATGCCACCATCCGTCCAGGTGTTGCTACCCCTGATGCTGATGGTGAGGCTGCTGCAGCCGCTGCCGCTGCTGCTCATGAGGCCAAGGTTGAGGCTCCAACCACCCCAGTTCTTGAGACCCTGGCTTCCCCACTGACCGGTAAGCTCATTGCTCTCCATGAGGTGAAGGACGCTATGTTCGCTGGCGGCAAGCTTGGCCCAGGCGCTGCGATTGTTCCTTCCGAGGGTGTGCTTCGCGCTCCTGCTTCCGGCACCATCAAGGTTGCTTACCCAACCGGCCACGCCTTTGCTATTAAGACTGAGGATGGCGTTGAGGTGCTCATGCACATCGGCTTCGATACCGTCAATATGAAGGGTGACGGCTTCTCCCCTAAGGTCGCCAAGGGTGACACTGTGGAGAAGGGTCAGGTTCTTTGCGAATTCGACATCGAAAAGATCAAGGCTGCCGGTTATGACACCGCAACCCCAATTGTGGTCTCAAATTACCGCAAGATGGGTACTGTGATGACGGTTACAGAACCGGGCGAGGTTACCGCAGGTGACGCTCTGCTCGAGGTTCACGAACCAGAACCGGCTCCTGCAACCCAGGCCTAATTTTTGCACAGCATTCTAAGCCCACGGTCTTCGGACTGTGGGCTTTCACTATAATTGGGGACGGATAAAACACTGTACTTTCGTCAAAAAGGTAGAAGCATGTCTGAATTTAACACCCCAGCAAAAATCAACCGCAAGCTCCCAATTGAGCGTCATTCCATTTTCCAGAACTCCCTTATGACTGCTCTTCTTGATGGCATTTATGATGGCGAGATGACCATCGGTGAGCTTCTAGGCCACGGCAACTTTGGCCTAGGCACCTTCGATGCCCTCGATGGTGAGATGGTCATCCTTGATGGTGTCTGCTATCAGCTCTTCGGGGATGGTACTGCCCGTATCGCGGACCTCACCCAGCACTCCCCTTATGCTGTTGTCACCAACTTCGTGCCCCGTATTATCGGCGAGGCGCCTCGCGGTGTAGCCCGTAAGGACCTCTCCCCATTCGTGGCTTCTCTTATGCCTTCTGAGAACTATATGTACGCACTGCGAATTAAGGGTCTTTTCCGCAAGATCACCATGCGTACTGTTACCAAGCAGTCCAAGCCTTATCGCCCAATGATGCAGGCTACTGGTGATGATGCTGAGGTCGTACTCGAGAATGTCTACGGTACTCTGGCGGGTTTCCGCACCCCAGTTTATGAGAAGGGCATTTCTGTTCCTGGCTGCCATGTTCACTTCATCAATGATGAGCGCACCACCGGTGGCCACGTTCTTGACTTCGTCCTTGACGAGGGCACTGTCGAGCTATGCCCTGGCACGGATCTTAACCTTCGCCTACCATTGACTCATGACTTCTCTACGGCTTCCCTCGACCCAGAAGACCTGGATCACCAGCTTCATGCCGTAGAAATTAAGGATTAAACAGGAGCACTTATGAGTTTTCCACACCGCCCTGAACTCCACTTCACCGCGGATACTGGCACCTTGGACTCCCCTGCGGGCGTTCTCTACGATAGCCAGTCCGATAGCTTTCATCTCTTCTACCAGTACCAAGAGGACCCTCAGCATGCATTCCGCTGGGGCCACCAGGTAGCGCAGACCCCGTATACATGGACGAGCTGTGATGATGTGCTGGATGATGATTGCCATGGCGGTGCAGCTGTCCAGAGCGGTGAGGAAATTCAGCTCTTTTTCACCACTGAGCGCGGTATTGAGCGCGCAAGCCTCCCATATTCCCCAACCTGGGGTGATTATTCCGAGCAGCTTGACCCAGCCGTGAGCCGCCAGGGCGTGGTTCCAGGCCTGGAAAAGCACCGCTCCCCATGCATCTATTCCAATCCTAATGGTGGCTGGTATATGCTCACAGTTAATGACCAGTCCCATATTGAGCTCTTTGGCTCACAGAACTGCGTGGAGTGGGATTTTATTGGCCCAATGAGCTTCGAGGGCTCCGTCGGCATTCCACTTAATGATTTGCTGCTTAGCCCACGTATGATTCATCTCATTGATGAGATTGACCAGCAGGGTTATGACGTGCTCATTGCCACCGTGGGCAATACCACTGGCTACATTATTGGGCGTATCGACGCCACCCGATTCCACGTCCACACCCCATTTACGCGCCTTGACTGGGGCCATGATTTCATCAGCCCACGCATGAACCATGATGCCGCCCGTTTTGGCATTGGTTCCATGATCTTTGGTCTTATGAAGGACCCAAGGCCAATCCCTGATGCTTCCGAGCACTGGTCCAATTGCCTGTCCCTCCCACGTGCCCTGCACCTGGAGGAAGGTGTGCTCTATCAGGTCCCTGCATCGGGTTTGGCCAAGAATATTAACTTCTCTACCCAGGCGCATTTGTGGAGCGCATTCTTCCACGGTCTTTCCGAGGGCGGCAAGGTCATTATCGACCTCTTGGATGAGAATGGCGATATTGGCGCTCAGATTCGCTGTGATGCCTCCTCCATCGTCCTTGACCGCTCGATGAACCCACTTCATGGTTCGGAGGATAAAGCCGCTGTAGCGCCAATTCAGGCCGATCAGCTAAGTATTATTACCGATGGTTCCACCGTCGAAGTCTTTGCCAATGGTGGTCGCACCACTCTGGCAAGCCGTGTCTTCTTCCACGGTGGCTCGTGTACCGAAGTACGCCTCCATGTTGAGGGCGGAGCACGCGTGAATCATATTGCGGAGACCGGTCCAAAGCCGTTCTAGAAAAGGCTGAGGGGCAGAGAAGAAAATCTCCTCTGCCCCTTGTAGGTTCTCCAGCCCGAGTCCCTAAGGTACATCTTTTAGGGGTGTAGGTTCAACCCCTAGGATGTACCTCAGAAGCTCGTCCCGATCCTCTGACTCTGGTCGAGGACCGATACAAACAGTCTTCCTGGAAGGCGGCCTAAACCTAGAAGCCCTCGCAGTCAATATTCCGGGTGGTGGCATCAGTACGGGATTCGAAGCACCATACTCAAGGTCTGGATTCTTTCCAAATTCCTGAACCATGCTTCTCACCTTTCCTATTGATGAAAACCGTTGGTGCAATCAACTTTATACTACTTACCCACGATTTTAAAAATCGAGAAGAAAAGAATTTTTCAAAATAGCCTCTGAACTGCAAAAAGAGGGAATGCTCAGCATTCCCTCTTTGGCTCTAATTACACATTTTTAACCCGTAAACGAGTAAGCATCGCGCGTGCTGTCACCGTCATGCGTGTCGGTAGATCGGCGATTCTTTCATTGAGTACGTCTGGGTGAATATGGCGTGCCGATGGACTCATACCAATCTGCTCAGCAATAGAGAGCTGGTCGAGGTTCATCTCGAATTCCACAAGCTCTGGCTCCTTGACTGGCTCAAGGTGGCTAGCTGCCTGGGCAATCATGCGCTCAACGCGCCCTTCTTCGACGTCGATAATGCCCAGCGGTGCGCGCAGCTCGGAAAGATGACCACGGGTAGCAGTGAGGACCACTACTTCCCCACCAGGCTTGAGCACGCGGGCGAATTCCGCAGCATTACGAGGGGAAAAGACCACCGTAATGGCATCCACCGACTGGTCGAGCAGTGGAAGCCTGGACCAGGCGTCCGCAACCACAGCACCAGCGTGTGGATGGCACTGGGAGAGGTGCTTGGCCGCATGCACGGAGACGTCGATACCCACTCCGCGAGAACCTGCAATGGAGTCAAGGTTGTGGGCCAGATAATAACCGGTACCTGCACCAATTTCAGTGATGACTGGATTCTCAGATGGGGCAAAACCGCGAGCTTCAGCATCATCCAGGGCATCGCCCACAGCATCAGAAACTGCTTCAACGAATGGGGCGAAGTGGCCACGGGAAAGGAATACCTCGCGGGCGGCAATCATGGAATAGTCATCGCCGGTATAGCGAAGGCCATTATCGCCAGCGAGCACCACATAGCCATCCGGGGAGACGACATAGGAGTGGCCTGTTTCGGAGCGTAGAATTGCACCATCACTTTCGGCGTGGAGGGCGGAGCCGTCAATAGGATCGGCAAGTACGTCAAGGACGTCAGAGAGCATGAGCACCCTTCTCTTCTTCGATGGGCTCATCATTGCCTACGAGGGCACGCAGGCGCTTATTTTCTTCGATGAGCTGGTCAATTACAGCATCAACCTGGTCTTGGCGGTAACCACGGAGGACAACCTCAAAGCGGATAGCATCCACATCACCAGATTCGACAGCGCGAGTATTATCCTCACGCACCACGGTGGAGTTAAGAGGCTGTTGCTCTTCACCGCGACCGAAAATTTTCGAGAAAGCAAAGACGAAGATTACGGCGCAGATGATCAGAACAATGATTAAGAAAATCCAAGACATGGGTTTTAGCTTACTAGGTAGGAACGCAAAATGTCAGCTACGCGAGTAATCATCCATTCCGCGCATTGTTCGTCCTTCTTATGACAGAAGGATGGATCGCCAGGGCCAAAATTCACGGCCGGAAGGCCAAGCTCCGCAAAGCGAGCAACATCGGTCCAGCCGAACTTTGCGCGGAATTCACCGCCTGTGGCCTGCACGAGTTCCTGAGCCGCTGGCTCATGAAGGCCTGGGAGTGCACCTGGGCAGGCATCATCAATCTCATAGGTGACGCCCTCTGGCAGGTCCATAACCTCAAGCATGTGGGCCAGCGCCTCATCCACAGTTTTATTTGGCGCGAAGCGATAATTCACAAAGAACCATGCTTCATCCGGGATGGTGTTATTAGCCACTCCACATTCAACTCGAACAATATTGAGGCCTTCGTGGTACTCGCAGCCATCGATGACGACCTTCTGGGCCTCATAATTGGCGATATTTGTCATGACTGGGGCAAGGTCATGCATGGCATTATGACCAAGCCAGGAACGAGCACTGTGTGCACGAACACCATGGCCTTCCACCTTGAGACGGATAGTGCCCTGGCAGCCTGCCTCAATGACAGCACCGGATGGCTCACCAAGAATAGCCAGGTCACCCTCGAGCCACTCAGGATGATCCTTCGTCATGTGATTCAGGCCGTTATACTGGCTGGCCACTTCCTCACCCTCGTAGCAGATGAGGGTGAGGTCACGCTTGAGACTTGGGTCATTGGCCAGGCTGGCAAAGAGATGCAGGAATACCGCATCGCCACTCTTCATATCCACGGAGCCACAGCCATAGATGAGACCGTCAGCGCGAGTGGAAGGCACATTATCAGCAATCGGGACCGTATCAATATGGCCGGCAAGGATAACGCGGCTTGGGTGCCCATAGTTTGTGCGCGCAATCACATTATTTTCATATCGATGAATTTCAACACCCGGCACCTGCTGACGAAGCGCTGCCTCAATAGCATCAGCAATCGCTTGTTCATGGTGGGATGGACTTGGAATATCAACCAAATCTTGAGTTAACTGTATGGGATCATTGAGCAGATTCAGAGCGTGCATACACACTAGACTACCTTTTTTAGTTTGCTATAGGTATTGTATTTCTCATGAGTGCTGAAACTACGACCGGAACTGAATCCGGAAATAACCTTGGCGTTGGTCTGAAGACCCGCCACCTGACCATGATGGGCCTGGGTTCCGCCATTGGTGCGGGCCTGTTCCTGGGCACCGGCGTTGGTATTAAGGCTGCTGGTCCTGCCGTCTTGGTTGCTTATGTCATTGCTGGTTTCCTTGTGGTCTGCGTTATGCAGATGCTTGGTGAAATGGCTGCCGCCGACCCTGACTCCGGCTCCTTCTCCCAGTATGCGGAAAAGGCTTTCGGTCACTGGGCTGGCTTTACGCTTGGTTGGATGTACTGGTTCATGCTCATCATGGTGATGGGTGTGGAAATGACCGGTGCCGCAGCCTTTATTCACGGTTGGCTCGGTTGGGCCCCGTGGATTCCTGCGCTGATCTGTGTAGTTTTCTTCACCATTGTTAACCTGGCAGCTGTTGGTGGCTTCGGTGAATTCGAGTTCTGGTTCGCCTTTGTTAAGGTGGCCGTGATTACTATCTTCCTTGTTGTTGGTGTCCTGCTCGTCTTCGGCCTTCTTCCTGGCCATGAGGCTGTTGGTTTCAGCCATATTCGTGAGTCCGGCTTCGCTCCTAATGGCATTCGCGGTATTGCTGCTGGTCTGCTGGCTGTGGCCTTCGCCTTCGGCGGCATTGAGATTGTGACCATCGCCGCTGCTGAGTCCAATAACCCACGCCATGCCATCAAGGTCGCCGTGCGCAGCGTTCTGTGGCGTATTTCGCTGTTCTACCTGGGCTCCGTGATTCTTATCTGCCTGCTCCTGCCATTCTCCACCATGGGTAAGGCAAGCAGCGCTGCGGATTCCCCATTTACCATCATCCTGGGTATGGCCAATATCCCTGGCATTGTGGGCATCATGGAAGCAGTTATTGTTATTGCACTTCTCTCCGCCTTCAATGCTCAGCTCTACGGCACCTCCCGTTTCGCTCACTCCCTGGCTTTGCGTGGCGACGCCCCTCACTTTATCCGTAAGACCAATAAGCAGGGCGTTCCAATTAACTCCGTGCTGGTCTCCCTCTTCTTCGCCTTCGTCTCTGTCGGTCTGCAGTACTGGAACCCAGCTGGTCTGCTCACCTTCCTGATGAATGCTGTTGGTGGCTGCCTGCTCGTTATTTGGGCAATGATTACTGCTAGCCAGATTAAGCTGCGCAAGCACTATGAGGCCGCTGGTCCACTGACCGTGAAGATGTGGGGTTACCCATGGCTTCCATGGATCACCCTGATTGGCATTATTGGCCTTGCTGCCCTGATGATCTCCGATCCGGGTTCCCGTGACCAGGTTATTGCCGTGGTCGTTCTGACAGTTATTCTGCTTGTCCTTTCCTTTATTACGAAGATCTTCAAGGATAAGAAGAAGGCTGCGGCTCTTGGTTCCTAAAATCCCGCCTGGGTTTTAGGGAGGTTTTCCTCCGCAGCACTCACAAATCCACACCCCTCACACTGGTTGTGACTAAATTCACTACTGGTGTGAGGGGTTTCTTTTTAGCCCCATCATGTAGCTCGTGTCTACAATCCACATCCTGGGGAATCGCAAACGGAAAGACCGCGCCAGATGCCTTGGCGTCGAAAAGCAAAAATATTCCACATTTTGGCCAAAATACCTGTTATTAATCTCAATATGTGGATAGAAATCCAGGTTAATAAATAGATAAGTGTTCAATGGATGAGTACCATAAATTCCATGGCAACCAATACACAGGAAAAAGAGGGCTCACTAGGTTCAGCCCTAAAAACACGACATCTGACAATGATGGGTCTAGGCTCCACCATCGGTGCGGGCCTCTTTTTGGGTACTGGTGTCGGCATTAAAGCTGCCGGCCCGGCAGTGCTCATTGCCTATGTCATTTCCGCATTCATCGTGGTCTGCGTCATGCAGGCCCTCGGTGAGATGGCTGCCGCGCATCCAACCAGTGGTTCCTTCGCTGTCTACGCTGAAAATGCCTTCGGCCATTGGGCCGGTTTCACCGTGGGTTGGACCTACTGGATTTTCTTCACTCTGTCCATGGGTATTGAAATGACGGGCGCCTCTGCCCTGATGCATGAATGGTTTAATGTGCCTCAATGGGTACCGGCGCTAGTCTGCGTGCTTATTTTTACTGTGATTAACCTCGTGGCTGTGCGTGGTTTTGGTGAATTTGAGTTTTGGTTCGCGTTCATCAAGATCGCAGTCATTATTGTCTTTATTGTTGTCGGTCTTCTCCTGTGGCTGGGCTGGATTCCTGGCCATCACTTCGTTGGTTTTGAACATTTCACTGAGGTAGGTTTTGCACCTAATGGCGCCAAGGGCGTGATTTCCGCCCTGCTCGTGGTCGTTATTGCCTTCGCAGGTATGGAAATTATCACCATTGCTGCTGCGGAGTCCGAGGATCCACGCGAGTCCATTCGCCTTTCGGTTCGCACCATCCTGTGGCGCATTATCCTCTTCTACCTGGGTTCTGTGATTCTTATCTGCCTGCTTCTGCCATATTCCTCAATGGGTAGGGCAAGCAGCGCTGCGGAATCCCCATTCACCCACATTCTCGCCATGGCAAATATTCCTGCAGTTACTGGCCTGATGGAAATTGTCATTGTGATTGCTCTGCTCTCCGCCTTTAATGCTCAGCTCTACTCCACTTCCCGTCTGCTTTTTGCTATGAGCCGTGCGGGTAATGCCCCCCGCATTCTGGGCCATATCAATACCCGTGGTATTCCAAATTATGCTGTGTGGGTTTCCCTCTTCTTCGCCTTTGTCTCCATTTTGCTGCAGTACTGGAATCCACCAGGACTGCTCACCTTCCTGATGAATGCTGTGGGTGGCTCCGTGCTGGTCATCTGGATTCTCATTATTTCCTCGGAAATTAAGATGCGTCCGCAGCTGGAGAAGGAAGGCACGTTGCTGCTTCGTATGTGGGCCTATCCGGTGCTGCCATGGTTCGTGCTGGTACTGCTCTTCGGCATCGGTATTTTGATGCTTTTCGACGCCTCCGCCCGACCACAGGTCATTTCGATCGCGATTATGACTGTTTTCTTGATTGCTATTTCTTTTGTAGTGCAGAAAAAGAATGAGCATCGCCGATCTTTGGCCAAAGAAAACAAATAGGGTAGGCTTTTAACATGGCTTTTAGCACTAATTCCGCTTTCGCAACTGGTATTGCAACTATTACTGAACAGGGTGCTGTTCTTGATGCTTGGTTCCCAAAGCCAGAACTCAAGGCAGCCGGCGAGGTCGCTGAGACCGGCACCACCCTTGGTGCTGAGGTTTCTACCGATGCTGACCGTGGTGTCCGCCGCGTAGAAATCACTACCTCTATCGCTGACCTCTCCCAAGCCCCAGTGGACACCTATGACGCATATCTGCGCCTCCATCTTCTGTCCCACTGCCTGGTTCGCCCACACGGCCAGAACCTCGATGGTATCTTCGGCCTTCTCAATAATGTTGTGTGGACTAACTTCGGTCCTTGCTCCCCAGAGAACTTCGAAGAAACCCGTGGCAAGCTCATGGCTCGTGGCCCAGTGACTGTCTACTCTGTGGACAAGTTCCCACGCATGGTTGATTATGTGGTTCCTACCGGTGTTCGTATCGGTGATGCTGACCGTGTCCGTCTCGGCGCTCACCTCTCCCCTGGCACCACCGTCATGCACGAGGGCTTCTGCAACTTCAATGCTGGTACCCTTGGTACCTCCATGATTGAGGGCCGTGTCTCTGCTGGCGTGGTTGTTGGTGATGGCTCCGATGTTGGTGGCGGCGCTTCCATCATGGGTACCCTCTCCGGCGGTGGCAAGCAGGTCATCTCCATGGGTGAGCGTTGCTTGCTTGGCGCGAACTCTGGTCTTGGTATTGCCCTTGGCGATGACTGCGTACTTGAGGCCGGTCTCTATGTGACCGCTGGCTCCAAGGTCGTTGTTCGCGGCACCGTAGCCGAGCAGGTTGGACTGGCTGATGGTGACACCATCAAGGCGGTAGAGCTTTCTGGCCGTTCCAATATCCTCTTCCGCCGTAATTCCCTTACTGGCGCTATTGAGGCCGTTGGTTGGGGCACCTCCAAGGTTGAGCTTAACTCCCAGCTCCACAAGAACTAAGTAAAACAGACCAAAACCCGCAAAGCCTAGGCTTTGCGGGTTTTCTTCATTCCGACTTACGGATTTATGCTGCTTGCTTCTTAAAGGTCCAGAGCTTATTCACAATGAAGTTCACTGGGAGGGCAATGATAATGGAAATAGCATTGGCCCAGTAGAATGCAGTGCGAATCAGGCTGGAATCATCGAAGATAGAGCGTGGGAGCTCAATTGGAGACCAACTACTCAAGAGCAGAGTTGAGACCACGAGGCTCACGATGAAGGCGAATACGCCGGTGGCCAGGAATGGGAAGAACTGTGCCCACCAACCACGACGCTCCTCGGCGGTGAAGGTCCAGATGCGGTTGAGCTGATAGTTCCAGGTATTGGCCGTGAGGAAGGCCAGAACCATAATGACGTGGTACCACTCAAAGAAGAGAATTCCTGTATGTGGTCCATGGCCGGTCAGGGCCTTAAGGATCATGGTGTAGATAACCGTGACCACCATATTGACCACGGTACCGGAACCACCAACAATGCCGAATTTAATAAACTGCCACATATATCGCTTCCCTGCTCCTAGTTTTCACGTAGGCGCGCAACAGCGGCGTCGATACGCTCATCAGGGGCAGTAAGCGCAACACGAACGAATTTCTGGCCCTTAGGACCGTAGAAGTCACCAGGGGCGACGAGAATGCCACGCTCGGCGAACCAATCCACGGTGGCACGGCAGTCCTCACCGCGGGTAACCCACAAATAGAGACCAGCGGCAGAATCCTCAAGCTCAAAGCCAGCATCAAGCAAAGCAGGAAGCAGCTTATCGCGGCGGGCACGATAGATGTCGTACTGCTTCTTTTCCTGCTCATCATCATTGAGCGCAGCAATCATGGCTGCCTGGATTGGGCCAGGAACCATGAGGCCCGTATGCTTGCGCACCTCACGCAGCTCAGCAATAAGATTCTTATCTCCAGCGAGGTAACCGGCACGGTAGCCAGCCATATTGGAAGTCTTGGACAAGGAGTGGATGGCAATGAGGTTGGTGTGGTCGCCATCGCAGACCTGTGGGTCGAGAATGGACAGTGCGTCCTCTTCTTCCCAGTTCAGGCCAAGGTAGCACTCATCGGAGCACAGAATCACATTGCGCTCACGAGCCCAGCGCACAACCTTACGTAGGTGAGCGATGCCAAGGACCTTGCCCGTTGGGTTACCTGGGGAGTTAATGAACATCATTGCTGGGCGCTCAGGACCAATCTGCAAAAGAGAATTTGCGCGGGTCACGCGAGCGCCTGCAACCAGGCAGGCAACCTCATAGGTTGGGTAAGCAACCTCAGGGATAACAATGGAGCAGGTAGAGTCCACGCCCAGCTGGAATGGCAGGTAGGCGATAGCTTCCTTGGTACCAATCACTGGCAGAACACTATCAGTATCAAGGCCGGTCATGTTATAGCGGCGCTCGAGAGATGCGACAATAGTCTCGCGGAGCTCCAGGGTACCGATGGTCTGTGGGTAACCGGGAACTGGGGCTGCCTTCGCCAAGGCCTCCTGGATGCTTGGGGCTACCTCATCGACTGGAGCACCAACAGAGAGATTAACCAATCCACCGGGATGACTCTCGGCTTTTGCGCGGGCATCGGCGAGGGAATCCCAGGGGAATCCGGGCAGGCGGTTACTCAGCGGAGTACGCATTCATGACCTTCCGTTAGATATAAAAGTTTTCTAGGACAATAATTGATCTTGGATATAATTTTAGGCCTGTGGAGGCAAAGCTGCCACAAATTCAGGGTCAAAGTCCTGAGGACCGAGCTTGGCAGCACCACCTGGGGAGCCTAGATCATCAAAGAAGGCCGCATTTGCGTCATTATATTCAACCCACTCATCAGGCACATCATCCTCGTAGAAGATAGCCTCGGTTGGGCATACAGGCTCGCAGGCGCCGCAGTCCACGCACTCATCAGGGTGAATATAGAGGGAGCGAGCACCTTCGTAAATGCAATCTACTGGGCACTCTTCAACACAGGCCTTATCCTTCACATCAACACAAGGCTGTGCAATAACGTATGTCACTTTCCATCCTAACTTGTCTGAAATTATAAATTTTTAGTTATTTTTGCTGGAGCTAGCCGAGTCCGACGGGCTGGTTGAACTCATTTGGCTTAGTCGCTGGTGCAGCGCGCGGATAAGAGGCATATATCCGCCGGCCATACCGGCAAGAATAAGCAAAATACTCCAAATACTAGACCCAACCAGAATAGCGCCAGAAGCGGCGGGACCAAAAGTTAGGCCGAGGTATCCTAGCACCCACACAATGAGCGGCAAAGAAATAAGCAGGATATTTCTCGTCCACAACATCACTGTTCTGGTTAGTACGCCATTAAAGAGGTAGGCAATGATGATCATATAGGGGATAGGAATATGGCGATCTTGAAGATCAATTCTGGCCCCGAGGTAGACCACCTCAAGGAGCACAGAGACCAGCGCACCGATACAGATCCACACCAAGGCGAGCGCAATTTCACCCGCGCGCGCATCGACGGGTTCCGGTAGTGCTTTCTTCCTCATTCTCTATTTTTCCTCAAAATTCCAGGTACCATAACCAATTTGGTAGTACTCTTGACGAACCACTGTCTGGGTAATCAGATTTGATAAAGCCCAGACCACATCTGGCCCGAGGCCAACTGCGGGTTCTGGATTAACAATAGTACTAGTTCCATCTGCGATCCACACCTGGGTGGCATGGGCCTTCATGGCAGCAATCTTGGCTTCATAGACCTCAGAGGCCAATTCGAGCGCAAGATCATAGGAATCCACTGCGGCAATTTCCTCTGGGGCCCAGCGCCAGCCATCAGGGTATTCTGTGACCTCGGCCAGCGAAGCATCCAGCGCTTCCCTGCTGGTTACTGCCCAGAGAATAGCCCGAGCCTTGTGCTGGGCTTTCTCAGCTGCCGCATGGGTAATCTTATGGGCCTGGATATGGTCGGGGTGGCCGTAGCCACCATCGGGACCATAGGTTACAAGGAGGTCCGGCTCGAAGCAATCGATGACGTCGACAAGCAAATCGACGGCCTCCGCACCATTATTCACAAAAGCGCGAGGATTTGCTGCGGCAGGAGTGCCAGCCATGCCAGAATCGCGGAAATGGCCAGCACCACCGAGGTGATGACCCTGAACGCCCAGGTGGTTGAGAGATTCATAGAGCTCAGCGATACGGAAGCCACCAAGCTGATTGGCATGGTCCACCGTCAGCTGGGCATATGGCTCGCCAATGACCTCACCTTCCTCACCCAGGGTGCAGGTTACAACCAGGACCTCAGCGCCCTGGCGGGCATAATGAGCAAGGAGGCCACCTGTCCAAATGGCCTCATCATCGGGATGCGCATGAACTGCTAATACACGCATTGTTTTAGTCTTCATTCTCTCTACTTATGCTGGACCACGAACTGACAGTACTGAAAATCCCGATTCCGGGGAGTTGCGGCCATGAGCTAATTGACTTTCCGACGAAAGAATCAGGAACCACCAAACTTGTACCCACTGCCTGGATACGAAGTTCTTTAATGAGTGGATAGGAGACCACGGACTCGGAGGTCTGGGTACTAATCACTGATTGCAATTCGTTGAAATCCATCGTACCGCTAAGTGCTGCATTGATAGCGGATTCGGTGGTGGAGCTGCAGAAGCCTGAGAGATTATCGCGGCGGTAGGTGGGGACAGAGTCGCTATTATTAGTAGACTTTTCCTCCTGCTCGCAGCCATATTGACTAGCCAGGGTGGAAATATTATTCGGTGTGCGCTGCCATGCAACAGCAATATCCACTGAACCATTTGGCAGATCCTGGGAGGCTAGGCCACTTTCATCCTCAGTAATGAGCTCGGAAGCATAGCCCTTAATACGGAAGGAAGAAACCAGGGATTCCGCCACAGCCAGGGCGAGGGCATCATCCGGGTCAGCACCAACGCGGATTGGGCGGTTGCCCTCTGTATACGTATTGGATGCAGGGATGGTTGCACGATCTGGCAGGTCCTGGGAATAGACGCTATCCACGGCGGTGGAATAAATGGTATTAAAGTCGATGAGATTAGCCACAGCTGCGCGCTGCTTTTGGTTAATCAGTAAGTTAGAGCTCTGATTGAAGATAATGTCGAGAGTTCTATCGGTGGATTCAAGCTTGGCCTGAATGCCTTGGTTGGGAGCCTTAATCTTGGCTTCAGCGGCGGCTGATGGGTTGGTATCCACAGCGTCGAGGTTTTGGCGGGCAAGCATGGTGCCCATCTGCCCTGCCATGGAGATGGCGCGGATAATAATCTGCTCTGCTAGAGCTGGGGTACTGCCCCAGTAGCGGTCATTGCGCTTGAAGGTGGCCACACCCATATTGCTCACCTTAATGAGCTGGTATTTGCCGGCAGAGGACGGAATGGAGGTCTTGAGCATCTCATTGAAATCCGTGTTGCCGCGAAGCGTATGGCTTGGCAGGAGATTATCAAAAAGAGTATTCCACTCGGTATATGGCTGACTAAAGTGCACATCGACAGTGCGGCCATCGGTAGAGGTGGCAATCTTATCAATCAAGGAATAGCCGGCAGCATTAATCACATTAGGGCTGCTGGTCATTTGCTGCCAAAGGAAAGAAAAATCTGAGCCGGTCAGTGGTGAGCCATCGCTCCACTGGGCTGAAGGATTAATCACATAACGCACAGTTTGGCCACCGGTGAGGTCGCGCAACTGTGAGGAAGAAGTATCAATAACTTGGGCAGAACTGAGCAGGTCAGTATTCATTTGCCCATTCACAAAGGCGCTAGGAAGCGTAAGGCTAGCAATAAGCCTTGTGACTGGATTATCCCCGGCATGAATATGGGGATTAAAGGTGGTACCGAGGGTATCGACACCAATGCTGAGCTGGGAATAATTCCCCTTAGCACTATTGGGTGATGGGGCCTGGGTACCAAGAAGTTCTGCCTCCGCATCCTGATCACTAGAGACCAAATGGGGTGCCGGGGCGTTAATAGTGCAAGCACTAAGCGCACCGCAGAGCAATCCCGCACTAGCAAGGACCGCGAAGACAGATTTCCTCATGGATAACTCCGTAATGTCCTTGCGGAATTACTTATTACGTGCCTTTTCGCGGGCACGGGCACGGGCACGGTCGGTAGCGTTAAGCACGACCTTGCGTACACGGATGGTATCAGGGGTAACCTCGACACACTCGTCCTGGCCACAGAATTCCATGGCCTCATCGAGAGAGAGGTTACGTGCCTTGGCCAGGGTCACGGTGGCATCAGCCGTGGCGGAGCGCATATTGGTGAGCTTCTTTTCACGGGTGATGTTAATGTCCATGTCCTCGTCACGGTTATTGGCACCCACAACCATGCCCTCATAGGCCTCAGTACCTGGCTCAACGAAGAAGGAACCACGGTCTGCAAGCTGCTGAAGAGCATAAGCAGTGACCTGACCGGAGCGGTCAGCAACGAGAGAACCGGTAGCACGGTCCTTGATTTCGCCAGCCCATGGCTCGTAGCCATCGGAATAGTGGTTGGCAATACCAGTACCACGGGTTTCGGTAAGGAAGGTGGTACGGAAACCAATCAGACCACGGGCAGGAACCTTGAATTCCATACGAACCCAGTCGGTGGAGGTGTTGTCCATGCTGACCATCTGGCCCTTACGTGCAGCCATCAGCTGGGTCACTGCACCCTGATACTCAGAAGGAACGTCGATGACTATGTGCTCATATGGCTCATAAATCTTGCCATCAATGGTCTTAGGCACAACCTGAGGCTTACCGACGGTCAGCTCAAAGCCCTCACGGCGCATGGTTTCAACCAGCACGGAGAGAGCCATCTCACCACGACCCTGAACCTCCCAAGCATCTGGGCGCTCAGTTGGGAGCACGCGGATAGAGACGTTACCGATGAGCTCCTGGTCAAGACGAGCCTTGACCATACGTGCGGTGAGCTTATCGCCGCCGCCACGACCAGCCAGTGGAGAGGTATTCACACCAATGGTCATGGAAATGGCTGGCTCATCAACGGTAATGCGTGGAAGAGCATTTGGATGCTCAGGATCGGCGAGGGTATCACCAATCATGATGTTCTCAATACCGGAGATAGCGGCAATATCGCCAGCAATAACTTCATCGGTTGGAACACGGGTCACACCAACGGTGCGGAGAAGCTCGGCAATCTTAGAGTTGGTAACAACCTCATTACCCTCTTCGTCATAGTGAATCCAGGCAACCTGCTGGCCCTTACGCAGGGAACCTGCGTGGACACGCACGAGGCCGATACGACCAAGGAAGGAGGAGGAGTCCAGGTTGGTGACATGAGCCTGGAGTGGAGCATCACGCTCAGCGGTTGGCTCAGGAAGGACGTCGTAGAGGACGTCGAAAAGCTCCTGAAGATCAGGGGCGTCTGGAACATTGCCATTGCCTGGGTTCTTGGTAGAAGCCTTGCCTTCACGGCCGGAAGCATAAAGAACAGGCAGGTCAAGGAGGTGCTCCGCAGCCTCAGCAGCATCAGCATCGAGAGTGGAAGCAAGCTCGAGGAGCAGGTCCTGAGCCTCTTCAACAACCTCATCAATACGTGCATCTGGACGGTCAGTCTTGTTCACAACAATAATGACCGGCATCTTAGCGGCGAGAGCCTTGCCCAGAACGAAGCGAGTCTGAGGGAGTGGGCCTTCGGAGGCGTCGATAAGCAAAACCACGCCGTCGACCATGCTCAATGCACGCTCAACCTCGCCACCAAAGTCAGCGTGACCTGGGGTGTCAATAACGTTGATGATGAGATCCTGGCCGTCCTTACCAGCACCCTTACGGCGGATGGCGGTGTTCTTGGCCAGAATGGTGATGCCCTTTTCCTTTTCCAGGTCACCAGAGTCCATCACGCGATCGACGAGCTCGGCATGCTCGTCGAAGGCGCCGGACTGGCGCAGCATAGCATCAACCAATGTAGTCTTGCCGTGGTCAACGTGCGCCACGATGGCGACGTTACGAAACTCAGTCTGAGTCAAAGCACACTCCTATTCATGATTTTAACCCACGTAATATTACCCGTTTTATGTGTTTATGTCACGTTTTGGACTGATAGGCTCCGCACAAACAGCAGATTTCTGTGTAGAATTTCTAGGCGTAATTTCTTCACCTAAACTATCTTGCTTAGTTTTAAGCGGGATGACTACTGCATATATAAGGTTCTACCGAGCTTTACATACGAAGTTTCTGTGACTAAAGTTAACTAATGTGAAAAGTGAGACAGAAGTGTCTTATAAGAAAGGATTATCCGTGGCTCCAAAAAAGTTCCACTCCACCCGCGACCATAAGTGGTCTCTTAAGCGCATTGTGGCTGCTAGCGGCGCTGCTGCCCTGTGCGCTGGTGCTGCTTTTGGTTCGGTAGGAGCAGCTCCTGCACAGGCAGCTGTTTTGGATAACCTGGGTCGTCCTAATGAGCAGATTCTGGGCACTCTGGAAAATTTTGCCAATCAGCAGTCCACTCCAGAAAATATTCGCTCCCAGATTCTGTCCGCTGTGGATTTCTTCCGTGGCACCGGTGAGGGTGGCGTCGAGCTGCCAAGCACTGGTACTGCTTTTGTGCAGTTTGCTTGGCCTAGCGTATCGACGCACTGCGTCGACCACGAATACACCGCAACGGGTATGGCTATGGCTGTTCCGGGTCCAGCGGACCTTCCGCTTCCTGGCGTTGAGCCTGGTCAGGTCACTTTTGTTTTCACTGCACTGGGTACCGGAACTTACTCAGAAGAGCAGTTCAGTGAGATGAATGTTCACTGGTTCAATATTCAAAATCGCAAATCTGGTAACACTCGACTGAGTTTTAACGGTATAAACCCTGAAGGCCCCGCCACAGTATCTGGCACTGCGGATACTGGTTCCGGCACAGTTCTTGCTTGGCTCGACGGAGGATTTAGTAATAACGCCTCCGATGGGACGGTGACGACCTGTAATTTCGTACCAACCGGTGCGGTAATTAACGTGGCCTAGAAAACTTCATACACACCGAACTTCCCCATCTACAAAAGGTGATCAAAATGACCGAATTACATCCCGTGAAGGAAGAGACCTTCGATCTCTCCAAGCGCGTAAATAGGGACCCTAAGGGTTTCCAGCGTGATGTCGATGTTTTCCGTGTCACAGATTTCGGGCTCTACATGGCTCGTGGCGCTGACCACCCGAAATTCGGCTATGTCGAATCGTGGCTCCTCCCTGACCTTGGCCTGCGCGCTAATGTCTACCACTACCGCAACGGTGTGGAGACCGGCGTCGGTGATAGCGCTAAGGAACAGTACTACGTCGATGTTGCTGATATTTCTGTCGACGGTGACGTCTGGTCCTCCCGCGATCTTTATGTAGATCTGCTGGCCAATGATGGTGTACCGGTGGAAGTTGTCGATATTGATGAACTGGCTGCCGCTACCTCTGCGGGTCTGATTAGCGCCGAGGAAGCCGAGCGTGCCATTGAGCATACCTTGACCGCTGTTGAGGGCATTACTCGTCATGATGATTCTCTGAATGAGTGGCTCTCAGCCACTGGGTATACACTTGATTGGGCAGACCCTGAGTCAATTACCTTGACCCCAGCCCAAGAAAGTTAATATAAAGTATGAGTTTTTCTTCTTCTGTAAAGAAGATTCTTGGTTCGGCCCTGGCCCTAACTGCTTTTGCTACGGGCCTGAGCGCCGTTAATTCCACCCCCGCTGAGGCGGTTATCGGTGGTGTCTCTATTAATCAGCCCGCTGCAGCACGTATCGTGATGGGCTCTATGGCCTGTACTGGTGCCCTTATTACCAATCAGTGGGTCATTACGGCCAAGCACTGCATCGGTGGCGATACTGGCACCGTGAGCCTCGGTAATTTCCGCTGGGGTGAAAACCACACTGTCTCTGGGGTGGTTGAGCATCCTACGGCTGACTTGGCTTTGATTCGCCTTGATAAGCCAACCGGTATCACCCCAATTCCGGTGAATAATTACAATATCGCCAATGGCACCAACGGGCAGATCATTGGCTGGGGTGGTGTCTACCAGTTCCAGTTCTTCAGTCTGAAGGGCGCGAATGTCACCGTCAATCGCCGCGTTACCAATGTGGCTACCGGTGATGATTCCTATGACACAAGCTCCGCTTTCCTTGAGCTTAATGTGAATAATGCCCGCATTACCTACGGCGATTCCGGCGGACCACTGCTCGTTGGTGGTGCCCTTGCTGGTGTGGCCTCCATGGCTAATGAGGCAGCCTCCCCAACGGCCCGTGGTTTGCTAGCCTGGTACATCCCAGTGGCAGAATTCCTCCCATGGATTAGCGAGAATACCGGCGTGAACTTCGGCTCCCCTGTCGGCTCCCCTGCCCCGCTGATTGATGCCAATGCAGTTCCACCATCAGTGATTGGTCGCCTGCCTTCTAGTGGCTCCTCCGGTATTGACAGCATTATCAATAACGGCATCGGCGCTTTTAGCTCATAAAAATAATCCTCGTTGCTTGGTAGCAACGAGGATTATTTTTATGCTTTAGAAGGATAACCCTAGAGATTCTCACCGAGCTCGATACCCAGACCAGGGACCGCATCAATGAGGTCGCGAGTATAGGCCTCACGAGGATTAGCGAAGATCTCATCGGCAGTGCCGTGCTCCACCAGCTTGCCCTGCTGCATCACGACAACCTCATCTGCGGTCTGACGGACCACAGCAAGGTCGTGGGTGATGAAGAGGTAGCTCAGGCCCAGTTCGTCCTGGAGCTTAGCCAGCAGCTGCAGAATCTGGTTCTGCACCAGCACATCCAGAGCAGACACAGCCTCGTCGAGGACGATAACCTCAGGCTGCAAGGCCAGAGCGCGAGCAATAGCAATACGCTGACGCTGACCACCGGAGAGCTCGTTCGGGAAGCGTCGCATAGCAGAACGAGGCATCGCAACCAGATCCAGGAGCTCAGCCACGCGAGCCTCACGCTCCTTGCGTGAACCAATCTTATGAACCTTGAGTGGCTCCTCAATGCATCGGTAGATGGAGTACATCGGGTCCAGCGAACCATATGGGTTCTGGAAAACCACCTGGAGCTTACGACGCATATCGAAAAGCTCCTTATTACCAAGGGTAGACAAGTCCGTACCCTTGTAGAAAACCTTACCTGAGGTTGGGTCAAGCAGGTTCAAAATCATATTAGCCACGGTAGACTTACCGGAACCGGACTCACCCACGATAGCCAGCGTATGGCCCTTTTGCAGGCTAAAGGAGACATTGTCCACCGCAGTGAACTTCTTCTTATCGCCCTTGGCGCCACGAATATCGAAGACCTTGGTGAGATTCTCAACACGAATGAGCTCCTCGGTGGCCTCGGTTTCTGCGTGGTGGAAACGTTCAGCACTATCCCCGCCCTCAGCCTCAGCAGCGCGGATACGCTGGGAAGCCAGGGATGGCGCTGCCTTAACCAGGCGCTGGGTATATGGGTGCTGTGGGTTGCGCAGAATGTCGAGGCTTGGGCCGGACTCAACCACGCGACCACGGTGCATAACCACGAGGTGCTCGGCGCGCTCAGCAGCCAGACCAAGGTCGTGGGTAATGAAAAGAACCGCAGTGCCCAGCTCCTGGGTAAGGCCAGAGAGGTGGTCAAGGATGCGCTTCTGCACCGTCACGTCGAGAGCACTGGTTGGCTCATCAGCAATGAGCAGCTGCGGACGAGCAGCAAGACCCATAGCGATGAGGGCACGTTGACGCATACCGCCGGAATACTCGTGTGGGAACTGCTTGGAGCGTCGCTCTGCATCAGGAAGACCAGCTTCCTCGAGCAGCTCAACCACGCGACCATTCTGCTCGCTGCTTGGCACCACATCATTAGCGCGGAGGGATTCCTTAATCTGGGTGCCCACACGCCACACAGGGTTGAGGTTACTCATTGGGTCCTGTGGAACCAGGCCAATGGAGGAACCACGAATTTCCTGCATTTCCTTCTCGGAGGCGTGGCTAATGTCCTTGCCATTAAAGAGAATCTGGCCACCGGTGACCTTACCGGTACCAGGAAGCAGACCAATAATGGACATGGCGGTGGTGGACTTACCAGAGCCGGACTCACCCACGATGGCCACGGACTGACCTGGGTAGATGGTCATATTTACACCACGAACAGCCTCAACGGTACCCGTGGTGGACTCGAAGGAAATATGGAGATCCTTAATCTCAAGCAATGGCTTATCACTCATAATTACTCCTACTTCCTACTTCTTACGGGCCTTTGGATCGAGGGCATCACGCACGACATCACCCATCATGATAAAGCTGAGAACGGTAATGGCCAGGGCCATAGCTGGGTAGAAGAGCACCATTGGCTGGGTGCGCAGCGAGCTCTGTGCATTGGAAATATCGCCACCCCAAGAAACCACAGTTGGTGGGAGACCAATACCGAGGAAGGAGAGGGTTGCCTCGGCCACGATAAAGGTACCCAGAGCCACGGTGGCGTAGACGATGATTGGGGCTGCAGCATTTGGAAGAATGTGCTGGACAAGCATGCGGAAGCGGGATGCACCCACTGCGCGTGCTGCTGTCACGAATTCTTCATTCTTCACACTCATCACTGCACCACGGGTAATACGAGCGATGGAGGTCCAGCCGAAGATACCCAGCACGAGAACCACGGTGGTAATACCACGGTGCTCCTTGAACATCTGCATCACCACGATGGCGGCAAGCACCAGTGGCAGAGCGAAGAAGATGTCGGTAATGCGGGAGAGGATGGTATCAAAGATGCCACCGAAGAAACCAGCAATAGCACCAATAATGGTGCCGAGCACGGTAGCAAGGATGGTGGTGAGAATACCCACGGATACCGAGGCGCGGGCACCGTAGATGGTGCGGGCGTAGATATCGCAGCCCTGGCGGTCAAAGCCGAATGGGTGGCCGGCACGTGGGCCAGCAAGGGAATCATTAAGTTCGCACAGACGTGGGTCAGTGTGGCTGAAAATACCTGGGGCAATAGCCAGCAGCAGTGCGATGAGAATCAAGAGGCCGGAAATCCAGAAGAGTGGGCGGCGGCGCAGATAGCGCCAGGCCTCACCCCACATGGAAGCTGGAGCGGACTCATCGGCAACTGCATCAACCGCGCCGAGACCGGTCTCGTCGGTTTCTGAAACGTAGCGTTCCTGACCGGGTCGGATGACGCGGCCGTCATTAGAAGAAATATTAGACATAGCGAATCCTTGGGTCCAGTAGCGCGTACAGAAGGTCAACGAGGAGGTTGGCAATAATATAGACAATCACCAACACAGTGGTAAAGCTCACCACAGTGGTAGGTTCACCCTTGAGGATGGCCTGATAAAGCTGGCCACCAACACCGTTAATGGCGAAGATACCCTCAGTCACAATAGCACCACCCATAAGGGCACCGAGGTCAGCACCGAGGTAGGTCACCACTGGAATCAGGGAGTTACGCAGCACGTGGCGGCGAAGAATCTGGCCACGACCAAGACCCTTAGCGCGTGCGGTTCGGACATAGTCCATGGTGAGGTGTTCGCTCACAGATTGCCTCGTCAGACGTAAGACATAGGCAAATGAGACCGCGCCTAGCACCACCGCCGGCATTAAGAGCGATTGGAAACTCACATTACCGCCCACTGTTACTGGCAGCAGCTTCCACTTCACACCGATGAGGAACTGGAGCACGAAGCCAATAACGAAGGAAGGAACAGCAATAACAATAAGGGATAGAACCAGAACCGTAGAGTCGAAGAAACCACCACGCTTCAGGCCGGCATAGAGGCCGAAGAGAATACCGAAGACCATCTCGAAGATGAGAGCCATAATGGCCAGACGGATGGTCACTGGGAAGGCATTCGCCATTACTTCAGCAACTGGACGACCCGAGAAGGTAGTACCAAAATTACCGGTCACAATGCCCTTTAGATACAGCAGATACTGCACAATAAATGGCTTATCCAGGTTATAGTCAGCACGAATACGGGCAGCAGCTGCCTCAGTGAGACCACGATCGCCACCCAGAGCCTGAACAGGATCACCTGGCATCAAGAACACAAGGGCGTAGATCAGGAAGGTTGCACCGAAAAAGACCGGGATGGTCTGGAGCAGCCTTCGCCCAATATAACGGAGCATAAAAATGAATCCCTCTAGATAAAGAGCGCCTTCTAGGGTACTCGACCCCAGAAAGGCGCTCAGTCACAAAATACTGTTACTTAACAGTAATGTCGGTATATACCGGTACGGACTTCCAATTGAACTTTACATTGGAAACTCGATCGGACCAGCCACCATTCACGTTAGAATACCACAATGGAATTGCTGGAAGATCCTGCAGAAGAATCTCCTGGGCTTCATTGTAGTACCTATTCGATTCATCGACAGAATTTGCACCTGCGGCCTGCTTCAGCAGAGCGTCGAACTGTGGGTTAGAGTAGTCGCCGTCGTTCGAAGATGCGCCGGTGGAATACAGTGGCTCAAGGAAGTTACCAAGACCTGGGTAGTCTGCCTGCCAGCCGGTACGGAAGGCGGAACCGATGGTGCGGTTACGGACATCGGTACGGAAGGACTTGAAGTCTGGGTATGGCTTACCCACTGCGTCAATGCCGAGGGTGTTCTTAATGGAGTTGACGGCAGCGTCAACCCATGCCTGGTGGCCACCATCAGCATTGTAGGCCAGGGTGAAGGTGCCGGACCATGGGGAGATGGCATCGGCCTGTGCCCACAGTTCCTTGGCCCTGTCTGGATTGTACTCCAGCACATCTTCACCATTCAGACTGTCAGAGTGACCATCGACGACTGGGGAGGTGAAGTCGGTGGCTGGGGTACGGGTGTTGTTGAAGATCTTCTCAACGATGCTCTTACGGTCAACGGCCATGGAGATAGCCTGGCGACGCAGCTTGCCCTCCTGGTCATTGCCGAAGTGCTCAAGCTTCTCAGGGATGGTGAAGGACTGGAACACAGCGGAAGCCTGGTTGACACCGCGGCCATCGAGGTCGTTCATGTAGGTGGTGAAGGCAGAATCTGGAACCTGGTCGAGAACGTCGAGGTTGCCAGCCTGGAGGTCAGCATAAGCGGCATCCTGCTTGGAGTAGAAGACGAACTTAATGCCGTTGTTCTTTGCCTTCTGATCACCGGTGTACTTGTCATTTGGCACCAGGGTCATTCCGGTGTTGTGATCCCAGCTGTCCAGCTTGTATGGACCAGAGGAGATTGGGTTATTGCCATAGGCTGCGAGATCATCGGAGCCGTCGTAAGCAGAATCAGGAAGTGGGTAGAAAGCAGAATAGCCGAGACGGAGTGGGAAGTCAGCCTCTGGCTGGGTCAGCTCAATGGTGAAGGTCTTGTCATCGACAACCTTCAGACCGGACATTTCCTCGGCCGTCTTATCAGCAACTTCCTGGTAGCCCTGGATTGGCTCGAAGAAAGACTCGTTGGTCAGAGCGTGGGCGACGGTAAAGTTCCATGCCTTAACAAAGCTCTCGGAGGTAATTGGAGTGCCATCCGAAAACTCGATGCCATCACGGAGCTTGACGGTGTAGAGTGCACCATCGTGGTCGATGCTAGCTGCGAGATCATTGTGCATCTTGCCATCGGCATCGAAGTACACAAGACCGGAATTGATGAGGTCAATTACGCGGCCACCACAGGTCTCAGTGGTATTGGATGGAATAAGTGGGTTCTGAGGCTCACAGCCATTGGCGGAGATTACCTGGTCGCCGGAGCCGCTGGAGCTGCTCCCACTACTCGAACAGGCAGCAAGGCTGATTGCAGCAAGGGTGCTTGCACCGAGAATGGCAAGAACCTTAGGATACTTCTTCATTAAATGACCTCCATAGAGGTTGGGGACACGATGCTCTAGCAGAACGCTATGAAAATATTCTAAAGCGATTTCGACCGAATTTCTACTCTTCGTTCAGAATTTACAGATGTAACCCACGTTCCCCTACCCCCGTTAAAGTTACTTACGTATCTACTTCTGCAAATACTTCAAATTTTCTTCTTGTTGGGACCATAAATCCCAAAAAGGCGCATATCCTGGGTCTCTCTTCAGGGCACGTTCCTTACGAATTTTGTCCTCTTCCACCATAACCAGAGCCCAGTACTTTACCCCCGTAATCTTAGATATTTGTTCAATAATTGGGTCGGATGCGGCGCCAACGCCCTCCAAAATGAAGTGATACTTGTCCTCATTCGTGAGCTCAATCCAGGATCCCTTGCAGTTATTTTCCCAATCCCAGGACCATGCCCCATGGGTGCCTGCTTTTAGCAAGGAACCAGCAACAGCATCAATACCACCCTGGAGGCCTTCCCAACCGGTATAGAAATCATCCATGTGGAGCACGCGCATATCTAAGTCACGTCCTAATTTTTCAGCAAAGGTGGTTTTACCTGCACCGCTTCGGCCATCGATGAGAATAATCATCCTAAACCGTCCATGCAATGATGGTTGGGATAGCACCCCACAGCACCGAGCAGGCTAGAAAAATGTAATCAACTCGGCTGAGGCTGCTAGGGCGCGCCCAGGTGCTTTGCTTTTCTTCCCGCGCATGGAGCAGACCACGCACTTCCATGGCGCGCGAGAGTTTATGCGCACGACGAAGGCTTAGCACCAGGAGACTAAAGGCCTGTTCAATAAAGGCACGGAGCCACAATTGGTCCCCCACTCCCCTGGCCCGGCGTGCACGGCTTAGTTGCTGCCAGTCATTCTTCATCAGTGGAAGCATACGAAGGCCACCGACAGTGCCGACTACAAAGCGCCGTGGGATGTGGAGCACTTGGCCGGCGGCGTCGCCAAGCAGGATGGGATCAACGCGTGGGGCAATAATGGCGATGGGGAGGGTGAGTGCGAGAATGCGCAGCGCAACGGCTATGGCGAGCGAAATTGAGTTGCTCGAAATAGTAGCGAAAGACCAAGAGAAATAAATATGCCCTTCGGGTTGCGCGTAGAGGAGCATAGATAGGCTGCTCACGGGGATAAGCAGAATGAGACCGGCGAGCATTTTACACACCCGAATCCACGAAGTTTTTGTGCAAAAACCGAGGATTATTGTAATTATTAGGCTTATCGACGCCCCCGGAGTGGAGATTTTGCTCAGCAAAGGGACAGTGATGAGGAATAGGCCGATGAGGGCTGTCAGCGGGTTGAGTTTAGACATTCTCACCACCAAAGAGCTGGATATATCGGGGGTCATGGCTAATGGAAATAAGCGCACTACCCTTCGTCTGCGCCTCATGGAGAAGCACGGTGAGATTACCGAAGGTGCGGCGATCAAGACCAAAGGTTGGCTCATCCAAAATGAGCACGGCAGGGGTTCTCACCAGCGCGGTTGCAACACTGAGCCTTCGCTTTTCACCGCCACTGAGCATGGCTGGGTGAACATTAATATAGTGCTCGAGGCCCAGCTTTTCGAGCAATTCCTGGCGCTCTGTTTTTGTCATTATGGCACCGAGGTTCAGTTCTTCCTCGACTGTTGCTCGCAGGAATTGGTGGTTTGGGTCTTGGAAGACATAACCGATATAGGCGGCAAGATTTTTACTCTTCCACTTATTAACCTGTGGGTTTAGCCTGCCGCGAAGTGGTTGGAGCAGGCCTGCGAGGGTAAGTCCATGAGTGCTTTTGCCAATACCATTAGGACCACTGATGATGGTGCTTGTGCCCTGGGCGTAGGATTCATGCTCGGAGCTACCAAGAACATGGTCCCAGCCCCAGGCAAGGTCATGTGCTTCAAGCACGCTTTCGCCGGGGATTGGGGACTTTTTGTCATTAGTTGGGAGTTCACCTGGAAGCCAGAGGCCCAGGGCCTGGATGGACTGAGCGTACTCCCCTGTTAGTTCCTCGGGCTTAAGGTCATAGAGAATCTGTCCCGCATCGAGGACCAAGACACGATCGACCATATTCAGCCAAAGTTCTGCGTCGTGGTCGACAATGATGGTGGTAGCACCGCAATACTCGATGGCTTTTTGCACGGAGTCGGCTACGAGTGGGCTTCCATCGCGGTCGACATTGGCCACTGGTTCATCGAGCACAAGAATATCGGGGTTCATGGCGAGAACGCCGGCAATGGCCATGCGCTGTTTCTGCCCACCGGATAGAACTACAGTTTCCTGGTCATTGCTGAGGTGATCGAGCCCGAGGGCTATTTTGGCCTCCGCGACGCGCTGCCAAATCTGTTCACGTGGAATGCCAATATTCTCCAAGCCGAAGGCAATATCGTCGCCCACGCGTGAATAGATGACTTGGGTTTCTGGGTCTTGAAGGACCATTCCGATTCGCGGTGCTGCTGGCGAATAGGAAACTTCACAATTATTGTGTAAAAGCCCTGCAAGAATACCCAAAAGGGTTGATTTTCCACTACCGGAGCAGCCCATAATGAGCACGCGCTGCCCCGCTGGAATCTCCACATCAATATTTTCGAGGGCTGGTTTGGTTCGCCCCGGATGGGTCCAGGAACTGAGTTTTATGCTGATAGATGCTGGCACAGCTAGGCCACCATGCCGGATGGGAAAGAGTTCAGCACCCCGGTGCGCCTGAGCATTCGTGTCAGGACCCAGGCGAGGAGACCAGCAAGAATTGCGCCAGAAATGGACATGGAAATTAGGTAAATTACATTAAAAGCATTGGTCTTTTCGTGATTTCCGGTGATAAATTCATATCCCCACTCAATAACGCCACTCATCATCGCCCCAAGCATGAGGACAATAGCTCCGCAGCGCCTATAGAGGAAGAGTGCAACAATAATTTCCATGCCAAGGCCCTGGCAGAAGCCGGAAATGATCGTCGTAAGGCCCCAAATATTGCCGAAAGCAGCTGAGATTACTGCAGCGAGAATTTCCACATAGAGCGCAGCACCGGGTTTGCGGATGATAGCGGCACCAAGGGTACCGCCGAGAAACCAAATTCCGACCGCGCAGCCACCAAGACCTGGGGTAAGTGCTTGGAATGCTTCGTACCAAATCATGCCGATGTTATTCCATACCCAGAAAATGAGGCCACAGAATACGCCAATAACGGTAGCAGTGACAATGTCGAGAATGCGCCAAGAATATGTGAAATTGCGCGCCTGAGAATATGGCTGTGCCATGTCTTTTCCTTCCGCCGGCATTACCCGGATCAAGTTTGACGGTTAGTAGCTAGGCGCTACTTCTCAGCCCGCCCATACGCGAGCACCCGTTAGGTTTTGTGTTCGTTTGCTACTCTAGTTACTTTTTATGGACTTTTCCACCTGTTGGTGGTCCTATGCGTAGAATGGCTGTATGACTAAGAGGGCGTTGTGTGTCGTATTATCCACTATTCTTGCTGGTTCGGTGGCTTTGAGTGGCTGCTCGAAGACTATTGATCCTGTGAAGAATGCTGCCATGAGCACTTCGCAGAAAACTAGTGTTCAGGCACCGGATAATGAGAGTAATTCTCAGGAAGATGCGCAGGCCAATATTTGTTTGGCCAATAATTTGACGGCCTCGATTTCCTCCCCTGAGGGTTCGGCTGGTTCCTCCTACTACACGGTGACCTTGGTAAATGCCGGTTCCGCTTGTAGTTTGCGCGGCTATGCGGGTGTATCGCTCGTGGATTCTTCCGGTAATCAGATCGGCGCCGCCGCTGATAGGGATGGCGATACTGGCCAGTTGGTGACGCTCAATAATGGTGATAATTCCATTTTTAACCTGCAGATTAGCAATGCCATGGCTTATGGGGATTGCACTGTATCCTCCACTGCCGGGCTAAAAATTTATCCTCCGGAGAATCGTGAGTCCATTACGGTTCCCCTTAGGACTCAGACCTGCGCGGAGGATAATATTCATACAATGACCATTAGCCCGGTCAAATAGCTTGTTTAAGCAAGACTCTTAACCCAGGCTGCGAACTTCTCTGGGTCAATATTTGTGCCGTGGCCCTGATCCCAGTAGTAGTCGACATCCACATTATCGCCAGCTTGCTGGGCTAGGGCTGCAAGAATGGTAAGCACAGCTGGGCTGGTGTCTGTATCGGAAGTACCCACGCGCATGAACCAGTGCTTGGCGCGGTTAGGGTTCTTATCACTGAGGAAGTGAACTGGGTTCATCAGCGGGAGAAGGTCCTTCACTTCTTGCTCCACCGTGGTGTTTTCATGCTGGGCACTGTAATCACTGAAGTGGCGGGCAGAGACGGTCTTACTACCGAACTCTTTATTTTCTGGCGCGCTCAGATCAAAGGCGTCGAAAGCTGGGGCGCTCTTGGAACGACCAATATGCTCGGTGTAATCAGACCAGCTGAAGCTGACCTTGCCGTTATTGTAGGTAATCCACGGATTATTCTGCAGATAGGTCGTGCGGTCACTATCACTCAGGCCCTGAAGATAGGCTTCAGCCGATGGGACAATATGCTCGCTCAGGATGTAATCGGCCAGGTTATCCGCCGTGACATTCTTGATATTAAGCGAGTTGAAATAGGCCGGGAAAAGAGCAGCCAGGGCATCAGAAACGGTCTGGTCAACAGTGACCTTCTGGCTCGATACCTTACCAAGAACCCATTCATAGCCGGCATCGGCATGCTCCAAGTCAGTAATTGGGCAGTACGGTGCGGCGGCGTAAATGGAGTCGGAGGCATCAGCGGCACCGACTTCCTTGAGGTAGGAATCGTAGAGGGATGAATCACCAGAAGCACCAAGCAAGGCGGTGAGAGCACCACCAGCAGAGGAGCCAGTGCAGACAATGCGCTCGGTATTGCCTGGAATGCCATTATCCTTATTGGCGCGCAGATAGCGGACAGCGGACTTCAGGTCGACAATTGCTGCTGGGGCCTTGCCGTAATAGGTGCCATCAGAGGCCTGGTTATCGCGACCGCGAGCACCAGTATCAATAGCCACGCAGCCAGCAACCATCGCATATTCGCCGTTATCCACACGGCCGCCCATGCCACCAACCTGGGTACCTACACCGGCAGCAACGCCATTATTGCCACCAGCATCACCGCCGGGAGCACCTGCAGGGGCGCCA
>JAUMUD010000001.1:68091-148285 GCA_030530875.1 Corynebacterium sp.
GGTAATGCTGTTTTCTTTGTCCTACACCTTTTTCGCCAAGTCACCACGGCTGAAATACCGCCTGGGACCAAAGCCGTTGGAATTGAACTTGCTTTATTTGGCGCATAGGACATATAACCGCCGATATTAAGGGCCATCACAATTGGCATGTTCTTGGTGTCCACGGACTTGCCGTCAACGGTGATTGGCTGCTTAATATTCATGCACTGATAGTCCTTGTCCACAGGATTCGCGCAGTACACGACGCCTGTCCACTGGCGGTAGGTGACTTCAATGTCCTTACCGCCATGGGTGAAGGTTTCAGTTTTTTCCTCATAAGCAGAAGGATCAAACTTCAATGCATCAGGAAGGGCCGCACGGCTCGTAGTCGTCGAGCTGCTCGAGCCGCTATTGGAGGATGTACAGGATGCAATGACTGGGGTTGCCGCAGCCATTGCCATTAAACCAAGGAATGTTTTGCGCTTCATATCAATTATTCAAGCAAGCTTAGCTGAGCATTACCTTGGTATCAGTTATATAAACGCTCTTAGTCTTCCTCGACGCGCTTCCACTCAACGACGAGCTCGTCCTTGGCACCAAATCGCACCAGGTGGCGGGCAACAACACCCTCAAATCGCTCGAGCAATTCCTCTGGTGCGTGGATGGTAATGCGCAGCGCATTTTCCAGTGCTTCGAGGTTCACCAGACCCTTGCCATCAAAAGCCCGGCGCGGGTCATCGCTATCTTTACCTGCACCAACAAATTCAATATAGCCACGCACGCCGTCCCATTCGGCATCAAGTTTGGCGGAAAAGTGGCTTGCCAGCTGCTTTCCGTAGCGGGCGGGACGATCAGTTGCTACAATGGCTTCACTCATAATGCTCATAGTGCTTAGTGTACGCCTCAAAATCATGGTTGTACATGTATTGCCTAACCTAACTTAACCCGAGGAGTTCATCATGGCTTTTGGTTTAGCCGCTTTGCTTGACGACGTCGCGTTGATCGCGAAAGCTGCCGCTGCCAGCGTTGATGATGTGGCAAGTGCCAGTGCACGTACCGCCACGAAGGCTGCAGGCGTGGTCATTGATGATGCCGCAGTGACTCCTCAGATGGTCTCTGGTGTTACCCCGGACCGTGAGCTGCCAATTATTTGGCGTATTGCCAAGGGCTCGATTTTCAATAAATTGATTATCATTCTGCCCATCATCATTATTTTGAATTCTCTTCTCCCCCAGGTCCTCCATCCGCTGCTGATGATTGGCGGCATTTATCTTTGCTTTGAGGGTGTGGAGAAAATCTTCGGCCACTCCCATGAGGAAGCCACTGTCGCGGTTGGTCCTGATGCGGAAAAGAAGCTGGTTGCGGGCGCTATTCGTACGGATCTTATTCTTAGCGCCGAGATTATGGTGATTTCTCTTAATGAGGTTGCTACCCAGCCACTGGCCATTGCTATTGCGACCCTGATTGTGGTGGGCATTGTGATTACCGCTGGCGTCTACGGCGTTGTGGGTCTGATTATTAAGCTCGACGATATTGGTATGGGCATGATTTCCCGTGGCCATAATGGTGGTCGCCTGCTGGTTGCCGGCATGCCAAAGGTGCTTTCTACCCTGTCTTTTGTTGGTACGGCAGCCATGCTCTGGGTCGGTGGTCACCTGGCCACGAGCGCTTTCTTTCATGCCCCTGAGCTATTCCATAATGGCGCAGCTCAGGCGGTATTTGAGACCTTTATCAGCATGATTTGCGGCCTTATTGTTGGCGGTATTGTTCTGCTGATCGTTAAGGGTATTGGCGCGCTTCGTGGAAAGAAGCACTAGCAGCCATTACAGCAGCAGGCCTTACCCTTGAGCGCATTGCGGCCCTCATAGACAGCAACTGCTGCGATGACGAGGCCGGCGACCGAGTCAGCCCAGCCCCAGCCAAGCAAGCTATTGAGCACAAGGCCTAGGAGCACTGCGCCCGAGAGGTAGGTACAGACCAGAGTTTGCTTGGAGTCCGCCACTGCGGAAGCAGAGCCCATGCTTTTTGCTTCTCGACGTTCCCACCAGCTCACAAGCGGCATCACGACAAAGCTCAGTGCGGTCATAATAATGCCAATCAGAGAATGTTCTGGTTCGGAGAATCCCAGCAGTGCCATCACAGATTCAATGGTGATATAAGCTGCGAGGATAAAGAATGCCCAGGCAATAATGCGCAGCGCAATGTGTTCGCGCTCTTCAATCTTTTCTGGGTCTTTGGCACTAAACTGCCAGGCCACTGCGGCGGCAGAGATAACTTCAATGACTGAGTCAAGACCAAAGCCAATAAGCGCTGCCGAGGAGGCATGACGCCCTGCCCAGATTGAGACGATGGCTTCCACAATATTCCAGGTGATTGTGAATGCCACAATGAAGCGGATGGTCTTAGTAGCTTTCTGGGTAGTGGTCATTATGCTTCTTTCTTTGCTTCGGCCTCGGTGCAGCACGAGCAGCAGCATTGGGTTGCTGGGAGTTTAGAGACGTGCTTAGTGAGATCAATGAGATTGGCGCCGATGGAGTCGTCGATAAGCGAGTACTGCACCCTGCGACCCTGAGATTCCGTCTGCAGGAAACCGCAACCAACCAAGCAGGAGAGATGATTGGAGACATTGGTCTTGCTCAGGCCTAGCTCCTCAGCAATAATGCTGGGATAATTTGGCCCCTCAGCTAGCAAGAGCAGGATCTTTGCACGGTTTGGGTCCGAAATTGCGCGAATCAGGCGCGCCAAACCATGCTGACTATAGTTCATCACAAAATGAATTGTACATCACAGGATGAACTATCGTGCAAATTGCTCCAGCCCACTAAGAAGCAGGTCGATACCCAGGGCGAAAGAATTAACTTCACTATTAATGAATTCTTCGGGATCAAAGCTCAGAAATTGCCCAAAACCTGCAGTAAAGAAGGGGAAACGCTCAGCATCGAGCTGCTGCCATGCCTGCTGCTGTTCTTCACGGATACTGGACCAATCCGCCGGGTCGATGTTCTTATGACCAACATGGCTAGAAATCTCCACGCCCAGACCAGAAGCGCAGTTCACGATAGCCATGGTGACATAAAACTGGGTTTTCTGGTCAAGGCCAAGTTTGGAGACCGCCTGGCCAATGCGCTCCCAATAATCAAAGCCCTCATCGGCACCTGGACCAGAATTAAGGAATTGCAGGGCCAACCAGCGATGATCGAGCATTTTTGTAAAAAGACAGAGCAAAAGCAGGCGAATTTCGCTTAGCGCCTCGCGGGCAACCTCGGGAGTAGAGTCACTAAATTGGCGGAAATTATGATGCGCAAAGCGCTCAGGAATATAAACACCCTTGGAACGATAGCCGTCATATTCCTCGAAGAGACGACGAAGAATCTCGCTACTGACAAATTGCAGCAGCTCATCCTTATTCTTCACATACCAATAAATACTGGCCACAGCACAGTGAAGCTCCTGGGCAAGCCTACGAATAGTGAGTCCCTCAAGGCCTTCAGCATCCAAAATTGCAATTGCAGCGGCAAGAATATTCTCCTCTGATAGGGAGTCATCATTCTTCCTGCGGCGACCGCGAGGACGCCCTTTTGGTGCAGATTCTTGCGAATTGGCCATGTTTTTATCCTATCAGTTTGCGAATTCTCCAAAACTCATTATAATCGAACGCAGTTCAATTTAAACGAACAGTGTTCAATTAATGTCGATAAGGAGAAAATCTCTTGTCTATTCGCACTGCTTCACCAACTCCAACCCGTCCACAACAGCTTCGTGATGCCTGGCCGGCACTCATTGGTATCTGCCTGACCATGCTCGTCGAGATGGTCGATAACTCCATTCTCAATGTGGCCATCCCAGTGATCGGCCGCGAGCTTCACTCCACTGCTACCGGCCTCCAGTGGATCACCAGCGCCTATTCGCTCTGCTTTGGTGGCCTTCTGATGATTGGTGGCACCGTGGGTGATAAATTTGGCCGCAAGCGCGTACTCACCATTGGTCTTAGCTTCTTTGCTCTTTTCAGCCTTGGTGTTCTGCTTGTTAATTCCACCGGCGAACTCATTGCTATTCGTGCTCTTACCGGTGCTGCCGCAGCCCTTATTGCCCCACTGAATATCTCGCTGCTCTTTAGGCTCTTCGAGGATGCTAAGCTGCGCCAACGCTCAATGGGCATTGTTATTACTGTGTCCATGATTGGCTTCGCCATTGGCCCAACGCTCTCCGGCCTGGCCATCGAGCACATGCACTGGCACTGGCTTCTGCTGGTTAATGCCCCTGTTTCTGCCATTGCTCTGGTCGCCGTTATTATCGGTATTCCTGGCGATAAGGCCGAGGATCTGCGCAGTGGCACCGTTGACTACCTCGGCGGCATTCTTTCCGCCACTGGCCTTGCTTCCCTGCTCTATGCCCTCACCCTTGGCGCTGACCAGGGTTGGGATACTTCACGCACCTGGGTCATGATTATTCTCGGCCTTATTCTTCTTGGCCTCTTTATCTGGCGTGAGCGCAGCATTCCAGACCCAATGCTGAACCTGGATTTCTTCAAGAACCCAGTCATTTCCGGCTCAACCTTGATGCAAATCAGCTCGAATCTTGTCATGGCAGGCATTATGTTTGCCACCGCACAGCTCTACCAGTACGCCTGGGGCTGGTCCCCAATGAAGGCCGGCATTGCTAATCTGCCATTCGTGATTGGTATGCTCGCCGCTGGCACATTCGCCGATGACATTACCGAGAAGCATGGTCTTCGCAAGGCCTGCAGCATTGGTATTGCCTCCATGCTTATCTCTCTGGCACTGTGGTACATCGGCGTGGGCAATGGCTACCTACTGTGCGCCATTGGCAGCCTCTTCCTTACTGTGGGCATGCGCTTTGTGGTCACGGCAGCAGCGGTCGCCCTCATGGGTGAACTGCCAGAGGACTTCACCTCCATGGGTTCCGCCCTCAATGACACAGTTCAGGAAGTTGGCTCAGCCATTGGTGTCGCCATTATCGGCACTGTCATGGCCATTGTTATCGGCAATGAGCTTCCGACTGGCGCTTGGTCGGCAGCAGCCCAGGCAGCATTCGTCAGTTCCCAACATTGGGCACTGGGTATCATTGGCCTGATTGTTGTCATTACCTCAGCTATTGGCCTGAGTGTTCTGGGCAAAGTCAAGGCTCCAACCGAAACCCAGAACGCATAAGCACTAGCTACTCCATGAATTCCTTCATTCCGTCGAGTAGCTCATAACCGAGGAATTCACGGGTCAATTCATCAGCCAGCGCTGGGTTACTGACAAAATCACGCCCGAGCTTATCTACTGTTGCACTAAAAGCGCGCCAGACCTCACCGCTGCTCAAATCCACGCCAATCATGGACGCAAGGTCCTGCATTATTGGGTCCTTGGGTCCGGCATAGATTTTGGTTCTAATCTTTCCGGTGAATGGGTCTTTCCAGAAGGCCATGCCAAGGAGATTGAGAGTGCCAAAGTTACCAGGATAGTCATTAATCTTTCGGCGATGGGTGGGGCAAGCATAGGCAACATGTCCATGGGCCAGAAAGTCTTCGGCTGAGATGGGTTCAAGCCCATCGCCCCGCTCACATCCAGGAAAGATACATTTGGGATGGTCCATCGTGTCGATGCTTGCCCGAATTGTCGGATCCACTTCCCCATGAATCACAGCTTCGAGGTCGCCTCGTCGATTAGCTACCACCAGAGTTTCCTTGGTGGAATTTTCCCGGATAAAGGAGGCAATTTCCGCCCCGCGATAGGTCTGACCACCAACAGTGACCAGCGCGTTCTGCCCCTTAGCAATCTCCTCCAGCTTCACATGCACATGCAAGCGAGTCTGTTCACCATCAAAGGGGTTAATCAGGCCTCGGCGAAGCACATTAACAAAGGCCTTGCCCATGTGGTACTTCAGAATCGGGGCATCCGGGTCATGCTTTCGGCTCATGTATTGGGCCTCTTGCTCGACCACGTCGAGGATCATATTGAATTCTTCATCGCTAATCCCCGAGACAGTAATGCTATTATCATCCGTCTTGCGGCTAACGTGGAAGCTCGTGCCATCCTCAGACCGCACGGTACGGGTCTCTTCCTTCGGCATTTCCCCAGCTGTATTAGCGGCAACCGGAATTTCTTCCACCACAGATTCTTCGATGGAAGGCCCCTCAAATTCGGCTGCCGGAGTCTCAATAGTGTCAAGCGAGGTCATCTCATCAGGCTCAATGGTAGGCTCAGCCTCACGCATCAGACTTAGACGCAGCTCATTAGCTTGCTTCACGCTCGAGCGAATTGCGCGCGCAGCATGCTCAACATCATCAAAAGTATTCTCGGAAAGAATGGTAGCGAGAAAAGTGAGCTGCTCTTCGCTGAGCTCATCCTCCCCTGGCGGCTCACCATCAGTATCGAGCCCTCGCACTGCCTGCAGGAACTTCACTCCGGTCATCTGGTGGAAGCCATGCTCTCTGAGCACAGCACCCAGTTCCGGATGGTTCAGTGCCTGGCCATGCATATAGCTCTGATTGATTTGGGTATTGAGCAGGCCAAGGTCATTTCGGCAGGCGTTCCGACGCTCCCGACTACCCATACCCTGATACTTTTCGTGGATATGGACGGCATTCTGCTGCTCAAGAAGGGCAATAAGCTGGTTAATTTCCTCGGGCTTTGCTGACTCGAGCCAGGTTCTCATTGCCTCTGGCAAATTTAGTGTCATTGTCATAGTTGGTTCCTATTCGTACTTGCTTTCGCGTGGAATTCACGCGAGTAGGCTAAGTATGTCAGAAAACCTTATGCACTGGGTCGGGAAATGTAACATGACACGACTTGATTACTGTGGGCTGCTAAAACTTTGGCAGTGTAAACCAAAATCCCCATATCCAGCACATCAGCATCGGATATGGGGACCTAAAAAGCGTCAGTTTAGACGTTGAACTTGAACTCGACTACGTCGCCGTCTTCCATGACATAGTCCTTGCCTTCCTGACGAACCTTGCCCTGGGCCTTGGCCTCAGCCATGGAGCCAGCAGCAACCAGGTCATCGAAGGAGACAATCTCAGCCTTAATGAAGCCACGCTCAAAGTCACTGTGAATAACACCAGCAGCCTGAGGTGCGGTATCACCCTTGTGGATGGTCCATGCACGGGCCTCCTTTGGGCCAGCGGTGAGGTAGGTCTGCAGGCCGAGGGTATCAAAACCAGCCTTGGCCAGAGCATGGAGACCAGGCTCGGACTGACCTACGGAGGCAAGGAGTTCTGCCGCCTCTTCGTCGTCAAGCTCAAGAAGCTCGGACTCGGTCTTTGCATCGAGGAAGACGCAGTCAGCAGGGGCAACAAGGTCACGCAGTTCCTGCTTCTTGGCTTCGTCGGTAAGCACACCCTCGTCAGAGTTGAAGACATAGAGGAATGGCTTAGCGGTCAGAAGGTGCAGTTCCTTGAGGTGGGTGGTGTCAAGACCAGCACTGAAAATGGTCTTGTCATCTTCAAGCACAGACTGGGCCTGCTTCACTGCCTCAACGGTAGCGGCCTTTTCCTTATCCTTACGGGCTTCCTTCTCCAGACGTGGCAGAGCCTTTTCAATGGTCTGAAGGTCAGCGAGGATAAGCTCAGTCTCAATCACGGAAATATCGCTGCGTGGATCCACACGGCCATCAACGTGGATGACATCATCATCAGCGAATGCGCGAACAACCTGGCAGATGGCATCAGCTTCGCGAATATTGGCCAGGAACTTATTACCCAGGCCTTCACCCTCAGAAGCACCCTTCACGATACCTGCAATATCCACGAAGGACACAGTAGCAGGCAAAATACGCTCAGAACCGAAAATCTCGGCGAGCTTATTCAGACGCTCATCAGGCAATTCCACCAAACCAACATTTGGCTCGATAGTTGCGAATGGATAGTTGGCAGCAAGCACGTCATTGCGGGTTAGCGCATTAAAGAGCGTGGACTTGCCAACATTGGGCAAACCGACAATACCAAGTGTAAGACTCACGGATTAGATTCTACATAATAGCCACGGTGAATGATAACCGCGCTGGGATTATGCCCCCAATATGCACGCACTGCTGCCCTGTTTGCAGAATTTTGCAGAATTTCCAGCAAGGCATTTTTATTGCATACACCTGGGAAAATTCTCAAATATTCTCAGTTTTTATTGACTGATTTTCTATAAATCTATTTATTCTGCCCTACCTTTAGTGATATAGTTACGCCACGCTAGAATTAATTTTAGAAGGGACCCCCTCATGTCTGAACATGCAGCAGATACGGGCCAACATCGCGAAGTCTTTTCTTCCCGTATGGCCTTCTTGCTCGCCGCTATTGGTTCTGCGGTGGGCCTCGGTAATATTTGGCGTTTCCCTTATGTCGCCTATGAAAATGGCGGCGGCGCCTTCCTTATTCCTTATCTCGTGGGCCTGCTCACCGCTGGTATTCCACTGCTCTTCCTCGACTACGCCATGGGTCACCGCTACCGCGGTTCCTCCCCACTGGTTTTCCGTCGTATTAAGGCTTGGACGGAGCCAGTTGGATGGATTCAGGTTGGCATTTGTTTCTTTATTACCATCTATTACGCCGTCATTATTGCGTGGGCTGGCCTGTATACGGTTAAGTCTTTCACTAAGGCCTGGGGCGATAAGCCTTCGGAATACTTCATGACTGACTTCCTCAAGGCCGACACTTCCCACACTTTCTCCACTCATATCGTGGCTCAGATTGGTATTGCCCTGGCCATTGTGTGGATTGTGACCATTATCGTGCTCGCCATGGGCATTGATGAGGGTATTGGTAAGGTCTCTAAGATCTTCATGCCAATTCTGACTGTCCTCTTTATTATTGTGGTTATCCAGGCGCTCTTCCTGCCTGGTGCTGCTCAGGGCTTGAATGCCTTCTTCACCCCGAACTGGTCTGCCCTGTCCAACCCATCAGTGTGGGTAGCTGCTTATGGTCAGATCTTCTTCTCCCTCTCTGTGGGCTTCGGCATTATGCTGACCTACTCCTCCTACCTCAAGCCTCGTACTAACCTCACTGGCACCGGCCTTGTTACCGGTTTTGCTAACTCCTCCTTCGAGGTGCTCGCCGGTATTGGTGTTTTCGCTGCCCTTGGCTACATGGCCTCCCAGCAGCACGTGGCTGTGGACCAGGTCGCAACCTCCGGTATTGGTCTTGCCTTCATCGCATTCCCAACCATCATTAATCAGATGCCAATGGGCGCCATCTTCGGCGTTCTCTTCTTCGGCTCCCTGACTATTGCTGGTTTTACCTCCATCTTCTCCCTTTTCGAGGTGGTGGTTTCCGCTATCAAGGACAAGCTTGGTCTTGAGCGTAAGCCAACCGCTATCGGCGTTGGTGTTGTGATGGGTCTTGCCTCCATGGCACTGTTCTCCACCACTTCTGGCCTGGTCACCCTGGATATTATGGACAAGTTCACCAATAATATCGGTATTGTGGCCATTGCTCTTATCGCCATTGTGGTTCTTGACTGGATTCTTCGCCGCATCGAGGAATTCTCCCTGCACCTCAACGTGATTTCTTCCTTCCGTGTTGGTCGCGTATGGCGCATTTGCGTAGTCAATATCACCACCATTGTTCTTGGCTACATCCTCATCCAGGAGGTCACGAGCCTTATCAAGGAAACCTACGGTGGCTATACTCACCTCCAGGTCGGCATCTTCGGTTGGGCTGTTCTTGGCATTATCGTCGTCTTCGGCTTCCTCTTCACGCTCATTCCGTGGCGTGGCGATGTCACCCTCGATGGCCCTCCGGGCTCCGACTTCGGTATTAATCCTGACTTCGAGCTCACTGTTAAGCGCCCGAAGAAATATGTGCCATCTCGTCCTCGTCACGCTGGCTTCGCCGTCGAGCAGCGCGACTAAGAAAGGAAAATCATGACCGGTTCTGCAATTATGATGATGGTTCTGTTCATGGTCGTCATCTGGGGTGGTCTCGCCGCTTCGTGCTTGGCTTTGCGACGAAATCCAGACGAAACCTCAGGTATGTTTGGTGAATCCGAGTTCGCCACCGACGATATTCTGATCGAACAGGAAAAATAACCGTCGGCAATCCACGCTTAAGTAGCTTGGCACTTGTACAATAACGGCGTGGACAAGGATAAAAAGATCGACCGAGCACGGGTCATTGCTCGTGGGTTGACCGCTATTTCGCAGTGGTCTTTACGCCTCCTGCTTATTGCAGCGGCGGCCTACCTGCTATGGCGCGTGCTCGGTCTTTTATGGAAGGGCCTTCTTCCCATCATCCTGGCGCTGATTCTCTGCTCCGTTTTGCGCTACCCCATGGGCTGGTTACGCAAGCTCGGTTTTCCGCGCACTCTTGCCTCAGCCACGGTAATTATTCTCAGTATTGCATTTATTTCTGCGATTATTGCGATTATTTCGCCGATTATTGTTCACCAGTGGCAGGTTCTTTATCTCCAAGCCCTCGAATCCATCCAGCGTATCCAGCTCTGGCTCCAAGGCCCGCCATTCTATGCCGATGGTGAAGATGTAGAAAACTGGTTTGGCACGGTAGTTAATTGGGTTCAAACCCAGTCCACAACCATCGCTGGCCAGGTGGTCAATGGTATTAGTATCGCCTCCGATGTGATCATCGACCTGGTGATGGTGATTATTCTTTCCTTCTTTTTCCTCAAAGACGGCCACCGCTTCTTGCCCTGGCTTCAGAAAATCACCGGCCCACGCATCGGCATTCATGTCACGGAATTTAGCACCCGTGCATGGAATACTCTTTCTGGCTTCATCCGCGCCCAGGCCCTGGTTTCGCTTGTCGACGCCATCTTTATCGGCGCTGGACTATTTTTCATGAATATTCCTATGGCGCTTATTCTTGCCATTATCACCTTTTTCACAGGATTTATCCCTATCATTGGTGCTGTTGTCGCCGGCGCACTGGCAGTTATGGTCGCTTTTATTACCCATGGCATTGGCCATGCGGTGGCCGTATTGGTCCTGGTTTTGGTTGTTCAGCAACTTGAAGGCAATATTCTTTCCCCATTGCTCCAATCCCGCGCAATGAAGCTTCACCCAGTCATTATCCTCGTGGTGGTCACCACTGGTGGCGCACAATGGGGAATTATCGGCGCATTCTTGGCAGTCCCCGTGGCAGCCACTGTAGCTGTGCTATTCCGATATATCAACGAGCAATTGCCGGCCGAATAACAGGAAATTTTCTTAGTTTTAATGTTAAAGTAGTTTCCAAAGATAGTGAATGAAAGGTAGAGTCATGACTTTAAAGAGCTTGCCACTGTGGTCATGTACCCTCATTATGATCGCAAGTCTAGTGACGGGTGCTGTCATCAGTGTAAGCCTCCAGTCTCTGGGCCTGGTCTACCATATTTGCTTTGTTTTGGCTGCTCTTGCCACTGTTCTTTTTGTCAGCAAGTCCTATATCTTCCTGGCCGTTAGCCAGATTCCTATCCTTTTTGCCATTGTGACCCCTATTGCTCAGTGGTCTGTGGCTGATGCTCTTGCCAGTGATGCCCAAAAGGGTCAAATTTCTAAAACTTCGGTTATTGCTGCAGGTTATTCACTCGTCTCTAATTTCCCAGTCTTATTACTGGTTACCTTAATCACTATCGCCCTTGGTTTTGGCCGCTATTACCTTGCTGTTCGCTCCTACCGTGCAGCAGCCAAAGTGGCGGATAGCCAAGCCGAGGCGGCAAAGAGCTCCCAGGAGTCCACGGCAACTGCGGTTCGTGCACGTACCCGCCGTTCCATGGAGGCCCGCCCTGGCCAGCTCACTGTGGATGACTTAATTAAGCAGCGTCGTGAGCGTACCGCTGCAGCTACCAAGGCCCGGCGCGAACAGCGTGCTCGCGAGACTAATACTCAGCGCGCCCAGCAGGCCGAGCGAGAAGCACGCCAGCAGCATGAGGCTCGTCGTGAACAGCGCCCAACCTCTGGTCGTTTCCCAGTGCGTAAGCCTGATGAGCCACGCTCTACTACCCCAACCGCTGGTCGCTTCAAGGTTGTGAGTGCTGATGATCCAAAGTATCAAAAGCGCACTAACACAGCCCCAGCCCCACGCTTCCAGGTTCGTAAGCCTGATGAGGCCTAAGGATATAAATTAAAGCTGATGTCCTCACTACCGGACATCAGCCTTTTTCTTATCGCAAATCTCGTGGAAGAGCGAAGCTGAGCTTCTCTACTTCGGTGCGAACTTCCTTGACAGTATCAAAGCCATACTCTGCAAGGCGCTCAAGCACGTCCTGAACGAGAATTTCTGGTACGGAGGCACCGGAGCTCAGTCCGATGGTCTCAACGCCTTCAAGCCATGCTGGGTCAATCTGATCCGCATAGTCAATCAGATGCGAGTCCTTGGCCCCATATTGGAGGGCAACCTCAGCCAGGCGCTTGGAGTTCGAGGAATTCTGTGAACCCACAACAATGAAGAGATCAGCATCCTCAGCGATCTTCTTGACTGCACCTTGACGGTTTTGCGTCGCATAGCAAATATCATCACTGGGTGGGTCAATCAGCGTTGGGTATTTTGCCTTGAGCAGCTGAACAATCTGCATGGTTTCATCCACGGAGAGTGTGGTCTGTGAAAGCCAAATGAGTTTTTCGGTGGCTGGATCCACATCGAGCTTCTCCACTCCCTCAGGGCCATCCACAATGTGGATTACTTCAGGGGCTTCACCAGCAGTGCCCACGACCTCTTCATGGCCCTCGTGTCCGATGAGCAGAATCTCATAGCCTGCCTTGGCAAATCGACGCACCTCATTGTGCACCTTATTCACCAGCGGGCAGGTCGCGTCCAGGGTCTTAAGGGAGAGAGACTTTGCCTCCTCATGAACGGCAGGGCTTACACCATGGGCGGAAAAAACCAGGTGAGCACCCTCGGGGGCATCAAAAGTACTGTCAACAAAGATCGCGCCCTTCTTTTTCAGGCTATCGACCACATAGCGGTTGTGCACAATTTCATGGCGCACATAGACCGGGGCACCGTACTTTTCCAGTGCGCGTTGCACGGTTTCCACTGCACGATCCACACCTGCACAATAGCCACGAGGGGCTGCCAGCAATACTTGTTTCATGTTTTTAAGGTTACCTGTAAAATCGGAATAACTGCATTTTCTCAGATGAGAACCAAATTTTTGAAGGATTAGTAATGAGTGAAACCCCAGATACTGGCCAGAGTCGGCCGGGTTCGAGTGCGGACGCCCCGGTTAGTGTTTCCACTTTTAACGACCTTCTGGGCAATTGGATTGAGCGTTGCGGCACCATCTGGGTTGAGGGCGAGCTCTCCGCTGCGAATTATCAAAGTAATTGGCACTATGCCTTCCTGACACTGTGCGATATGGATAGTGATGCCATTGTGCAGGTGCTGGCCCCTGGTCGTGATTTCCAGCAGTGGGATATTGCCAAGGGCGACCATGTGGTTGTCTATGGTCATCCGAATTTTTATCGCAAGCGCGGCGAGTTCCGCTTTATGGCCACCGAGATTAAGAAGGTGGGTCTTGGCCAGCTGCTGGAAGAAATTGAAAAGCTGCGCCGCACGCTGTACGCGGAGGGCCTGTGTGCCCCGGAGCGTAAGAAGAAGCTCCCGTTTTTGCCAAATAAGGTCGGTTTGATTACGGGTAAGGACTCGGCTGCCCAGCAGGACGTGATGCGTATTGCCACGGAGCGCTGGCCAGAGGTTTCTTTCCGTGTGATTAATACGCAGGTACAGGGCTCCTTGGCTGTGCCCCAAGTCATGGAGGCGCTCGCACTATTGGATGCTGACCCCGAGGTTGATGTCATTATTATTGCCCGCGGTGGCGGCTCCTTGGAGGATCTTCTCCCCTTCTCCCGCGAGCCTCTTGCCCGCGCTGTTGCTGCCGCTCAAACCCCTGTGGTTTCAGCTATTGGTCACGAGCCTGATAATCCTGTGCTTGACGACGTAGCCGACGTACGCGCCGCTACTCCTACCCATGCGGCAAAAATTGTCGTTCCCGATGTGGCCGAGGAGCGGGAGATTTTGCGCCGTGCTCATGAGTCCCTCAATGCCTCGCTGCGTAATTGGGTGGAGCGCGAGCGCAGCCTTATTGAGGCGCTACGTAGCCGTCCTGTACTTGCCCAGCCATTGGCCACCATCGAGCGCTTTGAACAGGAAGTGGACTTTGATCGTGGGCGAGCCTTGCGGGCTTTGAGTATCCGATTGGATTCTGAAGAGGCGACAGTGCGCAATCTTGCAGCCCAGGTCAATAGCCTTGGACCTACTGCTACTTTGTCGCGTGGCTATGCCATTGTGCAGGTAGGTAACCCGCCGGGTGAGATTGTCGAGACTGTGGATAGGGTGCAGCCGGGTTCGCAGCTGCGAATCCGTGTTCTTGATGGCGCTATTAGTGCTGCCACCCTTGGTGTAGAAAAGAAGAAATAAAGAAGGAAGAAATTATGACTAATCCAGATGTTATTGGCTCCGGTGTCCCCGGCGAGTTCACCCCTATTGAGCAGCTTAGTTATGAGGCTGCCCGTGCAGAATTAGCAGAAATTGTCTCCATCTTGGAGCAGGGCCAGATGCCTTTGGATGAGGCTCTGCGTTATTGGGAGCGTGGCGAGGCCCTCGCTAATTATTGCGAAAAGCAGCTGGCTGGCGCTCGTAAACGCGTGGAAGAGGCCATTGAGGCGCGTGAGAAAAAGGACGCGGAATAAAAAAAATTGCGGTAGAGATTATCTCTACCGCATTTTTTATTGGTTACTGATTGGGGAGGCGTTAAGGGTGGCGTCGAGAAGCTGGGTAAATTCCTGCTCCGTGGCCAAACCACTGATAATCACGTCAACTCCATCAGGGGTCGTCGCGGACCACAATGGCTCATCGCCGGTGTAAATCTTGACCTCATGCCCATCAATGCTGCGGGTTTCGGAATACTCGCGCACCTTGGAATCAATCTTGTCATAGGCCTTCTCAATAGGCTGGCTTGTTTGAATAACCTGCACGTAATTCGAATCATCGGTTACCCAACCAATCAGCGGGGCAAATTCCTCATTAATCTGCACGCGCCTGGCCACAGTACAAGTCCAGTTATCGGGAGTTACTGGTAGACGGATTGGGAAGGAGGTTGTGCGAACCTCCATGCTGATAAAGGTGCCGGCATCAACACTGGTGACCGGCTGGCCCTTTTTATCCTGGTTAAAGGAGCACAAACCGCTGGTACCCATCACAATCAGCATGAGCACAACAATAATTCCGAGCGAATAGGTAATGTCCTTCGCACCTTGAAAAATACGGGGTTTTTCTTCAGCCACGTAACAAGTATAAGACATTATCCCCCGAATGGGGGGAGCGTTTTCAAATTTCTAGAAAATGGTGTATAAGTTAAATCGTTGGCAATCTACGTCTGGAGGAAATATGCCACAGAATGGATTCATTCCACAGCCTGTACCTGACCGCAACCTCGCCTTGGAGCTCGTGCGAGTTACCGAAGCAGCCGCTATGGCTAGCGGCAAGTGGGTCGGTCGCGGTAATAAAAACGCAGGTGATGGCGCTGCTGTTGATGCAATGCGCACTCTGATAAATTCCGTTGATATGCGCGGTGTCGTCGTTATTGGCGAAGGTGAAAAAGATGAAGCACCAATGCTCTTTAATGGCGAACATGTTGGCACCGGTTATGGTGCCCATGTCGATATTGCAGTTGACCCGATTGATGGCACTCGCCTAATGGCCGAAGGTCGACCAAACGCAATTTCGGTTATCGCGGCAGCGGAACGTGGCTCCATGTATGACCCATCGGCGGTCTTTTATATGAAGAAGATCGCAGTCGGCCCTGAGGCTAAGGGTGTTATTGATGTTCAGGCCCCGGTTGAGCACAATATTCGCGCAGTAGCCAAAGCCAAAGGCATGAAGCCTGAGGATGTGACTGTGGTGGTTCTTGACCGCCCACGCCACACAGATCTTTTAGCCTCTATTCGCGCCGCCGGCGCAAAGGTACGCATGATTATGGATGGCGATGTGGCTGGCGCTGTTGCTGCAGCTCAGGATACAACTTCTGTCGATATCATGATGGGTATCGGTGGCACCCCTGAGGGTATTATCACCGCCTGCGCCATGAAGTGCATGGGTGGCGAGATTCAGGGCGTTCTGCACCCAACTAGCGATATGGAAGTCGCCCGCGCAGCTGATGCAGGCCTCGACCTTGACCAAGTGCTGACCACCAATGACCTTGTTGCTAGCGATGACTGCTACTTCGCCGCCACCGGTGTTACCAATGGCGATATGCTCCCAGGTGTGAGCTACCGTCCAAGTGGTGTTACCACCCACTCCTTGGTGATGCGCAGTCGTTCAGGCACCGTTCGTTACATCACTTCTCAGCATCAAATTGCCAAGCTCAATGAGTATTTTGCCCACCAAGGTGAACTCTAGAAGCTGACACTGAGTACAATCGACTCTAGTTCATTTATTCACGATCGATTCGGAGAGATTATGACTGAATATCGCATTGAGCATGACACAATGGGCGAAGTAAAGGTGCCCGTTGATGCACTGTGGCGCGCACAAACCCAGCGCGCTGTGGAGAATTTCCCAATCTCTGGTCGCGGTCTGGAATCCACCCAGATTCGTGCGATGGGTCTGCTCAAGGCAGCCTGCGCCCAGGTCAACAAGGACCGTGGTCTTCTTGATCCAGCACAGGCTGATGCCATCATTGCCGCCGCCAAGGAAATTGCTGATGGTAAGCATGATGACCAGTTCCCTATTGATGTTTTCCAGACTGGTTCTGGTACCTCATCGAATATGAACACCAATGAGGTGATTGCTTCCATCGCCCATAAGAATGGCGTTGAGGTTCACCCAAATGACCACGTCAATATGGGTCAGTCCTCCAATGACACCTTCCCAACCGCAACCCATGTGGCTGCCACCGAAGCTGCCGTGAAGGATCTGATTCCAGGTCTGCGTGAGCTCCATGATTCCCTCGAGGCTAAGGCCAAGGAATGGGAGCATATCGTCAAGTCCGGCCGCACCCACCTCATGGATGCTGTGCCAGTGACCCTTGGCCAGGAGTTCTCCGGCTACGCCCGCCAAATTGCTGCGGGTATTGAGCGAATCGAAGCTACTCTTCCACGCCTCGGTGAGCTCCCAATTGGTGGTACTGCTGTCGGTACCGGCCTTAATACCCCAGCTGATTTCGGCGCCAAGGTGACTGCCGAACTGGTCAAACTCACCGGCGTTGAGGAACTGCGCGAGTGCGTTAACCACTTTGAGGCTCAGGCTGCCCGCGATGGCCTGGTTGAGTTCTCTGGCGCAATGCGCACCGTGGCTGTTTCCCTCAACAAGATTGCCAATGACATCCGCTGGATGGGTTCCGGCCCACTGACTGGTCTTGGTGAGATTCACCTTCCTGACCTGCAGCCAGGCTCCTCCATCATGCCAGGTAAGGTCAACCCAGTGCTCTGCGAGACTGCAACCCAGGTTGCTGCCCAGGTTATCGGCAATGATGCTGCTGTGGCCTTCGGTGGCTCCCAGGGCGCATTCGAGCTCAATGTCTTCATCCCAATGATGGCACGCAATGTTCTCGAATCTGCTCGCCTGCTGGCCAATACCGCTCGCGTCTTTGCTCATAGGCTTGTCGACGGTATCGAGCCAAACACTGAGCGCATGCGTACGCTGGCTGAGTCCTCCCCTTCCATTGTGACCCCTCTCAATAGCGCTATCGGCTATGAGAATGCCGCCAAGGTGGCTAAGACCGCTTTGAAGGAAGGCAAGACCATCCGCCAGACGGTCATCGACCTCGGTTTTGATATCAGCATTGAGGAACTGGATAAGCGCCTCAACGTGCTCGATATGTGCAATACTGACCGCGACTAAAGCAAAAGAAAGCTGCTCCTAGGGAAAATTCCCTAGGAGCAGCTTTTCTGTGTTCGGAACTTAGTAAGAACTATATTCCCCGCGATTAACCACTTCATCACGGATAACAGCCTCAGCCTGGTGGAAATAATCCTCGAGCAGAATATAAGCCTTATCCAGCTCACCACGGCTAAGTGCATTGGCAATGGCACGGTTGGCATCCACGAATGGGCTGTGGGAAATTGACCAGTCAGTTGGGGTCATAAAGGCAAGACGGGCCTGGGCCATAATCAGCCGCATATCCTGGCTGAGTCTCTCACAGCCAACACCGTCAACCAAGGCCAGGTGGAACTTTGAGTTAGCCGTGCCAACGGCCTGCCAGTCGCCCTCAGTACGCGCTGCCTCGGCCTCATCACAGGCCTCCAACATGATACGGCAGGTCTCATGGGGTGGGAGGGTACGCAAGGCGCCGAGTTCAACGAAGCGTCGATAAGCATAAATATCAGCGAGGTCCTCTTCATGAATTTCACGAATAAAGACTCCGCGACGTGGATAATGGACCGCTAAACCCTGCGCGCAGACAATTCGAAATGCCTCACGAAGCGTATTTCGCGAAACTCCAAATTCGCTACAAAAGGCATGCTCATGCAGCTGTTGCCCCGGTACGAGCTCACCACGGGCAATCTTGACGCTTATGTCATTGGTTAGTTGATCCACAATGCCTGCCATATTTACAGATTACCTAAATGTAGATTTATTGTCACACGAATTCCCCTGACCTCGTTGTTCAACAATCCCTACGTTTTTCGCTTGAAAATTATAACGAAATAGTAGATAATAACTGCACACAGTTAGAAAGAGAGGTTCGCGTGATGAACACAAAGAAAAACGCCTTATTAGGCGCAATTTTCCTAATGGCGACAAGCGCCATTGGGCCCGGCTTCCTGACCCAAACCGCGAACTTCACCCAGAAAATGGGCGCGGCATTTGCATTTGCAATTTTGATCTCAATATTGATTGATATTGCAGTCCAATTAAATGTGTGGCGCGTTATTGGCGCGACACGCATGCGCGCGCAGGAACTCGGAAACACCCTGGTTCCTGGTCTGGGATGGGTTCTTGCAGTCCTGATTGCTATTGGTGGCCTGGTCTTCAACATTGGCAATATTGCTGGTGGTGGACTGGGCCTTAATGCGTTATTAGGGCTGGATGCTAAATGGGGTGGCGTGATTACCGCCGTCATCGCAATTATCTTCTTTGCCTCAGCACGCCTCGGTGTTGCTTTGGATAAGCTCCTTGTTGTTTTGGGTGTGCTGATGATGCTACTCACCCTCTATGTCTGCGTGGTGGCTCATCCACCCGTGGGCGATGCGCTGAAGAACACAGTGCTGCCGGAAAAGGTTGATGGTGTGGTCATTACCACCCTGGTGGGTGGTACCGTCGGTGGCTATATCACCTATGCCGGTGCGCATAAGATGCTGGATTCCGGCGAAACGGACCTGAAGGCAATTTCCCGCTCCTCCGTAACCGGTATTCTCCTTACCGGTGTGATGCGTGTGCTGCTCTTCTTGGCTGTACTCGGTGTGGTTGCTGGTGGTGTGAGCCTGGCTGAAGCTTCCAATCCTGCCGGCGCTGCTTTCGAATCCGCTGCGGGCACTATCGGCCTCCGCTTCTTTGGTGTTGTGCTGTGGGCTGCGTCGCTAAGCTCGGTCATTGGTGCGTCCTACACCTCGGCATCCTTCTTGACCAAGACAAATGCGACAAAGACCGTTCAGAATGCAATTACCATTGTCTTCATTCTGATTTCCTGCGCCGTATTCTTCTTCAACGGCACTGCCCCGAAGAACCTGCTGATTTTCGCTGGTGCCTTCAACGGTCTGGTACTGCCAATTGGCTTCAGCATCATTATTTTCATCGCGCTCTTCCGTCCACGCGGTTTGCTGCGTGACCGTCCTTATCCAAAGTGGCTGATTGCTATTGGTTTTATCGCGCTGATTGTGGCATGGTTCCTTGCCTACAAGTCCTTCGGTGGCGTATTCAACCTGCTCAAGGGCTAAATCAGTAGAAATCACACAGTAGAAAGTTACTTCCATGGTTGACCTCAATGCAGATCTCGGCGAAAGCTTCGGCTCCTACCGAATCGGAAATGATGACATTATCTCCATCGTGGACCGCGCCAATATTGCCTGTGGCTTCCACGCTGGCGATCCGCTAGTTATCAAGAAAGCCTGCCAGCAAGCCACTGAAGCTGGTGCGCTCATCGGCGCCCATGTTGGCTACCGCGACCTAGCTGGCTTTGGCCGCCGCTTCATTGCCTATGATCCTGCCACCTTGCAGGCGGAAATTGAATATCAAATTGGTGCTCTTTCCGCCTTTGGTGAGGTCAGCTATGTGAAGCCCCATGGCGCACTCTATAACTACGCTTGTATGAACAAAGACCAAGCTATGCCTATTATTCATGCCCTTTTGGCTTATGATCCTGCGCTTTCTCTCATGTGCCTGGCCAATTCCCCAATTATTGGCTGGGCTGAGGAAGCCGGACTTGCCACAATTTCTGAGGCTTTCGCTGACCGTGCCTACAATCCGGATGGCACGCTCGTGGCGCGCTCCCAGCCCGGCGCAGTTTTGCGTTTCGACGATGCCCTCGCCCAAGCTCGCTCCATGATTGAAAAGGAGTCGGCCGATAGTATCTGTGTGCATGGTGATAGTGAGGGGGCACTGAAGCTAGCCCACGCTATTAGGGAGGTGCTCGATGGAGTTTAGGCCCTGCGGCTTAGAGGCCGTATTGATTGAACTTGGCGATTCCGAACGCCACATGCTGGTGGAGAATTTCCGACATCATGCCCCGCAGTACCGTATTGTGCCGGCTGCCCAGACTCTGCTTGTCTATGGCAACCCACAAGAGATCAAAGATACTATTGCGACTTTTAACCTCGAGGGCACCTGTACCAGGGATAAAGACACCGTAGTCGAGATTCCGGTGCGATATGACGGCCCCGATCTTGAGCGTGCTGCTGCCCTTGCTAATAAGAGTGTTGAGGCTCTCATCCGTTGGCATCAGGATGGTAAGTGGGTTGCTGATTTTGGTGGCTTCTCCCCTGGCTTTATGTATCTCACCCGCGATAATGAGCCCATTGATTTCCCACGCCTCGAGACCCCACGTCCACGCCTTGAGGCTGGTTCAGTCGGTCTTGCAGGTCTTTTTAGCGGCATTTATCCGCAGGCTAGCCCTGGTGGTTGGAATATTATTGGCCACACGGACTCGGTTTTGTGGGACATTGATCGCGATGCGCCTTCTTTGATTACTCCCGGTGACCGGGTGACTTTTAGGAGCGTGAACTAATGCTTCGTATAATCCAGCCCGCTGCCCAAATGCTTATTGAGGATGCCGGTCGATATGATTACATGTCCCAGGGCATCCCAGTTGGTGGCTTCTATGACAGGACTTCTGCCCGGCGCGCAAATAGCTTGGTCGGCAATGAGCCCAATAGCCCAGTTGTGGAAATTCTTGGCGGAAATGCCATTTTTGAGGTTATTTCCGCAGGTTATATCACGATATGCGGTTTTAATGCGCCGATCACCATTGATGAGCAGCACTTTTATACCAATGAGCTTATCTATGTGCGTCCCGGTCAGCGTATCCATCTTGGTATAGCTGATAATGGTGCCCGCAGTTATCTTGCTCTTCAGGGTGGGGTGCAGTGTCAGCGCATTCTTGGTAGCTCTAGTCGAGATATTCTCTCCAATATTGGCCCAGAACCCTTGGCTGCAGGCGACACTATTGAGGCTGGTGAGAAGACCGACTGGGCACCGCGCATTGGCACTATTCCTAATTACACCCCATCCAAGGCACAGTTCGCAGTAGTACTTGGACCACGCGATGATTGGTTCGATACCGAGGAGCTCTTTAACCAGGAATTCAGTGTCGAATCCGCTTCGAATCGCATTGGCATTCGTCTTAAAGCTACGCGTCCACTGAGTTTTACCAAGCACGAATCCCTCCCATCCGAGGGTATTGTGCGTGGTTCCATACAGGTGCCACCAGATGGTAACCCAGTAATTTTTGGCCCGGATCACCCCATCACCGGCGGTTATCCTGTGATTGGCGTTTTAGTGCCCACAGCCAGCGACTACACCGCCCAATTATTACCGGGTGAAAAAATACACTTCATAAAATTTTGCACTTAGTGCACTTTGGGTGTAGACTTCAATACATGCCAAGCTTAAGAGAAAGAAAGCGTCGAGCCACGGCTTCGGCGATCACGGAACATGCCGTGAAACTTGCTCTCGAGCACGGCGCAGACAATGTTACTGTCGAAGATATTTGTGATGCCGCGAATATTTCCAAGCGCACTTTCTTCAACTATGTGGAGACCAAGGAGGCCGCTATTTATGGGCCTCCCCCACTCCCACTAACGGAGGAAGAAAAAGAGGAATTCGCAAGCACAAAGAAGGACAATGTGCTGCGTGCCGCGCTCGAGTCATTCTTCGCGCACATCGCATTAGACGATGCCTCCCGCGAGATTATGCAGCTGCGTAAGCGCTTAATCAAAGAAAAGGCCGACCATATTACGCCCTTTGGCAATGGTCTTTTCGCCCTCATCCACTCCATTTCCGGTGCACTGACTATGTATTTTGACAAGTGGCCGGAAGAAAAAATCATTGAGGATGAGGCCCGCGTCACTGCCAGCCTTGCCTTTACCGCCGTTCAAATCGGATTCTTCCGTTGGCTTAATAGCAAGGAATTAGAACCACAAGACTGCATAGCATATGCAGTCAATGCGCTGACCGACATCAGCCGCGTTATTGAAAAGTAGCATTTAAAAATTCAAAAAGGACACTAATGACTAACACTACCGCTTCAGGACCAAAGCAACTGGTCACGCAGCGTCAAATTTATTGGATCCTGGCCTCCTTGATGGCAACCATGCTGTTGTCTTCCCTTGACCAGATGATTTTCTCCACCGCTCTGCCAACCATCGTAGGTGACCTCGGTGGCGTCGACCACATGATGTGGGTGGCTACCGCCTACCTCCTCGCAGAGACTGTGGTTATGCCTATCTACGGCAAACTTGGCGATATTATCGGCCGTAAGAGCCTCTTTATCTTCGCTATTTCTGTCTTCCTTGTCGGCTCTATTATTGGTGGTCTTGCCACCAATATGGGCATTTTGATTCTTGCCCGCGCTGTGCAGGGTCTTGGTGCTGGCGGCTCTATGCTGCTCTCCCAGGCCATTATCGCCGATGTTGTTTCTGCCCGTGAGCGTGGCCGCTACATGGGTATTATGGGCGGTGTTTTCGGTCTCTCCTCCGTTCTTGGCCCAACTCTTGGTGGCTACTTCACTGAAGGTCCTGGCTGGCGCTGGGCTTTCTGGCTCAACCTCCCAGTTGGCGTGATTGCTATCGCCATTGCTTTATGGCAAATGCGTCTTCCTAAGCGTGAGCGTCAGCCACTGCAGTGGGACTACCTGGGTACTGTATTCTCCATTATTTCTGCTGGTTCCCTGGTTCTTGCGTGTTCCTGGGGCGGTAACCGCTACGCTTGGACTTCCACGGAAATCCTCAGCCTCTTCGCTGTCTTCGTAGTAACCGCAATCATCCTGGTTATTGTTGAGCTGCGTGCAAAGAACCCACTTATCCCAATGAACTTCTTTGCTAACCGCAACTTCACCCTTACCACCATCGGTGGCCTCATCATTGGTATTGTGATGTTCGGTCTTATCGGCTACCTGCCTACCTACATGCAGATGGTTCACGGCATTTCCGCCACCGAAGCTGGCTATATGATGATCCCAATGATGGTTGGTATGCTCGGTTGCTCCATCTTGGTTGGTCGTCGCATTACCGCAACGGGTAATTACAAGCGCTACCCACTGATTGGTATTGTTCTTGTTATTATCGCAACCCTGCTTCTGCACACCCTGCACGTTTCTACCCCATTGTGGCAGCTTGGCGTGTACTTCTTCATCATCGGTCTTGGTCTTGGTTGCTGTATGCAGGTTCTGGTCCTCATCGTTCAGAACTCCCTGCCACTTTCCGTTGTTGGTTCCGCTACCGCTGTGAATAACTTCTTCCGCCAGATTGGTGGTTCCATTGGTTCGGCTCTGGTTGGTGGTCTGTTCGTGGGTAACCTCACCAGGCTGCTTGAGGAGCGTATGCCAGCTGAGCTCGCTGCTCAGGCCGGCGGCATCAAGGAAAACTCCCTGACCCCAGCCCTGGTTAACCACCTCCCAGATCAGGTTCGCGAGATCATCATCACCGCCTATAATGATGCTCTTACCCCAACCTTCCTCTACCTGGTTCCACTGGGCATCATCGCACTGATTCTCTTTGCCTTCATCACTCAGACGAAGCTCCGTGAGACTGTGACTGACGAGCCAGCACCAGCTGCTGAATAAAATCCCAAAAACTATGGCCCTAAGTATTCAACTTAGGGCCATTTTTCTATGTCAGGGAACTTTCCAAAACATATTCCATCAGATACGCATCACGCCAATGCTCATCCATATGCACCACCTTGTGCAAGGTCCCCACCTCAACAAAACCGGCCTTGGTATGAGTATGAATGGACGCCGTATTTTCCGGGAAAATCAGTGCATGAATCGCACCAAGTTCGCGATTCGAACAATGCTCAATCAGGGCCTTCAACAGTGCTGTACCAATGCCCTTTCCAGGCTCACCCACATATAGTGAATTTTCCACCGTCCATGGCCACCAGCCTGGTCGTGCACTAGCCCAACCAGTCACCGCACCTGATTCATCACAGCTCACCAAGCACAAGTCAGCAATTTTGCCACCAATAAATTCCTCATAGCTATCAGGAAGACTAAACCGGTAACTGGCATTATGCCCCGCCACACCAGCCAAATAAATCTCCTTCACTGCAGGATAATCAGATTCCTGCATGAGTCGGATTTTCACTTACCTCTTCCTCCTATTTTTCGCACCACGAGCAGCTGGCTTATTCGCCGTCTTTTTGGTGACTTTCTTGCCCACCTTCTTTGCAGGCTTCTTCGCCTTTTTCTTCTCAGTACTTTGACGGCTGGTCTGCTTGGTTCGCCCCTTAGTGATACCAACAAAGTCCTGGTAAGCATCACAGTCTTTGTCCTTATGCCACATCAGAGCAATGGTGGTTTTTTCACGGCCGTCGATAAAATCCCGATGCTCACATTCTTTATTATTAATTGCACGAAGCAGCGGGCGCGGAGCAATACACAAACCCACATTTGCCGCCACGACCTGCATGGCATCCAGAACATCGGTCACTCGGTAGCCGTCATAATTAATAATCTCACCGGCGATATCCTCCGGGGTGATAGACTCCAAAAGACTCAGTTCAGAATCTTTATTCATCGCTATGCCCCAGGTCTCCTCATAAAGGCGCACGCAATGATAATTTTGTGTATCGACGCGCTCATCTGGAAGTCTCACAAAAGCCATATCGCACTGCCCTGTTTCGAGCTTCGCCCAGGAATCCACCGCCTCATAACTATCGACGGAATTCTCGGTCCATTCGGTATAGCGGTCAAACCACTTACCGGGGGCTGTGCCCTTAATAAAGGCGATAATGACGTCCATAAGATAGAATCATACAGGTGAGTCAGAATATGAAACCAGCAACCGCTGCTAAGAAGCTTGGAATTTATCTTCCTGCTACCCCAACGGAGTTCCAGGAAGGCTCTTTCACCCATGCGCAGTTTGTTGAGCTGCAAAAGAATCCTCCAGAGTGGCTGGCGGATCTCCGTCGCAATGGCCCACATCCACGCCCCGTGGTAGCCCAAAAGCTCGGTATTACTATTACCGCTTTGAAGAAGAACGACATGGATAAGCCACTGACCACTGCCGAGATTAAGGAACTACTTGCAGATCAGCCTGAATGGCTGCGCAAGGCACGCACTACTCTCGCGGAGAATCGCCCAGCTCATAAGACGGACGAGGAACAAGAATAGGGCTGTCCATTACTCTGGGTGGAAGGCTTCAAACGGAATTAATGTCCGGATCGACTTTTACACTTAGAGTATGAACACGAATCGCTCTATCCTCGCAGGCCCAGTTAACCCACTGAAGGTTAAATTTCGCACCGATGACTTAGCCGCCATGTTCCTTGGGGACTCAGCCCTACTTGACTGCTTTGACTTTGCTGATCCCGATGAGGCACGACTGGCGCTCTGCCGGTATTTTTATCATTCAGATAAAACGACCACAACCGATGAATGGGGACGCACTATCCCAGCCTCAGTATGCGGGGATTTTTTAGACAAACACCATTACCCCCAATTGCTCAGAAAGCTAGGCTTTACCGAGGACTTCGTTCCCCCAATAGCCCACTATGTTGCAGCCGAGAACTTTTTTAACGAGCAAGGCTACTCAATTTTCCGCGCGTGCGGCGAATCCACTATTATCCGCAGTGGCATTGAAATGGCAATCTTTAGTCCCCTGTGGTTTGGGCCGGCCCGTGAAGTGCGAGAACCCGAATTTAGCCCCATTGCTCTTGATAATTACATGACCGAGTACGACACCATTGAGGCGATTTTCCGTGCTTCTTTTGATGCGCTTGGTGGGGTCGTCGAAAAGCTGCGGAGGGAAGATGGTCTCGAGTTTGAAAGGCGTGTGGCGCAGTTCCTCGCCGGTTTTTCCACCAATGCCCCGCGCGCTGACCAGCTTCCTCTTGGCGATGTGGATTTTGGCTACGGCAATAGCTTTCACAACCTTGGTGCGCTGTGCATCGCGGCAGATTTTGTCGCCCAAAACTATCACCATTCGCGCAATATTGAAGCACGAAAAGAAGAAATGGTTAGAGCGCTACAGGATAACGCCCCAGATAGTGCTGAGTTTCGGAACAGTCTTACGCAGCTGTGGGACCTGGACCACGAAGAAAAAGTACTTGCCTTCCCCTATCTGAAGGGAATTCTCCTTCGCGCTGGTTGCCACTATGATCCTGCAGAATTTGGGCAAGTTCTACATACGGCTATAATGCTTGCCTTTGCTGTAGCAACCATGGAGCGCTCCCATCGCTTTAGCATCAAAGGGGAGCCGAAATTAGTCGACTATGAGGAGCTATGCCGCTCCTATCCAATACTGGCTGAAAATCCCCACCCCAATATTTTCAAGGGCGAAAAAGAAAATTCCCACCCCGAAGGGTGGGAATAGGGCTTGCGTGGAAATTAATCCATCAGCTTCCAGTCTTCAAGACCGGTGTAGAGAGGATAATCCTCTGCAACCTTGGTGACACGTGCACGCAGGGAAGCAACATCAGCATCCTTGCCATTAGCAAGGGCAGTACCGATGATGTCAGCAACCTCACGGAAGCCAGCCTCATCCAGACCACGGGTAGCAAGAGCAGGGGTACCAATACGAAGACCGGAGGTCACCATTGGTGGACGTGGGTCATTAGGAACAGCATTACGGTTAACGGTAATGCCAACCTCATGGAGCAGGTCCTCAGCGTCCTGGCCGTTCATCTCGGACTTGCGCAGGTCGGCAAGAACGAGGTGGACATCAGTACCACCGGTAAGAACATCCACACCAGCAGCCTTGCAGTCAGCAGCGGTGAGACGCTCAGCAAGAATCTGTGCACCGAGCAGGGTGCGCTCCTGGCGCTCCTTGAATTCCTCGGTACCAGCAATCTTCATGGCCACAGCCTTAGCAGCAATAGCGTGCATCAGTGGACCACCCTGCTGGCCTGGGAAGACAGCGGAGTTAAGCTTCTTTGCCCACTCTTCCTTGGCAAGAATCATGCCGGAACGAGGACCGCCCAGGGTCTTGTGGACAGTGGTGGAAACCACATCGGAATAAGGAACTGGACTTGGGTGCAGACCAGCAGCGACCAGACCAGCGAAGTGAGCCATATCGGTCCAGAGCTTAGCGCCAACCTCATCAGCGATGGAGCGGAAAGCCTCGAAATCAAGGTGGCGTGGGTATGCGGACCAACCAGCAATGAGAACCTGTGGGCGCTCAGCCAGAGCCTGCTCGCGAACCTGATCCATATCAATGCGCATGGTCTCAGGGTTCACACCATAGGCCACGACATTGTAGAACTTACCGGAGAAGTTAATCTTCATACCGTGGGTAAGGTGGCCGCCGTGTGCCAGGGAAAGACCCATGATCTTATCGCCTGGCTCAGCCAGAGCCATCAGTACAGCAGCATTGGCCTGCGCACCAGCATGTGGCTGAACATTGGCATACTCGGCACCGAAGACGCTCTTTGCACGCTCACGTGCGAGGTCCTCGATAATATCCACATTTTCGCAGCCACCGTAGTAGCGGCGGCCAGGATAACCCTCAGCGTACTTGTTGGTAAGGACAGAACCCTGTGCCTCCAGGACAGCACGTGGGACAAAGTTCTCGGACGCAATCATCTCAAGAGTATCGCGCTGACGTGCAAGTTCGCCATTGATAGCTGCTGCTACCTCTGGATCCAACTCACTCAGCGGCTGATAACGGACATCAGTCATTATTGCCTTTCGGAAGAATGTGGAATTGCACCATCATTCTAGCACCAATAAGGACTAGACTATCTACTTGATGTATACAGAATTCGACCGCGCAACCTGGCGTAAGCTTCGTAAATCGATGCCTCAGGTTTTAAGCCCCGAAGAAGTTGAGCAGCTCCGAGGCATTGGTGAATGTCTTAATGTGGACGAAGTCGAGGAGGTTTATCTCCCACTTTCCCGTCTGATTTATCTGCGATACCGCGCTCACCAGGAGCTTATTCGCGCCCAAAGAGAATTCTTGGATCGCCCACTGCCAAAATTCCCTTTCATTATTGGCATTGCTGGCTCCGTGGCCGTGGGCAAATCCACCACTGCCCGTGTACTCCAGGTTCTTCTCCAGCGCTGGGAGAATAAACCAACAGTGGACTTGGTCACCACTGATGGTTTCCTCTACCCCACTGAGGAACTTCGTCGCCGTGGCATTCTTGGCCGCAAGGGCTTCCCTGAATCCTATGATCAGCGCGCGCTTTTGACATTCATGGATGAAGTCAAAAGTGGCGACCCACACGTCCACGCACCGGTCTATTCACATATCATTTATGACCGTGTTCCTGATGCATTTATCGACGTCAACCAGCCAGACATTATGATTCTTGAGGGCCTTAACGTGCTACAAACCGGCCCGGACCTCATGGTCAGTGATTTCTTCGACTTCAGCATCTATGTCGATGCCCCAACTAACCATATTGAGCAGTGGTACGTCGACCGCTTCCTGGAATTGCGCACCACGCACTTTAACAACCCCGAGTCACATTTCCGCACCTATGCGGATTTGGATGATGCGGCAGCCATTGCGGTTGCTCACCAAATTTGGGCCACGGTGAACCTGCCCAACTTGTTAATGAATATTCTCCCCACAAAGAAACGCGCTGACCTGATTCTGCACAAGAGTGCCGATCATACAATCAATCAAGTCAGCATGCGTCATCTTTAACGGCCGAAGCGGCGGCTGCGGCCAGCGTAACTGCGAAGGGCGCGCAAGAAGTCGACTCGTCGGAACGCTGGCCAATAAGTATCCGTGAACCAAATCTCAGAATAGGCCGCCTGCCAGAGCAAGAAACCCGAAAGTCGCTGCTCACCGGAGGTGCGAATCACCAAATCCGGGTCAGGCTGGCCGGAAGTATAGAGATGCTTGGAGATATTTTCCGTGGTCATCAGGGCCTTAAGTTCTTCCCCTGAAGCCTCCGGGTGAGCATCAATAATCTCGTGAATAGCATCCACAATTTCCTGGCGGCCACCATACCCAACAGCAACATTGATTGTTACCCCAGTATGGTTCTCCGTGGATGAAGCCGCCTCGCGCAGGCGCGCGGAAATCTCGGGCGGGAGCAAATCCAAATGCCCCACCAAACGCACTTTCCATCCCTTGGCAGGATCAGCAAGCTCCATCACAACATCACAAATAATGTCGAGAAGAAGTTGCAATTCCTCCGGCTCACGGCGAAGATTTTCCGTACTCAGAAGGTATACGGTGACCAAATCAATCTGAGACTGGGCACACCAACCAACAAGCTCACCAATCTTCTTTGCACCCACACGGTGCCCATGGCTAACATCTTCAAAGCCCGCTTCCCGTGCCCAGCGCCGGTTGCCATCGCACATCACAGCGACATGCTTAGGACGCGGACGGCCTTTTAGTTCCAGCCGGAGCCGCGCCTCATAGAGGGGATAGAGAATGCTCACCCTTTAACTATAACCACCAATTCTTAGATTTATCTTCAAGACCGGCTTCCTTCATGGCAGCATCCAACTTTTCCGAATCAAAAAAGTCGATATTATGCTCCTCAGCAAAAGCGCGACGACGGGCCATACGCTTGGTACGGCGGGTCAAGCAGTAGCCCAAGAAGAGCACCACAAGCAGCATGACAATACTGATGAAAAGGCCAATTGGCTCGGCCTTACCAAAATCTGGGCCGCTTGGGTCCTCAAGAGCTGCAAGAACCAAAGTCGTCATTCCGAAATCCCTTCAAGTAAATCATGTTCTGGCAAAACCGTGCGTACACGGCTCTTCGCCAATTCGAATTCCTCGGTAGGCCAGAGCTTCTTCTGCATCTCCAATGGCGCGGCAAAGAACATGCCATTAGGGTCAATCTGCGTAGCATGAGCACGCAGTGCATTATCGCGGGCCTCGAAATACTCCGCGCATTCCACCTGAGTGGTAACGCGGCTCATAACATCATCTTTCCAGCGGTCGAGGATTTCTGCAAAAGGACTAGGCTTACCGGCCTTTTTAAATTCCTCGTCGAAAAGCTCCAGGCGCTTGCGAATAAAGCCGTGGGTATAGTACAGCTTCAAAGGCTCCCACACAGGACCAGCCTCAGGATACCAACGGGCATCACCAGCACGATCCCAAGCAAGCATGCTCACCTCATGAACCTTCAAGTGGTCAGGATGCGGATAACCACCATGTTCATCGTAGGTAATGATCACATGGGGTTTAAAGTCGCGAATCACCTTCACAACCTTGCCCACAACCTCATCGGTATCGGCAAGGCCGAAGCAGCCCTCAGGAAGTGGTGGCAGCGGGTCACCCTCAGGCAAACCCGAGTCCACATAACCGAGCCATTGCTGGTGAATTCCCAAGGCAGCAGCCGCGCGAGCCATTTCCTTTAGTCGGTACGCTGCAAGATTTTCCTGAACCTCTGGGTCATTCTTCAAGGCCTCGTTCAGGACATCTCCACGCTCGCCGCCAGTGCAGGTCAAAACCAGCACCTCATGCCCCTCAGCTGCATATTTAGCATAGGTTGCAGCTCCCTTACTGGACTCGTCATCGGGATGGGCATGAATAGCCAAAAGCCTCACGCAAATACTCCTATTCTCATTCGGGCTCTACCAAAACTGTACAAAGCACTATTATAGATCCTGTGGAATCTCAAAAACCTAGTCCCCGCCGGCAGTCGACCGGGAAGGCTCGTGCTCGTTATGGCACAAAGGCCACTAATTCTAACGCACAAAGCTCCAATAATATTGCAGGAAAAGCTGCAGTTTTAGTGATTATTGCGATTTTGGTCGTTGCTGGTGTCTTCTATTTCCAGCAGCATCGCACCGCAAGCAATAATACGGTGACGGCCTCCGAGCGCGGTTTTGAGACTGATTCTGATTCGCAGCTCACTCTTTATATGGATGTGACGCGCTCAACTCCATCCATGGATTCTTATTGCGTGGTGCGCGCCTTGGATTATGACAAGACTGAGGTTGGCCGCCGCGAGATTCTTATTCCTGCTGGTGAGAACTCTACAGTGAAGCTTTCTGTGCCGATTTCGACCCGTAAGCGCGCTGTTGCTGGCGACGTCTATGGTTGCGGCACGACCATTCCGTCCTATCTCAAGAGTTAAAACACCCAACAGGCGTGACACATATCAATAAATATTGTTATTATTGACTTTATGTCAGATCAACCAAAGCAGTATATTACTCCGGAGACCAAGGCCAAGCTCGAGGATGAGCTCAACCGCCTCATCGCCCACCGCCCGGTCGTGGCCGCCGAGATTAATGAGCGCCGTGAAGAAGGCGACCTCAAGGAGAACGCCGGCTACGATGCTGCTCGTGAAATGCAGGATCAGGAAGAGGCCCGCATCAAGCAGATCTCCCAGATTCTTGCTAATTCCACCACCGAGCGTAGCGCCATTGAAGAGGGCGTTGCTGTGGTCGGTTCCGTGGTTCACGTTTATTACAATGGCGACGAGAATGCCAAGGAGACCTTCCTCATTGGTACCCGCGCCGCTGCTTCCGATAATAAGCACCTGGAGACCTACTCTGAGCAGTCCCCACTCGGTGCTGCTGTTATCGGCGCCCACGAGGGTGAAACCCGCGAGTACACCGCTCCAAATGGTCGCACCATTTCCGTGACCATCGTCAAGGCAGAGCCTTATGATTCTGCAAAGGCTGCTACCCCACGTGAGTCTTAATACTCAAAAATTAAGCGTCATAGCAATCCTTCCTGTGGTTGCTATGACGCTTATTTCTTGTTCACACAATGAGCAAAGGGCGGAGGAACCAACCTCCACCCCAACCTCTTATCTGGAGCTTAGTCAGATTTCGCCGAGCCAAACAGCCTCTGCCCTTCCTGGCATTATTGACTGCATTGGCAATCCCCTTGAGGGGCCTAGCGTTGTGCACCTAAGCTGCACGGAGCAGTCCAATGTTCTGGCCGGCATTAGCTGGGATCTCTGGGATAATAATTCCGCCCATGGCACCGGGACTGGCCCCGGTGGCACCACGCACGAGATCACTCTCGCCCATCCCGTCATCCTTCCCAGCGGCTTCTATGTCTTTAGCTCCATGCTTATCGACGGCTCCCCGAACACTCCTTAAACTGCCACGGCTACTTTCTGGCGCTGCTCAGCCACATAATTGAGTGCACCCCAGCCGGCAAATACCAGGGAGAGAATAATCAGCACTGTGGAGCCAATAAATGGGTTATGCATGCTCATAACAATTGGCAAGCCGATAGTCGAACCCAGCTGCTGCGCAGAGTTGACCACACCACTAGCAGCACCGGAATCCGCAGCACTTGCACCATAAATGCCCAGGGCTGTAAGGGTGGCAAAGGCAAGACCTTGTCCCACACCCATCCAAGCATAAATACCAAGAACCACCAAGATATTTCCGCCATGGCTATTAAGTGGAATCATCGCTGCCACACCGATAGTGGTCATGAGCAGACCACCAATAACGGATGCTGGGATACCAATACGCGCCTGAATCCGGCGCAGGTTCATAGCCACAATAAACTGTGGAACTGCATTAGCGCTAAATGCAAGGCCGATAGCCAGCGGGCTCAGACCATAGTGGTTAACCATGAACTGCGAAGCAATTAGGAAGAATGGGATGGCGGTCGCTGCAAAGAAGAAGCGGCCCAAACCCATGGGACCACGAACAGCGTGGTTAATAATGGCTGGTGGAATAATCGGGTGGGTTGCACGGGTCTCATACCAAGCAAAGACGGCAACAATAAGACCACCGACGATGCTAATCCACCACATCTTTTCCATAATGCCGAAGCTAATGGCACCAAGACCCACAGTGGCCAAGAAAGCACCGAGAATGTCAAAGGACATAGGCTCCTGCGCGGTACGACGAGGATCAGCAGGCAGCACACGCAGCGCAATAGCAATCAACAGAATGGCGATTGGTGCATTAATAAAGAAGGCGAAGCGCCAAGAAATATAGGTTGTAACCAGACCGCCAATAATCATGCCCACTGCCGTGCCAATACCAGCAGCCGCACCATAAAGGCGGGTCGCCCTAGCACGCTCCTCCCCTTCTGGGAAGTGTTCCGCAATAAGAGACAAGGATGTCGGCGCAATAATGGCCGCACCCACACCCTGAAAGGCCCTGGAAATAATTAGCATGCCCGGCGCGGAACCAAGGCCCACTGTCACCGAGGAAATACCAAAGATAATCAATCCCGCAAAGAAGATGCGGCGCTTACCCAACACGGTACCAATCTGTGCACCAAGCACAAGCAGGCCACCGAAGAACAAGGTATAGGCATCCTGCACCCAGGTGCTAGCGGAAACACTCAAGCCTAAATCACGACGCATGGTATCCAAGCTCGTGAAAATCACGGAGGTATCCATAATGATCATGAAATAGGCAAGAATAATAATGGCGAGAATCCAGTTTCTTTTCATGTTTTCTATTTAACCCGCCCTGACCTGCACTAACCAGGGGTAGTTTATCCATGGGTTGCTAGCCCATGGATAAATCCGCGCATAAAAAAAATGGCCCCCACCATAATGGGGGCCAGTAGCCAACTGCTTAGTTGGAGCGGTTGAAGTAGCTCAGCAGGCGAAGAATCTCTGTGTAGAGCCACACCAGGGTCACTGCCAGGCCAAGGGCAACGCCCCAAGCCATATTTGCAGGAGCACCAGCACGGATGAGCCTATCAGCCTGGTCGAAGTCCTGCAGGAAGCTCACTGCGGCAAGACCAATGCAGAAGAGCGAGAAGATAATGGCAATTGGGCCACCATTGGTAAGAATTGGGCTCGCACCCAGCAAATACAGAACGAGATTACCAATGGCCATGAGGGCCACACCGAAAATCATACCGGTCACAATACGGTTAAAGCGTGGGGTCACACGCACCGCACCGGACTTGTAGACAAAAATCATGCCGATGAACACACCGAGCGTACCCAAGACTGCCTGGCCAATCAGAGCACCAGCATTAATGCCGGTAGCAATATTGGCAAAGACGAAGCTAATGCCACCAACTAGCAGGCCTTCGAATACTGCGTAGCCCAGGGTCACTGGCGCCGAAGCGAACTTGCGGCCAAAGGTAGCCACACAGACCATGATGATGGAGCCCACCATACCAAGGGCCCACAGGCCCATAATGGCACCCGGATTAACAAGACCAATACCGAAGGAAATAACGGCCATAACGATGATGACACCAAGGGTAATACCGGTCTTAGTCACCACATCATCGATGGTGATTGCGCGCTCCGAAACAGGGGTCGGATAGCCGTATCCGGGCTGCTGTACACCATACGCAGAACCTGCATAGGGGTTTCGTGCTTCTTTTTCCAAGGAGCTAAATACAGGGTTGCTGCTTGGCATTGTGCACCAGTCCTTTCTTTCTCAATTGGGTTTCTACTTATATTAACGAACAACTCCCCGCTATAGTTCCCAACCGTGCAAAATTTTTCTTAACCCCCTTTAAACGCGCATAATAGAGGCATGCTTAATAATGAGCTCTTGGGCAAGTTTCTTCGTAAGCGTCGTGAGCGTCTTCGCCCTGAAGATGTGGGCCTACCAGGCTCCTCACGTCGCCGTGTGGCAGGCCTGCGCCGCGAGGAGGTCGCTATGCTTGCTGGCCTGAGTGTGGATTATTATGGCCAGATTGAGCGCGGTGAAACAGCAATGATTTCACCGGAGATCCTCACTACGCTGGGCAAAGCCCTACGCCTCAACCCGGAGGAGACTCTTTATCTGCGCAAAATTTCCGCCCCGGATTTCTTTGCCCATGAGTCTTTTGAAACTGAGCCGGAGCCCATCCGCCCAAGCCTCCAAGCGGTCCTTGATGCTTCTACCCTCCCTACCCGAATCCGTGATTATTGCATCACCGAAGTGGGTTCGAATCGTGCCGCCAGGGCTCTTTACCAGCCACTTTTTGAAAATCCTATCGCCAAAAACAATATGGCGCTCTTTACTTTCCTCTGCCCGGAGGCCAAGGACTTTTTCCTCGATTGGGATGTAATTGCTCGCGGCCTTACTGCGACTTTACGTATGAATTATGCGGTGAGCGATAAAAAATCCGTGATCTTTGATTTCGTCAAAAAGCTCAAAGAAGATAGCCCGGAATTTAAGGAGCTCTGGGAGGACCAGGATGTGCTCAATCATTCCAGCGGCTATAAAGATCTAAATCACCCGGTTTTGGGCCGCATTGAGCTTGATTATGAGGGCATGGCGCTGGCCAGCCCCAGTGATTGGATTATGTACACCTATGTGCCACGACCAGGCTATGAGGATAAGGTCGCGGCACTCAATACGCTATAGGTGCTGGGTGTTTAGGGCATTGGCAATAGTCGCCACAAGCCCACCAAGACCAAGCACAGCAAGCAAAATCATAATCCAGGTATTTTTCGAGAAACCCTGCTGGGTGCTTGGCTCCTGGCTAGCGCTGGTCGTGGGCTCCTCCTGCTCATAAGGAACCACCGGATCACTATAGGCGAAGATTGCATCGAGGCTATCCTGCTGCATGACTTGCGCGAGTTGGTACTGTTTTACCTCATCAGTCCAGCTGCTTTGCTCAATATTGCGCTCGGCAATGCTGCGGGCAAGATCAATGAGCCCTTCTTTGGTGCTTATCGACGCCACTTGCGCGCGGAACTCTGCCTGATCCTCAGCGCTGAGATTCAACAGGTGCGTGAGCGCAAGATTAATCCGCGCACGCATATCCTCCACGCTTTCTTCGGTGGAATCAGTAGGCTCCTGGGAATCCGCCTGTGGCGATGTCACTTCCGCTGGCTTCTGCTCGATGGCGGTGAGCGGATTTACCTTGGCCTCGGCACTAATGCTACTTAGGAGCTCAGAGCCAGTGGTGGCCGCAGTCTTTACTTCATTGGCTGCCGTTGTGCCATTTTCACCCATAGCCGTGGTGAGTCCATCGGTGAGCGAAACAGAATCCTGCAGCGCAGTGGAAATTTTCTCCGCACGGGCGGCACCATCACTGGTAATTGGCGGATTATCCTTGATTTTTTGCATCTCAGTTGCCATGAGTGTGGCAAACTCAGCCATAGCATTTGCTGCCTTATCCGAGGCCGCTTCTAGCGAGGCCAGCGCGGTGGACAAATCTGAAGGCGAGGCAGCATTGTTAATGGCAGTCTGCGCCTTGCGCGCATCATCCAGCGCACTATCGACAAGGGAGGCATAGCCGGAGGCCCCAACAATATCCCCAAGGCCCTCACCCTGCAGGGATTCGCGGAGGCGGTCACCCGCCCCATCGAGAGCGGCAATAACCTGGTTGGCCTTAGCTATACCGGCGGTACGGCTATTATTAAAGGCCGCGTATTCTTCACCCACAGCAAAGCGTGGGGCAGCCGACTTATAGGCATCAGCTTCAGCGGTCTTGGAAGCCTGGGCAATCAAGCTGGCCGCACGGCCATAGCTACTTGTACCCCAACCGAAGTGATTGCTAAGAGCGGTAGTTACGCCGAGCTGTTCAATCTGCCCCGAGGTGATGAGCAAAGCCTCAGCGATCTTTAGCTGCAGGTCAGCGGCCGTGGAGTGATTAATCGCATCGCGCATTACGCTGGAGGTCAGCACAATATCACGGTAATTACCATCAAGAGAGATGGTTGCATCCGCGCTCGCACTTTTAATGCCATTGAGGCTCACGGTCGCGGTCTGGCCGGCACCAAGATAGGCCAAGCTTGGGTCATTGGCACTCTTGGCATTGGCATTATCAATGGTGGTTTGTGTAACCTCGCTACCGATGAAGGAAGCTGCCGGGAAGATATTCTTGGAACCAGTCTTGAGGGAATTAGTCACCACTGTGCCCTGCGGGCTGCCATTCACCCACTGAATATCGCCCGTAATATTTAGGTGGAGATCCACCAGTGGCACAGGGCCATTATTAGTAAGGACGAAAGTATAGGAGTAGCTCAGGTTCTGGGAATTATAGTAAATATAACCCCTCACCAGTGCAGCATTATCTGATTCTGCCGCCTGCGTGGTTGGTACGGGCGACAGACCAGTGACAGTAGTACTAATGGCGAGCATTGCTGCAAGGGCCATCTTCCCGCAGAAACTCCTGGAACGGACTGCCATTGCACTCACCTCTCCCTTTTATATTCCAAGAAATTACCTAAAGTTAAGAATAAACTTAACAGGATTCTCAGGATTAGTCAAAGTTTTTTAAGGAAAAGGGCATAATTTTACCTGCAACATATTCTTAGCAGGCAATTTATAAAGTCACACCTAGAACACTAACCTAAATTTTAGCTTAATATACGATTTCTTGAATGTATAAAAAAAGAGCCTTGCTTCAAGCAAGACTCTCAATTTTGTGCCCCCAGTGGGATTCGAACCCACACTTTGCAGATTTTAAGTCTGCTGCCTCTGCCAGTTGGGCTATAGGGGCCGGCGGAAAAACCACCGCGAACTATTCTAATACAGATCTATAGCGCGGTAATAATCCCATCGAGAAGATCATGAATGGAGATTGTCAAAGAATCAATACCTTCTTGTTCAAACAAGCTCATGACCTCTTCAATAACAATGCAGCCACCACCAATAACATCCTCACGCCCATGAAGAATACGTGGGTCCTGAGCACGCTCAGCGGGTGTCTGATGAATCAATCGCTGGGTAACAGCACGGATACCATCAAAAGGCAGAACCGCCCCATGGATGCGCTCCTCATCATAGGAATCCAGATCCAAGACCAAGGCAGCAATAGTAGTAAAGGTACCGGCCACACCCACGACATTGGAAATGCCCTGGATATCGACATGTTCCTGCATAATTGCAAGCTGCTCGCGCACATACGCACGAGCCTGGGCACGCTCAGCCTCGGTGCGTAGCCCAAAGCGCTCGGTGAGGCGTACACATCCCATCTGCGTGGAATAAGCCGCATCCTTGGTCACAAACTCGGTTGAGCCGCCACCAAGATCAATGACAACCGGATTGGCCATATCACCCAAGGAAGCCGTAGCCCCACGGAAGCTAAGCTCGGCCTCTTCTTCCCCGCTAATCACCTCAGCAGGCTTAGCCAAAAGACGCTCGGTCATGGCAAAGAAGTCCTCGCGATTAGAGGCATCGCGGGTCGCACTGGTGGCCACCATGCGATGGGCAGTCACACCATTCTCTTTCATAATGGCGACATAGTCACTAAGCGCTGCTTCCACACGCCCAATGGCTGTGGGAAGAAAACGGCCGGTTTCATCCACGCCCTCACCAAGGCGCACAATACGGTTGAGTCGGCAGATTTCGCGACCGTGGTCGTCGACAAGCAAAAGGCGGATGGCGTTGGTTCCGCAGTCAATGGCAGCGCGACTCATCCGATTAATCCCACTCAAAGCTATCAAGATCAATGCCGAAGGAGGCCGCAGTTGGCCAATCGGCAGGAATGGCAGTACCGCGAAGCCCACCATGGTCAGCAGCAATGGCCACCGCCTCATCACCAAGACGGAAGTGACCGGCGCCCTCAGCAAGGGCATAGCCGATGAGCACGTGGATGCACTTCACACGGTCTGGCATGCCGCCACCGGAGAAATTAGTGCCAAGATCTTCCATCTCATTGCGCTTGGCCAGGTAATACTCGTGAGCCTTCTGATAATCGGCCTTGAGCTCCGCATCATTTTCGAGACGCTCAGTCATCCACTTCATCACATGAGCAACCTCCATGCGGGAAGCCTCGGCGGTCAGACGTGGATCCGTCAAATAGTACAGAGTTGGGAATGGAGTTCCATCCTCCAGGCGCGGGCGGGTTTTCACCACAGCAGGGGTCCCATCAGGGCAATGATAAGAAACCTCGACCACACCGCGTGGGCGACGTCCAAGCTGCTGGGTAATAATCTCAATATCGGCGGGGTTAACCGTCATCGGGGCACCTTTCTACTGGGTGGGAGCGGCAGCCTCACTGCTTGGCTCCGGGGTCGCATTAGCCGCAACTCCATTTGGCAGTGGCTCAACAGAGGTGGTTTCCTCCGTGCTCGTCGCCGGACGAGCAACAGAATTCCACAAAGTCTTATACCACGGGGAGACTGGATGATATTCCACACGCGAGCTATCAGTCGAATCCTGGCTCAGAATCCCCGGATCCATCAGACGATAGGCGGTCTGCCCTGGGGCAATCACGCCCAGACGGTTCCTTGTGGCCTCGTCCAAATAGGCTGGATCATTGTATTTATCAATTTCGGCAAGCAGCTGCTCTTTTTCCGCTTGCTTTGCGAGAATACTTGCTTCCACTCGCGCCACTTCTGAGCGCTGCTGGAAGTAATTTCGCATCGGCATAGCAATAGTAAGAGCAGCCAAAATCAGCACTGCAAAGCCCACAACCGCACGGGCCACCGTCACACGGGGCAAACCACGCTTAGTATTCTTAGGCTTTTTCGATCCGCGAATTTCCCTATTGCGAACCGGCACCGAATTTTTGCTCATAACCCCACTATTATACAAAAAAGGCGCCATCACCCTGCGGGTGACAGCGCCGAAAGAGGAGTATTAATTCCTCTTAGTTATTGGCTAATCAATGAATATCGATTAGGCCTTGAAGCGTGGGAATGCATCGCGGCCAGCGTAAACAGCTGCGTCGCCGAGCATTTCCTCGATGCGGAGGAGCTGGTTGTACTTAGCAACACGCTCGGAACGTGCAGGAGCACCGGTCTTGATCTGGCCACAGTTAAGAGCAACTGCGAGGTCAGCAATGGTGGTGTCCTCGGTCTCACCGGAACGGTGGGACATCATGGTGCGGTAGCCAGCGCGGTGAGCCATCTCAACAGCCTCGAAGGTCTCGGAGAGGGTACCAATCTGGTTAACCTTAACGAGAAGGGCGTTAGCAGCCTTCTTCTCGATGCCTTCCTTGAGGCGAGCTGGGTTGGTTACGAAGAAGTCGTCACCAACGATCTGAACCTTGTCGCCAATCTCGGCGGTAAGGTGGGTGTAACCCTCCCAGTCATCTTCCTGAAGTGGGTCCTCGATGGAGACAATTGGGTACTCTTCGATGAGCTGCTTGTAGACATTAACCATCTCAGCAGCGGTGTGCTGGCCACCCTCGAAGTTATAGACGCCCTTGTCCTTGTCGAAGAACTCGGAAGAAGCAACGTCAAGAGCAATAGCGACGTCCTTGCCTGGCTTGAAGCCGGCCTTCTCGATAGCCTCGATGATCAGGTCGATAGCTTCCTTGGTGGAACCAACGGAAGGAGCGAAACCGCCCTCATCGCCAAGACCGGTGGACAGGCCCTTGCCCTTAACAACAGCCTTGAGGTTGTGGTAAACCTCAGCGCCCATGCGGAGAGCCTCAGCGAAGGAAGCAGCGCCGATAGGAGCAATCATGAACTCCTGGACGTCAACGCCGGAGTCAGCGTGAGCGCCACCGTTCACAATGTTCATCATCGGAACTGGGAGTACGTGAGCATTTGGACCACCGACATACTGGAAGAGCTCCAGGCCAGCGGACTCAGCAGCTGCCTTAGCAGCAGCAATGGAAACACCGAGGATGGCGTTGGCGCCGAGACGAGCCTTATTTGGGGTGCCGTCAAGGTCGATCATAGCCTTGTCGATGGCACGCTGGTCGGTAGCGTCCATGCCAGCAATGCGGTCAGCAATTTCCTCGTTGACGTTCTTCACAGCCTGAAGAACACCCTTACCCTGGTAGCGGTCGCCACCGTCACGCAGCTCGTGCGCCTCGTGAATACCGGTGGAAGCACCGGAAGGAACACCTGCGCGGCCTGCAGCGCCGTCGTCGAGAAGCATCTCAACTTCGACGGTTGGGTTACCGCGGGAATCCAGAATTTCACGGGCGTATACGTGCATGATGTCTGCCACAATGGCCTCCTAAGCCAATAGGAATTGTAATTAGTCTTCTTCACGCGCAAGGCTCCAGAGAATCTGGCTCCCGGCGCGCATCGGGATCCATTCTGACACGAAATTGGAAATCCCGCACGAGTTTTAAAAAATTAGTCGAATTTATTGCGGCGGCTGATTAAGCGCATACGATGCAGCCGCATGTACCACATCATCCCGATACTGCACCGAGGCATTGTACGCAGCAACCGCAGTTACCCACCCTTCGGGGGTAGAGAGATCCCCACCCTTGGCGCAGAGCAAATTGGCCGCCGAGAGCGCAGCATCATCAATCTGGTTCGGGTCAGCTACCCCATCACCGTTTCCATCAAGGCCATAGCGTCGCCACGTCTCAGGAATGAACTGCATAGGACCAACAGCGCGATCGTAGGCAGTATCCCCATCCAGCTCGCCATGATCTGTGTCCGGAATATTTTCGAAACCGGGGGAACCATCGAGCTGAATACCAACAATATGCGGAATTACATTTCCGTTTTCGTCGATATGACTACCCCCGAATTTCTGCCCGTTATAGGTACCATGGCGGGTTTCCACCCAACCAATACCCGCCAGTGTGTTCCATGTCACATGGCAGGTAGGGAACCGTTCTTGCGCCACAAGTTGGGCGTTTCCGTAGGCCTCCAAAGCGGCCACAGGGATATCAGTTTGCTTAGAAAGAGGCTCCGCCCAGAAGCCAAGTTTGAGCGAGGTACGCCCACCGGTATGAATATCAATAGCTGGCACAGCCTCGCCAGCAGCAGGCGGAATAGTATCAGGAACAGGCTGAAGATTACGAAAAGGGCTCTTTGCGTCCATAAAAGTGACCGACCATCCAATAGCCGCAATCACCATACATAGAACCAAAACGCCGCAGCCCATTGCTGCGCAGCCCATTTTTCCTCTAGCCATAGAGGTAGTTTATCCATATCGCAAGAGTGCCCCGCCATGCGACACACCTCCAATTGTTAATACTTATAACTCTAGTCACGATAGTCACTCTGGTAACATAATTTGCATTATTGCTTAGCCCACTGATTTATATAGGAGTATTTATGAAGAAGCGCTTCGCTGCTCTCGCATTCGCCGCTCTCGCCGCCTGCGGTATCGCCACTGCCCCTCAGGCCAAGGCTGCTGATCTGACCCAGACCCTGGCCATCTCCCAGCTCTTCAATACCAATACCGCCTCCAACCTGGACTGCAACACCCTCTCCACCGGCCTCAATGCTCTGGGCATGCTCAACACCAAGCCAACCCGCTACCAGCTCTCCCAGAACATCAACGCCACCGCCGGCACTCTCACCCAGAGCCTCGGCCTGAACCTCAATAGCGCTCTTATCACCAAGGCTGCTGGCGATCTCTCCTACCGCGCCTCTGCCTGCGGTCTTACCCGCCCATCCGAATTCGAAAAGATTGTGACCGCCGCCGGTTCCTCCCAGCTCCTGAACTACAGTGATGTAGTTTATAGCTTCGCACCACAGCTTGGTCAGTAGTATTTTCAGCTTTAAGTGCTAAGGTCGTGAGCATGTCTCATGACCTTTTTTCTTTTGCTTTCCGACGCCGCACTCTCGCAACCACAGTTGCTTGCGCAACTGTACTCGGCGGTTTTGGTGCGGTAGCGCAGGCTGATCCTCTCACCGATTTTCAAAATCAGATTGTGCCCCAGATTAACGCAGCCCTGGCCGCTGCTGGTAGCTCGGGGCTAATGCTTCCTACTGCTGGCTGGTCGGCTGCACAAATCAGCACAAACCCAAAGATTTCCAGCATTTATGAATCCTCTGCCTATGGCTATTACCGCGCCATGCGCCAGTCCTCGAATCTTCCAGTTACCCCGTGGAATAGTGGCCTTTTTGCCGAAATTTCCCCACTAGTTGGTGCCACAATAAATGAGGGTAACTATAACCCGGCCCGTGGTGAAACCACGAAGATTTATAGCATCGCGAAAAATACTATTCTTGCAGCGAACCTCTATGATGCTGCTGGTTCTTTGGGCGTCATGTTTGCCCAAAGTGAGGGTAATACCGCCCATAGCTATCTTGCCTTCAAGATTTGGGAGGATGCCGATAGCTATAATCTCGCGGTAGTAATGCACTAATTAAATAGTGGGCTTCTTTTTGCCCTCTTGCCATAGACGTTCCTGCTCTTCAGCAGGGACGATCTCCTTGGTGCCATCAAAAAGATAGGGCGCGCGCTTGCGCATCTTATCCACAAAGGCGGCCGCAACATCCTCGAATGTGAAAGCCCCGCGTCGAGAAGCTATCTCGGAGTGGAAGAGAACCTGGAGCAAAATATCAGAGAGCTCGCGCTTGAGCTGGCCCTCACCTGCCTCACCGAGGCGCTTCCACATATCCACGGCGATGGCGAATTCCTCCGTCTCCTCGCGCAGATAAGGAATCAGGGACTCGTGGGTCTGCTCACGCTCCCAGGCACCAAGATGATTAGCCAAGTGCATGACCTGCATGGCTTCTTCAATGGAACGGAATCGTAGCGGCACCTCATGATCCCCACGGGACTCGGCCGCAATAAAAACCTCACCGCGATTGGCGCGCTCAATAACCTTGGGATCCTCCGCATTCGTGGAGACCAAAATCGCGCCATTTTCCACGGTCTTTTTAGAAAAATCAGCGATATTCCATCGGACCCGAACGGGCACCTCATCGGTGTACTCGATCTCAGCATCCGTAATAAAGCTCAAGGCTTCAAAGGGAATCATAGTCGGATACCGGGGGTCCAAGAGAACAACTGCCATGAGGCCAATTGTACCAAATTCGAACCCGCCGATACCCTATGAGTTTTCTGAGTGGAACTAGCCGGTAATACTAATGATTTTCGGCTTTTTCTCAGGCTTTTTCTCACCCTTTCCACCCCGCACATCAATGAGCGGAATATTAAACATTGTGTGCAAGAACTCAGCCACCCACTGAACCAAATCCACATCACGCATTGGCGGATCAGTAAGCTTCTTACCCGACTTTGGAATGGACAGCTGAATAGCCTTAGCAGCCGCGCGATAAGTGGCACCCGGATAGAGGCGCTTGAGGCGCACCTGCTGGGAATCGAGCAATTCCACCGGATGAACCTTAATGCGCGTGCCCTGAATACCAATATCAGTTATGCCGGCCAGACGGGCCGCCATGCGCAGGCGCGCAATAGAAAGCAGGCGTTCCACTTCCTGCGGAATAGGACCGTAACGGTCTTCCATTTCCTCCACTACCAGCTGAATCTCACCCTCGGTCGCGGCCTGGGCAAGCTTACGGTACACCTCCAAGCGCAGGCGCTCCGCATTAATATAGGCCTCTGGGATATGCGCATCGACGGGCAAATCAATACGGATTTCCTTCGGGCTCTGGTCAGTGGCATCAATGACCTTGCCATCAGCCATGGCACGGAAGGCCTCCACGGCCTCACCCACCAGACGAACATAAAGGTCAAAGCCCACACCAGCAATATGACCGGACTGCTGGGCACCAAGCACATTACCCGCACCGCGCATCTCAAGGTCCTTCATGGCCACAGCCATGCCGGCACCCAGATCATTATTCTGCGCAATGGTGGAGAGACGATCATAGGAGGTCTCTGTGAGTGTCTCACCCTTTGGGTAAAGGAAGTAGGCATAGCCGCGCTCACGACTACGGCCCACACGGCCACGCAGCTGGTGCAGCTGGGAGAGACCCATATGGTGCGCATTTTCGACAATGAGCGTATTGGCATTGGCAATATCCAGGCCAGTTTCCACAATAGTTGTGCAAACAAGCACATCGAATTCGCGGTCCCAGAAACCCTGGACGGTGCGCTCCAGCTGCTCCTCACTCATTTGGCCATGGGCCACCACAATGCGAGCTTCAGGCACGAGTTCTCGCAACTCACGGGCGCGCTTTTCAATGCTCTTGACCTTATTGTGGACATAGAAGACCTGGCCATCGCGCAGAAGTTCACGCCTAATGGCCGCCGCAATCTGCTTTTCCTCCTGCGCACCAACATAGGTAAGCACCGGGTGGCGCGCCTGCGGTGGGGTCAAAATGGTGGACATTTCGCGGATACCCGCCATGGACATTTCAAGGGTTCGCGGAATTGGCGTTGCGGACATGGTGAGCACATCCACTGCCACACGCAGCGCCTTAATATGCTCCTTATGCTCCACGCCGAAGCGCTGCTCCTCATCAATAATGACAAGGCCAAGCTTCTTCCAGGAAACACCAGTCTGCAAAAGACGGTGGGTACCAATGACAATATCAATCTCACCATCGGCAAGGCCCTTGATAATCTCCTTGGCCTCCGACTTTGGGGTAAAGCGGGAAAGGGATCGGATAGTGACCGGGAAGCCCTCCATACGGGTGGTGAAGGTGGCCAAATGCTGCTGGGCAAGCAGGGTTGTTGGCACCAGCACCGCCACCTGCATGCCATCCTGCACTGCCTTAAAGGCGGCACGCACAGCAACCTCGGTTTTACCGTAGCCCACATCACCCACGATGACGCGGTCCATAGGCACGGTTTTCTCCATGTCCTCCTTAACCGCATCAATGGCAGACATCTGGTCTTCGGTTTCCACATACGGGAAGTTATCTTCCATTTCCGCTTGCCAGGGGCTATCCGGTGCAAAAGCATGGCCCGGTGTGGACTGGCGCTTGGCATAGAGTTCGACCAATTCGCCGGCAATTTCGCGCACTGCGGCGCGTGCCTTCTTCTTGGTATTCTTCCAGTCCGAACCACCCATCTTGGAAAGACTTGGGTTCTCACCACCCACATAGCGGGAAAGAAGATCCAAAGAATCCATTGGCACAAAGAGCTGATCAGGCGCACCACCGCGACGGCTTGGCGCATATTCCAGCACCAAATACTCGCGGCGGGTTTGGTCATCACCAATGGTGATCGTGCGCTCCACCATCTCCTTAAAGCGGCCAATACCGTGGGTTTCATGAACCACCAAGTCGCCTGGCTTCAAGGCGAGCGGGTCCACGCGGTGGCGTCGTTTAGCTGGGCGACGCTTCTCACCAGTTAAGTCCACAACGCGGTTACCGGTAAGGTCAGTCTCCGTAATGACCACCATCTTGGGGCCACTAAAGACCAGGCCAGCATGGCTAAGGGCCAAATAAATATTGACCTGCCCCGCCTCAGGCTTAGCACCGGGCTCCATAATTTCGGCAGGAATATGCACCTCAAGGAAGCGCTCCTTCATGCGCTTGACCGTACCCTGCGCTGGGGCAATAAAGACACCAATGCCACCGGATTCCACATGGAGCTTGAGCTTTGCCATCATGGCAGAAATCTCAGCAGGGTCACCCTTCGGGGCCGGTGCCGCCTCACAATCAATAGGAAGCAGGCTGGATTCATCGAGCTCCATCATGCCGGGTGGGGTCAGATTCCACACTGCCCCGCCGGGGGTCTTCTCCGCATTCTTAATTAGCGAATCATAGGAGCGGTAACTCGAAGGCTCCAAATCAAGATCAGCAGCTGCCACAGGACCATTAGCACCCATGGCTGCGGCCTCCCAACCGGCCTCAAGGAATTCCATATCCGTATTAATGAGGTCAGCCACACGGGTACGGACCTTCTCCGGGTCCACAATCACAGTGTGGGTATTCTCCGGGAAAAACTCCGGTAAGGCCTTAAAAGGAGCATCGGAAAGAACCGGGGTCAAGGCCTCCATGCCCTCGGTATAAATGCCATCGGAAATACGGCTAAGAATCTCCGCCAAGGTCTGGTGATCCACATGATTGGGATAGAGCTCAGCAGCACGATTTTTCACCGCATCGGTGATAAGCAGGGACTTTGCAGGGTAGATATCCACATGGCGGGGTGAGAATTCCTCCGAAAGGGCACGCTGATCTGCCACGGAAAAGGCGCGCATTTCCGAGATTTCATCGCCCCAGAATTCCACACGGACCGGATATTCGGAGGTCGTAGGAAAGATATCCATGAGGCCGCCGCGAATGGCATATTCGCCCTTCTTGGCCACCATATCCACATGCTTATAAGCAAGGCCCTCAAGATCATGAGCCAATTCATTCAGGTCATATTCCGCATCAATATCGAGGCTAATGACCCGTCGCTCATAGCTCAGCGGCTGAGAATATGCCCTCGCAGGGGCAATGACCACGGATAATGCACCCTGACCCAAAAGATCGAGCACCCGCGCACGGGCACCAATCACCTCTGGGCTAGGCGAGAGCCTCTCATGAGGAAGAGTCTCCCAGGATGGCATGAGCGCCACCTTATCGGCCCCCAATAAAGAAGAAAGCTCACCATAAAGATCCTCGGCCTCACGCCCGGTGGCAGTCACCACCAAAAGCGGCACCTTCTTGGCAGCCACACCCAAAATCCACGGACGAGTTTGCACCGCACCGGTCACATGCAGGTGATTCTCACCAAGGTTATGGATAATGCCCTTAAATTTTGGATCAGTGGCCACACACTTTAGAACCCCCTCAAGTGCACCCGCCATTAACGCTCCTCACCATTGTGCGCGGACTCTGCCTCTTGACCCTCATGGTGATGGGCATGGAGACTACCATCCTCGGAGTGCTCCTGCTCCTCCCAGGTCATTAGGGTTGGTTCCTTTTCCATCCCAGCCAAGCCATTCCAGCACAGGTTCACAATATGGGCGGCGACTACTTCCTTAGCGGGTTCGCGCACCTCCAACCACCACTGGGCCGTCATGGACACCATACCCACCAGGGCCTGCCCATAAAGGGTCGCGGTATTAGGATCAAGACCCGCGCGCACAAAAGCCTTGGCCAGAATATAAGAGACCTGTTCGACGGCGTCGACAAGCATGGTGGCATAAGAGCGCTCACCAGTTGGGGTCACATCGCGCGAGAGAATTTGGAAGCCGTCGGTATGCTCCTCCACATAGGTGAGCAGGGCCAATACGGCTTGCTCAATGCGGTACTTGGAGCGCCCCATTTGCAAAGAATCAGTAATGAGCTGCTCTAGGTTACGCATCTCGCGGTCCACAACCACCGCGTAGAGCCCCTCCTTACCCCCAAAGTGCTCATAGATGACAGGCTTACTCACGCCAGCCCTTGCAGCAATTTCCTCAACACTAATGCCATCAAAGCCCTTTTCAGCAAAAGCCTGACGGCCAATAGTGATAAGTTGCTCTCTTCTTTGACTACCTGACATGCGCTGTCTAACCATAAAACCCATCTTAGCGTGTAGTGTGACATAAGCCTGATTTTCCGGTATAGTTCTCATTGCGTGCGCGCTCAGCGCAAAGACGCCATTCCCCATGGTGTAATTGGCAACACTCTGGTTTTTGGTACCAGCATTCTAGGTTCGAGTCCTGGTGGGGAAGCTCCCTTAGAGCACTACTAGTCATGACCCCCAGTCAGGAGACATCAATGTCAGCACTGGTCGAGTCCCCACGACTCGATGACTTGGCCGTTATTATCCTTGCGGCTGGTTCCGGTACAAGGATGAAGTCCCATACCCCAAAGATGCTGCATTCTGTGGCGGGTCGCACTATGCTCGGCCATGCTCTTCATGCAGCAGCCGGCCTAAATCCCAAATATCTTTGCGCCGTGATCGGCCACGGTCGCGATCAGGTTATTCCCGCCATTGAGCACACCATCCCTGAACTTAACCGCTATGGCGTGACCGAAGTTCTTACTGCCGTCCAGGAGGAACAAAAAGGCACCGGCCACGCTGTTGGTGTAGGCCTGGAGGCCCTGCCTGCGGATTTCACCGGCACGGTTCTGGTTACTACCTCCGATGTACCAATGCTCAATACTGAGACCCTTAAAGCTCTCTTGTCTGAACATGACACTAAGCCTCGTGCGGCCGTGACTGTTCTTACTACCAGCATTGATAACCCAACCGGTTATGGCCGCATTACCCGCACCAATGATGGTGAGGTCACCGGCATTGTGGAGGAAAAGGACGCAAGCCCCGAAATTAAGGCCATTAAGGAAGTCAATTCCGGCGTTTATGCTTTTGATGCCCAGTTGCTGCGCACCGCGGTGGGCCAGCTTGATACCAATAATGCCCAGGGCGAGTTTTATCTCACCGATGTGATTGGTATCGCCCGCCAGCATGATCGCAGTGTCCGCGCCCATCGTATCGACGACTCAGTTCTTGTCGCTGGCGTTAATGACCGCGTGCAGCTGGCTGCATTGGCTAAAGAATTCAATCACCGCTTGTGTGAACAAGCAATGCGTGGGGGCGCAACCATTATTGATCCGGCAAGCACCTGGATTGATATCGATGTAAAGATTGGCCAGGACGTCACTATTGAACCTGGTACTCAGCTTAAGGGACATACTGTTATTGCCGATGGATGCACCATCGGCCCGGATACCACTCTCACAAATATCACCGTCGGCGAAGGCGCCTCAGTCGTGCGCACCCACGGTTTTGATTCTGAAATTGGTGCCGGCGCAACAGTAGGTCCCTTTACCTTTATCCGTCCGGGCACAAAGCTCGGGCCGAAGGCTAAGCTTGGTGGCTTCGTTGAGGCGAAAAATGCCACCATCGGTCGCGGCTCCAAGGTCCCTCACCTTACCTATATTGGCGATGCCACTGTGGGTGAGGAATCCAATATTGGTGCTTCGTCCGTCTTTGTTAACTATGACGGTGTGAATAAGCATCACACCACTGTTGGTAGCCATGTTCGCACTGGCTCCGACACGATGTTTATCGCCCCGGTCACCGTGGGTGATGGTGCCTATTCTGGCGCCGGCACTGTCATTCGTCAGGATGTCCCACCAGGTTCCCTGGTTGTCTCCGGTGGGGCGCAGCGAAACATCGAAGGATGGGTTGCTGCGAAGCGTCCTGGAACCCCCGCCGATGAGGCAGCCCGCAAGGCCATTGAGGCCGGAGTGCCCATCCTTAACCCAAGTCATGAAGAGGAAAACTGATATCCATGAACCAACTCTCTGATCCAAATAAGCTCATGCTTTTCACGGGTCGTGCTCATCCAAAGCTGGCCGAGGCCGTGGCCAAGGAGCTCGGTGTTGAGCTGGTCCCAACTACCGCCCGCGATTTCGCCAATGGTGAGACCTTCGTCCGCTACGAAACCTCCGTTCGCGGTGCTGATGCCTATGTGCTTCAGTCCCACTGCCAGCCAATCAACCAGTGGCTCATGGAACAGCTCATCATGATTGATGCGCTCAAGCGCGGTTCCGCTGACCGCATTACCGCCATTCTCCCCTTCTACCCTTATGCCCGCCAGGATAAGAAGGCCCGTGGCCGTGAGCCTATCTCCGCTCGTCTCGTTGCTGACCTGCTTAAGGCCGCTGGCGCTGACCGCATTGTCTCCGTGGACCTGCACACCGATCAGATTCAGGGCTTCTTCGATGGTCCAGTGGATCACATGCACGCCATGCCAATCCTGACCGACTACATCAAGACCAACTACGATCTTGATGGTATCTGCGTGGTCTCCCCTGATGCTGGTCGTGTGAAGGTGGCTGAAAAGTGGGCCAATATCCTCGGCGATGCCCCACTGGCATTCGTGCACAAGACCCGCTCCACTGAGGTTGCTAACCAGGTTGTTGCTAACCGCGTGGTTGGCGATGTGACCGGCAAGACCTGTGTGCTTATCGACGACATGATTGATACCGGTGGCACCATTGCTGCTGCTGTGGGCGTGCTGCGTGATGCTGGCGCCAAGGACGTCATCATTGCCTGCACCCACGGTGTCTTCTCCGGCCCTGCCCGTGAGCGTCTCTCCCAGTGCGGCGCCAAGGAAGTTATCACCACCGATACCCTCCCACAGGAGCATGAGAACTGGGATAACCTCACCGTTCTCTCCATCGCCCCACTGATCGCCAAGACCATCAACGCCATTCACAATAATGGCTCGGTTACGGACCTCTTCATGGGCCAAGCGTAGTGAAAAACTTCGTTTTTCACTACGGGGAGTAGGATTTTCGTTACGGGAAGTAGGATTTTCCGTACAGAAAATTTAAAAAGTGAAGGTGCAGCTCAGCAGAGTTTGCTCCTTCATTTTTCTTTTGCTAGAATTATTGAGTCTCGGCGAGGGCTTTAGGGCCGTTATCGACGCGATTATAGGTATATACCTGCGCAGACTCGACGAGCGTTCGAGCACCGCAGGTTTTTTCTTTATAAAAATCGCGGTGGGACAATGACACTTCGATTTAAAGGACTTTTTTAAATGGCTCACAACGCTATTGCTCTTGAAGCAGCTGCACGTAATGAGTTCGGTAAGGGTGCTGCCCGCCGTGCACGTCGCGCTGGTCGTATCCCAGCTGTTATCTACGGCCACGGCACCGACCCAATCCACATCACCGTTGATCTGCTTGAGTTCCAGGCTATTGTTCGTAACCACGGCGTGAACACCGTTGTTAATGTCAACATCGAGGGTGAGCAGCAGCTCGCCATGATCAAGGCTGTTGACCAGAACGTTCTGACCTTCAACATCGACCACGCTGACCTCCTGGCCATCAAGAAGGGCGAGACCGTCGACGTCGACGTTCCTGTTGTTCACGAGGGTGAGCCAGTTGCTGGCACCATCGTCATGCAGGCTGCTGAGACCATCAGCATTGCTGCTGAGGTTATGTCCATCCCTGAGGAAATCACCGTTAGCGTTGAGGGCCTCGAGGCTGGCGCACAGATCACCGCTGGTGATATCAAGCTCCCTGAGGGTTCCACCCTCGTTTCCGATCCTGAGACCCTGGTTCTCCACGTCGTTGAGCCAGCTGAGGCTCCAGCTGAGGAAGAGGAAGCTGTTGCTGAGGGCGAAGAGGCTCCAGCTGAGGAAGCTGCTTCTGAGGAGTAAAAACCTCTCTGCCCTGCTACTGGGCACAAATGAAGGCCGTGAGTTTTTATACTCACGGCCTTTTTCTATCCCCCGCCCGGCTTTTACCTGCCCGGCTTTCGCATACGGGTAGAAACATACATGAAGATGGTGGCAAGGACGAGAATCCATACACCAATATAGACTGCCGATACCCACTGGAAATGACCAAAGCCAGCATAAACAATCAGGTCACGTGTAGCACGGCTTGGGGTTAAGCGGCTGAAGAAATCCGCATAACCATGAAGGGCATCTGGTGGCACATACATACCGCCAGCCACTGCAAGGATGAAGTAAAGAACCTGCAGAATAGAGCTCACAGTGCGGATATTAAAGATGAGTCCCAGGATGCCACCAAGCAAGGACCACATCAGAACTGACCACAGCACTGCTGGTAGCAAAGCCAATAGCGCCCAGCTAAATTTCATGCTGGTAAGGGCGGCGCCAATCAGTACCATCACAAAGCCACCGAAAACCACCTGTACAATAACCGTCAAGGCGTGGGCGGTCAGGCGTGGGAATCTATTAATCGGCAGCGGATGAAGATACTCACTGTACCCATCCTTCTTATCCATAGCTGTCACGATCGAAACCGTAAAGAGCGTACAGGAGAAGGCAACCAGGGAAACAATCTGAAGAATAAAGCCGGTGGTCTGATCCCTGGTCGATTCGCCCGCATCCGAAGGAACCACATAAAAGAGCAGGAAGAGAATTGGCATAAAGAAGTTACCAGCAAGGGAACCGGAGTTACGCGCTAACTCTTTAAAGGCGATTCGAATATGGGCCCCGAGGACAGCAGGCATGCTCGGTGGGGCAAAGGTCAATGTGTTAGTCGTCATCTTGCAACCTCACTGCCATTGCTTCTTCAAGATTTGGACGGCGGGAAACAAAGTCACGGACTTCAATATTCGCCAAGGCCAGATTCTTAATAAATAGGCCAATGTCCTGGGTACGGAGGGAAACATGATTCCCTGTAATTTCGAGTCCTTCAACAGGGCTAATCCCATGAAGGAGCTCCGGGGTATCCGTATTAAATTCCACAGTGGTGGAGGTGGATACGGAGAGGAACTCTTCCTTGGAGCAATTGGTCTTGCATCTACCTTGGCTGATCAGGAGCAGGTCATCAGCAAGGTGCTCGACCTCATCAAGATAATGGGAAGTGAGCAGCACAGCGGTCCCCTGATCCACACGCTCACGGATATAATTCTACAGCACTTGGCGCGCCTGAGGATCGAGACCGGTGGTTGGTTCGTCGAGAAGAATTAATCTGGGCTGTCCGATAAAGCCCAGGGCCACAGCCACGCGATGCCGCTGACCACCAGAAAGGAAGCCCATGCGCTTATCCTTGAACTCGGCCAGATTCCACTTTTCCAAATGCTCAAGTGAATACTCTCGTCTTTGGGCTGTGGTCTTGCCAGTCACCGCATGGTGGGCGGCAAAAAATTGTGCAAGCTCAAAGGGAGTGAGCTCATTTGGCAGATAACTGTGCTGGCCAACAACCCCAAGCCCAATGCGGGAGGCAGGCTTGGTTGGGTCCTTGCCAAAAATTCTTACTGTCCCCGAATAGGGGGCATAGGTTCCGCAGAGAATTTTAATCAGTGTAGATTTACCAGCCCCATTGGGGCCAAGCACGCCAAGAATTCTTCCCTGCTTGAGCTCGAAGGAAACCCCCTTGAGGGCCTCAAAGTCCTTGTATCTCTGTGTTAAATTCTCGGCTTGAATTGCAGGTAAAGTCTTATTGAGCGATTGAGCGACTACCATGCTTCAACTCCATTTCGAATAGCTATAATACGACAATTCCTAGGAACCGAAGAAACACGATAGTAGCACTCACACCACCTTATATTTCCACATTTCCGTAGGAAGATTTATGGATAATTCACAGTCAAAGAATCCATAATTAAGTCAGCCCAACCCCGCTGGTTAGGCTGGGACACACCTCCTTCTTTCATATCGTCCCTACTGCGAAAAGATAGACTTTAGCCAATTATGCTAATGTTTGAAATGAATAATATCTAAAACGACAGCAAATAGCAAATGGGGGTAATTTTCCCTACCCCCGCTAATGCGATTTTTTTCAAGAAGGTCACTGAAGGCCGCTATCGTCGAAAAGCAAAATATGGAAACGGGTATAGTTAGTGCTATGGCACCAAGGAATCCCTACAACGAGAACCCATACCGGGGCGATAACCCTTATGGGCAGGACCCATATAAGGAAAATACTGAGTCGGCGGGCGCACGCGCGGGCCGCTTCCTTTTTGATGCGGCGGCGGCCATTTCCCAAGGTGCCGATGAGCTAGCCAAGCAGCGCAAGACCAATAAGCAACGCAAGCGCATTGAAACCGAGATTGAGCTGCAGAAGCTTGAGATGTGGCGAAAGCGCCAGCGTATGGAGCTGCGTCAGGAAAAAATGGCGCTTTTCCGCGACCAAATTAAGAGCTTTATGCCACCCCCAGCCCAGCCACGGATGCAAGCACCAATGCATCCGCAGTTCCAGCAGCAGGTGCCACCGCCAGCCCCAGCACCGCAGCGCATTCACACCGGCCTGCAGATCATTCCAGGCACGCCAATTCTGAGCGATGCAGAGGCAGTGGTACGCGCCTTTATGTATCAGAATTCCTCGTTATTCTCCCCCGCTGTGCATGAGCTTTTTGCCATTGAGCGTGTGACCCCGGCCATGTTTGATGATACGGTCGTGGAAATGCTCAATGAATTCTATGATTTCCCGGAGCAAAATCGCCGCACGATTATCCAGAATGTGATTAATCACCGCGCGAAAATGCCGAAGCCAAATAAGAATTTGCCACAGCCTGATAGTGGCACAAATTATCGCATGATACAGGATTGGAAACCACTAAGTTTTGATGAGGACGACTCCGATAAGTCCTCGTAGTGGCCATAAATACAGCCCGGCGCGACCCCAGAATTTCCTGGGGTCGCATTTTTTATGAGTAACATTTTACCTGGCTAAATTTCTTTTTTCCTGAATGTTTAGGTTAAGCTTAATAAAACGCTTTTATCCATGCCCGGCGCACACCGCCGGCCAGATATTTAGGAGGTGGCGTAGACTATGAAAGCATATGTCCAACGCCTTGGACGGGCCTTAATGTTGCCCGTTGCCTGTTTACCGGCAGCCGCCCTCTTCCTGGGCTTAGGCTACTGGATTGACCCCGCCGGTTGGGGCGGAAATAATCTCATTGCTGCTTATCTGGTAAAAACGGGCGCAGCAATTCTTGATAATCTTGGTCTTCTTTTTGCCGTGGGTGTTTCCATTGGCATGGCCAAGAATCGCGACGGCGCATCGGCACTATCCGGATTGGTTGGTTTCCTCACGGTGACCACAATCATGGGTGGTGCCGCTAATTTTTTGGGCCTTGATGCCGATGATCTTCCGGCGGCTTTTGCGCCCGGGGCTATTGGTAATAAGAATGTCTTCTTTGGCATTATGGTCGGCTGCATTGCGGGCGCCCTCTATAACCGCTTTAGTCAGACCAAGCTCCCGGACTTCCTGGCCTTCTTCTCCGGAAGGCGCTGTGTCCCTATTCTCACCGCCGCAGTCATGTCGGTGGTGTCACTGGCCCTTCTCTTCATTTGGCCGATTGTCTATAACGGCCTGGTCTCCTTCGGTGAGTCCATTATGGGCATGGGCGCGGTGGGCGCCGGCATCTACGGCTTCTTCAACCGCCTGCTCATTCCGACCGGCCTGCACCACGCACTAAACAATGTCTTCTGGTTTAACCTGGCTGGCATTGATGACATCACCAAGTTCTGGACGGGCGAAAATGCCACCCCAGCCACCGGCGGCTTCCACCCATTTGGCACCTATGTCACCGGCATGTACCAGGCCGGCTGGTTCCCAGTGATGATGTTCGGCCTTCCTGCCGGCGCCTATGCCATGTACCGCAATGCCCGGCCGGAAAAGAAGAAGCAGGTTGGTTCGCTCATGCTTGCCGCCGGCCTTGCCTCCTTCCTCACCGGCGTGACGGAGCCAATTGAGTTTGCTTTCATGTTTGTGGCCTTCCCGCTCTATGTGCTCCACGCCTTCCTGGCCGCCGTCTCCGTCTTTATCGCCGCGGCCTTCCAGTGGATTGCTGGCTTCCAATTCTCCGGCGGTCTCATTGACCTTATTCTTTCCTTCCGCGTCCCGCAGGCCCACCAGCCATATATGCTCTTTATCCAAGGCATAGTCTTTGCGGCCATTTACTTCTTTACCTTCAATTGGGCAATCAAGAAGTTCAATCTTATGACCCCAGGCCGCGAAGCGGATGAGGAAACTGCTACTACCAGTAACACTGATAGTTCCGGCCTTGCCGCGAAGCTCTTTGCCGCTCTTGGCGGGGCTGCCAATATTAAGGTCATTGAGCACTGCACAACCAGGCTTCGCCTGATTCTGGGGGACACAAAGAAGGTCAATGCCAGCGCGATTAAGGGCCTGGGTCTACCTGGTCAGCAGCGCGTGAGCGATACTGACTACCAGGTCATTGTTGGCCCGCAGGTCCAGCATCTCTACGATGAGTTGATGGAATTTTTCCACAACCCTGATTCTTCTGGCGTATCGACGCCCCTCGAACTGCGCCGACCATGTTCCGGTTCCTATGTGAACCAGGGTGATATCCCTGATGGTGCCTTTAGCTCCGGGGCTCTCGGTGAGGCCTTTGCCATCCGCCCAGAATCCGATAAATTCACAGTGACTAGCCCGATTGCCGGTGAGGTCATTAGTGTGGCCCCAACTGGTCATGCCTATGGTATTCGCAGTACCTGCGGCCATGAGATTCTGGTCCATATTGGTGTGGATACGGTCAAATATGCTGAGGAATTCAGTATCTTTGAGCCACTGGTCACAATGGGCCAGGCCATTGAGGCCGGCACGCCGCTGGCCACAGTCGACTATTCGCGAGTCAACGGCGAATTCGCCCCTGATGTTATTGTCCTTCTTCTTGATAATGAGAAGAATACAAAACATGAGATTTTGTTCGTCGAATAGCAAAAATGTAAGGCACGTGACCCGCTGATTAAAAACTATGGCGGTAGGACCTAACTGGGTTCTACCGCCTGTGTTAGCATTATCTGGTGACTTTACTTGTGGTGGGTCTTGGTAATCCCGGACCAAAATATGAAACGACCAGGCATAATGCGGGCTACCTTGTGGTGGATGAGCTCGTTAGTGAACGCGGCGATTCTTTTAAGCTCCACAAGAAAACCGGGGCCTTGATTTGTGAACTGCCTGGCATGATTGTGGCCAAGCCGGGTTCTTTTATGAATGAATCGGGCATTAATATTGCGAAACTCTGCCAGTTTTTCAAAATCACCCCGGATAATGTCCTGGTCATTCATGATGAACTGGACCTTCCTTTCGGTGCCCTGCGCCTGAAAAAGGGTGGCAGCGAAAATGGCCATAATGGCCTTAAATCCACCACCCAATACCTGCACACCAAGGACTATATGCGCCTGCGCTTTGGTATTGGTCGCCCACCGGGACGCATGAGTGTGGTGGATTGGGTCCTGCATGCTTTCAGCAAGGAAGAATGGGAGGAAATCCCGATTCTTACCGCTGACTGCGCCGATGCCATTAAGTTGCTTGCGCAGCGCGGCATGGCCATTGCCCAAAATGAGCTGCATAAGAACCACTAGAGTTTGCCTTTTCGGGCCTTTTTCATCATTTTTTCCAGGGCCTTATCATCGAGTTCCACGGCATTAACCTTCAGTAATGAGTGGATGACCTTGGGGCATTTTTTGCAGCGCGGCGAGGACTTGCAACACTTCTTCTTGCCAGCCTTGGGCCCCTTGCGGAGCATCTCGCGAACCTTTTGCGCCTTCATAGATATAAATTTACCTTAATATCTACTAGAATGGGCACAGTGACTGAGCTTTTGAAAGAGGCGCAACGCCGCCGCACTTTTGCTGTTATTGCCCACCCAGACGCCGGTAAGTCCACCTTGACTGAGGCCCTGGCCCTCCACGCCCATGTGATTACTGAGGCTGGTGCGGTCCATGGTAAGGCTGGCCGTAAGGCCACGGTCTCCGACTGGATGGAAATGGAAAAGGACCGCGGTATCTCCATTGCCTCTTCGGCTCTGCAGTTTGAATATGCCCCTGAGGGCCATGAGGGCGAACCTTTCGTCATCAACCTTGTTGACACCCCTGGTCACGCCGACTTCTCTGAGGATACCTACCGTGTGCTCACCGCTGTTGACGCGGCTGTGATGCTTATCGACGGCGCCAAGGGCCTCGAGCCTCAGACCCTGAAGCTCTTCCGTGTCTGCAAGTCTCGCGGTCTTCCTATTATTACTGTGATCAATAAGTGGGACCGCCCCGGCAAGGCCCCACTGGAGCTTATCGATGAGATCGTCAACGAAATCGGCCTCCAGCCAACCCCACTCTATTGGCCAGTGGGTGAGGCCGGTGACTTCCGTGGCCTTGCACGCATCACCCCTGATGGTGAGCCTGATGAGTATATCCACTTTGAGCGCACTGCCGGTGGTTCCACCATCGCCCCTGAGGAATACTTCACCCCTGAGCAGGCTGAGGAACGTGAAGGTTCCGCCTGGTCCACTGCTGCTGAGGAAGTGGAACTGCTCACCATGGATGGTGCCATCCACGACCAGGACCTCTTCCTGGACTGCACGACTTCCCCAGTGATCTTTGCCTCCGCCATGCTGAACTTTGGTGTGCACCAGATTCTCGATACCCTCTGTGCCCTCGCTCCCCATCCTGAGGCCCGCCCAACCGTGGTTCCGGAGGATGGCGAGCGTGAACTCTCCGATGATTTCTCCGGTGTGGTCTTTAAGGTTCAGGCCGGTATGGATAAGAACCACCGTGACTCCCTTGCCTTCATGCGCATTGTCTCCGGCGAATTTGATCGTGGCATGCAGGTGACCCATGCTCAGTCGGGTCGCAGCTTCTCCACCAAGTACGCCCTGACTGTGTTTGGCCGTACCCGCTCCACTGTGGAAACCGCCTACCCTGGCGATATTGTGGGCCTGGTTAATGCTGGCTCCCTTGCCCCTGGTGACACCATCTTTACTGGCAAGAAGGTGCAATTTGCCCCAATGCCACAGTTCGCCCCTGAGTACTTCCAGACCCTTCGCGCGAAGTCCCTGGGCAAGTATAAGCAGTTCCGCAAGGGCCTTGAACAGCTCGAATCTGAGGGTGTTGTGCAGATTCTGCGCAATGATGCCCGCGGTGATGCTGCCCCAGTCATGGCCGCTGTTGGTCCAATGCAGTTCGAAGTCATGATGGCCCGCATGGAAAATGAATACAATGTTGAGACCATCGCGGAACCAATCCCTTATAGTGTTGCCCGCCGCACCACCAAGGAAACCGCCCCTGAACTTGCCCGCCAGCGTGGCGTGGAAATCTTCACCCGCGGCGATGGCGAACTCATCGCGCTCTTTGGCGATAAGTGGCGCCTGCAGTTTATTGAAAAGGAGCACCCTGAGTTCGAACTTGAACCAATGGTTGCGGACTAAGAGTAATAAAACCCATGAGTGATTTTTCCTCCATTGCCCAGGCCGGCATTATTGCCAATAATGCCGTGCGTGGCTATATCAAGTACCTCACCGGCCGCGCCAAAGCCGCAGAAGAACCCGTGGAATTCGACCGCTCCACTGAGCCCGCTACCCTGCGCATTGGCGAGCAACTAATCCCAATGCGTCCTTTCGCAAAGACAGTGCCGGTTCAGTCGAGTACCGATGAGGGCGCCGCCCCTGAATCCTCGCAGGAGCTTCTCGCATTCTCTTGGGTGGATCCACGCATCCCGCAGGTACTTCACTCAGAGGGTATTGAGGCGGAGAATATTGCGATTTCTACCCCCTGGGCCTTGGAGGCAGCAATCACCATTCTTGGTTCACCGGTTGCTATTCATGCTGGTGATACCTACTATGCGGGCTATATTAATGTGCCCGCCACTGAGGCGCAGTTCGCTGCCCTCGCGGATTCGGTTACTGACCCCACTGACCCGCATGCGCTGATGACTTTGGTGGAGGAGTCCTTCTTCCTCAGCCGCGATGCCTTCTACTATTTCAACTCCTATGGCATTAGCGTGGATGAGGGCATTCGCCGCAAAGTAATTGTCCGCGCAGTCACCATTGCCCGCATGGATGATGATTCAGTACCTAATCCGCAATTCCGCTGGGAGCCAGGCAAGATGCGTGAGAAATTGCGCGCCTATGGTTTTGCCCACTGCATCCCCGCCTTCCTGGCTGATTCACTACCAAAGAGTGCTGTGGAAAAGGACGCCCTCGTGGAAGCAGCATTGACGGTGACGAATCGCAATTTCTTTGCTGTTCTTGGTGACCGCGTCATTATTGGTGATGTGGAATTGCCACAGTCCAGCCAGCATATTATTGACCAGGTGCTTTTAACTGAGCCCCCGTCCTTTATTGACCGCCAGCGTGCAGCCACACGCTATCAAGCCCTAAGGAGTGGCCGTGTTGCTAAAACTTCTTGATGCAACACTCTATATTGGTGGCATCCCGATTCTGTGGCGCGAAATTATTGGCAATATCTTTGGTCTTGCCAGCGCCATTGGTGGCATGCGCCGCGCAATGTGGGCCTGGCCAATCGGCATTATCGGCAATATTTTGCTCTTTACTGTCTTCCTGGGCGGTGTCTTCCACACCCCACAGGCACTTGACCTCTATGGTCAGGCCGGCCGCCAGGTGATGTTCCTGGCAGTTGCCTCCTACGGGTGGCTTACCTGGAAGAAGAAAAAGACGGCCCGCACCCCGCACTGGGCTAGTGCCAAGGAGCGCCTCTTCATGGTGGCAATGGCCATTGTGGGCACCATTGGCTTCGCGCTCATCTTTAAGGCTTTGGGCTCCTGGGGCCCATGGGCTGATGCGTGGATTTTCACAGGCTCCTGGCTGGCCACCTTCGGCATGGCCCGTGGATGGAATGAGTTCTGGCTCGTCTGGGTTGCCGTAGACATAGTAGGAGTGCCGCTGCTTTTTATCGCGGGCTACTACCCTTCAGCGGCACTCTACATTATCTACGCGGTCTTTGTGCTGTGGGGATTTATTGTTTGGGTTCGCTCTTCTTCCCGAAATCCGCAACATCAGGCACATAGCGATACATAGACCGTGGTGGTCGCACATAGGCATTAGGTCCGGGCTTAAGCTCGGGCCTTTCTGGGATCTCAGGGAGTTTCTTCTCCAAACTCTCATAAGGCACAGTGGACAAAAGGTGCGCAATGACATTTACACGGCTAGCCTTCTTATCCTCACTCTCCACCACATACCATGGGGATTCGATGGTATCCGTGCGGGCGAACATCGCATCCTTGGCTCTGGAATAATCCTCCCAGCGGGTAATGGACTGAAGGTCCATTGGGGAGAGTTTCCAATGGCGCATTGGATCATTGAGGCGACCCTCGAAGCGTCGATACTGCTCCTCATCAGAAACCGAGAACCAATACTTGCGCAGCATAATGCCATCCTCAATGAGCAGGCGCTCAAAGACTGGAACCTGGCGCATAAAGCGTTCATATTCCTCATCAGTGCAGAAACCCATCACGCGCTCCACACCGGCACGGTTGTACCAGGAGCGGTCAAAGATGACAATCTCACCAGCACTGGGAAGGCGCTCCACATAGCGCTGGAAATACCACTGGCCGCGCTCACGGCTAGTTGGTGCGGGAAGGGCCTCAATACGGCAGGTACGTGGATTCAGATACTGCGTAATACGCTTAATGGCTGAACCCTTGCCCGCCGCATCACGGCCCTCCATGATAATGACAAGTCGTGCACCAGTCTCAACAACCCACTGCTGCATATCCACTAACTCCGCCTGTAGCTGGAGCAATTGCTTCTTATAGCCCATACCCTAATCATAAGCAAAGGCCTGCAGAAAAATAAAGAGCTGGGCAATAAAAATGGCCGTGAGTTTTATTACTCACGACCATAAAGTCTAGGTTTTAGCTGACGCGCAACTCGCGATCAAGCTCGACCACATCTGGCTCCTCGACGGCCAATTCCGCATTGGTCAGTGGGAGGAGGTCGAAGTCGGGGCTTTCATCACTGGCCTCAACGACAATGGCTCCGGGGCGCCGAAGACGGTCCGGGATGCCGAGCTTCTCATCCTGATTGCTTCGCACACCCAGGCGTGCGCGGCGCATCTGCTTAATACGGCGGGCACGAAGCTCAGCCTCAGCCTTCACATTCTGGCGCAGTGCCCACAGGTACAGCACCGTAATCACTGCGACCACAATTGGAGCGGCCCATACGCCACTGCCAAGAATAATGGCGGCCACGAGCGTAATCAGCAGCGCAATACCGAGGCCCACCAGGGTGCGCTTGCGGCGCTGGTAGCGGGTAACACGATTGGCGGCATCCGCCTTTGGGTCATAACCACCACGGCCGCGGCGCTTCTCAGCGAAGGCAATCTCCTCGGCGGTGAGCTCCTCGGAATCGGAAACCTCAACCTCTGGCTCTGGCTCCGGCTGTGGTAGCTGCTCATAGGTGGCACCTGGGTGGAGCAAATCAGCGGGGCTCAGTGCACTCTCATCCACCGGCACCTGAGGCTGCGATTTATCCTCGACTGCCTCTTCACCAGCGGAAAGAGAAACTGCCTCGGAATCTTCAGCGGAGGATTCGGTGGTGTCTTCGGCGACAATTTCGCCCTCAGCCTCGTCCTCGAGCTCTTCCTCCTGAAGCTCCGCAAGGGCCTCAGCAAGGTCTGCTTCATCCACTGGAATGGTGGCGGTTACGGTGGACTCGGCATCGGCGACTACTGCCTCAGCCTCATCGGCAAGAGCCTCATCCAAGGAGTCGGCGGCGATGATCTCAGCTTCACGTTCCTCAGCAGCATCGGCCTTGGCCTCAATATCGGACTCGGCTTCAACCTCAGCCTCAGCAAGAATTTCTGCTTCAGCTTCAGCATCGGCGTCCTCGGTGTGCTCACCAAGGTCCATGCTGATTTCCTCGTTCTCGCCGAGGGCGGGGAGGACCGAGTCCTCTTCCTTAACGGTGATTGCGTGTGGGGCTAGTTCGTCTTCGGATTCACGCTGGGCGCTGGTGTCAGCGGTGGCAGCGGATTCATCGGCTGGGACTGCTGGGGATTGAGTGCGGGACGCAGCATTGCGTACTTCCTTCTTCCTAGGGGCGTCATAGTCCTCATCCTCACCAATGAGCGGATCGAGCTCATCAGTCAGTGCGGGCTCCTCATCATCAAGAAGCAGTTCCTCATCGGCCATGAAGAAACGAGGACGGCGACGGCGCGTGCCCTCATTCTCATCATTGCCCTTCAGAACCACGCGGGTCTGATCAAAGCCCTCATTGGTGCGACTAATAGGCTTTTGGTTACGCAAAATCAGTGGCGTGAGTACGCACAGCCACAGAAGCACAATGAGGCCAATTCCCAGGGGACCCGACAGCATAAAGGTAGCCCTTTCTGAATAGACTAATTTCACAGAAACACGGCCATAAGCAGGAGTTTTCCAAACCCGTAATGCCGTGCAAAATCACATCGAATAAAATCTTAAAGCCTATTGAAACCCGTATGGTTCAGGCGCGCCGTTTTCGCGCACTTTAGTCACAGCTTTCACTTTACAGTCCTCACGTATCAGCCCCATGAGGTAGTGATCCTGCCAGCGACCATCGATATGAATATTGCGTCGCAAATAGCCCTCACGGCGGAAACCGACCTTGCTCAGCACCCGCCCGGAGGCAGGATTATTCGGCAAATAGGTGGCATAAAGCCGGTGCAAATCAGTGGTGCTGAAAACAAAATCCACCATCATGGCAAGGGCCATAGTGGCAATTCCATGCCCGGTATAATCTGAATCCACCCAATAGCCCACCCAGGCATCGGTCTGTTCAATACCACCCACAGTAATTTGGCCGATAAAGCGGCCATCAAGTTCAATCACATAGGGCATGCAGCGGCCCTGACGGCCATACTGCTTCAATACCCCATACAGATTAAGCCACTCACCGGCCGTATGCGCCATACCCCAATCGCGCACGGTTGGCTCAACGGGACGCAAGTGTTCCTCATCCTTAATGCGGATACGCGCCCAGTCACCATAATCACGAAAGCGCAGCGCACGCAGGCGCAGAACACCAATGGGAAGTTCTTCCTCCCCTGTAGTACCACGGGTAAAAGGAAAGGCCATAGCTAATTACGCGAGGAGAGGAAGATTACATCAACAACATCACCAGGACGGATGAGTTCCACATCCTCCGGGATACGAATCATGGCATTGGCCTCACCAAGACCGGCAAGCAGATGGGCCGGTGCACCAGTGGCACCAGAAAGACCCTCCACCAAATAATCAAAGGTCTGGGCATCGCGCATAAGAGAACCACGCACATAGCCACGACGGCCAGGACGCGACTCAATACGGTTAAGTGCACGGGCCTTCACCACACGCCTATCAGGCTTGCCCATGGACCTACGGATCAGTGGGCGGATAAAGACCTCAAACAAAGCCAAACTACCCACTGGATTAGAAGGCAGCAGGAAGATCGGCTTACCGTCCGCCAGGCAGATACCAATTATGGAACCAGGGTGCATGGCCACACGGGCCACATCCACTGGACCAAATTCCGCCAGCACCTCACGCAAGAGCTCAGAGGCATGGCCACCCACACCACCAGCAATCACGAGCATCTCAGAGCGCATGAGCTGGGATTCAATAATGTCACGCAGCTTGCGTGGCTCACCCACCGCAATACCCACACGGTGCACATCCGCACCAGCATCACGGCCAGCAGCAGCCAACGCATAAGAATCCACGTCAAAGACTTGACCATGGCCAGGATGGCGGTCAATATCCACCAATTCATGGCCATAAGAAATGACAGACATGCGTGGGCGTGGATAAACCAGGACCTTGTCACGGCCGACAGAGGCCAATAGGCCAATCTGAGCCGGACCCAGAACCGTACCTTGGCGGACAGCGACGTCGCCAGGCGCAATATCATCACCGATCTGACGGACAAATTCACCCTCAGCCACGGGCCGCAGTGGAGTCACGCGCTTTTCACCGCGGTCACTCCAGTCATAGGGAAGAACAGCATCAGCCAAGGCAGGCAGCGGTGCGCCGGCCTCAACGCGCATGGCCTGCTTAGGCTGCAGGCGCAGTGGCTGCTGGGAACCGGCAGGAATCTCACCCACCACGGGCAGGGATCGGGCCGGCTCAGAAGAAACCGCACCCAAACCCTCACGGGTCTCAGTAAATTCACCCGTATCACCACTGCGCACAGCATAACCATCAATAGCGGCCTGCGGGAAGCATGGCAGCGGCTCACTGGCCACAACTTCCTCAGCGCACATTAAGCCCAGCGCCTCAGTAATAGCAATGCGCACTGGCGCAGGATCAATACTGGTGCGGGCTAGAAGAGCTTGCTGTTCCTCAACGCTTCTCATCGGCTAGAAGTTCTTTCAGATATTTCCGTAGGCCGGGGCCATATACTGGGGATTCCAAAGCAAAGTCTACACAAGCACGGATATATCCACCAGGATTACCCACATCGTGGCGCTTACCATCATGGACAATAATATGGACCGGATGTCCTTCTTCAATCAGAAGCTGGATGGCGTCGGTGAGCTGCAATTCACCGCCCTTACCCGGAGTAATCCTACGCAGGGCATCAAAAATTGCACGGTCAAGCAGATAACGGCCGGTGGCAACAAAGGTGGATGGGGCATCTTCCTGGGCTGGCTTTTCCACCATGCCCTTAACCTTCTTCACATTATCATGCTCTGTCTCACCAATATCGAAAACACCATAATTGGAGACCTCCTCCGGGGACACCTCCACAGCACAAAGCACAGAGCCACCAAATTCCTGACGCACACGCGCCATGGCCTGCATTGGGCTTGGATCAGTGAGCTCATCAGGCAGCATAACTGCCACCACATCTTCATCCTCATCCAAAACAGACTCGGCCAAACCCACAGCATGACCAAGGCCCAGTGGCTGCTCCTGAATCACACCCACTGCAGTAATCAGCGATGGGGCGCGGCGCACCTTGGCCAGCAGTTCATCCTTGTGATGCTCCTCCAGATTTGCTTCCAGCTCTGGCTGTGGCTGGAAATGCGCCAAAACCGAAGGCTTATTTGGGGCACTGATAACGGCTAGTCGGCTAGCGCCAAGCTCTGAGGCCTCGGCGGCAATTCGCTCAATACCCGGTGTATCCACCACGGGGAGCAGCTCCTTTGGGACAGTCTTCGTTGCCGGCAAAAATCGGGTACCCAAGCCCGCAGCGGGCACAACGACTGTCTTGACCGCATAAGTATGCTCATTAATCGGTCTCATACCCACTACCTTAACGCAAAGACGCATAGTGTTCTCATAACACTCCCGAGGGGCATGTATTTAATTTCTAGTCTATAAACTATCCTATAACTAATGAACACACCCGATTCTCAGCCCAAAAGCGCACATCGGCACATAATTCGCGCGCTCCGTCGTCCGCAGCGCTATTCGCCCCGCCACGCTTTCCTCGCCCGCTGCTGGGTCCACTCGCTCGGCCTTCCCACCGGTGCGCGCGTCGCCTGTTTCGCCCCAATCCCCGGCGAACCCACCTTCAATGCCCCGCGCCCTCTCTTTAATTTGCTTATCGACGACTCCTATCACGCTCTCCTTCCCAAAATCCACGGCGATGAGCTCCGCTTTGGCACAGCCCCCCTCACTGCGGGCAAGTTCAATATTCCTGAACCCACCGAAGCACCCTATACATGGAAGGACTTGGATGCCATTATCATTCCTGCCCTTGCCGTGGACTTTGCCGGCCATCGCCTCGGCCAGGGTGGTGGCTTCTACGATAAGACCTGGGCTCGGGCTGGAAAACCGCAGATCCCCACCGCTGCTCTTATTTGGGAAAGCGAATTCCGCCCCATCGCCTATGAGGAACATGATATGAAGGCCACCGCCGTCATCACTGAGCGCCGTATTTATCCCCTGCCGTGGATGCCAACCTCCGGGTAGCCTGTTACACAGAAATATCCATTGACATTGAGAAACAGCCAATTTAACGCCCAGCTCTAATGAATTTCTGCCTCAAACCGTCTAATGGTTATGAGTACCAGGGATCCCAATATTTCACACTCCCCTGCTTCGGAGCTCTCCGACTCAGCTCTGAGCAGTCCTCGAGGCGCGCCTGCCCGCCGTGAGATTTCACGGGGCGGAAAGAGTAAGAAGACCAAATTCCTTGAGAAGTGGACAAAGAAGCTCTCGCGCTATGAGCGTAAGTGGCGTGCGTTTCATCGGCGCCTCAAGAAACGTGCTGGTGGTAGCTGGCGTAGTGAGTTAAAAAGCCGAAAGATTCTTGCTGCTGCTCTTATTCTTGCAGGCCTCTTGAGTCTCTTTTATCGGCCGAGTGGCACAACTGGGTGGGTTGCTGCGCGTACTCTCCCGCCGGGCCACACCGTGGAAGCCGGGGATTTTATACTGCAAAAAATTCATCCTGTTCCAAATCAAGCCTTAGAAGAGGATCCTACTGGGCGTGTAACCACTCAGCCTTTTACAAAAGGCCAAAGCGCAGTGGAACCCGGATTCTTAGGTGTGGATTTTAGCGAGTTATTTCCTGATTTTGAATTAGTCCCTATTATTCTTTCTGACCCCGGTAATTCGACCCTTTTACATGCCGGGGATATTGTGACGGTAATTGCCCGCGTGGGCCAAGAATCACTGGTTATCGCTTCAAATGTCCTGGTTGCTGTGGCAGCACAACCACGTCTATTAATTGCTCTTCCACAAGAGGAAGCCTATAATCTCGCAGCTGCTTCTTTAAACCTGCCCCTGACGGTAGTTTTGAGTACCACACGTGAAAACTGGTAACATACTTGCTCGTGTTGAAAGGCTTTAAAGATTTTATTATGCGCGGCAATGTCATTGACCTTGCTGTCGCCGTTGTGATTGGTTCGGCTTTCACGGCCATTGTGACCGCACTTACTAAGAATATTATTAACCCACTGATTGCTCGTATTGGTGGCTCCGGCCCTAATGTGGACGGTCTTGGTATTCAGCTTGGTACCGCCGGTAACCAGGCTACCTTCATGGACATTGGTGCCCTGATCACTGCTGTTATTAACTTCTTCATTATTGCAGCCATTGTGTACTTCATCTTTGTTGCTCCAATGAATGCTTTCAAGGAGCGCTCTGAGAAGCGTAAGAAGGCACTCGAAGGCGATATGGAAGAAGAAAAGGAGCCAACCGAGGTTGAGCTCCTGAAGGAAATTCGTGATCTTCTTCTCACCAATGGGGAGGCCGGTTCTCACGCAGCTGCGTCTCATCTAAACCCCAAGGCTTCGGAGTAGCTTTATCCACACTCCGGTCAATATTCTTGGCCTCTGATGGCCGAAAAAATCGCCTCCTCTTCCGTCTGGTTGAGGAGGCTTTTTCTGTTAATTCTCCCATAGTTCCTTATCCACCAATTGGTCAATAATATGCTCAGCCATTGGTGGCAGCATGGCCATGCCATCACGAATGGCCGGACGGGAGCCAGCAATATTCACAATGAGAGTGGAACCAGAAATACCCGCTACGCCACGGGATACGCAGGCATCCACTGCCCCGCAGGCAAGACCGGATGCGCGCAGTGCCTGCTGAATACCTGGCAGGCTTTGGTCAAGCACAGCCTCAGTAGCATCTGGGGTCTTATTTCGTGGGCCTACACCGGTACCACCCACGGTGAGAATCAAATCCGTGCCGCCGACAATACCTGTCTCGAGTGCTTTGCGGATTTCATGTTCATCGGCATCGACGGTAACTGCTCCATCAACCATGAAGCCAGCCTCATGAACCAATTCCACCACAAGGTCCGCTTCTTTCTTGGCCTCACCGACCAAAATAATCAGGGAACGGCGCCGTGGTGGCGCCATTGGGGCAAGCAGAATTTCCGGTGTTGGCTCAAGCAAATCATCAAAGTTGATGGACATAATTCTTTCTTTCTGGCCCGTGATTCACAGTTATTTCTAGACTATCAAAGTCGCCCCGAAAAGCAAGAGAAGCTTGGGCGAGGAGTATAAGAAAAAGAGGGCCCATCCTAATGGATGAGCCCTCCTGAGGATAAGAATCCGACTATTCGACCAGCGAATTTTTCCCTATGGGTATGCCCTCAGTGGATAAATTGAGCGAAACCCGAGTTATTCACTAGGAACCCTGGGAACCGCTAGAAGCCAAGGTCACCTGAACGGTACGGACATCATCGGAGTCCGGACGCTTGACCTTCAGGGTTACAGTATCGCCGACATTATACGAGCGAATTGCGGCAATCAGGGCATCGGCGGAGTCGATGTTGCGGTCATTCACGCCAACAATCAGGTCGCCCTGGGTGATACCAGCCTGGGATGCAGGACCATCATCAACTTGTGCCACGAGTGCACCCTCATACTGGCTGGTCTGCTGAACGCGAACACCAATCATTGGCTGGGTGACCTTGCCAGTATCAATGAGCTGCTGAGCATACTTGCGGGCAAGGTTGGAAGGAATAGCAAAGCCAAGGCCAATGGAACCGGACTGACCAGAGTCAGAGGAACCGGTGGAGGCAATCACGGAGTTCATACCGATGAGGTTGCCGTCCATATCGACCAATGGGCCACCAGAGTTACCAGGGTTAATAGCCGCATCGGTCTGAATGGCATCGATCAGGGAGCTCTGACCTGTGGTCTCACCAGAGGCACGCACTGGGCGGTTCAAGGCAGAAACAATACCGCTAGTCACGGTGGAGGAAAGGCCAAGTGGAGAGCCGATAGCAACCACGCCCTGACCAACGGCGAGCTGGGAGGAGTCACCGAAGGAAATAACTGGGAGGTTGGATACGCCCTCAATCTGAACCACGGCTACGTCGGTGGAGGCATCGCCAGCAATGACGTGGGCGTTATGGGAGGTGCCGTCATTCAGGGTGACTGTCACCTGCGCATTCTGGTTATTAATGGCATCTGCAACCACGTGGTTATTGGTCAGCACCTTACCGTCGGAGCTAATAATGGAACCGGAGCCCTCATCGGAAGCCTGCTGGGTAACCACGCGAATACTCACAACACTTGGGAGCACCTTGGCTGCCACGGTCTCAACAGAGCCGTCACCGGAGGTGGACTTTGCAGCCACTGGCTGGGTCAAAGAGCTAGTGACATTAGAATTAGAACCACCCTTATCGGATGCGTTGTGGACTACATAGCCACCAACACCGCCACCGATGATGGCAGCAACCAGGGTGGAAACACAGACCATGGCCACTGGAACACCGGCACGACGTGGCTTCTCATGCTTGCCCTGTTCTGGCATCTGAGGATAAGGGGATGCACCGGCCTCGCCTACTGGCTGGCCATTGAAAGCTGGTGCACCAGGAGTAGTCGCAGTTACTGGAATCTCCTGGGTTTGTTCATTGGCATTATTATTGGCGCCCCAGCCACCCCAACCACCGGTAGAAGAGTTGGAAGCGGCGGAACCATTGCCATTATTTTCTGCTTCTCCAGGACGAGACTGTGAAGCATATGGATTGTTGTCATTGATATTCTTATCGCTCATATCAACGAGCCTACACAATGCTACTGCACATTTACTATGCAGTTACTGAAAGCTTCCTGTGAACAGTAACGACTACTCTGGATCAGGCGATCCCGGCAGGACAAGGCGCATAAGTGCGCCACCACCTGGGGCTTCTAGAGCCTCAATTGTGCCGTTATGGCGTTCCACAACACGCTTCACAATAGAGAGGCCAAGACCAGAGCCTGGCATAGACCTGGACTGGATAGAACGGTAGAAGCGCTCGAAGACCTTCTCGCGATCTTCCTCTGGAATACCTGGACCAGAGTCAGCCACAGTGAGCTCCATGTGGGAGTGATCCAGCTGGCGCATATCAATACGCACCACGCCATTTTCTGGGCTCCACTTAGCCGCATTATCCATGAGGTTAAGCACACAACGACCAAGGGAGAACGGGTCGCCTTCGAGATACCAAGGCTCGGTATTGATGCGGAATTCCACATCGGTACGACGACGACGTGCACGAACAGAAGCATCGTCGATAATGCCGACGAGATCCACTGGCTCCATAAGTTCAGGGCCACTATCCTCACGGGCAAGGTCCACGAGGTCACCAATCAAGGTAGAGAGCTCCTCGAGCTGAGCAATCACATCACGCTCCAGGTCCGCACGGTCCTGAGGCGCGATCTGAGCACCCGAACGGGTCGCCATCATGAGAAGTTCGATATTGGCGCGCAAACTCGTCAGAGGCGTTTTGAGCTCGTGTCCGGCATCAGCCACAAGCTCCGACTGCCTCTTGCGTGACTCTTGCAGTGCCGCAAGCATCTCATTAAAGCTTGTGGTGAGTTGTGCAAGTTCATCCGAACCATAAACAGGAATCGGACTCAGGTCATCAGTTTCTGTCACGCGATTAACGGCCGTTTGGAGGCGAGTCAGTGAACGAAGTCCTGTAGCAGCAGCCACCGTACCCGCTGAAATAGCGACCAAAACGCCAATACCACCGATGACCAGAAGGGCTACACCGAGAGAACTAATCAGGGAGAAGGTGGCTGCCATATCTTTGGCCAGCACCACTACTGCCCCATTAGAGCCTCTGCGTACTAATACACGGGTATCACCAGCATTACCGATGGCTCTATCTTGCGTACCGTGCAAGACATCTGAAATCCCCCCATAAGCGATACTATCGCCCACACCAGTAAAAGAACCGGAGGGGAAATAGGCAACCTTGGTATCAGGATTGTAATCCTTAAAAGCACGAATCTCGCTTGAAGGGTCACTCAGGAAACTCGCGGTCTGAGTCTTAGCCAGAAGCGAGTTCGCCTGATTTTCAAGGCCACTGGTGACATTGTTGGAGAGAGAAGCCGAAAGAATCCAATAGGCTGCCACGGTCATGACGCCCACTGCCAATGCCACCATGCACGCAGTGACCAAAGACAGCTGCCAGCGCAGCGAGGTCGTGCGTGTATACGAAGCGTTGGTGCTTTCCTTCGACTGCCCAACTCCAGCCGTGCGTAAGATCACAGAAGGGTCTCCCTCAGAACATAGCCGACACCACGGACGGTATGAATAAGACGAGGTGCACCCTCATCTTCAGTCTTACGGCGAAGGTAGCCGATATACACTTCAAGAGCGTTACCCGCAGTTGGGAAGTCATAGCCCCAGACCTCTTCGAGGATCTCATTACGGGTCATTACCTTGCGTGGGTTACGCATGAGCAACTCGAGAAGTGCAAACTCAGTACGGGTAAGCGAAATTGGACGACCTGCACGGCTCACCTCACGGGTGTCAGGGTTGAGAACCAGATCCTCGAAGGTAAGAATCTCCTGCTTTGCTGGTGCTTCCTCAGAAGACTCAGAGGAAGTGGACTCTGCACTAGAGCGACGAAGCAGGGAACGGACGCGAGCAAGAAGCTCCTCAAGAGCGAATGGCTTTGGAAGATAATCATCCGCGCCTGCATCCAGGCCAGCAACTCGGTCTGGCACTCCATCACGTGCAGTCAGCAAAAGAATAGGACGAATATCCCCTTCTGCACGAAGAGCACGAGACACCTCGAGGCCATCCATGCGAGGCATCATCACGTCAAGAATACAAAGATCTGGCTGCTCACGCTGAATAAGCTCCAAGGCGGTCGCGCCATTATCTGCAAGGGTCACGATATAACCGTTGAAGGTAAGGGAGCGGCGCAAGGACTCGCGCACAGCCTGATCGTCATCTGCTACTAGGATTTTCATAACTACTATTATTAGTCAAAAGCTGAGAAATGTCATCACTTAAAAGAATTGCGTGATTTTCTCAGGAAACTTAGCAAAAATTAAGAGCCGGCCACAAGTGCTGTGACCGGCTCAAAGTTCTAATTTAAAAGAAAATTAGAACTGCTCCACCTCGATGAGGCCCATCTTAGCGGCCTTAACAAGGCGGCGTGGGATGCGGTAGGTGGTGCCATCAATGTTTACGTTCTGGAGGGCGACATTGTCAGCCTTCCACTGCGAACGACGTGCGTGGGTGTTAGCACGGGACATACGACGCTTTGGTACTGCCATCTGTCTACTCCTTAAGCATTCTTCTTAGCGCGACGTGCCATGTTGCCATAGCGACGCTGGAACTTCTCGACGCGACCAGCGGTGTCCATAACACGCTGCGCACCGGTCCAGAATGGGTGGGATTCACTGGTAACGTCAACGACGATCAGTGGGTACTCATTGCCATCTTCCCATGCAACGGTGCGATCGGAGGTGGCGGTGGAACGAGTCATGAACTGGTGACCCGTACCGGCATCCTGAAAAACTACCTTGTGGTAGTCAGGGTGGATATCCTTCTTCATATCTTTCCTTACTTAATAGGACGGCGGGGCTGTTGACCCTAATGGGTACCCAAAACAGCGAATCGCCTTAATTAACTGCTTTCCGTCCAGCTAGCCATTTAGGCATGGGTGAGCGGGCCAATTAATTTGACTTGTCCATCCTAGTAAATGACATGCACTTATGGCAAATCAGCCCCCAAGTTTTCCCATTAGTAACTCTAGCATCGCCACCCAGTAACCAAACTGCCCCATCCACATCTTCCGAACAGAACTGTCGGGCGCGTTAACTATCTCCCTACAACCAACCATCGACCAGAACCGAACAGCGCAGCCTATTTTCGAACGCTATTACCAAGTTTTCGAGGTATTCATAGCCATTCTTTTTAAGCCTTTCCCCAGCATATGGGATATTTGGGCGTTCATTCGCCTAGAGGTTCGAATTCATGTCCCGAACCCAATGTAGACTATTGACCATGAACACGAACAAAAACACGAATACTATATCTACTAATGGCTCTTCGCTCGGAAGGTTTAGGCCTCAGAGCATAGTGCCGACACCGCGAGCACAGAAACACAGTCATACTACTCATCGATCAGGAGAAGAATTCATCATGTATTCCAGTTCATTCACTACACGCACCGCTAACCCAAAGCCAGCCAAGCACCTCCCAGTTGGTAGCCGCGTAACTCTCTTTAGCGCTAGCGCAATAGGCTTCCTTGCGGCAAGTGTGCTTAACCCGATGCTTCAGGCAAAGTCACCTTCCCCTAGTTCTAACCTCGCCGGCTTCCCAGAAATTCTCTTCGCGGTACTAATGGGAATTGCCACTCTCTCTACCCTGCTTGCTGCGTTCAGCTTGCGCAGCACCCTCACGCGGATAACTAAGAGGAGAGGAGAGCCTTTAGGGGATTCCACTATTGAAGGCTCGATGATCGCTCTTGTCGTAGCAGAATTGGCCACCCCAACCATTCTTCTTAGCGCCATCCTTAATACCGGCTATATTCTTTCCGGTCTCGGTTTAGTAGCAATTGGACTGTGGGCAATTCTCCATAGCGCACTGGGGCTAGCAAGTGCAGTGCAGGCATTTAGTTATGCAGCACCAACAAGGCTTCCTATGACCACTGCCCTAGCAGTAAAGCCAAATACCTATGTTTATAGTGCTTCCAAGACTGCGAAGGCTCAGCCACTTCCGGTGGTACATGCACCAAAACAGGAAGAACCTCTCACGGAGGGCTCCAATACAAAAACTCAAGAGTCGGTAATTATTACCGCCGGCGAGGTGCGCCGTAGTCCAGAGGCCTATGTCATTGAGACCGAGACTACTAAGCCAGTCGTGGCCAAGAGCACTCGCAGGCCAACCGCTTTGAGCGCACAACAGCGCCCAGAACTGCGCCTCAAGACACCACTATCCCGGAAGGCGCCTCAGGAAGATACTCAGCCTAGGAGGCTTAAGCCACGAGCACGTGGCCGCGCAGCGTAATTAACTGCGGTAGATACTGACATTATCTGCCGCTACTAATACAATTAAGACTCGGACTATACGCACAGTCAGTCCGAGTCTTCCTCTATAATGGGTAAAGAATCATAGCAGGTTGTGGGCGGATTTTTGCTATTTCCACCCGCGTGCCGAGTGCACGATTATACAAAATCACAGTTCTCGTGTAAGATTGATTCTCGCTGTTGTCGAATTGTACGTTTAACGCCCATTCGGCTGAAGTGATTGAGCTTTTTAAACATGCCCAAGCGGGGTTGGAGCCGCTAAGCAATAACTTAAAAGAGCACAACACAAGCAGACGTGGGCGGCTAGGAGAAAGAAGACCCATGTCGGCTATTTGCCAGGTCACGGGACGCAAGCCAGGTTTTGGTAAGAGCGTCTCCCACTCGCACCGACGCACCAACCGCCGTTGGAATGTCAACGTGCAGCGTCGTAAGTTCTACCTCCCTTCTGAGGGTCGTACCATCACCCTTACGGTTTCCGCTAAGGGCCTGAAGGTCATTGACCGCGACGGCATCGAGTCCGTTGTTGCTCAGATCCGTGCACGTGGGGAGAAGATCTAATGGCACGTAATGATGTTCGTCCAATTATCAAGCTGAAGTCCACTGCAGGCACTGGTTACACCTACGTGACCCGCAAGAACAAGCGCAATAACCCTGATCGTATGACCCTGAAGAAGTACGATCCAGTTGCCCGCAAGCACGTCGAATTCCGCGAGGAGCGATAATTTATGGCTAAGAAGTCCAAGATCGCCAAGAACGAGAAGCGCAAGGAAATCGTCGCCCGCTACGCGGAGCGTCGCGCTGAACTCAAGGCTATTATCAAGAACCCTAAGTCCACCGATGAAGAGCGTATGGATGCGCAGTACGAGCTGAACCGTCAGCCTCGTGACGCCGCTCCTTGCCGCGTTCGTAACCGTGACGCCGCTGACGGTCGTCCACGCGGTTACCTCCGCAAGTTCGGTCTTTCTCGTGTCCGCGTTCGCCAGATGGCTCACCGTGGTGAGCTCCCAGGCGTTCGCAAGTCCAGCTGGTAATTAGGGAGTATTGATATGAAGCGCAATAACATGAAAAAGGTGCGCATGGAGCAGTCGCGCCGTCCTAAGAAGAACCAGCTCAAGGCTGCTGGTATCGAGAAGGTTGACTACAAGGACGTCAACACTCTTCGTCTCTTCATTTCTGATCGCTACAAGATTCGTTCTCGTCGCGTTACCGGTCTGACCCCGCAGCAGCAGCGTCAGGTCGCTACCGCCGTCAAGAACGCACGCGAAATGGCTCTCCTGCCGTTCACCAGCCGCTAGGCCGGTTATCTTCGTAGCGATAACAGTATTACTTACCGCTCGTGCTTCGGCACGGGCGGTTTCTTTTTTCTATCTATTATCCACTAAATATTTATTTTCCTCATTTGATTTGGTATTCTATAACCTGTCGAAAGGAGTTTTTAGGTGCTACACGCTTCCCTAGTTGAATTGGGCGAACAGGCTTCGCTCTGTGAAGATGAAGCAAATGCACGTGGCGTGCTTCGTGAGGCTCTAGATCTAGCACGTAACGCAGCGGATCATAACGCGGATCCTATTGAGGTTGCCGCATGGCTCTCACGGCTCGTCAAAGACGTCCTTTCAAGCCCAGCTCTGCATTCTAAAACTCGAATCGCCGGTGCTTTCGGTCGTGATGAAGGTCTGCCAGCTTCCCCGCTAATCCTGGTGGATGCTGACCCTGAGCTTCTGGAGTTTTTCCGCTCTGCTGGATATAACGCCTTGGCTGTTGCTTTGAGCGACCCGAATAATATCGAGGCCCTTATTGCACGTGCCGATCTTGGTGAGCCTTTGACTCGTGAAGAGGCTAAGAGGCTTGCTGAGTATGCATTTGAGCATCGACCACCTGCCTTGCAGGTTCAGGACGGTCTTCCTTCGAAGGCTGTTTCGGTCGATATTCATGCCGACCTTATTGTCCCAGTTGTTGCTCTCGCCCGCTGGGCCGCCATTGATTCGGGTGTGTGTTGTTCCAACACCATGACACGTCTCAGTGAGCAGACTAGCCTTCTAGTAGCAGAGACAGATTCCTTGAGGGAAGCGTGGCAGGCGGGTATGCGCCTCCAGCTTGCCAATTGGAGTGACAAGATTCATGTGGAGACATATGAAGAGATGTCGCAGATTCAGCGAGCACAGTTCGGCGCTAGTTGCCGTGCTGTCGCTGATACTATTCGCGCAGTTAGTGACCGTTTGAACAACAACAATAAGTAATCGCCGAAAGGATCCAAAATGGCAGGAAACGTAGGACGTCCAAGGAAACAGAGCCCACGACGTCGCGGTAGCACTGCGCGTGAAGAAATTCTGGATGCTTCCGCCGAGCTTTTTACTACCCAAGGTTTTGCCACGACTTCTACCCACCAGATCGCTGATGCTGTGGGTATCCGTCAGGCATCTCTTTATTATCACTTCCCTTCCAAGACCGAAATCTTCCTGACTCTTCTGAATTCCACAGTGGAGCCTTCGATAGTCCTGGCACAGGAGCTTGCTAAGTCTGATGCTGATGCAGGCATGAAGCTTTGGGCACTGGTCGCAGCAGAGACCCGCCATCTTCTGTCTACCCGATGGAATCTTGGACGCCTCTATCAGCTGCCAATGGCTTCTTCTGAGGACTTTGTCGAATTCCACGAAAAGCGTCTGGAATTGCGTAACGCATTTATCGACTTGGCAGCAAGTCTCCTTGGTAATAGTGAAGATCATCGCGCTGAGCTTCCTTTCTATATTGCCCAGAGCGTCACTGAGATGCGTCCGAACACCGGTCACGTGCCGGAGCCTATTTCGGTAGATGCATTCCCTGATCTCTCCGTAATGCTCGCGGATGCGGCTCTTGCAGTGCTCAATGCTCCGCTTCCGGAAAACCGTGTTGAGCGCGCTCTTGAACTCATCACAGTCACCACGACTGACGAGTCCGAGTAAAGAACTACCTTTATTATTTTTGAAGCTTTCACAGGCCCTGTGGAAGCTTCTTTTTTAGATTCCAATGGGTGTTTAGAAAAACAAAAAGTGGGGTCTCAGGAACTAATCCTGAGACCCCACTGGCCTACCTGGGTGACTAGAAGTTAGTCACTCCCCCCACTGCTAGGGCTTACTGACCTGCTGGTGGGAAGTTGGAGTAGAACCACCACATTGGTGGATTACCGACCCAACCTGGGTTGAGCTGGAACCAGTTCACCCAACGAACGCCGACAATCGCAGCAATGATAGCCGGGATGGACAGCAGCCACCAGGAGCTACCGGAAGCCTTTGGTGCCGTGGAAGGCGCCGCTGGAGTCTCATTGTCGTTGGTGGTTGGAGTCTCGGTGTTGTCGCTTGCAGGGGTCAGCTTAGCAAGTGCGGCCTTATAATCAGTAACAGCCTTATCAATTGCGGCCTGATCGGTGCTGGAATCAACCAGTTTGTTCAGCGCATTATAGGCATCGATAACCGCATTCTTGGATTCAGTAGAAGCGTTCTTGTAGTCATCGGAACTTTGCTGGGATGCAAAGCCATCACGAGCTGTCTTAGCGGCGGCTACAGCAGCGGCGAGGTTGTTAGCCTTGGTCATGACGTTAGTGCGGTCACCATCAGTCGTAGCCTTGACGTAATCGGAACGCAAAGATTCAATCTGGGCCTTGCTAAGGCTCAGATCTGCAAGACCGTTCCACTGATTCCATTGTGCACCAAGGGTGTTAAGCTGATCTGTCAGACTCTTAACCTTATCCAGATCAGGATTCGTTTCAAGCACAGCTGCCCTGAGATCATCATGAGCCTTGCTGTAGGCGTTGCTCAGATCATTGGAGGAGTCGGTGGTGCCACCATAGGTCTTAAGAGCAGTCCTAGCTGCAGAAAGTACTTCATTAGCCTTGGCAGCATCAGTCAAGGCGGCGGTCTTGGCAGCATTGTCGCCGTTCTTAGCCTTGGTCTTGTATGCTTCAAGCTGAGCAGGGGTCAAGCCATCAAATCCACTCTTAGCGAATGCATAATCTACGAGAGCATCGCTGACAGCCTTATTGATGTCGCTGACAGAATTGTTAGTAACGGTGTCAGCAAGTGCAGATGGGTGATCGGTTTCCGCGCCCTTTGTCACTGTAGCCAGGAAATTATTAGCACTCGTACGGGTCGAGGCTGCAGCATCAGACTGAGCTGTGACATTGTATTGTCCAACGCTCAAATTCAGTGCCTGAGCAACGCCACTCCAGTTGTGAACCGCAGCATCGGAATTAATCTTACCCAGATTATACTGCGCAACGGACTTCGTTGCATCATCCAGGTAGGCCTTCTGGAGGGAAGTGACATCGGCACTATCACCGAAATACTTAGTGGCGGTGCCAAAAGCATCAAGATTAGCGAGTTTATTACCATCGATGCTGATAGAGTTCGTGGCATCATCGGAAGTCAGATTAGTGAAGGAGATGGCTGCACTAGATGGGCTGTAATAAGAACCATCAGCAAGCTTATAGAAATACTTGCCCTGAACATCCTTGTAACCAGCAAGAGTAACTGCATTATTAACTGGAGTATTGTAGTCCGTTGGCTCAGTACCACCATTCTTCCACAGCTTTACCTTGACCTTGTCAGCGGCGTTATTAAGCAAAGTAACCGTGGCGGTGGCATAAGCATAGTTGCCAGTTGTAGGCAGCGTATAGATTGGCATGCCATTGTCAGTCTTCTTGTAGACGGTGTTGCCAACCTGGACGCTAAAGTCAGTGCTTGGCACGAAACTTGCGGTGGTGTAGTTAGTATCATTCAAGGTCTGAGTATATACGAAAGCTACCTTGGCAACATTCTTCGTATATGTCTTGTCCAGTGTAGCAGCATCAAGTTGCTCGTTGGTGCCATCAGCAAAGGTGACAGTGGTGGCACGAGTCCAACCAGCGAGATCAACATTGGCCAGCTTAAGGGAAGTGCCCTGGCTATCGGTTGGGACGTTTAGCGTCCAGTCGACCTCAAGAGTATCGCCAATGGCAAGAATCGTGTGTTGATTATCTTTGATATTAGTGCCCGCATAGGCATAGACAGCCTGAGAGATAGCACTGCCACTGTTGGTAAGTACTTTATTTGGCACCAATGAGCCAGCGCCAGCAACTGTGGTGCTGTCAGAATCAGCAGCAAAAGCGAAGTTGTGGGCATTGCCGACAGCGGCGACGCCGGAGAAAGCCACGGCAGTAGCGGTGACTACTGCGATGGCACTGCGGGAGAATTTCTTCACCTCTATACCTTTCGTGTTTATTAAAAAAGGGTAAGAAAATATACGCTTATCTTACACCTAGTTAAGATAGAGTTCCATTTTTCCTAATAAATCTGGGTTAATTCGAGGAAGTTGACATAATAAAAAGCCGGTAGCAAATTGAACTGCTCCCCAAAAGTTGACCGATAAAAATAAAACTTGGTTGACTTGGAAGGGAGCAGTTTTTTTGTATCCAACTAGTAAATTGTCCGAAGAGGTGCGTGAGCAGCTAGTTTGT